>NZ_JBXWOF010000002.1:0-418440 GCF_059610745.1 Ruegeria sp. CDSC042
CGCTGACGGCCCAGCTCGGACGTGATCGAGCCGAACAGCTCTGGGTCGCGCGCTGAGAGAGACTGGGTGAAAAAACCTTGAGTGCGTTGCGGGGCGTTCACTTTGAAACCTCCTAAAAGGGTTAGCCGGTCCAGCCAAGGCCAGCGGAAATAGCGTTCATGGATTGCAGCAGGGGAACAGGAACCGATCCTGCCTGAGGCTCGGATCGAGCTTGTCGCAGCAATTCGACCTGCAGCGCGTGAATGCGGGCCAGTTCAGCCCGTTTGCGATCAAACCGTTCGCACAGGCGAGGGAAACGGTGTCCGATAGTTTGTCCTCCCGTCAGAAATTGCACTGCACTGCAGGCGCTATCGTATTCCGCTTTGATTGACTGAAAGACGATTTGTCGGGTGTTCTCATCGTGCACTAGTTCGCCGTATTGTGCGGCGATGCCCATATCCGCCTGATAGAGCGATTTCTCCATCTCATCGACGGCAAGGCGGAACAGCCGGGAGTGCTGAAACATATCCTGCAGCACTTCATCACCGCGCGCGCCACGAAATTTGCGGAAGCTGGCCATTGCGGCCCCGAAACCATACCAACCCGTGATCAGGTGGCGGTTCTGCGACCAGGCAAAGACCCATGGAATGGCGCGCAGATCATCCAGGCTGGCCGCGCCAAAGCGACGTGCCGGACGAGATCCTATTTTCAGGCGGGCTAATTCCTCGACCGGGCTGGCCTGCTGGAAATAGTCCAGAAAGCCTGGCATCTTCAAAAGCGAGACATAGGCTGTCTGTGACAGTTCCGACAGAGCATCCAGCGCGTCGTCGAACTCGGGTCGGGCCAGGGTTTCGCCGGGATTGGCGGTATGACGCAACGTGCTTGAGAGGAGCAGTTCCAGATGGGCCGCGGCTGTTCCGCGGTTGGCGTATCTGGTCGAAACAACTTCGCCCTGTTCAGTTACGCGCAAGCGCCCGGAAATTGTTCCGCTGGGCTGCGCAGCAATCGCCCGCCCAGTGGGAGCGCCGCCCCGACTGACTGAGCCGCCGCGTCCATGGAAAAACGTGACCTTGAAACCTTGCGAAGCCAGTGCCGTCACGATGCGACGTTGGGCGCGCTCCAGCTCCCATGTTGAGCAGAAATACCCGCCATCCTTGCCGCTGTCCGAATACCCCAGCATCACTTCGATTTCATTTCCATCGGTTTTGAGGCTGCGGCGGGCAAGCGGTACTGCCAAAACGTCCAGCAGGATCGCAGGGGCATTGCGAAGATCTGCAATCGTTTCGAATAATGGCACCACCGAGATATCCAATGTCTCGGACCCGAAACCGGAATAGCGGGCCAGCAGGTACACACCGAGAATATCATCGGCAGACCGGGTCATGGACAGGATAAATGGCCCAATTGCCTTGGGGTCCGGCCCCGAGCGAACACTATGAACAAGCGCTAAAAGCGCCAGCATTTCCTGCGCCTGATCGCTCAGCACCTCGCGGTTTTGATAGGGCAGGTTTTGATCTGCCAGCTCTGATCGCAGACGGGTAGACCAGTCGGGCGTGCCATATTCCGGAGCATGTCCGGATTGCGACCAAATTTCCGTCAGAACGTCATTCGTGACGGTTGAATTCTGACGAATATCCAGGGTTGTGGTTCGGAACCCGAAAACCGCAGCGGCGCGGCACAGCGGACGGATATGCCTCTGTGCCAGGACGTCGGCGTTGACCGCGCACAAAGCCGCATCAAGTGCCCCAAGATCGCTTACGAATTGTGAGATGTGATCATAGCCGCCATCGGTCAGCCGATAGCGAATGGCATTGAGAGCCTGCCGGAACGGTTCGTTTCGATTGCGATCGTCGTCCGGTGTCCGGTCGATAATTTCTTGTACACGTGCACGGTTTGGCTCAGGAAGCGGCAATATGAGCGCGCTGATGCTCAACCGGCTTGCAGCTTGATCGATGGCCTGACGATAAAGATCGTGAACCGTTTCACGGCCGCGTTGCAGGGCCAGTGCGGTCATCTCGGTTGTGACATTCGGATTGCCATCCCGGTCGCCGCCAATCCAGCTGTGAAAGCGAATGTTGGGTGTTTTGGCTAGAGTCTGACCCAACACATGCAGGCAGGCCTGATCGAACCGATCCATGACCTGCGGGACGGCGTCAAAGATTGCATCCCGGAAGAATTGCAACCCCCATTCGATCTCGTCGCGCAGGCTTGGGCGCGACAGGCGAAGTTCGCCTGTCAGCCACAAAAGATCAATCTCGCCTTCCAGACCATTCAGCAATTCGGTGCGTTCGGTCGGGGTCCATCGTTGCACTTCAAGACTGACAAGATTGCGGTAGATCCGCCGGTGAATTTCCAAAACGGTGACCCGTTTGGCCTCGGTCGGGTGCGCGGTTAGGGTGGGACCGGCGCATAGGTCAGCCGTCAGTTTTTTTGTCTGGCTGTCCGTTAATTGCAGTTCAGACAACACCTCGGCAAACCCGCCTTCGACCGATTCCGCGCCGCTTAGGGTCTCGGTCAGGCGCCGGTCCCGGACATGGGCGTTTTCATCAACGATGCGTAACAGTTGGAACCAGATCGATAGGGCTTGCAGATACGGCGTTGCCTCGAGCCCTGTAGGGATGGGTTGCAACGGCATGGCCTCGGCCCATGTCGCCACATGCGGCGCCCGCTTCGACAGAATATTCCGCCACAACGCCCGCAGTTCCGAGCGCAATTCCTCGGCATAGCCCGAAGGGTCCGGGGTGGACGGAATATTGCGGGCCAGCGCTTGCATCAGATCACCTGGTCCCGCGGGGTGCGACCTGCGAAGAAGTCGGCCAGATTGTCAAGTACGCGAAAGCCCATGGCCTCGCGCGATTCTTTTGTGGCGCTACCCAGATGGGGTAGCATCACCAGGTTGTCGCATTGCAACAGATCCGGGCTAATGCGAGGTTCGCCATCGAACACGTCCAAAGCAGCCCCACCGATCGTGTCGAACATCAGCGACTGCACAAGCGCGTGCTCATCCACGACCTCACCGCGCGCAGTGTTGATGAGGAAGGCGTTGGGCTTCATCAGATCCATTCTGCGCCCGTTGATCAGGTGCCGGTTTGCGGCCCCACCCGGGCAGTGCAGTGAGACGAAATCGCAGTGCGGCAGCAGATCGTCCACGGTATCGACCTGAGTTGCGTTGAACTGTTTCAATACCTCGGACGAGACAGTGCTGCGGTTCTGGACAAGAATATTCATGCCGAACCCATGGTGCGCGCGACGGGCCATTTCCTGACCGATGCGGCCAAAACCGATGATGCCCAGAGTCTTGCCGCTGACCTTGGTGCCGACCAGATGGGTCGGACGCCAGCCGGTCCAGCCGCCCGCGCGCAGCTCACGTTCGCCTTGGCCGGCGCGGCGGGCTACCATCAGCAGCAATGTCATGGCCAGATCAGCCGTGCATTCGGACAAGACATCCGGCGTATTGGTTACAGTCATACCAAGGCTGCGCGCAGCGGGTTCACAGATATGGCTGTAACCAACTCCATAATTGGCGAGGATTTTGGTTTGCGCTGCAGATACGTCCAGCGCTTCGGCGCTGAGCGTGTCGGTGACCGTGGGCAGAACCGCGTCATAGCGTTTCAACGCATCGCGGATCTCGGCCGGGGACAATGGTTTGTCCCCGATGTTGAGTACGGTGTTATAGTTTTCGGCCAGTTGCGCCTCGACGGCGGCGGGCCAGCGACGGGTGACAAGGACCGAAGGTTTGACCATCACGCAGCCTCTCCCATGACGCGGGCGATGGTCTCGCCAATTACCGCAGGGTTTTCAGCAACAGTCACACCCGCCGCCGATAGGATTTCGACCTTTTCCGAGGCGCTTTCGCCAAATGCCGAGATGATCGCCCCGGCATGACCCATGGTCCTGCCTTTAGGTGCGGTCAGACCGGCGACATAGGCCACGACGGGTTTGGTGACGTGGTCTCGGATATACTCGGCCGCCTCGGCTTCCTGAGGGCCGCCGATTTCGCCGATCATGGCGATGACCTCGGTGTCCTCATCCTGTTCGAACCGCTCAAGGATATCGCGGAAGGACGAGCCGTTGATCGGGTCGCCACCGATACCGACGCTGGTTGAGACGCCAATGCCACGCTCCTTCAGCTGCGCCGCGGCTTCATAGCCCAGCGTGCCCGAACGACCGATGATTCCGACATTGCCCGGCAGGTAGATATGGCCCGGCATAATCCCCAGCAGGGCCTTGCCAGGACTGATGGTTCCAGCACAGTTCGGGCCGGTCAGCACCATGCGATTGTCCTTGGGATAGCGATACATATAGCGTTTGACGCGGATCATGTCCTGCGCCGGGATGCCGTCGGTTATGCAAACGCAATAACGGATACCGGCATCTGCGGCCTCCATGATCGAATCCGCCGCAAACGGGGGCGGCACGAAGACAAGGCTGGCCTCTGCGCCGGTGGCCGTGACCGCCTGTTTGACAGTGTCGAAGACAGGCACGCCTTCTACGATTTCGCCGCCCTTGCCAGGGACGACACCGCCAACAACATTGGTGCCGTATTCCAACATATCCTTGGTGTGAAAGCGCGCCATACGTCCAGTGATGCCCTGAACAATAACGCGGGTGTCGCGGTCCAGAAGAATGCTCATTACACAGCCCTCATCTTGGTGTTTTGGGTCAAATCGTTTTGCCACGCACCAACGGCGCGTTCGGCAGCTTCCATCAATGTTGTTGCACGAATAATCGGCAGGCCGGACTTGGCGAGTATTTTCTGACCTTCTTCAACATTCGTCCCGGCAAGGCGCACGATGACTGGGATGTCGATATCCAGTTCCTTCAGAGCCTGCACGACGCCTTCGGCAACCCAGTCGCAGCGGTTGATGCCGGCGAAAATGTTGACCAGAACCGCTTGGACGTTCTTGTCGGACAGTACCAATCGGAAAGCTTTGGCAACACGTTCTGGTGACGCGCCGCCTCCGATATCGAGGAAGTTTGCAGGCTCTCCCCCGGCCAGCTTGATCGTGTCCATCGTCGCCATGGCCAGACCGGCACCATTCACGATGCAGCCGATATTGCCGTCCAGCCCGACATAAGACAGGCCACGATCCGCCGCGCGGCTTTCACGGGGGTCTTCCTGGCTTTTGTCGCGAAGCTCCGCGACCTGCGGGTGGCGGAACAAGGCGTTGTCGTCAAAGCTCATCTTGGCGTCCAGCGCCAACACGCGATCGTCACCGGTGATGACGAGCGGATTGATTTCAACCATGGTCGCGTCCAGCTTGTTGAAAGCGGCGTAACACCCTTGGAGGGTGCGGACCATGTTTTGGATCAGACGGGGCTCCAGTCCCAGATTGAAGGCAATCTCGCGCGCCTGAAACTCCTGCAGACCTACCGCAGGTTCGACGATGGAGCGGACAATGCTATCAGGGCGTTCTGCGGAAATATCCTCAATCTCCATTCCGCCCTCGGACGAGGCGACGATCATCACGCGTTGGCTTGAGCGGTCGAGCACAAAACCTAGATAGATTTCCCGATCGATCGGAACGGCAGATTCGACGTAGACGCGATAGATGCCTTTGCCATCGGGGCCGGTCTGATGCGTCACCAGCTTGCGGCCAAACATCTCGTCACAGGCTGCGTATATTTCGCTTTCCGAATTGCACAGCTTTACGCCCCCAGCTTTGCCGCGGCCACCTGCGTGAACCTGGGCCTTTACAATCCACTTGTCGCCGCCCAGCTCACGTGCACGATAGGCAGCTTGCTCGGGGCTGTAGGCCAAGGCCCCCGAAGGGACTTCGACGCCGAAATTCGAAAGAAGTTCTTTCGCCTGATATTCGTGGATATCCATCTGCATTTCTCCCGTTTATGCAGCGATAGATGTGCCGTAGCGGCTTTCCAGAAGCGCTTCGATCGCTTCGAGATTCACCGAACCACCCATCTCGCTGATTGCTTCGGCAAACAAATGCACGATGCGGCCGATCGACTGATGATTCAGTTGGTTCAGGATGCCGATGCGGACCTGAACAGGGGCGCTGAGGGTTGGCCAGATGCCAAAGCCGCGGGCCCGGCAATTCTGCACCAGCTCCATTTCGCGGCCTGCAAGTTCAGCGGGCAGGTTCAGCACCACAAGGCTGGACATGTCCGAGGTGACCTCGCAGCCCATCGCAATGACGGCATCGCGCAGCACGGCCTCGTGCGTTTTGTAGGCATGCGCGCGCTTCGCTAGCCCCTCCTGCAGGGTCAGGCGTAACGATTCATGAAAGGCCGCGACGGCATAGCCCGAATGTGTTCGGTGATATGAGCCTTTTTCAACATCCTGGCCATCGACGATGCCCCAGTGGCGGGCCTCGAAAATGGGATTGTGAACATAGCTGTAGGCACCCGTTGCTTTCAGGCTGTCGATATATGCGTCGGTAAAGCTGACGGGAGCATAGGTAAGCGGCAAGCAGCACAGGCCCTTTTGCGGACAAGAGGCCCAGCCCGCGATGCCCGGATAATCATCAACCCGGAAATCTTCGACACCCAAAGACGAAACGGCGTCGATCAGACCCATTGCACCATGGTGCTCGCAGGCATCCGAGAAGCCGCGCAAATCATTGATGCGTCCTGATCCCGTTTCCCAATGTGCCATAAACGCCCATTTGGGCTTGTGTTCAGCCAGTGCGGCTTCGACCATGTCACCGGTCACCGACTGACCATGCGGCACGTCGATGATCGTGACACTGGCGGCCTGCGGATCCAAGGGGTTGGCAGCATGTTCGTCCGGTGTCGCTGCCTTGATCCGAAGGGTCAGTGTATCGATGCCCGAAAAGGTCCCGTTGTTGAACGCAACAACCTTGTCACCGGGCATGACAGCCGAGAACATGGTGTCCAAAGCGCTCCAACCAGTGCCCGCGACCGCAAAGGTGTATATGTTCGTGGTGCCCCAGATTTCGCGCAGCATGTGCTTGCATTCGATCATGCCGCGCAAAACGTCGCCCTGCATGTGATCCGCAACTCCGGCGCTGGAAAAGGCTTGTAGAACGCGCGCGTCTGTATTGCCCGGCCCGGGGCCTGCGGCCAGCGTCTCGGGGATTTCGAGCGTTGGATAAATCTGGAAAGTCATTGCGATCCTCCTTGATCGTTGGGGTGGTCAACCACGCCCAGACATCTCGTTGTGGATCAGGAAAGCCTTGCTTGCGTCATCGCGCAACGTAACTTACTACTGCTTTAGGACTTCTAATGGGATGGGGAAAAACCTACCTGTATTGGCAAGAATACCGAAGTATACCAAGTTTTGCCCTATACGAATGGGTAGTTTCTTGAGGATTTGGATGTAAAATCAATGACAGAGCCTTCACAACAACCGATCGACGTCATGCTTGCCGACAACAATCCGCTGGTCTTATCGGCCATGTCAGAGATTTTTGAACGTGATCCGCGATTCTCTTTGGTTGCCACATCGGCGACTGCTGAAGGGTTCCTGGGCGCGGTCATGAGAGTTCCGGTCCAGGTGTGTGTGATCTCCTGGAGCTTGCCGGTTCTTGGCGCGGCCAAATTGATCGAGGTTTTGCGAGAACAGGAAGGCGCGCCCCGTTTTGTCATTTACGGCGATGATGTCGGAGATGTTCCGCGCCTTGCAATGCAGGCAGGAGCTGCGGGGTTCTCATCCCGGTCTGGTGAAGTTGAAGCGTTGCTGGAAACCTGCGCGGACGTGGCTGCTGGCAAGATGGTGTTCCCCTTCATCGATGTCCGCCAGATGCAACAGAATCCGATCCACAGCCTGTCGCGGAAAGAGCGCGCGATTCTGGAAGCTCTAGCCAAGGGCATGTCCAACCGCGAGTTGTCCAAAGAGCTTCAGATATCGACCAATACCGTGAAATTTCACCTGTCAAACATTTACGAAAAACTATCGGTTAAAAATAGGACGCAGGCCATCGCGTATTACTATTCGTCTAATGCGGCCTCACATTAGATAGATTTGCCCAAATGCTCCAATGGTGTGGTCATTCTGTTGGTCGCGTGATCGGCCTTTCTTAGGGACCCGTGGGGAATTGGGTGGCGGTTTCGGAAAAGCTCTGATCGACGGCGACGGTCGCAATGCAAACCTGAACATGTTCTTCGATAGCTCTGCGCGCGAAAGAGGTCACGGCTGTGTCCGACGCGGAGGCATCGTAGATTACAGTTGGTTGAGCTTCGATACTATATCGAGTTGGAAACAGAAACACGTCAATCTCATCATATAATTGCTGCTTTTTTTCGCCATATAGCGGGCCGTCCCATCTGATCTCGTCTTTGGCGACGGCGGCTTTGATCGAGGTCAGGTCTTGCTCCAGTGGGCCGGCCCGGCCAGGATCATTTCGACTTTAACCCCGAGAGAGAGTGCAGAGATCCGGCTGCTTCAGGAAAATCGTACAGCCCTTTCTCGCGGGACAGGTTGCTTAGAAGCCCGACCCGCAAATGGCCAGGAGACTGCAGGCTGGTCTGTGTTTGGGGGAGAAAAACGCGTTTTCGGCGACGTGCCATTTTTGATTGCTTCGGTAAGCGTGTAGGCGCCAAACAAGGTCAGGATAGTCGGAACATAGGCCATAATGGCGTCTGTTTCACGATGAGCATCCAATTGGGTCAGCTCGGTGCAGTAAGGTGCTGATCCAGTTTCTTCAGGCCAAAAGTAAGGAGCCAAGTTCAGGATGGATGATTTGGCCTTAGCCATATGGTTCCCAAACTTCCGTGCCTGCTTCTGGGTGGTTCTATGGGGTTCACATGCTCGCTTGAAAGTTGCAATGGCTCTGGGCCCGCTAGGCCAGATTTTGTCCTTCACGGGCGTGATGACTGAACAACAGCTTGTTTGATTGGACATCGGACAGAAAATCCGCAGTGCGCCCAGACAGCGCTCGATAAAAGGTTAGAAGACCGGGTTCGATTTCTTTGGCAATGTCGATGCAGTTTTGGCGTAGCTCATCGGTGCGCTCCAGCGGTTCACGCGCACGTATGGCCGACAAAAGTTGAGCATGCGCATCGCGTAAGTTCTGGAATGCCTCGCTGTCGAGCATGTCCTGATCGCCAATCAATATGTAAACGGGCTCCAGGTTCTTTTTTCCTTTCAGGTCCACAAACCCAGCTTCCAACATCGCCAACTCTTGTTTGCCTAGAATGTAAACTGAATTCGAAACCAGGATGTCATAGTCGACATGTCGGCAGCTTTGTTCGATCCTGGCGGCGACGTTCACCACATCTCCGATCACAGTATAATTGAACCGCCGCCGCGACCCGATATTGCCCACACAGGCCTGTCCTGTCGCGCAGCCAGTGGCCAGCGCAATGGGTGGCCGTTCGCGCATGATTTCGGACCTATTGAACTGTGCCAATGCACCGCGCATCATCAAGGCTGCCCGTGCAGCGCGACAGGGATGATTTTCGACCGGAAGCGGAGCGTTCCAGAACGCCATGACTGCGTCGCCGATGAATTTGTCGATTGTGCCTCGCTCGTGCAAAATCTGATCTCCGACCTGTGAAAACAGCTCATTCAGAATGGCGACGAGCTCCGTGGCCGAAACCGACTCGGATAACGGGGTAAATCCACGGATGTCGGCGAACATGACGGTGATCTCTTGTGTTTCTCCACCAAGGACCAACTGATGGTCCGAGCCTTCCATTTCATCCAAAATTTCAGGAGCGACATAGTGAGAAAAAATCTTTCGGATCGCTCTTTTCTCGCGCTCGGTCGAAATGAATAGATATCCGGCCAACAGCCCGAAATTCGCCATCCCACCAGCAAGTGGGAAGGTTGCATCAAATAATACGAGTTGATTTTGAAAGGCCATCCAGCTGATCAGCACAACTACGGCTGCAGATACGCCACCCGCAATGAAGGATGCGACCGCACCAAAGCTGGACATGACGGCGACGACCACTAACCCCAGTAAGACGAATGAGACCAACTCAAGCGCAGCGGTCACATCGGATCGGCTGAGCATTTCGCCCGTTAGGACCTGTTCAAGTAACTGCGCGTGGATCGAGACGCCGGGCACGGATTCTCCGAGCGAGGTCTGGTGCATATCAAACAGACCCGCCGCAGAGGTGCCAACAAGAATAATCTGGTTTTCGATCCGGGACCGCAGCGCAGGATCATCCGGATTCGTCATAACGTCATTGGCAGAAACATACAGTTCAGGCCGGTCTCGCCTGTACCGGATCCAGACTTCGCCGTTCTGAGTTGTTGGCAATCGAAAATCGCCCAGTTCAAGCGCCAGCATGACACCGGATTCATCGGACGCGCCCTCGGCGAAAAGGACTGTTTCCCCCAAGGCCACCCTAAGGGCCTCAATTCCCAGGCTTGGCAGGGCGCCATCCGGTCCCCCCCAAAGTACCGGGACCCGGCGGACCACACCGGTCCCACCAAGTGGTGAGACATTCACGCCCCCAATGCCTGTTGCATCTGAATAAAGTGGCGGAGCAGGAGGGGTCCAATGCGGAACCTGGACGAGCCCTGAGGTCGGAGACTCACCGATCTCGATGATCCCCGCCTTGGATATGACGGGCTGACCATCATCGGCTACACGGGCCGCTACACCCAGAACAACCGGCCATTTGGCGATTTCGGCTCCGAAAAAAACATCGTTGTCCAGGTTTTGGGCGTCTTCATCTACCGAGAGCACCTCGGCCAACGCAGGGTCTTCCAATAATCGAGCAGGCGAATAGCGGTCGGGTTCGACAAACAGCATGTCAAAAGCGATGACCGCAGCGCCATTTTGGCCGAGGTTTTCAACCATCTGAGCCATGAGATTACGCGGCCATGGCCATTGCCCCCAGTTGGCCAGTGACTGTTCGTCTATGTCGACAACACGGATTGGCAGGTCGGGGGTGTAATCGCGTGGGGCCATGCGCTGAAGGATGTCGAAATATATCAGCCGAGTCATGCGCACGGGAAACGGATCTATGACCCTGACAAAGCATCCAAACAGGATCAGGCACAAACCCACAAGGCGAAAACCCCTGCGGCGAGTGCTCCGTTCTTTCGACTTACCCGTCACGGTTGCCTCCGAAGACAGTGGTCGCTTTCACTGCCCGACATTACCGATTACCCATATCAGCCGATGCTCAGTTAACAGGTCTATTCGGTTTCGTATCCGGCGCTGCACCGCCTTCTATACTGGGCGCCTCAACGGGTGCAGATGCTACCGAAGCCTTCACCGCTTGCCGCTGCGGGGGCGCTGGGCGGGGCTCGGGAGCGTCGGATTTTTCGATGGGCTGCACTGGTGCTGATTCTCCGGCGCAGCCTTCGATATTCACGCGCAGCGGACTGAGAAGTCGTTCCTGAGACTGAATGAACGGAAATCCATTTTTCACTGCTTCGTCGTACTGTGCCTGATCGGCCGGGCGGCCCACCTTGCCTTTTTGACTGGTGGCAAACAGGCTGCATTGACGTCCAGTTGATCTGCAGCCGCCTTTCAGGCCGCACATCTGCACGGTGCCTTCCAGCACCAGCATCGAGCTTTGGGTGCCAGGCACAACCCACATGTCGAATATGGTCCCACGCACAGCCATTGTCGCAGTGGGGGTCTGGATGGAATAGGCACGTTTTCTGCTGTTGCCCGAGATGAAACGAAAGCTTCCACCCAAGGCCTGAACGGCAAAATTCTTGGCCTTCTTCTTGTTTCGCAACATGGTCACATCCAGCGCCATCTTTGCATTAGGCCCTATCGCGATCTTCGTTTCGTCAACAAAGATCAGCTGAACTACCCCTCTGCTGTCTGTGGATATGGAATCACCCGAGGCAACTTCCATGCCTTCAAGCAGTGGCCGGGAATTCCCGGCTCGGGTAATTTCTGCGCCTTGTTTGACGCTTACGACAGTACCAATGTTGGCCAGGATCTGCGACGGCAGTATCAAAACACAACAGGAAACACACAACACTCTTAACCATACCAAACTAATTATCCCTTCCCCAAGGTTATTCCAGAGCGCAATGCGCCCGCTGCCCGGTCTGTGCCTCGTGGAATTTATTTCTTTGTATTATTTGTAAAAAATCTAAGCAAATATGCCTTAATGCCTATGTGTTTGGCAAGTTTTCTATGAAGCTGGAGAAAATTCCCACCTAATTGGGCTGACCCGGAGCTTCGGAAACTCTCTGTTTGTACATTGCCGGTGTCTCGGACAGGGCCCTTTTCAAATCAGTGATTCGTTGGGCCGTCGCTCGCTTTCCCAGCCGATGTCTCTTGGGTCTGATCGCCTTATGGAAGGCCCGGCAGACACGCATTGCGGGTGACGTTTCGCGGCTGCCTTTGATCAAGCCAGAAAGCCATAGACATCATGGATTTGACTTTTTGAAGATTTTTTCACGAGGTCCCTTGTATTTCTTGGCGCTTATCGAATACACCGGCCAGCGGAGACGTGGCCGAGTGGTCGAAGGCGCTCCCCTGCTAAGGGAGTAGGCCCGGAAGGGTCTCGAGGGTTCGAATCCCTTCGTCTCCGCCACCAAATCTTCATATGATGTTTTTGTGATGGCTTACACGTTTTGAAGGCTTTACCCGCCACATCCGCCAAGAAATAACGTGATCGGAAGGTCGGGTGTTCCGTTTCCAGCACTCAATGACCCGGCCCTTCGAAATCCTCGCGGGACGCGGTAGGTTCGAAGCTTGCTCTCGTGATCGACCATTGGTGCCTGGATTGTTAGCAAATCCGCTTATACCACCGAAACCGGTACCGTTGGTGTTGCAAGAGCCGGCACAACTGGGGTGTTTCTGAATTCGGATGACTGTTCGGTATGAGGCTGCTGGCGCTCGAAAGGTTGACCGCCGGTAAAGTTGATTCAGCGGACAGGTCCTATTTGCCGATTTGACTGCCTTGGAACAGACTGCGGATTATCCGCTCAACTCCAAACTGGCCAATGGAAAACTCTGCAGAATTCTACGCGTCCATTCCTTTGGGGCGGCGCAAAGGGCTGTGGACAGACCGTCAGCTAAGGCTGCATTGGGTGCGGAAATGGAAACAATGTGGTTGCTTGGGCTTGGGCCGAATGGGTTCAGGATATGGCCGTGGTCGCCCGGCAAGAGCGTGCCTGCAACCGATGATGTGGCTACTGAGCGTTCTTGCAAAGTGATCTTCTTGAGGACTGTATTATTGTGACCCGCAAGGCCGACCCGCCAGTCTTGCCCGTCACTTCGCTGACCCATTGCCGCGATTTCTCCCATGTTAACCAGAACATCGCGTAAGCCAAAGGACCGTAACAGCGCCGCAATGCGATCGGTGATTGCGCCTTGTGCGATACCGTTCAATGTCAAGGCTGAGACACCGGGCTCCGGCAACTGGATAGCATCAGCGTCATATCGGACTCGGTGCCAGCCGACAGTTTCTTGGGCGGCAGTCAATTCAGATGCGCTGGCGCGCGCGGCCATCGCCCGCCAGACGGGTTGTATTGTGGGGTCAAAAGCCCCGTCTGATGCACTGTGAAGGGTCGAACACAGGCTCAGTACATTCAACAGCTCGGGGGCCGGCTGCTGCAGCAACCCGCTTCGGTTCAGCTCTGAAATCTGTGATCGCGATCGGTACAGACTAAAGATATCTTCCAGCCGGTTCAGTTCAGCCTCGATTGATGACAGCAGGGGCGCCGCCTCTGCCTCAGAAAGGCCAACAAGGTCAAGGCTGGCTCTGGCCCCCAGCGCGATGCCACGCCAATGCGCAACTGGTGCGCCAGAAGCGGCCGCCGGTAGCGCGGCGCATGCCGCAGACATGATCAGAAAACGACGTCGGGACAAACGGCTCATGCTGGTGTCTCCAGTTTCAGGTCCAGATCGACGGGGCCAAGCACTTCGGCGTCGGGTATGTCAGTCAGGGGCAAAGCGGACCCTCCGTACAGGATGATGAAGCTGTCCGCATCGGTCGGGTCTGCAAAGGGCACGACCTCGCGCGCGCCCATGCCGCCGGCGACATTGGCCCCGACGACGAAAGTCGCACCTTCGGCATTGATCCAGTTGGATTGACCTGGTTGATGCCAACTTGGGGCGGTTCCCATATCGCTGACATAGATTGCAACAATGGCTGCCTCGCGTTCGGGGCTTTTGAGATAGGCAACCATGTCGCGAACCTGCGCAAAAAACAGTGGTGTGGGATAGCCGTCGAGGTGAATCTGCCCTTTTGGACCGCCATGTTCAGCAATATTCATCTGGCAAAAAAAGCTGAGTGCGTCTGGCGTCAAATCGACTGGGTCAGGCGCGGCAATCTGTTCTTCCTTACAGGCAGTCAGGGCGAGTAGAGCAATCAGGAAAAGACGCTTCATGGCTCGACCCTTCGGAACGCGAGCCGGGCAAGTGCAAGGCCTAGCAGGGGCCAGATCAGCAAAGACAACGGGGCGGCCCAGACGGGCAGAGCCTGCGCAGCGCCGGTCATGCCGGATGCCATCGCGACGCCCTCGGTTGCGGCGATATTCCACAGACGGAAAGCGTCGGCCGGGTTGGCCACCATCACCCATGGAAAGACGGATTGAGTGAAGGTGCCGCCCTTGTCCATGACGACGGCCCCCAACAGGCCCAGATCATAGAGGACGACAAAAACCAGCCAGAGCCCGGCCGACAGACCTGCTGCCGCCGTGGCCCCCTTTGCCAGGGCGGACAGCAAGTATCCCAATGCCAGAAACACGGCGCCCAGCACGATCGAAGTGAGGATAAGACGGACCAGAGCCAACAGGCTTTCTGGACCGGCACCACCGAACCATGCTGCCACCGCGCCAGCCGTGCCAAATCCGATGGTCATCGCAAAGGCAAGCGCCGACAAATGGGCGGTGAATTTTCCCAACAGGATTTCTCCGCGCCCGGCGGGATAGGACAAGAGCAGCGATAAGCTGCCCCGATCCACATCGCCTGCGATGGCGTCAAAGGCAATCATCAGTGCCAGTAGGGGGGCAAGATAGACCGACAGCGTCGTCATCGAGGCAACCGAGACAGTCAGCATATCAACGCCAAGCGTGCCTGTGGGTGCACTGCCTGCAAAGGTAAGTGCCAGCGCGAATAACACCATGATCAGTGTCGCCATCAGCAGCCAGCGGTTGCGGCGCAAGATCAACATTTCAGTGCGGGTGATGGCGAGGAAGCGGGTCATGGCCTCTTCTCCTGTGCATAGTAGCGATAGAGATCTTCCAGCTTGGGAGGTGTCATTTCCACATCTGCCACCGCATCGCCCAATCCGGCGATCCGGCGCAGGGCCTCCATCTTGTCGTCGACGGTGCAGAGCAACTCAACGGACGCGCCATTGATCCGGCTGCCGCCCAGTTTGGCGGCCAAGGCGTCAGGGTTAGAGCTGGCGCGCACCTTCAGGCGGATTGGCAGACCCGCCAGCGCCGAAAGGTTGTTTAACGTGTCATCGGCCACCATCCGGCCCCCGCGCATGATTGCGATCCGGTCTGTGCGGGCCTCGACCTCAGTCAGGGCATGCGATGCGATCAGGACGGCGGTGCCTTTTGCGGCCAGTTCGTCGATGATGGCGTACAGATCCTGCCGAGAAATCGGGTCCAGTCCGCTTGTCGGCTCGTCCAGCAATGCCACTTTCGGCTGGCCCAGCAGCACTTGCGCCAATCCCAGACGTTGCCGCATCCCCTTGGAGTAGGTCCCGATCCGTCGGTCCAGCGCGTCGCTGAGGCCAACACGTTCCAGCAGGCCGGGCACATCGGCCTTGGATCCCGAGAGCTGCGCGAACAGAGTCAGCTGTTCCCGGCCCGTAAGCGCCGGGTGGAAGGACACCGCCTCGGGCAAATACGCCGTATCCCGTCGCGCCTGCGCACTGCCAGGAGTGGCGTTTCCGATCCGAATGGCTCCGCCCTCAATCGGGATCAGGCCAAGGATGGATTTGATCAGGGTCGATTTGCCGGCGCCGTTATGACCCAGTAGCGCCACGCGCTGACCAGGGGCAAGAGACAGGGTGATGTCGTCAAGAACGCGGGTTTTGCCTCGGTCCTTACAGACGTTGTTTATCGTCAGGGCCTTATCCGTCATGAGGCACCTTTTTCATAGCTGAGGGTTCAGGGGCTTGCATCAGTGGGTTGCTGTCCATCACACCCCCCGGCAACAGCGCCGGGAAGGCTGATTGCGACCAGCGCACCAGTTGCACGGCAGGCGAGCCGAGCAGCAGTTTGGCTGCGGGTTGGGTCCACAGCACATGGTCCATCGAGTCGTTGGGGCGATAGGGGGCGTCGGCAATGCCGTTGCCATCCACATCATAAGCGGCGAAATCGGACCAGTAATTGCCGCGCCCGTCTTCTGACCACTCGACCCATTTGGTCGAGACGTATTTCACCTGTGTCCGGTTGCCGATGAACGCGTTGCCAACGATATGGTTGCGTTCGCTGCCAGCGGTAAAGTGGATGCCGATGCCGCACCCTTCGAACCAGTTATCGGTGAATTTGTTCTTGTTCGAGTTATACAGGAAGGTGCATTTTTCCTTGGCACCTATCACCACATTGCCGGTGATCTGACTCTTGTTCGCGTAGTTCAGCATCACGCCATGTTCGCGGTCGCCGATCGAGACATTGTTGGCCACCCGCACATTGGTGGTGAACATCACCGCATAGCCCAGATCATTGCCGATCGAGACGTTATCGCTGACCACCGAGTCGTCGGCATACATGTAGTGCACCGCGAACCGCAGGTCGCGGAACAGGTTTCCAGTAAAGGTGTTCTTCTTGGACGAGTTCACAAAGATCCCATCGCGCCCGTACCGGATATCATTGTCTTCGACCCGCGCACCCGGTGCGTTCCAGACATAGACGCCGTTGCCGCGGTCATTCATCCGCTTGTCCTGACGCCCTTCGATCCGGTTGCCGCGCACGACACTGTCCTTGGCGCCGTGGATGTCGATGCCATAGAGATTGCCCAGCAACACATTGCCTTCGATCACCGGCGCATGGGCCGTTTTGACCAGCTGAATGCCACTGTCGATCCCATCATGGCTCGAGCCCGAACCAATCACGGTCAGACCGCGCACGGTCACGCCCGGTCCGGTCACGGTGATGACGCTGCCGACGCCTTGTCCGTCAATGGTGGCCTGCCCCAGCCCATCAATTGTGACGGGCCGGTCCAGAACCAGTGTTTCCGAATAAACGCCGGGGCTCAGGCGAAGGGTGTCTCCATCCGCCGCCTGCGCCAGTGTTTCATTGATGGCCCCCGCCCGGTTGGGCACATCCCAATCCGCCGCCCAAAGGGGCGAGCCGAGCAGGAGCGGTATGAGCAGGGGCCAACGCATGGGTTATGCTCCCTGCGGCTCGACCAGCATCCGGCCGCGCATTTCCATGTGCAGCGCGTGGCAGAACCACTGGCAATAGAACCAGTGCACGCCCGGACGGTCAGCGGTGAAGGTGACCGAAGCGGTCGCCATCGGCGCAACTTCCATCGCGATGCCGTAGTTGCCAAGACAGAAGCCGTGGGTCACATCGTCCACGTCATCCAGGTTGGTGATGTAGACTGTTACCTCATCACCCTGTTTGACGGTGAACTTCTCAAGGCTGAAGGTTGGGGCCTGCGAGGTCATATAGACCCGCACCTTGTTGCCGTCCCGGATCGGTTCCTCGGCACCATCTTCCAGATCGATGCCATCGGCCTCAGCCTGTTTGCGGGCGTCCTCCCAGGTGATGTCGTTACGGTCCCAGACGTTGACCGGGTTGACGATGTCAGCGCGCACCATGATCGAGTCATGCGGCTCCGCAAAGGTTGGTCCGTCGTGAACCACCTTCATCTCGTTGGTTGAGATATCGATCAGCTGCTCGTTCTCAGGCTTAAGTGGACCCGTGTTCAAGAACCTGTCTTTCGAGAACTTGTTCATCGAAATCAGCCATTTGCCATCAGCCTCCTTGGTTTCACCCATGGTGGTCGAGTTATGGCCCGGCTGATAATGCACATCGACCTTCGAGATGATCGGGTCAACATCGGCGCCGCCGTAAGCCTCGATTGCCTTGTCGAGGTTCCACTTCACGATCTGACTGTCCAGGAATAGCGTGGTGAACGCGTTGCCCTGGCCGTCATAAGCAGTGTGAAGCGGGCCAAGACCCAGCTGCGGCTCACCCACGATGCAGGACCGTGGATCGGCATCACTTTCGAACAGGGCGTCCAGTTTGGTGACATCCATGATCGATACGGTCGGCGACAGTTTACCGTTGATGCAGACATGCTTGCCGTCAGGCGCAGTGTTGATGCCGTGCGGTGAGTTCGGGATCGGGATGTAACGGGTGTATTTCTTGTTCTGACCCTTACGGCCGTCCAGAACCTTGACGCCTTTCAGCTCCTGATAGTCACCCGCCTCAATCCCCGCTTCGATTTCGGCGAGGTTGAAGACAACAACATGGTCCATCTCGTTCTCGGTCATCTCGGCCAGGTTCATCCCCATTTCCGAGTTGTACGAGGTCGAATAGGCGTACTTACCCTGATAGTCGCAGTCGGTGTTGTCGAGGTTACCCGACACGATCACCTGCCATGCCACTTCCATGGTGTCGCCGTCCAGCGCGGTGAAGATGTTCACGTATTGCGACGGATCGTCCAGCACAGTGCCGTCATTGACCAATGGAGTTTCATCTTCGCCATTGGCAAAGACATAACCAGTGCGCGGGAATTTCTGCGGACGCAGACCATGGATCGCCTTGGCGTTCGGGATTTCGGTGATCTTGTCGCATTTCATCACGTCGCAGCGTACGCGAGCAACGCGCGTGTTGGCCTTGTCGTTCATGAACAGGTAACGGCCATCGTAGGTGCCGTCGGTGAACGACATATGCGGGTGGTGCAGGTCACCGTTATCGTAGGTTTTCATGCCGCGCTTGGCGAGGAATTCCTTGGTTTCCGGCAGCAGGCCATCGGTCATGATCTTCAGCGATTCATTGGTCTGACCCCAACCGGTGGCCGAACAGCGGTTGAACACCGGCACCCGCATCAGCTCGCGCATGGACGGGAAGCCCAGAATGCGCAGCTCACCGGTCTGACCCGAGGACCAGAAACCGTAGTATTCGTCCAACTCACCAGGTTCGAGATTGGCATTGGCCGCGGCGCTGGCCTGTTTTGCGGTCATCAGGGTTGATCCCAGACCGGTTCCGGCCAGCACGGCGCCAGTGGCGGTCGCCCCCAGCATACCGCGGCGTGTGACGGTTAGTTTGTTGTCATGTTCCGACATGATCGTTCCTCCTTTTAGGAAACGGTTTTCGGTTTGGCGTTTGGATGGTTCGCCGGTGGTTGTCCGAGTGGGGTCTTGAGATCGACCGACCCTGTCTTGGCCCGCCGTTTCAGTTGGCGGATAACGACGGGACATTTGTCCTCGGACTGGTAGAGCACCTGACAATGCAGGCAGGTGACGCACTCGTTCGGATTGATCTCACCTGTGGGGTGGATCGCCTGAACGGGGCATTCATTGGCACAGGTCTGACAGGGGGTGCCGCAGTCCTTGTAACGGCGTAGCCAGTCGAACATGCGCATGCGGGCCGGGATCGCCAGTGCTCCGCCCAACGGGCAGAGATAGCGGCAATAGAACCGCTCAACGAACAGGCCGATCCCCAACAGGGCCAGCGCAAAAACCACAAACGGCCAGTCGCGCATGAATTTCAGAATGATCGCGGTCTTGAAAGGCTCGATCTCGGCATACTTCTCGGCCAGCGGGATGGAGACAAAGCTGAGGCCGAAGAGACCCAAGAAGATCATGTATTTCGCGGGCCACAGCCGTTCATTCAGGCCCCAGGGCAGGGTCCATTGCGGCACGCGAAAAGCCCGCGCGATCTTGTTGGTCAGTTCTTGCAGCGCACCAAACGGGCACAGCCAGCCGCAATAGGCACCGCGTCCCCAGAACAACAGGGCGGCTGCCACGGCGAACCATTGGATGAACACCAGCGGGTCCAGTAGGAAGGCATCCCATGAGAAACCCGTGCGCAAACTGCCCGCCAGCGCCATCAGGTTCACCACGCTCAACTGGGCATTCGCGTACCAGCCGATGAAGAACAGGGTCATTGTCAAATAGCCGATGCGGAACCAGTAAAAGACCCGCGCGTTCATCGTGGCATGGAACTGGAAAAAGAAGGTCGCCGTCAGTATCAGCAGCATGACGCCCAGACCGGCAATCTCGACTGTGCGATCCTTCCAGATACGTTTCCAAAGAGCGGCTTTGGCGGCGGCTTCACCTGTGGCGTCATCCACAACGGTGGGGGCTACGACTGGCAACAGGTACTGCTCAGGCAGTTTGTAGCCCAAATCGAAGGTCAGGAACGTCTTTTCAACCGCACCGACGGCGCGTTGCACCAACAGTTGCAGGCGGAACGGTTCGGCCGGATCAAACTCTGCCTCAGCGGGGATTTTGAAGATATCCAGCTCGGTGAAACTGGGCGCATCGGCGGCCGCAACTCTGCCCAGACGCTCTTGCTGTTTATCAAAGAAGCGTACCGAATTATCACCTTGAATCAGCTGAATACGGTCGAAAATTCCGCCACGTACATAGCCTGACCCCTTGAAGCTATAGGCGCCACGACCCAGCACCAGGATGGCTTGCTCGCCCTCGCCCAGCCACTCGGTCAGGTTTTGATACTCGGCCTCGCCCAGCAGCGACTTGCCGATCGACGGGACTGAAACCAACGCCAGATGCATGTCGATGAAGGTGTCGTCGGGCGCGCCCCGTTCACGGCGCCTGATGGCGCGCTGGTCGCCGGTGGCCTCGAACGCAGCGTTGACCTGACCGACATCCAGTGTCAGGCGTCGGACCGAGCCGTCACCCGAAAGCGTTGTCCAGTCATAAGTGGCGTCTTGTGCCATATCGACATCGCGCTTTGGCCCGTCGGCCTGCAGCGGTGACAAGCCACCCAGCCCCAGAGCCCGCGCTACCTTGATGCCGCCACGCACGAGACTGTCGTCGATCACCATGATTGTGACAGTCGCGCCCGAGATAATGTCGAGGTCATGGCCCTCACCGCCTGTTTCAGCCTCAATCCTAAGGTCCAGGCCGGCGTAGCCTTCGGTCAGTTCGACCATGCGCGCGTTCGGGATCCCGATCAGTACGATGGGTTCCGAATGCTTGACCAGCTTAACGCCAGTAAGCACCGCATCATTGTCGATCGCTGCAACGACGTGAATGGGTTTGCCGGAATAGCCTGTGGTGCCCACGAAATCCGAGGTCAGAAAGGCCCAGGCAATCGTTTTGCCCCCTTTCAGGATAGGCGCAACCGGAATGTCTTTTCTGATCGGGCCAAATGCCTCGGCGCCGGGGATCAGGTCCGCGGGCTCAAGTTCTGGCAAAAAGCTGGCAAGGCTGTCGGCATGTGCGCTGATCGCCATCAGGCAGGACAGAAAAAAGGCCAACAGGAAATGGATTGCGCGACTTACGACCACGGCGCACCTCCGATGGTTGGGGTGGACGCCATGGACGCGCGCGGGGCGCGTTCGGTTTTAAATTCTGGTGCAGGGGGAGGACCCCGGGTTTCTGGCCACAGCCGGTCAGAGCCATTTAGCTCGAAGGACCTGTTGTTTTGGCAAGATAAGAATTGAACCCTTCCCCGTAGCGTCACTTCCAGCGGCATGGGCAGAGGTGCGGCACCGGTCACGGCGCACAGCGCGCAATCGGCGCATTTGGGGCAAGGTGCGGTCGGGTCTGCATCGCCTTTTTCAAGATCAACCTCGACCCAGACCGCGCCGCCCTCCGAGCAGATCTCAACCCACATGCTTTGCCCGGGACTCGCCAGCGCCGGGCTAAGCAGCTGCAAAAGCAGAAGGATTATACCTGCCACCGCACAAGCTGCGCGGGACGCGCAAACAGCTGAAATGTGCAAAGGATTTTGGGCGGGCATGGAGAATCCAACTCGGTGATCTTTCCCAAGTCCTAAGAGATTCCCGAAAGCAGATACTTGACTTCGGTTAGGCCTTTGGAGAATCCGACCTAGCCGTCTGCTTCGTCCATCAAACTGCGTACCCAGCGCCCTGCAAACCAGCAGGCAGGTACACCCAATGGGATTGACCACAGGATGGCGGTGACAGGCTCAATCACTCCGAATCCGGCGCTGTTGGCGATCAGGCCAGCCAGAAAAAGGTTTATGGCCACGGTCAGCGCAGACGCTGGATACAGCAACATGGCCAGTTTCCACACCGGCCATTTGCCCTCAGTGGCTGGTTCCTTCCGAGAAGGTGATTTTGTTCCAGACATTGTACTTTCCCGAAGGTTTGCGCATCGGCAGACGGCGGACCTCTTCCAGTGTTTTTGCATCATAGATGATCACCGCGCCGTCATCTTCCCAGATCGAAACCAACGCATGGCTTCCGTCCTTGGTGAATTCCACATGGGCCACGGTTTTGCCCGGCGCTGGGCGCAGGGTCCGCACGATCTCAAGGCTTTGCTTGTCGATCACATGCATCACATCCTTGTTGGGCCCAAAGAAAACATCGGCCCAGACATATGGCGAGTTTTCATGGCTGCGCATGAAAAACCCCGGCCCTTCGGTCTTGATCCGCTTGACCGTTTCCCATGTCTCCATATCGATCACCGAGACGGTGCCATCAGTCAGGTGCGGCGTTGCCATCACAGTTGTATCGCCGCGCCGCCAGGTAATCCCGGAACCCAGATGCGGCATGCCGGGCAGATCCAGGTCAGCCACTTTTTGGCCAATGACCAGATCAATCACCTGACCGCCGTTCCCGTCGCGAGATGCGCCCATGACGTATTCATAAGTCTGGTCGAAAAAGAAATCGTCCAGATAGTCGGGCGTAGTGATCTTGCGTACTGGGAAAGGGTTAGGGTTCTTGAACTGCCCTTCGATACGAAAATCGTGTCCCAGCCCGGATTGGGGTGGATTGGCGCCATAGAAGACCTCCCAAATCTCTGGCACATCCTTCAAGGCCAGCACAAAGCTTTCCCGTGGCGGAGCTTGATAAACGGCCGAAACGCGGCTGGGATTACCTTTCCTGCTTTTAATCTCGATCACTTTTGCCACCGAAAGATCCCGGGTGGACAAAAGGGTCAGGCTGTTGGGTAGGTAATTCGCCACCGCCAGCCATTTGCCATCGCCTGACATGGCAATGTTGCGGCTGTTTAGTCCCGCCCGCACGCGACCCACCTGTTGCAACGCCCAGATGTCATATTTCTGGACCCAGCCATCGCGGGACATGATGAACACGTAACGCCCATCGGGGCTGAACTTTGGGCCGCCATGAACGGCAAAAGGAGTTTCAAATCTGTCCAAAACCTCAAATGTGTCACCGTCCAGAACGCTGACATGGTGGTCTCCGGTTTCCACCACCAACGTGATGTTCATCGGATCACTGGACCAAACGGGCGCATCAATCTCGACATAGTCTGCGTCCAGCGTACGGCTGGCCATGATGTCCGCCTCGGCCCAGTCCGGGACGGTCTCGAGCGGGGATTTCAACCAACCTGCCAACTCCTCGATCTGCAGGGTGTTCAGATTATGCGCAAAGGCGGGCATCTGGGTGGCGGTGCGCCCTTCGGCGATCACGGCGGCAACCCGCGGCCCGCGCATGCGTTTTAGCGTTTCGGGTATCAAGGCCGGACCAACACCGCCCAGCCGGGTGTCACCATGGCAGGACGCACAATGTTCGGCATAGTCGGACTGGGCGTCGGCCCATGCGGCGCTGTTCAGCAGAAGCGCACACAGTGTTCCAAGCGTCCGAGCCCTAAAAGAACTGATGCGCCGGATCATGGCTTTTCCCCCGGAAAGGTGTGACCTGCAGGCGTTTGCCCGCTTTATCCACGCCAATTTCATCGTTTGACAGGTAACAGGCCGGGTCCTCGGCCCAGGGATCGCCCGTCAGTTGCAGGGCCCGGATGCGCGTGTTGCCACCGCAAACATCCCTGAGCTGACAAACTCCACAGCGCCCTTTCAACGGACGCGGGCGAGTGCGCAGCATGGCCAGCATCTTGTCGTCCCCGGTCCACAACTCGGAAAACGGCGTCGTTTTCACATTCCCGACCGTGTAATCTGACCAGTAGGTGTCGGGATGGACCCGACCAAGATTGTCGATATTGGCCACCCCCAACCCGCTGGAGTTCCCGCCCCAGGCCGCCAAATGCGCACGTATATGCGAGGTCTTTTCGGCATCAAAATGCGTCCTGACCCAGTTCAGAAAATATCCGGCGTCGGCATCGTTATTGCCGGTGACGATATCCAGCGGGCGCCCGCCCGAGGCTGCCTCCCACGCACGGTCCAATAACAGATCCAGACCTTTGCGCGTGCGCAGGTGTTCGGCATCTTCGCCCCTGTTCTTGTCGCCGCGACCGGCGTAAACCAGATGAGACAGGT
The DNA here is from genome assembly GCF_059610745.1 of Ruegeria sp. CDSC042. Classification (NCBI taxonomy): domain Bacteria; kingdom Pseudomonadati; phylum Pseudomonadota; class Alphaproteobacteria; order Rhodobacterales; family Roseobacteraceae; genus Ruegeria; species Ruegeria sp. CDSC042. Next base: position 24,194 of record NZ_JBXWOF010000002.1, read on the forward strand.
AGAATTTGTCGACCCCCTCATCATCACACAACTGCAGGAGATCGGGCAGATGGTGCTGCGTGCCCTCGGTCAAACAGAATCGCAAACCGACCTTGATGCCGCGTTTCTTGCACTCGCGCACGCCGCGCAGGGCATCTGAAAAGGCGCCCTCGACACCTCGGAACCAGTCGTTTGTGGCCCCGATTCCGTCAAGTGATATGCCGACATAGTTAAAGCCGACATCAGCGATCATATCGGCGGTTTCATCGTAAATCCGCGTGCCATTCGTCGACAGCGCCAGCATCGGCACCAACTTGCGCGCCCGGTTGGCGATATCAAAGAAATCGAACCGATCCAGCGGTTCCCCCCCCGAGAGGATCAGGGCCGGGACGCGAAATTGGCCGAGATCCTCAAGGGTTACCATGGCTTGCTCGTGGCTGAGCTCACCCGGGAACGCGACATCCGCCGAAACAGTATAGCAATGGCGGCATTTCAGGTTGCAGCGCCGGGTCAGATTCCAGATGACCACCGGCTTAACCGGGCCGGGGCGGCGCTTGCGCACGGGGGTCGGGGTGACCAGTTGCTGCATGTATTCAGTCAGGCGGAACATGGCGTTTGGCCTTTCGGTTTCAGGCGCAGCCCGGTCTTTTTCAGGATGCGCGTTGAATACAGGATGTCCTTGGCCCGGCAGGCACTGCCCAGAATACCGGCAATCTCGGCCCGTTTTTCTTCGACTTCACCCCTGTCTTTGCCATGCACCATGGCGAACAGGTTGTAAGGCCAGTCGGGCAGGGCACGTGGACGTTCATAGCAATGGGTGACAAAAGGCAGACCGCCAATATGTGCCCCCAAATCAGCGATTTGACTGTCATCGACGTCCCAGACTGTCATACCGTTCGAAGTCATGCCCAGTTTGTAGTGGTTCGGGGCTGCGGCGATACGACGTATAACGCCGCGCGCCTTAAGTTCTGCGAGGCGATACAGCAGCGCTTGTTCGTCCATCCCAAGGCTTTCAGCGACCCGAGCGTAGGGCGAAGGCACCAGGGGCAATCCGCCCTGCAGAACCTCGATAATCAGTCTATCTTTTGCGTCGATCATGCCGCCACCCGGAAGCCGATGAAGAATTCCTGCAACTTGGGAAATCTGAGAACTTCGATCCCCGTCTCTTGTTCGATCGCATCGGCGCAGGCCTCAATCCCTTGGGGCGTTTCGGTGGCCAACACGAACCACATGTTCAGCCGGTGCGTACGTTCATAATTATGGGCAACTTCGGGATGCGCATTGACTTTGGTCAGGACGGATTCAAATGCCTCTGTCGGTATGGCCATGGCACATAGGCAAAAAGCCCCGCCCATCGCGGCCGCGTCAAAGAACGGGCCAAAGCGCGTGATGACCCGGTCATCCTTCATCCGTGATAGGCGAACCAACAGATCCTGTTCCGAAATCCCCAGTTCTTGGGCCACCATCGCATAGGGTTGTGAGGTCAGAGGTAAGTCGTCCTGCATTCGGTTCAGGATTGCCCGATCAGTTTCGTCCAGGGTCATGCCGCTGTCTCCTTGGGTTGGATCAGCGCGCCGGTCTGTTTGAAACAGCGAGTCGAAAACAACACCTTGTGCTGCGCGCCAAACAGCTCAGGCAATGCCGCAGCCCCGGCCAGGACGTTTCGCGCTTCGCTGCGCGAGCGGGCGTGGATCATGGAATACAGGCGGTAGGGCCAGATGTTTTCAACGGGTCGACGCTCATAACACAGTGTCACGCCAGGGTATTTTGCCAGCGCAGGTCCGGCACGATCGACCTGATCAGTTGGCATATCCCAGACCACCATTGCATTGGCCGACCAGCCCAGTGCCCGGTGTCTTACGATCACGCCAAGACGCGAGACAATTCCAGCCTCGTGTAAGATCCGGATCCGCGTCATGGCGTCCTCTGGTTTACGGTCCAAAGAGGCGGCCAGTGCTGCGTAAGGTTCGCAAACCAGCGGTAAGCCGGAACTAAGCGCCTGCATCAACGAGCGATCACCCTTTTGCAGAACGGAACAGTCCACCTTGCGCGGTGCTGGTACGTTGCGTTGCTTGCCTGTCATTCGAAAGCCCAAATCAACATTGAACGGCCGAACCAGACGCAAGTCCAAAACCTGCAAACCGGTTTGCAGGCCAATCCGGGCCAGAGTGGCGTCCACATGCGCGCGATCAGGGCCGGTCGCTACAAACCAGAGGTTCCATTTGTCCTCGCGTTGATAATTGTGGTTCACACCGGGCTCTGCGTCGATCAGGGCGGCAATGTCCTCCAGATGCTCCTCGGGTGCGGCCACCGCGGCCAGAGTGCTGGCCGTCACCGCGCCCGGAGTGATCGTGGCCCCGACCCGGGTGATCCGGCCGGTCGAACGCATTCGCGCCAGACGGTTTAGCACTTCAGCTTCGTCCAGCCCCAGCGCCTTGGCCACTGGCTGAAACGGGCGGTCGACAATCGGAAATTCGCGCTGAAAATCGTCCAGCAGGCGACGGTCGATCGGGTCAGTGATATGTTGCATGGGTTACAACCCTGTTCTGTGCGCGCGGGCGGTGAAAAAGATACCCGAGGGGCTGTCCGCCGCGATCTCGCGCAGCTTTTCAAAGCTATGCGTGTCGTAGACCACGACCTTGTTGGCGTCGCGGACACTGATCCAGACCTCATGCCCGCGTGCCGTGAACTCCATATGCAGGACGGCAGGGCCCGGAGAGAATTCGTGGATGACCTGTTTGCTGACGCTGTCGATGACCTGAATTGTATCGTTCAATGGATGGGCAAAGTTCACCCAGACCTGTCGCCCATCCGGGCGCGCCATGGCAAAGACCGGCTGACCATGGGTTTGGGTGCGGCCTGTTTCTGTCAAGGTTTCGGCGTCAATCCAAAGAACCTCATGGTGGCCGACTGCGGGCAGGACAAATTCGCGATCCGTCAGTGCCCAGCCCTCAAGATGAGGCATCTTGTATACCGGCATCTCTTCCTGTCCGCGCCCATAGCCCGGCAGCACGCGGATCGGTTTTGGATTGTCTGCCCATAGGTCCAGTGCGGTCAGCCCGTCCTCGCCAAACAGACCGGTGATATAAGTGCGACCATTGGCGGTGATCAGCGCGTCATAGGGGTTCTTACCCATATCGGTGATCTTTGTGATCTCGGGCGCGCCATTTGCGAAATCAGCAATCCAGGTCTCGCCCGTGTCCCACATGGAAAACACGAACCGACGGCCCGGCGCATCGACAAGACCTATGGTTTTGCTGTCGGTGGGAATGTCGGCAACCAGTTCCAGTGTATCCGCGTCGAACACGCGTACGCCACCCGGCTCATAGTTCGACACCGCAACCAGTTGGCCGTCATCCGAAATCGCGCCGCCAATGGCATTGCCAGCCTGCACGACCCGATTTGCAATCTGACGGGTCACTATATCAACCTTGGTCAGCCCGCCATCGCGGCCAAAAACATAGGCAAAGCGTTCGTCGGGTGAATAGACCAGGGAGGCGTGGGACAGATCGCCCAACCCTTCGATCCGTGCCAATGCGGCCCGGTCCGACTGGTCCACCAATAAGACCGACCCTTTTGCCCGTTCGATCACAAGGCCCAGATCTCCAGTGGCGGTGGGGTCTGCATTGGCAGGTGTCATCATCATTAGGGCAACGATGCCAAGGGCAAGTTGTTTCATTTTGCCTCCTGTTCCAGCAGGTATCGGGCGATCCATTCGGCCTCTTCTTCGCTGATCAGGGGGCGCCAGGGGGGCATAGCCGTGTCGGGGATGCCGTCTAGTATGACCCCCGTCAGGACGTCCGCCTCGTAATGTTCCAGAGTTACCGGTCGCAGATCAGGACCAAGCCCGCCTTTCAGGGACAATCCGTGGCACGAGCCGCAATCCTGGTGGACCAACCGTTTCAGGGCGGTTGGGTCGATGGCGTCAGCGGCCAGAGCGGAAGTGGCAACCAGAACGACGGCAGTCAGAACAGTATGCGCGGCCCAGCCCGGCTGCTTGCGGTCCATATGCGCCAGGCTACCCATGCGCCCGCTCCAAAATCTCGGTCAGGGCCTGATTGGCATAAAGCGAAACGACCTTTCCGATAATGAATAAGGTAGGGGCCTTCAGATCCGCCTTGCGCACATCCGCGGCAATCTGGTCCAGTCGGGATACAAGGCGGCGTTCAGAGGCACTGGTGGCCTGCCCAACAGCCAGGACCGGGGTGGATCCGGGTAGGTTCTCGGTCATCAAGCCGATGGCGATCTGGCCGATATTGGCCACGCCCATATAGACGACCAGCGTCGTATCCGGGTCCGCCAGCCGTTTCCAATCCAGATCAAGAACTTTGTCGGACTGCCTGTGCCCGGTGACATATTGAACCGAGGTCGCCAGTCCGCGATGGGTCAGGGGCACGCCGGTCGAACAGGATGCGCCTTGTGCCGCCGTGATGCCCGGTGCGTATTCGACCGTAACACCGTGTGCCATCAGAAAAGCGGCCTCTTCCGAGCCGCGACCAAAGATCATCGGATCCCCGCCTTTCAGCCGGGCCACAACGTGACCTGCGCGTGCGTGTTCCAGCAGGATTTCGTTGATGCGATCCTGAGGAACAGTGTGGCACTTGGGGGCCTTGCCGACGGCGATCAGCCGCGCGCCCTCGGTGTGCATGGCCAGAATTTCATCCGAAACAAGGCGGTCATAGACCACCACGTCCGCCTCCTGCAGCATACGCAGGGCGCGCATGGTGATCAGTTCGGGATCACCAGGGCCGGCACCAATCAGAAAAACCTTACCGCTCATGTGCAAACTCGCTTGTTCTGAATGTCTTCGGAACCCGGTGTTTTGGTCGTTTCCATGCGCGAATATGGGACGTTGCTGGGGGAACCGGGCGTGTCATGGAAACAAGTTGGCGCACAGGTAAACCGACCTCCTTGACTTAAGTTAAGGAGCACGGGAATTGCGCCCGCGCATCTTTCAGCCTGCCGCTTATCAGGGCTCTACGGTGACCATTCCGAACATGTTCTGTGTCTCCCAATGTGGTCCGCACAGGTAATCCTGGGCGCCGGGAACAAGAAATGTCAGATCAACAGATTCCTCGGGGAACAGGCGGTCACTCTCGGCTTTGCTGCCATCTTTCAGCAGGACGCTATGGCTGGTGCGTTTGTCTACGTTCACCCAACGCACTGTGGTCCCCGCTTTGACCGTCAGTTGGGCTGGGCAGAAATTGTATTTGTACATCAGCACAACCCCTGCATCTTCCACATCTGAAGACGGCTGACCGAACAGGTCCACGTAGCGGGTTTCTGCCTCGGCGCAGATCTCAGCTGTGTCTTCGTCAGCGGCCACTGCAGGTGACGCCAAAGCCAGAAATGCAGGAAGAAGTAGGCGGATCTTCATCGTCCAGGTCTCCATACCTAATACTTTGGGGCCGGTTTACCCGGCCCCATCAGTCATTGCCCGACCACGTTGATATCGGCACTGTCGTCGTCCAGCGCGAAGCTTGTGTTCAGCGTTACGTGGTGAAATCGTGCCGCGGCAAAGTCATCGTGGATTGCAAAGCCGACCGTATAGGCCTTGCCCGGTTCCAATGGCACATCACCCGGTGCGCCCGAGTTTAAGGGCCGCGAGAACGTGACGGTCCAAATACCACCCGACAAGTTGGCCGAGGCGGCGATTTCGCCATCATTGACTATGCGCTGTTCCAGAAGATAGCCGTTGCTGGCGCTGCCATCGGCATAGACGCGCATCAGATCCAGATAGGTGCCGTCATCCAGATATTGCGCGATCTGCGCTTCGGCCTGCAATTTGTCCCAGCCACCCAGAGCTTTCCCACGCCGGCCTTTGACTTCGACCTCGGTGCGGCTTTCGCTGATATATTTGGTCACAGTGTCCTGAGCGGCCAGGCGGCCTGCAACATCGCCATTGGCGACAATCGCATCTGCACCCGGATCAAACGGCATATAGGTGTTGTCCGCGTGACACGAGGCCCAGCAGCCCACCTGATCCCCCATTTCGATCCCGGTTCCGGTGATCATCATGGCGACCTTGATCTGGTTGTCCGGGTCCATCTTACCGCCATCCACAAATGGTGCAGGATTGTGGCCTGCATCCGGCCATTGCAAGCGGATATAGAGGTTTTCGGCATCATGGGCCGCCTGAACAGTTGCGTCGATTACACCTCGTTTTCCAGGGATCGGGGTTGGTTCCAGCTCGCCGCCTGCGACGATCTTGTTTCCAATCATGTCCAATTCCTTGGCATGACAAGTCGAACATTGGTCGCCACCTTTTGTCAGTGGCCGGGCGCCGCCGTGGAACTTGCCATTCTGAACCCATTCAAACGAAGCCTGACCGGGATAAAACAACTTCAGATCCGCGCTTGCGATGCTGGTCCAGTCGATATCGCCTCCGATATCGCTGCCACCGCCTGCCGGGGCTGTAGATTCTTCACCGCTTGATTTGGCGCGCTCTTCGGCGACTGCAGCGTCCACAGCGGCTGCGATCTGGGCTTGCACCGCCTCTTGTTGTGCTGTCTTGGCCGATTTTTCGGCTTCGGCCTCAGCCGCCTCCTTGGCTTCTACACGGTCGAGACTGGCCAGGTATTCTGGCGGAATTGCACGGATGAAATCAGGATTCGGGGCTTCAATCTGTTCCAGATATTCATCTGTGGCCCTGTCGCGGATGTTCGAATGCGCAATCCCTTTGTGGCAGTCGATACAGGTCTGGCCTGTCTCCATTGCGTTCAAATGTTGCTGGCGCGCGCGGGGGCGCTGGAACTCGGGCATCATCGATTCAAAGTCGTGGCAGTTGCGGCACTCGCGCGAATCTGTGGCCTTCATCCTTTCCCATTCATTCATCGCCAGATGGATACGCTTGGCTTCGAACTTCTCGGGTGTACTGATCGAGCCAACCACCTTGCCATACAGTTCTTTGGACGCCTTGATCTTGCGGATCATCTTGTGGGTCCAGTCCTTGGGTACGTGACAGTCGGAACAGACCGCCCCGACCCCCGATCGGTTCACATCGTGGATGGTCCCGGTGTATTCTTCATAGACGAAATCGCGCATCTCATGGCACGAGATACAGAACTCTTTGGTGTTGGTGGCTTCCATGGCGGTGTTGAACCCACCCCAAAAGACGATCCCGGCGGCAAAGGCAGCGGCAATACCGGCCACAGGCATTCCCCACAGGAAATACCGACGCCAGATCGGTGGTTTCTTATCTGGATCGGAGGTCATGTCCGGGCTCCGTTTTGGCTGTGTTGACTGGCGCGGCGTGTCAGGCCTGCGCATTCGGCTGATGGATGAAACAAGGACAGGGCGGGCGAGGGGCCCGCCCTGCTCCGAGTTGATCGAAACCCGTCAGGTGACGTGGTTCGACCGGTTGTAGACGTTGAACTTGCCGGTCGGGGCGTACAGCCCTTCGATGCGACCGATCTCTTCCAAAGTCTTGGCGTCAAAGATCACGATCTGACCGTTGGGTTCTTTTGAATCCGACAGGTTCCACTTGGACACCCAGACCTCGGTTCCATCCGCGTTGAATTCAAAGTGAACAGCGGCGCTGCCTTCGTCTTCGGTGATCTGGATGGTTTTCACGATCTCGCCGGTCTCTTTCGAGATGACCTGCACAGATTGCTGCACTTCCGGTTCCGGGTGTTTGGTCTGGTCAGCCCAAATATAGTCCGATTCCGGATGCGTACGGACGAACAGGCCCGGGCCGTCTGTTTCCACTTCGTAGCAGATCTTCCAGGCGTCATCGGGTCGGTTTTCGGGGTCGTTGCCCCAGACCGTCACGGTGCCAACCCCGAGGTGGGTTGTGCCAGCTACCGGCCCGCAATTCGGGTCAATCCAGTTTGCGCCCGGACCGGGATGCGGCAACGCGGCCGTGTCGATCATCGCCTCAAGCTTGTGGGTCTCGGTATCTACAACCACCATCTTGTTCGATGCGTTTGCAGCGATCTGGAAATACCGGCCCGTCGGATCGAAGAACCCGTCATGCAGGAATTTGGCGCTGTCGATCTTGTCGATCCGCAGATTGTCTAGATCAGTATAATCTACTTGCCACAGTTGCCCCAGCTCTTTGACGGCAACGATCCAGGTCGGCTCATTTGGAGTTGTGTAGATAGCGGCCACGCGAGCCTCTTCCACATAGTCCCCGTCCACGTTCACGCCGCGGGTCGATACAACCTTGACCGGCTCCATCGTTTGGGCGTCAACGATTGCAAAGTGCGGCGGCCAATAGCCCCCGCCGATGACGTATTTGCCATCGCCGGAAACAGCAACGTCGCGGGCATCATAGGCAATCTTTACCTCAGACACCAACATCTTGTCCGGCGTCTGCCAGAGGTCGATCTTGGTCATCTTGCCGTCGCGGCCCATGGTGTACCAGAAACGACCGGGCTGTTCCGGCTCTTCCAGCGAATGGTGTTCGGATGCTTTCAGAACGTGCACCGCATAGCCGGTCGGAATATGTGTCAGCACCTCTTTGGTGTCGCCATCGATAACAGCGACTTTGCCGACGTCGCGCTCGATAACAACAAAGAAGTTTTCCCAGTTGCGGCCATGCATCGGCTCGGTTGGGTAGTCCTCTTCTTCAACATATACCTTGCGGGTCGCCATCATCTGGTCCAGCGACATTTCAGGTGGTTTGGGCGGCTCCATCATGATGTAAGTCGCCATGTCTTTGATTTCCTGCTCGGACATGATGTCCGAGAAGTTGTTCATCCCGCCTTCGGTGCCCCAGGCGATGATCTTCTCAAGCCGCTCTTGCCCAAGCGCAAGTGTGCCGCCTTCGGTCACAGCGCCGTCAGCTGCGGTTTTCTTCCAATGCGGTTCAAGGTTCTTGCCAGTGGCGCCTTTACGCAAGACACCGTGGCACCCCGCGCATTGTTCAAAGTAAAGTTGTTTCGACGCTTCAAACGCTTCTTCGTTCAAAGTTGGCTCTTCGGCGAAAGCTGGTGCAGCGACACTGCCCAGCAACATCGCCAAACCGACCCCGAAGACGCGGCCCGTTTTGGTATAGCTGATTCCAAGTGACATGATCACTCTCCATTTGCTGGTGAGGCGGTCCAAGCGTGGGGCATCGCGCAAGGGTGCTCCTTGACGAAAGTCAACACCAGCCGCGCAATTCAGGTGGCGGGCAGGGAAAAACGTCAATTTTCCGGCTGGGAAAATCTGTATCTTTGGCACACTTTTTCGGCCGGTTTGATTTTTGTTAAGTCGCGCAGCCGGGCGGCTTGCTAGGGCTTGGAAAACACCAAGGAGAGCAGCCATGCCCGCAATCATCACCCGCGTGTTTGGTGAAGGGTTTCGTGTATTCTTTCTGTCCGCCGGCCTCTATGGCCTCTTTGTCGGAGTGGTTTGGGGGCTGTGGCTGACGGTGCCATATGCAGTGCCGGATTATGGCATGGCCCCGCCCATGTGGCACGCGCATGAGATGATCTTCGGCTATGCAACAGCCGCGCTGGGCGGGTTCTTTCTGACCGCGGTGCCAAATTGGACCGGCGCACCAGATGCGCGTGCGCAGTTCATAACGTTGGCCGCCGGATTGTGGTTGGCTGGTCGGATGGCGATGTGGTTTTCGGGAATGCTGCCTGCGGCGCTTGTGGCGGTGGTCGACCTGGCCTTTGTACCGATTCTGGCGGCCAAGATTGCAACCCAGCTCATCCGGAGGCCGAAACCTCAGAACATGCTCTTTCTGCTTTTGCTCAGCTTTATCTGGATTGCTGATCTGTTCACGCATCTTGAATGGACCGGGATGACGGATGACACATTGCATACCGGGCTGCGCGCGGGGTTGCTGGCGCTCTGCGCGATGATTGCCATTCTTGGCGGACGGATCACCCCGGCCTTTACCCGAAACGCCATGAGACGCGCGGGCGTTCCCGAGGCGAACTGGCCAAAATCTGTGCCAATTCTGGATAAATCAGCGATGGCGGTTGCCCTGACCCTGCCGCCAATCGTTCTGGTGCTGGGGTCAGATGCTTTGGCTGGATCGATGGCGCTGGTTCTAGGGGTGGCGCAGGTTTCGCGCATGGCCCGCTGGCGCGCGGGCTGGGCTGCGCGGGAGCCGATCCTATTGGCACTGTATCTTGGGCTTGCAATGCTGGCGCTGGGACTGATCCTCTGGGGGCTGTCAGTGCTGGGTTTCGGAAACGAGATCGCTGCCCTTCACATCCTGGGCATCGGATGCGTCGGCGGCATGACCCTAGCGGTCATGAGCCGCGCCGCGCTTGGCCACAGTGGTCGCGCGCTGGTGGCACCCGGCCCAATGGCGGTGGCCTATGGTCTGATGGCGGTGGCGGCCCTGTCGCGGTGGATTGGGGCAGATCTGAATGCAGGTTACATGGTTGCGATGCTGCTGTCGGACGGGTTGTGGGTCAGCGCATTTGCGCTTTTCCTGATCGCGATGTGGCCCGCGCTGACGGGTCCCAAGGTGCAACGGTCAGCGTGATTTGATTTCCTTTTGCAAGTCTTGACTTTCGTTAAGGATATACCGTGCCCATCCCGTCATTTTAGCCAGACTAGCTAATCTGCGCAAAGGAGAGCGCAATGCGAGAAGTCATGACCAAGAGCATGGCACGCAATATATTCTATGGCGGGTCACTGTTCTTTATCCTCATCTTTCTGGCTCTGTCGGCCCATTCTCACTGGTATATCGTGAACTCTGAGAACGCAGCAAAGCTCGATGAAAGTGTTATCAGGGGCAAGCACGTCTGGGAAAAACACGCCTGCATCAACTGTCATACCATCCTTGGCGAAGGTGCATACTTTGCACCAGAGGTTGGCAATGTGATGACACGTTGGGGCGTGCTGGACGACCCGGAATCGGCCTTTGAAGCCCTCAAAGGCTGGATGGAGGCGCAGCCGACAGACATTCCCGGTCGTCGTCAGATGCCCAATTTCAACCTCAGCGACGAAGACATCCGTGATCTGACCAACTTTTTGATCTGGACGGACAATATCGACGCTCAGGACTGGCCGCCCAACGAGGCGGGCTGAGAAGGGAACGGAGCAATGAAATACGAATCCCAAAAAATCGCCTATGCCTACTTTGCGGTGGCAATGGCCCTGTTCGCGATACAGGTTCTAGGCGGCCTTCTGGCCGGCTTTATCTATGTATCACCCAATTTCCTGAGCGAGCTTTTGCCGTTCAACATCGTGCGGATGCTGCACACCAACTCGCTGATCGTGTGGCTGATCCTCGGGTTCTTTGGTGCGGCCTATTTTCTGATCCCGGAAGAGGCCGAGCGTGAGATCCATTCGCCCATGCTGGCCTATCTGCAGCTGATCATTCTGGTGGTCGGTACACTGGGCGTGGTCTTGACCTATACGTTCAACCTGTTTGAAGGAAACTGGCTGCTGGGTAAAGAAGGGCGCGAGTTCCTAGAGCAACCCAAATGGGTCAAGGCCGGCATCGTCGTGGCCGCACTGATCTTCCTGTACAACGTGTCGATGACCGTTCTGAAAGGCAAGAAGACCGCGATTACCAACATCTTGTTGCTGGGTCTTTGGGGTCTGGCGCTGCTGTTCCTGTTTGCCTTTTACAACCCGGGCAACCTGTCCTTGGATAAGCAATACTGGTGGTATGTTGTCCACCTGTGGGTCGAAGGTGTCTGGGAACTGATCATGGCCTCGATCCTGGCCTATCTGATGCTGAAGCTGACCGGGGTAGACCGTGAGGTTGTCGAGAAATGGCTCTATGTCATTGTCGCCGCCGCGTTGTTTTCGGGTATCCTTGGTACAGGTCACCACTACTATTGGATAGGCACACCAGGGTACTGGCAGTGGATCGGCTCGATCTTCTCAAGCCTCGAAGTGATCCCCTTCTTTGCGATGATGGCCTTTGCCTTTGTGATGGTCTGGAAGGGCCGTCGGGACCACCCGAACAAAGCGGCGCTGCTGTGGTCGCTGGGCTGTGCCACATTGGCCTTTTTCGGTGCCGGTGTCTGGGGCTTCCTGCACACGCTGCATGGGGTGAACTACTATACCCACGGTACGCAGATCACTGCGGCTCACGGACACCTGGCGTTCTATGGAGCGTATGTCTGCCTCAACCTGGCAATCTTCAGCTATGCAATGCCGATCCTGAAGAACCGCGATCCTTATAATCAGGTTCTGAACATGGGCAGCTTCTGGCTGATGTCCAGCGGTATGGTTTTCATGACCTTTGTGCTGACCTTTGCTGGAACAGTGCAGACGCACATGCAGCGGGTGGTCGGAGACTACTTCATGGATGTGCAGGATCAGGTCGCGATCTTCTATTGGATGCGCCTTGGCTCTGGCATCGTCGTGGTCTTGGGTGCGCTGCTGTTCATCTACTCGATCTGGGTTCCCCGGAAAGAGATCATTGAAGCCGGCGCGGCCGAAACCCCAGCGGAGTGATGGATATGGATGGCTCCATGAAACTGAGAACGGGGGCGGCTGACGCCCCCTTCTACCTGCCACAGGGTGATGAATGTGACGTGTTCGCTGCTGCCTATACCAACAACCTGCCGGTCCTGCTGAAAGGCCCGACAGGTTGCGGCAAGACCCGGTTTGTGGCGCATATGGCCGCCAGCCTTGGCCGCCCGCTTTACACGGTGGCCTGTCACGATGACCTTGCCGCTGCGGACCTGATCGGGCGCTACCTGCTGAAAGGCGGGGAAACGATCTGGGTCGATGGCCCCCTGACCCGCGCGGTGCGCGAAGGCGCGATCTGCTATCTGGATGAAGTGGTCGAGGCGCGCAAGGACGTGACCGTCGTGCTGCACCCGCTGACTGACGACAGGCGCATCCTGCCGATCGACCGCACCGGTGAGGAGCTTGTGGCCGCGCCCGGTTTCATGCTGGTCGCCTCATATAACCCGGGATATCAGAATATCCTGAAAACCTTGAAACCCTCGACCCGGCAGCGGTTCATCTCACTGGAGTTCGACTTTCCGTCGCCCGAGATGGAGGCAAAGGTGGTCGCTAAAGAAAGCGGGCTGGCGCTGGAACGCTGCAAGCCACTGATCCGCTTGGCAGGTAAACTGCGCGGGCTCAGGGGGCAGGATCTTGAAGAGGGCGTTTCAACCCGTCTGGTCGTCTATGCCGCCACGCTGATCGCGCAGGGCATGTCCACCGACCGCGCGATCCTTGCCGCCATGATCGAACCTCTGACAGATGACGAGGACATCAAACGCGGGCTCCTCGATCTTGTCACGGCTGTCTTTGGGTGAGGCCGGCCGATGGTCAGGATCGATTTTGAGCCATGGGAACCCGAAGAAACGATCGGGAAACTGTGGCACTCCCTTGCCAGCCGTCTCGATGCACCCCAGGTGCATGTTGGAGCCGCGGTCGACCTTTCTGAGGTCGCGGGGCGGCTGGCAGTCCTTTTTCGCGGGCTTGGGGGCAGCCCGGGCGTTGAATTGCGCCCGGTCTCGCCCGAGGTTTCACACCATCGCCTAAGCTGGCGCCGTCGGTTGGGTACCGAAGTTGAACTGATGCCGCGCGCTTCGTTCGATGGCGAAGTGCTGCGCCTCCCGGACCGTCTGGCGGTGTTTCCCGCGCGCGAGGCGAACGGAGCGCTGTATGTTTGGCTGGCCGCCGCAGCGGCCCATGCGGGAACCCGGATCGTCGAAGGTGATCCGTTGCGCGCCGATCTGCACGCGCTGAGCGCTGCACAAACCATGGTTAATGCAACCTTGGACAACGCCCCCGGCTTGCGACCGCTTTACACCGAGCTTTGCAAAGGTGTTCTGCATGACCGCAACAAATCCGGCCTCCCGCCTGTGGAAACAGCGGTTGAAGAACTGATCCGCCATCGGCTGGGCGACCCCGCGCCTTTATCCCCGAAGGCCAGGCAATTCATGTCATTTGACGATGACCTGACTGCCCCACGCGGATATCAACATTTCCGCCCTGTCCCTCTGTGGCCGGAATTACGCGCTGTTGGTTTTTCAGAGCATAACGATGTCGAAAACCCCGATACCGAAGGCCCGCCCGAGGAATCGGGTGAGAAAACCCACCGTGCCCGGCGGCGCAAATCCGATCAGGCTGAACGCAGTGACAGTTTTATCCTTCATAAATTCGAGGCGATCCTCAGCTGGGCCGAGTTTCTGAACATAAACCGTCGCATTGATGACGATGATCCCGACAATGCCAAAAAGGCCGCCGATGATCAGGATGAGATCGGTTTGGGCCAGATTTCCAAGGCGCCACCGACCAAGCTGAAATTGCATCTGGACCTGGCACCCGAGGATGTGAATCGCGAACGTCTGTCGGGCCGTATTCTCTATCCGGAATGGGACGTGCGCACCGGGCAATATCTGCCTGATCACGTCAACGTTCTAACCTCGGACGCCGATATTCGTGAGGATGCCGCCGAGTTTGGAAAAGACCCCGCCACCGCCCGCCGTATCCGCGCCGTCAAACGTCAGTTCGAAGCGCTGCGCCCGGGCCGCGTGATGACCCGAGGCCATCTGGACGGCGATCAGCTGGATATCGAGGCCGCCGTTCGGGCGCAGGTTGACCGCTGTGCCAACGGTGAAGGTACCGAACGCATCTGGCAACAATCCCGCCCCGAGGCACGCGATCTGGCGGTTTCCATCCTGCTGGATGTCAGCCGCTCGACCGAAAGTGCCGTGACTGGCCGCGCCGTGATCGACATCGAACGCGAGGCGCTGGCAGCGCTGGCCTGGGGCCTGAACGCCTGTGGTGACGATTTCGCCATTCACGCCTTCAGTTCACTGAAACGACAGCGGGTCTATGTGCAACGCTGCAAACGGTTTGATGAGGTGATGGGCAGCCAGGTTGAACAGCGCATCGCATCGTTACGCCCGGGGCACTATACAAGGCTGGGTGCCGCGATCCGCCATTGCTCGGCCGATCTGGCCACCCAAACGCGTAAGCGCCGGTTGTTACTGGTGATCACCGATGGCAAACCCAATGATCTTGACCACTACGAAGGCCGCCACGGAATCGAAGACACCCACATGGCCGTGCGCGAGGCGCGCCGAGCCGGGCAATCGGTCTTTGGCGTCACCATCGACAAGACAGGTAAAAGCTGGTTCCCGCGGATGTTCGGGCAGGGTGGCTTTGCCGTCATCCCGGACCCGCATCGCCTGACCATGGCGCTGCCGCAAATCTACCGCCAACTGGTCGGCGCATGAGCGACGCGTCCCTAATCGACGAGTTGCCCGGCGAATTACTGATGTGGGTTCTGATCATTTCGGAGCTGCTGGTCTTTGGCGCGGGCCTGGTCGCTTTCATGGGCGTGCGCCTGACCGATCCGGCGGGCTTTGCCGAGGCGCAATCGCATCTGCACCGCACCGGAGCCGCGCTGAACACTGCGGTTCTGGTCACCTCTGGCTATCTGGCCGCGCAAGCCTTGCATTGGCGGCAGATTGCGCGTCGGACTGCTGCCCGCCTGGCGTTAATCGCAGCTGCCGCGCTGGGCGTTGTATTCCTGATTATCAAAGGCGTGGAATACGCGGACAAGGCTGCACAAGGAATTACCTACGAGACCCATCCGTTCTTCCTGTTCTACTATCTGCTCACCGGCTTCCACGCGGCACATGTGTTGGCTGGGGTTGTTATCCTGCTGCTGGTCGCCTGGCGGGACAATCCCCGCAACATCGAGGCCGGCGCCCAGTTTTGGCACATGGTCGATCTCGTCTGGATCATGCTGTTCCCCGTGATCTACCTGTTGGGATGACGGGCATGACCCAAACCTCACCGGATCAAAACAGCTCCCGCTGGATGCTCCCAAACCCACTCACCCGCGCATGGCTCAGCCTGTTGGTTCTGAGCACCGCTTCGGCCCTGCTGACGATACTCCCCCTGTCCTCACCGGTGTTGAGCGCAGGCATTTTGATCCTGGCCCTGTCCAAAGCCCGCATTATCCTTGCACGATATCTGGACCTGACGCACAGCCCGGCCTGGCTTAGCGGTTTCACCAATGTACTGACCGGATTTGCGATGGTGATCTTCGGCCTCTCACTGTTTTGACATGAAAAAAGCCGCCCCCGTGGGGCGGCAGTTCTCCAAGCGCAGGGACGCCTCAGTTATTGTGCGGCCATCGGCATTCGCGCGATCTGACACCGTTGCCACAGGGCCGATAAGGCACCGACCAGATGGTCGATATCTTCGTTTGTATGAACCGGAGAGGGGGTAATTCTCAGGCGTTCGGTGCCTTTGGGAACGGTCGGATAGTTGATCGGCTGAATATAGATCCCGAATTCTTCCAGCAGCGTATCCGAGATGAATTTGCATTTCACCGGGTCACCTACCATCACCGGGATGATGTGGCTGGGATTGGGCAAATGCGGGATGCCTTCGGCGTCCAGTTTGGCGCGCACCTGCGCAACGCGGGTTTTCTGCAGATCGCGCTCGGTATTGGATTGCTTGAGGTGTCGGATCGAGGCGGCAGCGCCTGCTGCTATTGCGGGCGGGAGGGCGGTGGTAAATATGAACCCGCTGGCAAAGCTGCGGACAAAGTCACACAAGGCAGCGGATGCCGCGATGTAACCGCCAACCACGCCGAAGGCCTTGCCCAGCGTCCCTTCGATGACAGTCAGGCGATCCATCAACCCTTCGCGTTCGGCGATGCCACCACCGCGCGAGCCATAAAGGCCAACGGCGTGGACCTCGTCCAGATAGGTCATCGCACCATATCTATCCGCCAGGTCGCAAATCTCTTTGATCGGAGCGATATCCCCATCCATCGAATAGACAGATTCGAAGGCGATCATCTTGGGCGCATCTGGATCGGCTGCGGCCAGCTTTGCCTCGAGGTCCGCCAGATCATTGTGCTTCCAGATCACTTTTTGTGCCCGCGAATGGCGGATGCCTTCAATCATGGAGGCATGGTTCAAAGCGTCCGAGAATACGATCAGACCTGGGATCTTCGCAGCCAGCGTCCCAAGTGCCGCCCAGTTCGACACATAGCCAGAGGTGAACAGAAGGGCGGCTTCTTTCCCGTGGAGGTCGGCCAGTTCCTGTTCCAGCAAAACGTGGTCATGTGTCGTGCCCGAGATATTGCGTGTGCCCCCTGCGCCCGCGCCGCAACGGTCGAGTGCATTGTGCATTGCCCCGACTACATCAGGATGCTGGCCCATTCCCAGATAGTCGTTGGAACACCAAATTCGTACGTCGCGCTGTAAAGCGCCATCTGTCTGGCGTGCATTCGGGAACGCGCCACAGCGGCGCTGTAGATCAATGAAGATGCGGTAGTTGCCTTCGTCGCGCAGATGCTCAAGGCTTTCGCCAAAAAAACGCTCGTAGTCCATCTCGAACACTCCTGGGAATACTGGCTTTCCAGCAAGACTATGTGCCGGGCCCGCTACGCAACATGACAAATGTCAAGCCGCAGAAAGGAAAGGCTGGCTTGGAAGCCGAAGGTTTGGCATAGCCTTAAGAGGACGGACGTACTGATCGGGTACGCAACTAGAAAAGAGGGGAAAGCTTCGTGGCGCATGAGGCACTAAAAGCGATCGCCAAGCAGTCACTATTGCTCAAGAGCTTTCCCGAGCATCATATCGACACGCTGTTAAGTCACGCGATCTGGCGGAAATATGATCGCGGAGAGACGATTTTTCTACAGGAAGAAAAAGCCCAGGCCATTCATGTGGTTCTGTCGGGCTGGGTAAAGCTGTTTCGCATGTCCCCTACCGGTGCCGAAGCAGTTGTCAGCGTTTTCACCCGCGGCGAAAGCTTTGGCGAAGCGGTCGCCTTGCGTAACGTTCCCTATCCGGTTTCGGCCGAGGCAGTTTCGGCCTGTGAGATCATGCACATTCCAAGTCCGGTCCTTTTGTCCCTTATGCGAGAGGACCCGGAAATTGGGGTGTCAATTCTGGCAGCTACCTTTACCCATCTGCATTCTCTGGTCGCCCAGCTTGAGCAGCTTAAGGCCCAGACCGGCGCACAGCGGGTGGCAGAATTTCTTCTGACTCTCTGCGAAGCCGAGATGGGGGACTGCATTGTCGAGCTGCCCTATGACAAGATGTTGATTGCCGGGCGCCTGGGCATGAAGCCCGAAAGCCTGAGCCGCGCCTTTTCCCGGCTAAAGCCGTTTGG
Source organism: Ruegeria sp. CDSC042 (assembly GCF_059610745.1). Classification (NCBI taxonomy): domain Bacteria; kingdom Pseudomonadati; phylum Pseudomonadota; class Alphaproteobacteria; order Rhodobacterales; family Roseobacteraceae; genus Ruegeria; species Ruegeria sp. CDSC042. Next base: position 42,185 of record NZ_JBXWOF010000002.1, read on the forward strand.
CGTTAAAATTGACCGGACACATGCCCTGCTCTCGGACATTCAAGTACTGCGAGACTATGCAGAAAGTGACCCCTCCGAAAAGTGACCGAATTTATTGGCCGGTGCTTTGCCGGGTGCGCCAAAGAGCCCCGAGAACGTGCTTCTTTGTTCAGGCTAGGACATGCGCATCGATCCCGTGAACGCGATTCCCTGTTTCCGGATAAGGGCCTTGTGCAACGTCAGGTAGTCCAGAACTCCAAAACAAGCTGGTTTTGGTGCTTCCTGGATCCACGCAGCTGAGTGATATGCCGCCAAGTTCCAGTCGGCATCTTCCGTCTGTACTTAGGGTCGAAATCGAATGGGAAACTCTAACCTTCAGGGGCTTCTACGATGTCAAAAATCCGTTCAACGACTATCTATTCGGAACCGGCATTCTGACAGCGCTAATTACCGCTTTCCTGTCGATAGTCATTTCTTTTGCGGCTTCGGCGGAGGAAGATTGTCTCAACATCTTTGCCCACATGCGGGATGTTTTGCTTTCGGTTCTAGAGTTGATCGAAACTGAGCGGCTGCCTGAAACCAACACCTTTATCCAGCATAGTTTTGGCGGATCCAAATTTGCAGCACACGGTGATAAGCATGTGAGCACCGAATACGAACAGCATGGTGCAAAGGCTTATATGCAGGGACCCGTGTTTACCACCGGGTCAGTGCATCTTCGTCTTCGTCCTTGGCCGAAACCCACTCCGCACCAGCGGTGGTGATTTCTTTCTTCCAGAAGGGGGCGCGGGATTTTAGGTAGTCCATCAGATATTCGGCCGCCTCGAACGCATCCTTGCGATGCGGTGCGGCAGTGGCCACCATCATGATCCGATCCCCCGGAGCGAGCCTGCCATGCCGATGGATCACCAGCACATTGCCCAGCGACCAGCGGTCTATTGCTTCTTGCGCAATCTGGGTCAAGGCCCGTTCCGTCATGCCCGGATAATGCTCAATCTCCATCACGTCCAAATCGCCCGTGGCCAGATCACGCACAACACCGGTAAAGGTCACGATTGCGCCATTTGCAGCATCGCCCGCCGCAAAGTCATTTGCCTCGGTACCTAGGTCAAACGGGTCTTCCTGCACCACGATGCGCATGACTTCAGCCACCTGTCATTGGTGGGAAAAAGGCAACCTCACGAACGCCCGCCAACGGGGCGTCAAAATCCGACAATTCCTGATCCAGCGCAACACGTAAGGCCGACAGATCCGCAAAGGCCGCTGCATAGCGATCCTCGCGCGCGCTAAGTTCTGCGACCAGATCGGATACGGTGGCGGCCTCGGTTTCAACCCGTTCTTTCGGCAGGCCAATCCGTTCGCGGACCCATGCGAAATACAGCACATCCATCCCTTAGTTCTCCTTCAGGTGTGGCATGGCTTTACGTAGGTAGTCATAGCCGGTGATCAATGTCAGCGCTGCTGCGATCCACAGCAGCCACAGGCCGATCCGACTGGACCAGAACATCCCTTCAAGATGCCAGCGCAGGCCGTTCAGGTCGTCTTCCTGCCCGGTCAGAATCTGGTCGATCAGCGTTGGGTCCATGCCGAAGCTGGCCATCACAAAGTAATGCTCGAAGATGCCCTGTGAAAACAAGACGGCTATCGCCACCATCTGGGCCGTGGTTTTCCATTTGGCAAGTTTGGTAACTTTCAGCGTCCCAGCCGTATCACCCAGATATTCGCGCAGGCCTGACACAAAGACCTCTCGGAACAGGATCACAGTGGCAGGCAGGACCAGCCACGGCGTCCAGTGTTCGGCCGAATACCCGACCAAGATCATCAGCGCGATCACCACCATCGCCTTATCGGCAATCGGGTCCAGCATGGCGCCAATTTTTGTTTCCTGCTTCCACGCTCGTGCCAGATAGCCATCGAACCAGTCGGTTAAGGCGGCTGTCAGAAACAGGATCAACGCGAACCAGTCGGCATAGGGCCGGGTGAAATACAAAAACATCACGGCCAGCCCCGGGGCTGCCAGCAGACGCAGGACGGTCAGAATATTGGGCAGGTTCCACTTCATGCAGCGGACCCTACATCGCTAAAATCCAACAGAAAAGATAGACAGTCAAAAAACCGTACTTGTCCCCTGAACTTGGTCAAAGCGCCGCAGGCAAGGCGTGGTGCGCCCATGCCCCTTGGAGTTTGTTCTTTTTGCGGTCAGGTTCACCGCACGTATCCGGGACAGAAGGCACATCATGACAGCTCATATACAAACCGATGCCCGGTCAAATCTGACCGGCAGCCTGTGGATGATCGCTGCAATGGCGGGGTTTGCGCTGGAAGACGCGCTGTTGAAAGCGGCTTCGGGTGCCGTACCGATCTGGCAGGTGATGGTTCTGTTCGGGGTGGGTGGGGCGCTGGTCTTTGCGGCGGTTGCACTGGCGCGCGGCACGCAACTGTTTCAGCCGGATGTCCTGTCGCGCCCGATGAAAGTGCGCGTGCTCTTCGAGGTATTCGGACGGTTATTCTATGTCTTAGCCATTGTGCTGACGCCTTTGTCCTCAGCTACTGTGATTTTGCAGGCGACTCCGTTGGTCGTGGTCGCTGGCGCTGCGCTGATCTTTGGCGAAACAGTTGGCTGGCGACGGTGGAGCGCGATTCTGATCGGTCTGATTGGCGTTGTAGTCATCCTGCAACCGACCGGAGACAGCTTTTCGGCGCTGTCCATTCTGGCGGTGCTGGGCATGTTGGGCTTTGCCGGTCGCGATCTGGCCAGCCGCGCAGCCCCGGCGACACTGGGGACTGAGGTTTTGGGCTTTTACGGCTTCCTCAGCATCATCGTTGCCGGTTTGGCCTATCGCCTGTGGGAGGGCGTGCCAATCGTCCCGCTCGATCTGTACAACGGTCTGTTTCTGACCGGTGCGGTGCTTATGGGTGTGATGGCCTATGCCTCGCTTATGAAGGCGATGCGGATCGGAGAGGTCTCGGCCGTGACGCCGTTCCGCTATACGCGTCTGCTGTTCGGTATCGGTCTGGGCGTGTTCCTGTTCGGCGAGCAACTAGACCAGACCATGTGGATCGGCAGCGCGCTGATTGTGGCCTCGGGGCTGTACATCCTGTGGCGCGGGCGGCGGGCCTAGCCCTTGTCGTGGAAGAAATCATAGACCTTTTGCGCCAAGCCGGCCGAAATCCCCTCGACCGCTTTCAGATCGGCCAGGTTGGCCCGGCCAACTGCTTTGGCGCTGCCGAAATGAGCCAACAGGGCACGTTTGCGCGCGGCCCCCACGCCGGGGATTTCATCCAGCGGTGTGGCCCCCACGGCCTTGGCACGCTTGGCTCGATGGGTGCCGATGGCAAACCGGTGGGCCTCGTCTCTTAGGCGCTGAATGAAATAGAGCACCGGGTCGTTGCGTTTCAGCGCAAAGGGCCTTTGGCCGGTGCGGTGAAATTCTTCCTTACCATGGTCGCGGTCAACGCCTTTGGCGACACCTATCATGGGAATCTCCTCGACCCCGTGCTGCGCCATAATCTCATGGACGGCGCTCACTTGCCCGGCGCCACCGTCAATCAGCAGCAGATCGGGCCACATTCCCTTGTCACGGTCGGGGTCTTCTTTTTGCAGGCGGGTAAAGCGGCGGGTCAGCACCTCTTTCATCATGCCAAAGTCGTCACCGGGGGTCAGGTCATCTCCACGAATGTTGAACTTGCGATAGGCATTTTTCATGAAACCTTCGGGGCCGGCCACGATCATGCCGCCCACGGCATTTGTTCCTTGAATATGGGAGTTGTCGTAGACTTCGATCCGGTTTGGCGGGGCATCCAGATCAAATGCCTCGGCGATCCCGCGCAACAGTTTGGCCTGGGTGGCACTTTCCGACATCCGCCGGGCCAGGGATTCACGCGCGTTGCGTATGGCCCCTGCGACAAGTTCTTGTTTCTCACCACGCTGGGGCACAAGGATTTCTACCTTGCGACCGGCTTTTTCGGTCAGCGCCTCTTGCATCAGATCGGCGTTTTCAATGGCATCTGACAGGATCAACTGACGGGGTGGTTCCTTGTTGTCGTAGAACTGACCCAGAAACGCCTCCATCACCTCGGCGGCTGACACATCTGCCCCGACGCGGGGATAGAAGTCCTTGTTGCCCCAGTTCTGGTTGGCGCGGATGAAGAACACCTGAACGCAAGCCTGCCCACTGTCCATATACAGGCCGATCACATCCGCCTCGGCCACACCGCGCGGGTTAATGCCTTGCGAGGTCTGCACCTGCGTCAGCGCCCGGATGCGATCGCGCAGGCCAGCGGCGCGTTCAAACTCCATCGCCTCAGACGCGGCCATCATCTGTTCGGCCAGCTCCTCTTGCACTTTGGTCGACCGGCCTGACAGGAATCGTTCCGCATCCTTGACGCTTTCACGGTAATCCTGATCCGAGATCAACCCGACACAAGGCCCAGAACACCGCTTGATCTGATAGAGCAGGCAGGGACGGGTGCGGCTTTCGAACATCGAGTCAGAACAGTTGCGCAGCAGGAAGGCCTTTTGCAGCTGGTTCAGGGTTCGGTTCACGGCACCCGCGCTGGCGAAGGGGCCGAAATACGCGCCCTTTTCCTTTTTTGCTCCCCGATGCTTTTTGATCTGTGGAAAGACATGGTCCTTTGCCACCAGAATATTGGGAAAGCTTTTGTCGTCGCGCAGCAGCACGTTGTATTTCGGTTTGAGCTGCTTAATCAGGTTCTGTTCAAGCAGCAGCGCCTCGGTCTCGGTCCGGGTCGTCAGGAACATCATCGAGGCCGTGGCCGCAATCATCCGCTCGATCCGGCCAGAGTGTCCCGGTCTTGTATAGTTCGACACCCGTGCCTTCAGATTGCGCGCCTTGCCGACGTAAAGAACCCGGCTGTCCGCATCCAGCATCCTGTACACGCCAGGTGAACTGTCGAGCGTTTTCGCATATCGCTGGATGCAGGCGTATCCTGTCGACTGGGCGTCATTCTGAGAGCTGTTGGTGTCGTCTTGAGAGGTCATGGCCAAAATATGTGATTCTTTGACCATGGCTGCAATCTTGAGCGCTTCAGATCAAGGGAAAACAAATCCACGTATTCTGTGGATAACTGTGCAGATAACTTTTGTGGGGCTTGAATTTTCCCTTGTTTCATTAAGGATTCCTTGATTTGCTTAAAAAATAGGCACATATGTAGTCTATTGAATTTAAACAGTAAAAATTTCTACACATGGCAAGTGTATGAAAAAAAAGACATTTTTGTAACGGATTGATAACAGAAATGAGAGCGGTGCAAAACTTCCAGCACCAAACGTTATTCCACGCCCAGAACATCCGGTGTCTGCCACCCCAAATGCTGTCCGCCATCCACGCAGAGAATCTGGCCGGTGACCGCATGAGCATCCAGGAAATACCCAAGTGCAGCGGTGATGTCAGAGGGGTTTGACCCACGTTCCAGAATGGTGTTGGCGCGCTGTGCTTTGAAGTGATCTTCGGATTGCCTGTGACCCTGCATCGTCGGTCCCGGTCCGATGGCATTGACGCGGATCGCCGGGGTTAGCGCCTGAGCTGCAGTACGGGTCAACGCCCATAGCCCCATTTTGGCGACGGTGTAGGACATGAATTCGGGCGTCAGTTTGCGGACCCGCATGTCGACCATGTTTACAATCAGGCCCGTTGCCAGCGGCTCGCCCGTATCATCGGTTTCAGGTTCCAGACCCTGTTCAGCCATCGCCTGAGTCAAAACGAATGGCGCCCGCAGGTTGCTGTTCATGTGGCGGTCCCAGCTTTGCCGGGTGGCCGTGTGGATGTTGTCGTATTCAAATATCGAAGCGTTGTTGACCAGGCAGGTAATGGGTCCGCCCAGCGCCTCGGATGCGCGTGGCAGCAGGGCAGCCACGCTTGCTTCTTCTAACAGGTCGGCCTGCAGAGCTACCGCATTGCGGCCTAGGGCCCTGATTTCAGCGACAACCTTAGATGCCTCTTGTTCAGAGGAGGCGTAATGGACCGCCACGTCGTACCCACGCCCGGCCAGATAAAGGGCCATTGCCCTACCAAGGCGAATTCCGGCACCGGTAACTAGGGCTCGGGTCATGCGGCCTCTCTTTGTGTCACACCAACAAGGAAATAACGTAAACCGCGTAAAGGCTTGTCAACAGAATTCCCCATCCGCGGGTGATATCCCGTTTGAAAAATACAAAGGGGACCAAAAGGAGTGATGCGCCCAGCATGACCCAAAGATCAAATCGCAGGAATTCTGGATCAACAGGAATGCGCCCAAACAGGGTTGCAATGCCGACGATGGCCAACAGATTGAACATGTTGGACCCGATAACATTGCCCAATGCGACATCGGCTTGTCGGCGCAGTGCAGCCATAACAGTGGTCGCCAGTTCCGGCAGAGAAGTTCCCACCGCTATAAGTGTCAATCCGATTACAGTCTCGCTGACGCCGTAAGTGCGGGCAATGATTGTAGCGTTGTCGACCAGAAGATGTGCGCCCATCGGCAGGCCTATCAGTCCGAGCACCAGGTAGACTGAAATCTTCCAATAGGGCATGTCTGGATCGGCTTCTTCGAGGCCATCAAAATCGTCATCCTCGGCGCAGGCTTTGCCACAGGCCTTACGATGGGCATGGGCTTCTCGGAAGGCGGTCCATAGAACAAAGCTGAGAGCAGCCAGCAAAATCGCGCCGCTGAACAGGTTGAACACGCCGCAGAAGGCAAGGCCGATGAACAGAACGGTTGCCAGCAACATGAACACATAGTTCTTGCGGCTGTCGCATTCGCTGGTGTGCAGCGTGGCAAGCAGCGCAGGCAGGCCCAGCACCAGCAGGATATTGGCCGTGTTCGACCCCACAACGTTACCCAGGGCGATGCCCGGTGCGTTTTCCTTAATTGCACTGATTGCAATCAGAAGTTCTGGCGCCGAGGTGCCGAATGCCACGATCGTCAAACTAACGATCAACGCCGGTACTCCAATCCGCAGGCTGAGGTTCACGGCACCGCGTACCAGCGCATCACCCGCCAGCAACAGGATCAACAAACCGAGACCGGATAACAGCCATGCCGTCATGCGCGGCCTCCTTTTTCGCAGGCACAGGGACCTTTACCGATCCTGAACCGATGACAGCGCGGGCATCTTGCGGATTGCAGTTTTTTCTGCCCCGGGAACCGCAGTTTGCCGAACATTGCCAGGACGCCCATGGCAATCAAAAAGAGGGTCACGATCTTGATAATCACGCTACAAACCGAAACGTGCGTATGCGGCACGCTCCTCAAGTCCGGCAACCGCGTCCTGTGCCAAGGAGGCGCCGAACCGTGACCAGAATGGCTTGCGCAGCCCGTAACGGCGGAATTTTACTTTATCGCCAAACCGGTCCTGCATTTTGGGTTTGAGATGAGCGATGCCGTCGATCAGGCCAAGTTCATGCGCGCGGCGTGCCAGCCAGACTTCGCCAGTGAACAGATCAGCACCCGTTTCAAGCTTTGCCCCGCGTCGTGCTTTGACATGAGCAGTGAAGTTCTCGTGGATATCGCGTAACAGGCCTTCAAGCCTTGCGACATCTTCAGGTTTTTCCGGGGCAAAGGGATCCAACATGGATTTCGAATGGCCCGCCGTGTGCACTCGCCGTTCGAAACCCTGCCTCTCAAGGAAAAGATGTGCGCCGAACCCCGAAGAGATCACGCCAATCGAACCCAGTACCGAACTGTCATCGGCGTAAATCTCATCAGCTGCCGCTGCCAACCAATAGCCACCCGAAGCTGCCACATCCTCGACAAATGCGAAGACGGGAACATCCAGTTCTTTCGAAAGACGCTGAATGCGCGCACCGATCAATGAACTTTGGACCGGGGATCCGCCGGGCGAGTTGACCTCAAGCGCGACGGCGGCAGGTTTGCCTTTGCGAAATGCTTTTTCGAGAACCGGTGCCAGAGTTGTGTCAGACATCGACCCGCGCCCGGACATGCCGATTGCACCCGACAAGCGCACGACCGAAACGGTTGGCTGTTTTTTGAGAAACGGCAGGCTGACCTTCATGGGTGCCGATGTAGAGTGCGCCCACGCGGTAAACAAGGGAGCGGCTGACCGTTATCGGTCGCGTGAACGTATTTACTGAAGGTGATGGGCAAAAATGCAACGCCGTCCATGGCCTAACTCCGGATGCGCCAGCCAGTTTTGAAGATCCATCCGATGATGCCCAGACACACGCCGGTAAACGCCAGTATGGCCAAAAGGCTGAACATGATCGGCACATCGGCCAGGCCGTAAAACGACCAGCGAAAGCCTGAGATCAGATAGACGACCGGGTTGAACAGGGTGATGGTCTGCCACAGCGGGGGCAGCATCGAAATCGAATAAAAGGTACCGCCCAGAAAGATCAGCGGTGTCACCACGAGTTGCGGAACCAAAGACATCTGCTCGAAATTGCTGGCCCAGATGCCGATGATGAAGCCCAGCAAGGAAAAGCTGAGGCAGGTCAGGACTAGAAATGTCGCCATGGCAAGCGGGTGTTCAATACGCAAATCCACAAAGAATGCAGAGGTCACAAGGATCACGACACCCACAAACAGCGATTTTGTCGCTGCCGCTCCGACATAGCCGATGACGATCTCGATGAAATTCACCGGCGCCGAAAGAAGCTCATATATCGTTCCCAGAAACTTTGGGAAATAGATCCCGAAAGAGGCGTTCGAGATCGACAGCGTCACAACAGATAACATGACCAGCCCCGGAACGATGAACGCCCCATAGGATACGCCTTCGACCTCTTGTATGCGGCTGCCAATCGCCGTGCCAAAGACAACGAAATACAGCGATGTCGACAGGACCGGAGATATGAAGCTTTGCGCAAGGGTGCGGAAGAACCGGGCCATTTCGAACCGGTAGATGGCGGTTATGGCGGACCAGTTCATGTGGCTTCTCCCGACACCATATTGACAAAGATCTCTTCAAGGCTGGACTGACGCGTCTGTACATCGCGTAAAATCAGCCCGGCCTCGGCCACATCGTTCAACAGGGTGGTGATGCCAGTGCGGTCGGCATTTGTGTCGTAGGTATAAACCAGCGCGTCACCCTTGCCATTCAGTTTGAGATTGTGTGCGGCCAGACTGTCGGGGACGGTTTGAATGGGCTGGGTCAGCATGACTTCGATCTGCTTCTTTCCCATCTGCGCCATCAAAGTGTCTTTGTCCTGAACCAGTAGCAGTTCACCCTTGTCGATGACGCCGACACGGTCGGCAATGGCCTCGGCCTCTTCGATATAGTGGGTGGTTAGAATGATGGTGACACCGGCCTGCTTCAACTCGGCCACGATTTCCCACATGTCTTTGCGCAGTTCGACATCAACACCTGCGGTCGGCTCGTCCAGAAACAGAACACGTGGCTCGTGTGCCAGCGCTTTTGCGATCAGAACCCGACGTTTCATACCGCCCGATAGTTCTTTGATTGCGTTTTTGCGTTTTTCCCACAAAGACAATTTTCGCAGAATTTCTTCGATACGTGCGTTGTTCTGCCCAAGCCCGAACAGCCCGCGCGACAATCGCACAGTGTTCCAGACCTTTTCAAAGGGTTCGAGCGCGATTTCCTGCGGAACCAAACCGATCATCCGGCGGGCTGCGCGAAAATCAGTCTGGATATCGTGGCCGCCGACGGTCACGCTTCCTGAGGTTGGCGTCGTTATTCCACACACCGTCGAAATCAGCGTGGTCTTGCCTGCACCGTTGGGACCCAGAAGAGCCAGGATTTCTCCCTGCTCGATGTCCAGAGACACGCCCTTTAGCGCCTCAAAACCTCCGGCATAGGACTTTCGCAAATCCCTGATGGACAGAATTGTTGTCATGCGCCTCCCCCGTTCTGGCGGCGACACTACCCTGCGAGTTAGCCACAGAACAGGCCCAATTCACACATTCTGCTCAGCTTTCCAATTGGCCTTTCCAGTCCGGGCTTGCATTTCCTGGCTGGCCCCGAAACCCTGCGCGGGCAGGAGGACTGGTATGTTAAGTGGAATTCGGATCATCGAAATCGAGGGCTTGGGCCCCGGTCCCTTTGCCGCCATGCTGTTGGCCGATCTCGGTGCAGATGTGATCACCATCCACCGCAAGGGTCAGGCCGCGACTCCGGGCATGCCCGAACAGTCAGTTCTGGATCGGGGCAAGCGGTCGATCAGCCTGAACCTCAAAGACCCGGCCGATCTGGATGTGGCCCGGCGCCTGATCGCCACGGCTGATGCACTGATCGAAGGGTTTCGACCCGGTGTGATGGAAAAGCTGGGCCTTGGCCCTGATATCTGTCGCGATCTGAACCCAAAGCTGATTTATGGCCGTATGACGGGTTGGGGACAGAACAGCCCCTTGTCCAAGAATGCCGGGCACGATCTGAACTACATCGCCCTGTCCGGGGCGCTCTGGTACGCGTCGCAACCGGACCAACCGCCGCAAACCCCGGCCACTTTGGTGGGTGATATCGGTGGCGGTGCCATGTATCTGGTCGCGGGCATTCTGGCCGGATTGCTGAATGCGGCACGCACAGGAAAGGGCTCGGTCGTGGACGCCGCCATCTATGATGGCTCGGCCCATATGATGAACCTGCTGATGAGCCTGCGCCAAACCGGAAACCTGTCAGATACTCGCGGACACAGCCTTCTGGACGGTCCCCATTGGAGCCGAACCTATGCCTGCTCTGATGGTGGATTTGTGGCGGTGCAGTGCCTGGAGCCGAAATTCTATGCCGAGTTCCTGCAGATATTGGACCTGTCTGGCGATCCCGAATTTCGGCAGCAATATGATGCTTCCACCTGGTCCGCGCTGACCCGGCGACTGGCTGAAATCTTTGCTGGCAAACCACGTGATCATTGGGCGGCGCTGTTTGCAGCAAGTGACGCCTGTGTTGCACCGGTGCTCAACCCGTCCGAGGCGCAGAACCATGCCATGAACACTGCACGCCAGACCTGGCTTGCCCCCGACGGTATGCTACAGGCCGCCGCCGCGCCGCGGTTTTCCGAGCGGGAGTGGAAGCCCAGACCCAGCCCGCGCCGCGGAGATCATACACAAGACATACTGGCCGAGCTGGACGCCCGACCCAAAGCCTAGCGGTTGCGCACTGCGTCGATCATACGCTGAACATTGTCGGGATCGGCATCGGGCGTGATGCCATGACCCAGATTGAAGATATGCGGCCCTTTGGAGAATGCATCGACAATCCGCCGGGTCTCGTCCACCAGCGCTTGACCGCCGGTCACCATATGCGACGACGCCAGATTGCCCTGTACGCAACCATCCACCTGGACATGCTCGGCGCCCCATTCCGGCGAGACCGAATTGTCCAGCGCGACGCAATCAACCCCCGTGGTTTTGGCGAACCCGATATAGCCATCTCCGGCCTCTCGCGGGAATCCGATCACCGGGATGCCGGGGTGACGTTCCTTGATGGCCTGGGTGATTACGCGGCACGGCTCGACCGCATATTTGCGGAACGCCTCACCCTTCAGCGATCCGGCCCAGCTGTCGAATATCTTGACTACCTCGGCGCCGGCCTCGATCTGGGCTGAAAGATATTCGATCGTGGCCAGCGTGATCCGGTCCAGCAGCGCTTCGAACAGCGCAGTATTCCCCTCGCGCAGAGCATGGGCGGGGCCTTGATCCGGGGTGCCGCGTCCGGCGATCATGTAGGTCGCCACTGTCCACGGCGCGCCAGCAAAACCGATCAAGGTTGTCTCGGACGGCAACTCCTGTGACAGGATGCGCACTGTCTCATAGACTGGCGAGAGTGTTTCGTGGATATCCTCGACCGATTTCAGCGCATCAAACTCGGATTGCTGCGTGATAGTCGACAAACGCGGGCCTTCACCGGTGACAAACCAAAGGTCCGCACCCAGCGCCTGTGGTACCAACAGGATATCCGCAAACAGGATAGCTGCATCGAACCCATAGCGACGGATCGGCTGCAATGTGACCTCGGCCGCAAGCTCGGGGTTGTAGCACAGCGACAGGAAATCCCCGGCCTGCGCGCGCGTTGCACGATATTCTGGCAGATACCGCCCGGCCTGGCGCATCATCCAGATCGGAGGCACATCCTGCACCTGTCCTGCCAATGCCCGCAGCAGTTTCTTTGTTTCGGCCATCTGTGCCCCCAATCGTCTGGTTTGTGGCAACGGGTCTTCCTTCGGCGGCAATTTGTCAAGCTCTGCCCCCATTGTCAGGGCAATGTGACGCGACTAAAGCTGTGTCCATGACATTGACCCTGCCTTCACCCGCCTCACCGCTGAAAATCGGCACCCGTGGTTCGCCCCTGGCGCTGGCGCAAGCCTATGAAACCCGGCAGCGGTTAGGCACAGCCTTTGATCTGCCCGAAGATGCATTCGAAATCGTGGTGATCAAGACCACCGGCGACAATCGCGCGATGATCGACGCCGACCGCCCGCTGAAGGAGATCGGCAACAAAGGCCTGTTCACCAAGGAAATCGAAGAAGCGATGCTGCGAGGTGATATCGACATTGCTGTGCATTCGACCAAGGACATGCCGGTCGAACAGCCCGCGGGTCTTGTGTTGGACACGTTCCTGCCGCGCGAAGATGTGCGCGACGCTTTTATTTCGCCCAGCCTGAATTCTATTCATGACCTGCCCAATGGCGCGGTGGTTGGCACCTCGTCTTTGCGCCGCCGGGCTCAGCTGTTGAACCGGCGCCCTGACCTGAATGTGGTCGAGTTCCGAGGCAACGTGCAAACGCGCCTGAAGAAACTGACCGATGGCGTAGCGGATTGCACGTTTCTGGCGATGGCAGGTATCCGGCGCCTGAATATGGACGACGTTCCCGCAACTGCTATCTCGCCCGAGGATATGCTGCCCGCTATTGCACAAGGTACAATCGGTATCGAACGTCGCAGTGACGATCCCCGTGCTGCAGGGATGTTGGAGGCAATTCATCATAGCGAAACCGGGTATCGACTTTTGGCCGAGCGCGCCTTGCTGGCCGCGCTTGACGGGTCCTGCGAGACTCCGATTGCCGGGCTGGCTGATATCAGTGGTGGCATTCTGCGCCTGCGCGGAGAAGTCCTGCGCCCGGACGGGTCTGATTCTATCGCCGAAGACGCCACTGGCGTGATTGGTGATGGTGCAGAAATGGCGCGCGCAATGGCCGAAAAACTACTGACAAAGGCCGGCCCCGGGTTCTTTGATTGGAAGAATTGAAGATAAATTTATTTAATGTGAACTAGTTCACTGTCGCGCTCTCAAAGATCAGGCATTAAGGATGCACACCGATTGAGAAATCGGGTTGGTCTCGAAGAAGTCGAAAGTTTTTGTTAGTCTGTCCATTTTTAAGTGGTATTCGAGGGGGCGAGACCAAACCCCGACATTCAGTCAGTAAGGGCCGCTGTCTCATTAAGACGGCGGCCCGTTTACTTTTGGGTGTCTCAAATAGCCGCGACGTCTTGAACCGCTTGCACAATCGCAGCCCTCTGGTGAAGCGATGTCAGTACATATAATTGCCTGTCTTCAAGACTGGATGCGCGGGGCAGTGGAATGATCCTCGTGCCAAGGGGCTAGAAAATCCGTCGCATTTTCTTATCCGGCGTAAAGTGCAAGCGTTGATAGTACCTGTAAGAGGCGTAGAGTGTTTCAGCGCACCGCTTCATTGTGACGATTACCGGAGACCAAAATGGCCGAGACTTTCGACGAAGATCTGTTCCTCAGAGGGCTGGAGCAACGCAAAAGCACCCTGGGCGCGGAATATGTTGAGAAAAACCTGGCTGCCGCCGACGATTTTACCCGGCCGTTTCAAGAGGCAATGACCGCTTGGTGCTGGGGTTTCGGCTGGGGCGACGATGTGATTGACGCCAAGACCCGGTCAATGATGAACCTGTCCATGATCGGCGCGCTGGGCAAGATGCACGAATGGGAACTCCACTGTCGCGGCGCCATCAGCAACGGCGTCAGCAAAGAAGAAATCCGGGCCATTATTCACGTGATCGGCATCTATTGTGGCGTGCCGCAGGCGCTGGAATGCTTTCGTGTCGCGCGCAAGGTTCTGGACGAGGCAGAGACAACCTCTGAGACATGATCATGAATTGAGCTGTGCCCAAGCTTCATCAAGCTGAGGGGATTTTCGGGCCCGGTTTGGCAGGTGTCTGAAACACACAACGGCGCCCTATATTTGCGGGTGTCGCAAGTTGCCGATTCCTCTGGTTCTCTTAGTCCGCGTTGTTGATCCGGCCGCGTAATTCTTCGGCCTCCTGCCGCGCGGCGCGCAACCCGTCCATGGCAGCGCCCAGTTCCGCCTCGGTCTGGGTGAGCTGATTGGTTAGCTCGGCCTCACGCTGTTGCAGATAGGTGATGGCCTGATCGCGGGTTTCTTCGGCCTCATGCAATTCCTGGCTCATGCGATCCAGATCGGCGACGTCGCTTTGGCGAACACGAGACAGACGATGGGCCAGCCAGTTGGCGAACCACCCCATGCAGAAGGCTGCGAACAGGATGATGGCGGTGGCAATGATGAATTCTATTCTGTTCAACTTACTGATCCTCTGCGCCGGTATCTGCGGCGTCTTCTGGCGTCTCTGTCTCGGCCTCCAGCGCCTCAAGCCCGGTCTCGGAATTGGCAATGGGCTCGGGCCGGATCAGGCGGAATTCAATGCGACGGTTTTCTTCTCGGCCTGCCTCGGTATCGTTGTCTGCGATCGGTTGCGTTTCACCATATCCCACGGCCGAGTAGCTTGACGTTGGGATGCGGCGTCCGCGCAACTCATTCAGGATCGACTGAGCCCGCGCCTGGCTGAGTTGCTGGTTCATCTCTTCGCGGCCCTGACTATCTGTATGGCCCTGAATTTCAATCCGGATGGGGCCGCATTCGCGCAGAATCTCGGCGATCTGATTGACGGTATCGCGCGAATCCGCTGCAACCGTGGCCGATCCCGGTTCGAATGCGATTTTGCTGCTGGCCTGAACCTCAGCAAGCTGGTCTTCGCACAGCTCTGGGTCGGGCAGGCTGTCTGCGGGTTTCGGCGGCTCTTGATAGGTGATCGAAAGGGTGAAACCTTTGGCATCCCCAAGCTTTTCCGACAGCAATCCGGCGATACGGGCTTTGGCGTCCGGGTCGTAGCTGACCCCGCTGAGAGAAACGTCGTCAGGGGTAACAGTCAGAGCGCCGTTATGCAGCAGAGACAACGCTTCCAGCCCCGCCAGAACACGCACCGGCCAGTCTGCGGGTAAGTCGGAGGCGATGCGGGTGGCGGTATAAACCTGTTCCGATCCAAATGCCGCGCGGGCAAAACTGTCGGCCATGTCGCGCGATGTCTCATTGCTCAGACGACCGCGCATTTGGACCAGCCCTTCGGGGCTGCGCGTGGTCGAGAACTCGGGGGGGCCGGTGGATTCGGCGGTTTCGGGTTCGGGCAGGACGGCGTGCAGGGCGAAAACCTCGGGCAGCGCATTTTCCAGCTCGCCCACCACACGGTCAAAGACCCCAGCCTCTGTTCCCTGCGCCGCCACCAGCGTGATATCCGCATCCGAAATCGTGACCGAACCCTGACCAATCTTGGACAGGGCACGAATGCTGAGCGTTGCCGCTTCGGGCCAACGGGGTGAGGGCACGCCCAAACCGATTGTACAGTTAAACGGGCCAGCAAGGCCTGCCTCTTTGGCAGCAGCGACGATGGCATCCCGCGCTTTTTCATTCTGGGCCGAGCAGGCATCGAACTGGCCGCCGTTGGCATCAATCAGGTAGCGCAGTGTAAAGGGGGTGATTACGGGGCGCGGAGCCGAGATCGACAACCCGATTCGCAAACTGGGAGGTGCTGCGCGGGTCAGGCTCTGTTCCAGTCGTTCTTTTTCCCGCAGGCTGTCTGCAATGGCGGTGATTTTCACCAAACCGGGGCTGGCCGATATTTTGGCGCGCGGCAGGCGGGTCAACGCTTCGAGCGCATAGTTCAACGCGTCGTCCCAGCCTTCGGGTATAGGGTAATCC
Organism: Ruegeria sp. CDSC042; assembly: GCF_059610745.1. NCBI lineage: Bacteria > Pseudomonadati > Pseudomonadota > Alphaproteobacteria > Rhodobacterales > Roseobacteraceae > Ruegeria > Ruegeria sp. CDSC042. The sequence continues at coordinate 58,102 of NZ_JBXWOF010000002.1, forward strand.
GCCGTTTCCATCAGGTCCGAAACGGTGTCGCCGTCCATCCGGCGCAACCTTTCGATCAGCTCGCTGCGGTCTTGGCTTGCGGGTATCAGACCAATAATCGAAATACCGCTGTCGTTTCGCAAAATTTCAGCGGAAAAGCGCGGTGCTGCCAGTTGCCGGGTGGGGGCGACCTGCATGTCATCAATAACGCGTGAGGTATCAACCTCGGTCCCGGCTGCGGTCAGCGCATTGAACCGCGTTGCTTCGTCAATGGCTGTGCCGGTCAGGACAACGCGCAGGCCATCGGATTCGACTTCGGCCCAGTCATGCCCTTTTAGGTCAAGCGCACGCCGCACGGCGAGTTCCGACGCTTCTTCGACTTTGGTTACCGCATATCCTGCGGCCACGAGCGAAAGGCTGGCCGAAACGAGGAATATCAGGGAGGCAGCTAGGAAATAGGGCAGGCGCATGTGCGGGCAGACGACTCCTGAAGTTATTGAGCAGGACTCTTACAGAGGCCCGCGCCGAGGTGCAATCAGAGCAGCACAGCAATGCAAAGGAAGATCAGCGGAATAAGGCCGGTGTCACGATTGGCGCGGAAAAGTTGCAGTAATTTGGCGTTGTCTTCAGTGTCCAGCCCACGCAGTTGCCACGTCATGTGCCATCCCATCGCCCAAGGTCCGGCAAGTGCCACGAACATGGCTGTAATCGGCTCCTGCCCTGTCATGGCGTCGATAATGGCCAGCGCCATTAGGGATACAGTGGCGACCAGGAAATACTTTAACCAATGCGCAGTATTTGTCCCGAACAGGCGGGCGGTGGATTTGATACCGATCAGCTCGTCATCCTCGGCGTCCTGATGCGCATAGATCGTGTCGTAGAACAGCGTCCAGGCGATGCCGGCCAGGTACAGAGTGATAGCCGGGCCGCCGACCGTTCCAGTATGCGCGGCCCAGGTCAGCAGGATGCCCCAGTTGAAGGCCAGCCCCAGAAATACCTGTGGCCACCAGGTGAACCTTTTGGCGAAGGGGTAGACAGCGACGGGCAACAGGGACAGCACGCCCATGGCGATGGCGGCCTGGTTGAAGCTCAGCAGAACCAACAATGCCAGCAGGCATTGCAGCACCATCCAGATCGCGGCCTGCCGAACACTGACTTGCCCAGAAGGGATCGGGCGCGACCGGGTCCGTTCCACTTTTGCATCAAAGTCGCGGTCCGAAATGTCATTCCATGTGCAGCCCGCGCCGCGCATCAAAAAGGCACCGATGGCACAACCGATGGCGATCCAGAGGTCCTCCCACCGCGGGGTGCCGTCGCTGAGGATGGCCAGCGCCAGCCCCCACCAGCAGGGGATCAGCAGCAGCCATGTGCCGATAGGCCGATCAGCCCGGCTCAGCCGCAGGTAAGGGCGCGAGAATTCCGGCGCATAGGTGTCGACCCAGTTGCCGCTGACCGCATCAGCGACCTGACCGTCTGGTGTTGGCGCATTGCCTTGCATATGTAAGGTCTCATGAGTGCAAAGATCAGACTGTATGTAGAGCACCCTTTGGGTCCGGGGCAATCGGTAGAATTGACGCGCGAGCAGGCACATTACCTGTTCGGTGTCATGCGCCTGGCTGTGGGGGGGCAGGTTGCCTTGTTTAACGGACAGGACGGAGAATGGCAGGCCGAAGTGGCCGAAGCGGGAAAGCGTGGCGGTGTACTGACCTGTGTCGAACAGACCAAACCGCTGCAACGGCCACCCGACCTGTGGTTCCTGTTCGCCCCGATCAAAAAGGCACGCACCGATTTCATCGTTGAAAAGGCGGCGGAAATGGGTGCGGCGCGGATCATGCCGGTGCAGACAGAATTCACCAATTCCGAACGTATCCGCCAGGACCGCTTGCAAGCCCACGCGGTTGAGGCCGCCGAGCAATGCGGCGGTACCTTTGTGCCCGAGGTCGCCGATCTGCAGCGGCTGGACCGAGTTCTGGATGGCTGGCCCGAGGGTCGTCAACTGATGTTTTGTAACGAGGCCGAGGTCGGCTCGGCCCTGCGCCTGGCGGCGAATGAAAAGGGGTTGCCATGGGCGATCCTTATCGGACCCGAGGGCGGCTTTTCCCAACGTGAACGCGCTCGGCTGACCGCCTTACCCTATGCCCATGTCGTCAGTCTTGGCCCACGTATCCTGCGCGCGGATACAGCAGCCGTCGCGGCTCTGACCATGTGGCAGCAGGCGTTGGGGGACTGGGCGTGACACAAACCCCGAGACAAGAACTTCACCTTTTCTTCTCAACTGAGAGTAGCGATGCAGTGATACTCTTTCGGGCGAGTAACAGTCTTTACCGTTTGATCCATTGGCAGACCAAAGGAGATAAGTTTACCTTTGGTCAGTGGATCAAGACACGAATTTATGGGAGCGATTGCGCGCTTTCCCCAGACGGCCGTCATTTCTTGTACGGTGGGATGCAAAAAAACTCTGCCTATCCCTTTATGGCGATCAGCAGGCCTCCTTATTTTACGGCGCTAGAGTATTTTCCATATCAGGTCACGTACTCTTGCGGTGGTTTTTTTGTAGATAACACTACAGTTTCACTTCTAGGCGCCGCAAATGACCAAGGTATTGAAGCTCTTAGATCTGGTTTCAAATTGGATAGATCCAAAAAGCCGTGGTTGCATTTGAGGCCTCGGTCTGAATGGGAAAAAACGTCTGAACAAGAAATCACGAGACTGCGAAAAATGGACGGGGAAAGAAGAGGCAGGCCTTCGGTGCTGTTGAATTGCTATTATTGCGAGGGAGCAAAGCTATTTCGTAAGACTGCAGACGGCAACAAATTGATCGGAGACTTTGGAGATATGCAGTTTGAGAATATTTCAGCACCATACCGCGGGATAGAAGGTAGTACAGTCAAATGAGTTTCATCCGACCCGAAGCGAAACTGGCCCTGTGGCGCTGGCGCGAAGTGCTGGTTGCCGGTGTCATCCTGTTGGTTGGCCTCAGCTGGATCAGCGGCCCGGGTGGGTTGCTGGGCTGGTTGGGCTGGGTTTTGGTGGCGGTGTCGGTTGCACTGGCCGTGATCGGGGTTCAGCGCGCTAGGTTTCGCACCGGCGTCGGTGGCCCCGGAGTTGTGACCATCGACGAAGGCCAGATATCCTATTTTGGCCCGCTGGACGGCGGCATGGTAGCGACGCGGGAAATCGAACGGTTGGCGTTGGACCCATCCTCGAATCCAGCGCATTGGGTGTTGGAACAGCCTGGCCAGCCGACGCTTCACATTCCTGTGAATGCCGAAGGGGCCGAAGCGCTGTTTGACGTGTTCTCGGCGCTGCCGGGGTTGAAAACAGAACATATGTTGTCGGAATTGAACGGTGGGGCCGTCCATCCCGTAGTAATTTGGGAGCGTCAGCCGATGCGCCCTGCGCATATGCGGTTGCATTGACACCGCCGTCGTTTGCGACCACGACTGACCAACAAGACAGACACATCAGGATCGGAGCACGGTTCATGTCCATCCCCCAGTCCGGCGGCGGACCGATCGAACGCCACGAGCAACTTGCCGAATATCTGGAAGCGGGCTGCAAGCCCAAAGCCGATTGGCGTATCGGAACCGAACATGAAAAGTTCGGCTATTGTAAAGACTCACTGAAACCGCTGCCATTCGAAGGCACGCGGTCGATTGTGGCGGTGCTTGAAGGGCTGCGCGACCGGCACGGCTGGGCCGAGGTGCGCGAAGCGGGCCACCTGATCGGCCTGGAAAAAGACGGCGCCAATGTCAGCCTTGAACCGGGCGGTGCACTAGAGCTGTCGGGCGCGCCGTTGGAGACGATCCACGAGACCTGCGACGAGGTGAACACCCACCTGCGCGAGGTTAAGGATATCGCTGATGAAATCGGCGTGGGCTTTATAGGTCTGGGCGCGGCCCCGATCTGGACCCATGAGCAGATGCCTCTGATGCCCAAAGGCCGTTATCGGCTGATGAACGATTACATGGAAAAAGTAGGTTCCATGGGTCGTGCCATGATGCGGCGCACCTGCACGGTTCAGGTCAATATCGACTTTGGGTCCGAGGCCGACATGGTGCAGAAACTGCGCGTCGCGCTGGCTTTGCAGCCGGTGGCCACCGCGCTGTTCGCCAATTCGCCCTTCTTTGAGGGCAAGCCCAACGGCCAGAAAAGCTGGCGCAGCCATATCTGGCGGCACCTGGACGATGCGCGCACCGGCATGCTGCCCTTCGTGTTCGAAGAGGGCTTTGGGTTCGAGCGCTACGTGCAATACGCGTTGGATGTGCCGATGTACTTTGTCTATCGCGATGGCCAGTATATCAACGCGCTGGGCATGTCCTTCCGCGATTTCCTGCAGGGCAAACTGCCCGCGCTGCCGGGTGAAACACCTACCCTGTCCGATTGGGCCGATCACCTGACCACCGCCTTCCCCGAGGCGCGGATCAAGAAATTCATGGAGATGCGCGGCGCGGATGGTGGCCCTTGGCGGCGTCTGTGTGCGCTGCCTGCCTTCTGGGTTGGCCTGACCTATGATCAGGGCGCGCTGGATGCGGCCTGGGATCTGGTCAAGGGCTGGGATGCCGAAACGCGCGAGGAACTGCGCGTTCAGGCGGCCGTCAATGGCCTGCAGGCGCAGGTTGGCGACATCAACATGCATGATCTTGCCCGCGAAGTGGTTGCGATCTCGGAAAGTGGTCTCAAGGCCCGGGCCTATCCCGGCGCAGGTGGTCTGGTTCCCGATGAGACGCATTTCCTGAATGCGCTGAAGGAAAGTCTCGATACCGGCAAGGTTCCAGCGGATGAGTTGCTGGAACACTACAATGGCGACTGGAACGGCGATCTGACCCGAATTTATCCCGAATACAGCTATTGACCCACCGCGTCCCGCTTGCATTCGCGGGGCGGGGCCGATAGCAGGTTGGCGACCAAATTCAGAGGGCGTCATGGACGATCTTAAGGCAAAATATCTGGGGCAAATCGCCGAGGCGGGCGATGAGAACGCGCTTGAGGCGATCCGCGTCGCCGCCGTGGGCAAAAAGGGCGAGGTCGCGCTGAAGATGCGCGAGCTGGGCAAGATGACCCCCGAGGAACGTCAGGTCGCAGGCCCTGCGCTGAACGCCCTGAAGGATGAGATCAACTCGGCACTGGCCGCCAAGAAAGCCGGTCTTGCCGATGCCGCGCTGGATGAACGTCTGCGCACCGAATGGCTGGACGTGACCCTGCCGACCCGTGCGCGCCGTCAGGGCTCGATCCACCCGGTCAGCCAGGCGACCGAGGAATTGACTGCGATCTTTGCCGAACTGGGTTTCTCGGTGGCCGAAGGGCCGCGGATTGAGACCGATTGGCACAATTTCGACGCGCTAAACATCCCCGGCCACCACCCCGCGCGGGCCGAGATGGACACGTTCTATATGCACCGTGCCGAGGGCGACGAGCGCCCGCCGCATGTGCTGCGCACCCATACTTCGCCGGTCCAGATCCGCTCGATGGAGCTGCAGGGCGCGCCGATCCGCATCATTTGCCCGGGCGGCGTCTACCGCGCCGATTATGATCAGACCCACACGCCGATGTTCCATCAGGTCGAGGGGCTGGCCATCGACAAAGACATCTCGATGGCGAACCTGAAATGGGTTCTGGAAGAGTTCGTGAAGGCGTTCTTCGAAGTCGACAATGTCGAACTGCGCTTCCGCGCCTCGCACTTCCCCTTCACCGAGCCATCGGCCGAGGTCGATATCCGCTGTTCCTGGGATAACGGCCAGCTGAAGATCGGCGAGGGTGACGACTGGATGGAGATTCTGGGCTCGGGCATGGTCCACCCCAAAGTGATCGCCGCCGGTGGGATTGATCCCGAGGTCTATCAGGGCTTTGCGTTCGGGATTGGGATCGACCGTCTGGCGATGCTGAAATACGGCATTCCTGATCTGCGGGCCTTCTTTGATTCCGATCTGCGGTGGTTGCGCCACTACGGGTTTGCGGCGCTGGATATGCCGAACCTGCATGGTGGTTTGTCGCGGTAAGTGTATTCGCTGGCTGTATATCTGGCTCGATACATCGACTGGTGGCGCCGCCGTGTGGCTAGGGCACCTTTCCTTTGGTTGACCGGTATTCTTTCAGCAACGATAGCAATTCAGTTTCTAACGGTAACGTTGTTCGCATCTGCCGTCGTTTGGGTTTGGCCTCTCCTGTTAGTCGCTGTAATTCCAGGATTATGGGCGGCGATGGATGCTCTTTCACATCGGGCAGACCAAAGAAAAGAGGCGAAGGACCGACAAACGATGGTTAAAAAGCTAATCGATCAATATGCAAAAGATAGATCGAAATAGTCTTCGATAATCGTGCGCGCGATAAAGTCCATAAACAAAGTGGATTGATCGAATACTGCGCGGAGCAAAGGCCGATAGGCCGCCGCGCTATCGCCAGACCGCCGGCACGGGCTGGCGATTTGTCTCCATTAGCGCAACGCTCGAACAGTGCACGGATTTGGCCAGCATATACTGCCCTCCACAGCCCAAGGATCGCCACCCCACGGTCTGGCGATAGCGCGGCTTGTTTCAGCCTCCCACGGGGTTGTGACGTGACTTCGTGCGCGGGGCGGGTAGGCTCCGAGTTATGTTCCGGATTCTGACCTGCCTGTTTTTTCTTCTCCCGCTCCAAGCTGCAGCAAATGGCTGCCATGGCGACACGGCCTGCCCGCTGGGCGACCGCTCATACCATGTGCTGGAGCCTGATGGCTGGGACGGAAAAAGCCCTCTGCCGGTATTGCTGCACTTCCACGGTTGGGCGCGGCAAGGGGATGTGGTGGTCAACCACGAACGCATCGCGGGGGCCACGAAACTGCGCGGCGTGCTGCTGGTGGCCCCGAACGGGCGCGGCAAAAGTTGGGATTTCTGGACCTCCGACACTGATGACGTCCCCTTTGCGGATCGGGTGCTAGAGGATGTGGCGGCGCGCTATCCGATCGATCCGGACCGCATCTATGTCTCGGGTTATTCCTATGGCGGCGCGATGGCGTGGCGCTATGTCTGTCAGTCCGGCGATGACGTTGCGGCCCTGCTGGCCGTGGCTGGCAGCATTCGCCAGACCGAGGAGTGCCCGCAGGCCCCGCGCCAGGTGCGCCATGTGCATGGGCTGGATGACACGGTGATGGATTTCCCTTTGGGTTCGGGCGGGGACACGACCTATCCGGTGGCGCTGTGGCGGCAGAAATTCGACTGCAATGGTGCGACGCCGCGCGGGGATTGGAGCGTGAAACCCTTCCTGACCCTCAGCCGTGTGGAATGGACCGATTGCGCGCAGGGGCAGGTTACGTTGGACACGCATCCGGGCGGGCATTTCATCCCTCATGGCTGGATCGGCTGGCAGTTGGATGAGCTGGCCGGACGAGCGCCGGTCTATCCCTGACCCGTTTGACAGCCCCCTACATCCGGGGTCATCTGCGCAGGCCATCTGACCAAGGAGCCTTGCCCGATGAAACCCCTGCTGGTGACCGCCGCGATCCTGACCGCAACCTCTGCCCTGGCGCGTGATGCCTATCCGCCTGTTGATGTGTTGCTGCAAACGGACAAATCCGTGATCGGAGAGGCGCTGGAATACCCGGACGGCACGCCGCAGATCACCATGGCCATCATTACCATGCAGCCGGGTCAAGTGACCGGTAGTCACCGACATAATGCTCCGCTGGTGGCCTATGTGCTGGAAGGGGAAATCACTGTCGATTACGGCGCGGCGGGGACAAAGACCTACAAAACCGGTGATGCCTTTGTCGAAGCGTTCCGATCCCCGCATGTGGGGGCGAATACAGGCGAAAGCATCGCGCGGATTTTGGCGGTGTTTGCCGGATCGGATAGCGTCGCCAACACAGTTGCCGAACAGTAGGTGATCATGTGGCACACGGCCTCTTTCCCCTTGTCTGAATATCCGTTACACGCGGGCTGACCCAAGATTATGCGGAATACGACCGATGAAATTCACCCTTTCCTGGCTCAAGGATCACCTGGACACTGACGCGTCGGTCGATGAGATCGCCGAAACGCTGACCGATCTGGGGCTCGAAGTCGAAGAGATCGTCAATCCGGCGGACCGACTGGCGGGCTTTACGCTGGGAAAAGTGACCCATGCCGAACAGCACCCTGATGCCGACAAGCTGCGGGTCTGTACGGTTGCGACGGATGAGGGTGATCTGCAGATCATCTGCGGCGCGCCCAATGCGCGCGAAGGTATCACTGTCGTGGTCTGCAAACCGGGCATGTATATTCCGGGCCTGGACATCACCATCAGCGTCGGCAAGATCCGCGGTGTCGAAAGCTTTGGCATGATGGCCTCGGAGCGCGAGCTGGAGCTGTCGGAAGAGCATGACGGCATCATCGAGCTGCCCTCGGGTGAGGTCGGCGATCAGTTCGTTGACTGGCTGGCCGAGAATGATCCCGCAAAGGTCGATCCGATGATCGAGATTGCGATCACCCCGAACCGTCCCGATGCGCTGGGCGTCGCCGGGATCGCGCGCGATCTGGCGGCACGCGGGGTCGGCACGCTGAAAGAGCGCGACTATGTGCCGGTGCCGGGCGATTTCGTCAGCCCGATCAAGGTGACGATTGATGATGACACGCTGGACGGAGCACCTCATTTCACCGGGCGTCTGATCAAGGGTGTCAAGAACGGCCCCAGCCCGCAGTGGCTGCAGGATCAGTTGAAGGCGATCGGCCTGCGTCCGATCTCGGCCTTGGTGGATATCACCAACTATATGACCTTCGACCAGAACCGTCCGCTGCATGTCTTTGATGCGGACAAGGTTCAGGGCAACCTGCGCGTACATAGGGCCAAGGGCGGCGAAAAGCTGGTGGCGTTGGACGAAAAGGAATACACGCTGCAACCGGGCATGATGGTGATTTCGGACGACAACGGCCCGGAATCCATTGCAGGGATCATGGGCGGCGAAGAAACCGGCTGTACCGAGGGTACCGTGAACGTCTTCCTCGAAAGCGCGTTCTGGGATCATGTGCAAATTGCACTGACAGGCCGGGCATTGAAAATCAACTCGGATGCGCGGTACCGATTCGAGCGCGGCGTCGACCCGGAATACACGCTGGAAGGATTGGAACATGCAACGCAGATGATCCTGGATATCTGCGGTGGCGAGGTCTCTAAAGTGGTTGAGGCAGGCAAAGCACCAAACCACGCGCGATCCTACAAGTTGGACTCGGCCCGGGTGCAATCGCTGGTCGGGATGGTCATTCCCGAAAGCGAGCAGCGCCAGACCCTGACCCGTCTGGGTTTCCGCCTTGAAGGCGAGATGGCCCATGTCCCCAGCTGGCGCCCCGATGTCATGGGCGAGGCTGATCTGGTGGAAGAGGTCGCACGAATTGCCTCCCTGACCAAGCTTCAGGGCAAGCCGCTGCCGAGGGTCACTGATGGCATTCCGAAACCGGTTATGACAGCCACTCAGCGCCGCCAGTCGATGGCGCGCCGCACCTGTGCCGCATTGGGTTATAACGAATGCGTCAGCTATACCTTCATTGATCAGACATCCGCAGCGCTGTTTGGCGGTGGCGATGAAGCGACGCAGTTGGAAAACCCGATTTCGTCCGAGATGAGCCATATGCGCCCCGATCTGCTGCCGGGGCTGTTGCAAGCGGCGGCCCGCAATCAGGCGCGCGGCTATGCGGATGTGGCGCTGTTTGAAGTTGGCCCAGTTTTTCACGACGGCGAGCCAGGCGATCAGAAAATCCAGATTACCGGCCTGCTGGTCGGTCGCGACGGCCCCAAGGATGTGCATAGCGCCACACGCCCGGCGGATGTGTTCGACGCCAAGGCAGATGCCGAGGCCGTTTTGGCCGCCATCGGCGCACCCGCCAAGGTTCAGATCCTACGCGAGGGCGACGCCTGGTGGCATCCGGGTCGGCACGGCAAAATTTGTCTGGGTCCGAAAAAGGTACTGGGCGTTTTCGGCGAGTTGCATCCGCGTGTGTTGCAGGCGATGGACATCAAGGGCCCGGCGGTGGCTTTCACTATCTGGCCGGATGAGGTGCCTCTGCCGCGTAAATCCGGGGCGACCCGCGCGGCGCTGGAACTGCGCGATCTGCAGGCGGTCGAGCGTGACTTTGCCTTTGTCGTCGATGAAGGCGTCGAGGCACTGACGCTGGTGAATGCCGCTGCCGGGGCCGACAAGGCGCTGATCGAAGATGTGCGCGTCTTTGATGAATTCATTGGCGGCAGCCTGGGTGAGGGCAAGAAATCTCTGGCCATCACCGTTCGGCTGCAGCCGACAGATGCGACGCTGAAGGAAAAAGATATCGAAGCGGTGGCTGAAAAGATCATCGCCAAGGTGTCCAAGGCAACAGGCGGCGTTTTGCGCGGCTAACGCCATAGTAATCCAAATGCAAAGCGCGCCCTTCGGCGCGCTTTTCTCGTTTCTCAGACGCCAGTGTTGCCGTGCTGCAACGTCCCTGCGTCCTGAAAATCCAGGGGTTGAGTGGAATCACCCCCTGGCCGTAAGCCCAGCCCCCTGATGCAATTACAATCCGGAGTCGGCCCAATGCCAGATCCCAGCCTCGCAAAAGCAATGCCCAAACCCTGATTGCCCGCCAACTGACCGGCGGGCCTTTTTCCCGTTGGAGAGTTGTCATGAAACGCCAAGACATCTCGATGATCCGGCAGATTCTGCCGGAAGAGATGCCATTCTACTATTTTACCGACCGGCAAAGCCCCTGGTTGCTGTGCCAGTCGATGGAGGCCGAAATGTCGGTTTCGGATCTAAAGCAATCGGGGCTGTCCCGTTTGCTGGCGCGTCCTTTGCTGAAACCCATGATCGCGCGGTGCGGCGGGGTTTTGCGGCGGCACGATGTGCTGGCCGTGGCCCATGCGGATCGCGCCGTGCGTCTGGAGGGGCTAAGCCCTGCGGCGTTCCATGGTTTAGAAGCGGTCTATCAGTCCGAATGGCTGGATTTCTGCCTGAGCTTTGAGCGCTGGTCGGGTGAACAAACCACGCGCAAGGCGCATAACCTTGTGGTGCAGTTGGGCTTCCCGACCGAGCATGCCGAGCTGTTGTGGAAATTCGAACAGCGCGCGGCGGTGGGTGCGTTCCAAAGCTGTTGGCACCCGGTACGCACGCATGGCCGTCCGACTCTGGCCTGGTGCCGCTTGGATATAGATTTAACAAGTGGCTTTTGTCTGATTGAAGAAATTCAGTCCGACTGGTTGCGCTTTGTCGGCCATGCCCGGCGTCGGCTGCAATGCCGGGCGCCCCGGTCGCGTGAGTTGCGTTTGACGCGTGAATACGAGCAGGCGCTGCAGCAGAAATACGCGAAAATATGGGCCGAGGTCATGATGTTGGCAGTGTTGGTGCTGCTGCGCGACGAATTCGCCATTCGCGAAGTCTGGATGCACCAGCCAGAACCGGGCGCGCAGCTGAAAGGGATCACCTGGGGGCGGTTGCCGCCGCGGTCGATCTATACCCGTTTACCCCGCAGTTTCGGGTTCGAGCCAACATCCGAGATGCCGGGGTTTCTGGGAAGCAAGCAGCGCAGCGCGGCCCGTAGGGCAGTTCCCAACGGGCAGCCGGTGTTTTGGAGGCTAGCTTTCTGAGCCCCCCTTGGGTCAGGTCCATTTTGTCTTTAGGGTCGCCAATAAAATCAAAGGAGAAATCAATGGGCCTGAACGTCTACCTGTCCGGAGAGATACACACCGACTGGCGCGAGCAGATCATTGACGGGGCGAAAGGGTTGGACATTTCGTTCAACAGCCCTGTCACGGTTCACGAAGCTAGCGACGATTGCGGCGTTGCAATTTTGGGGTCCGAGCCAAACAAGTATTGGCATGACCACAAGGGTGCGATGGTCAATGCGATCCGAACCCGCAAGGGCATTTCAGACGCGGATGTCGTGGTCGTCCGCTTTGGCGATCAATACAAGCAATGGAACGCAGCCTTTGACGCGGGATATGCGGCGGCTTTGGGCAAGTCGATCATCGTAGTGCACGGGCCAGATCATCAGCACGCGTTGAAAGAGGTGGATGCAGCCGCCCTGGCTGTTGCTGAACATCCCTCGCAGGTGGTGGATGTGTTGCGGTATGTTCTGACGGGCAAGCTTCCAAGTTAAATGGATGGGGTGAGGTATTGCCTCACCCCACACGTGTTAACCTGGGGAAGGAATCTGCAGCCCGCGCTGAACGGCGGGACGCGCAAGAAACCGATCAAGATAAGGTTGGAGATTTGCGTACTCATCCCAGCCAACAATGTCTCGGGCACCATAAAAATCCAACCCGCGCAGCCAGGGGACGATTGCAATGTCGGCGATCGAGTAATCCCCGGAGATCCATTCCTGGCCATCAAGTTGATTGTTCACGACATTCAAAAGCCGCTTTGCCTCGTTGAGATAACGCTCACGGGGGCGCGGATCTTCGATCTCTTTCCCGGCGAATTTGTGGAAAAAGCCAAGTTGCCCAAGCATGGGACCAATTCCACCCATCTGGAACATGAGCCATTGGGTAATGCGATGTCTGTCGCTTTGTGTCTGGCCCATGAATTTCCCTGACTTCTCGGCCAGATACAACAGGATCGCACCGCTTTCGAACAGGCCCAGGGGATGTCCATCAGGACCGTTCGGGTCAATGATTGCAGGGATTTTGTTGTTTGGGTTCAGCGACAGGAACTCGGAGCTTTTGACATCCGCATCCGCAAGCGTGACCAGATGCGCCTCGTAGGGCAGGCCAGTTTCCTCAAGCATGATCGAGGCTTTGACGCCATTAGGCGTCGGATAAGAATAGAGCTGAATGACCGAAGGGTCTTTGGCGGGCCATTTGTCTGTAATGGAATAAGACGCAAAATGTGTCATGGGGTCTCCTGAATAAGCCGATTGGGGAAAAATAGTCACGATTTCCCATAAAAACATACATTTTATAGTGCAATTAGCGCACAGTTGCCGTGCGTTTAGGCGCATAAAAATGACAACAGGGAAAGAGGGAAGTTATGTTCCAGGAGTTCAAGACATTCATTGCCAAAGGCAATGTTATGGATATGGCGGTGGGTATCATCATTGGAGCCGCATTTACCGCAATTGTTACGTCTCTTGTTGGCGATCTGATCAATCCATTGATTGGCCTGTTCACGGGTGGGGTTGATTTCACCAACAACTACTCCGTTCTGGCCGGTGATGTCGCCGAAGGGGCGAGCCTGGAAGCGGCGCGGGAAACCGGTGCTTCTGTTTTTGCATATGGTGCGTTCATCATGGCGATCATCAACTTTCTGATCATCGCCTGGGTGGTTTTCATGCTGGTCAAAATGGTGAACCGGGTCAAAGAGGCGGCAGAAGAGGAAGCACCGGCGGAAGAAGAAGCGCCAGCCGGGCCAAGCGAGCTGGACATCCTGATGGAAATCCGCGACGCACTGAAAAAGTGACTCCTGCAGTTACGGCAGAAGAGGAGCCCACCAGATAGGTGGGATTCAATTAACGATCTGAAAGCAGAAGGAAACCCGAATTGGAGCAGACGATGGAAATGGCAAATCAAGCCATGGATATGGCAAACGGCTATGTGCCAATCTTGATGAGTGCGGGCAAGGCTCTGATTGTTCTGATATTGGGCTGGATTGCGGCAGGTATGATCGCTGGGGTTGTTCGCCGCCGTATCAACAAAACGCCCCATATTGATCCGACGCTGGGCAATTTTGCCGCCAGCATGATCAAATGGGCCATTCTGGCCATGGTAATTGTGGCTGTTCTGGGCATCTTCGGGATCGAAGCAACCAGTATCGTTGCCATTTTGGGCGCTGCTTCGCTGGCCATAGGCCTGGCGCTGCAGGGTACACTTAGTGATCTGGCGGCAGGCGTGATGTTGGTTGTCTTCCGGCCGTATAAGCTTGGTCAATATGTCGACATCGGCGGAACAGCCGGAACTGTCAAAGATCTGAATCTGTTCACGACCGAACTCGTGACCCCCGACAATGTGCAGATCATTGTACCCAATGGCCAGGCTTGGGGGTCAGTTATCACCAACTACTCGGCACACGAGACGCGTCGTGTAGATTTGGTGTTTGGTATCGACTATGGCGATAGCGCGGATGAGGCGATGAAAATCATCCTGGACCTCGCAATGGCTGATGGGCGCATCCACGGCGATCCCGAGCCCTGGGTGCGGGTCACAAATCTGGGGGACAGCTCGGTCGATCTGACGGCGCGCTTGTGGTGTGCCGCTGTCGATTATTGGGATGTCAAATTTGAAATGACCAAAGCAGTCAAAGAAGCGTTTGATGCAAAAGGCGTTTCGATTCCATACCCGCATTCGGTCGAGATCCAGAAACAGGGATGATGCTCCCGCCCGTCGCTCGGGCAATAAAATACCCTCCTCCGGTTGGGCCCGGCGCCGCGCTAATCGCGCGGCGTCGTTGTTTTTGGTGCCCCGTTCAACGCTGTGAACAGGTCACGCCGCTTCGAAGAGGCGGCGCTATGCCCAACGCTGCAAACGCCCTCGGGAGAGGGCGCTTCAGGGGCTGGAGGGTTTCGTCAGGATTTGATGACAACGTTGGGGGATACCACGTCAATCCCAAGCGCTTTGCCAACCGCATAATAGGTGAGTTGGCCGGCGTGAACGTTCAAGCCAGCCAGCAGGTGCGGATCATCCTGACAGGCCTGTTTCCATCCTTTATCCGCCAGTGCCAGCATGAACGGCATTGTGGCGTTGCCCAGTGCTATTGTTGACGTTCTTGCAACCGCGCCGGGCATGTTGGCCACGCAGTAATGCATGACGCCGTCAACTTCATAGATCGGGTCCGCATGGGTTGTGGCCTTTGAGGTTTCAAAACAGCCGCCCTGGTCGATGGCAACATCCACCAGAACCGCGCCGGGTTTCATGGTGGACAGCTGCGCGCGCGTCACCAGTTTCGGCGCTGCCGCACCCGGGATCAGCACAGCGCCAATCACCATGTCGGCGGTCTGGATCAGCTCCGCGGTCGCACCTGCAGTTGAATACTGGTTCTTGAACTGACCGCCGAACACGTCGTCCAGATAACGCAGCCGGGGCAGGGACCGGTCCAGTACCGTCACATCCGCGCCCATACCTGCGGCGATCTTGGCGGCATGGGTGCCGACGACGCCTCCACCGATAACCACAACTTTTGCTGGACCAACGCCGGGGACGCCACCCATCAGAACTCCGCGGCCGCCATTGGCCTTTTGCAGCGTCCAAGATCCGACCTGTGGTGCCAGACGGCCCGCAACCTCGGACATGGGTGCAAGCAGGGGCAGACCTCCATTTGCATCGGTCACTGTCTCATAGGCGATAGCCGTACAGCCCGATTCCAGCAGGTCATTGGTCTGATCCGGATCCGGGGCCAGATGCAGGTAGGTGAACAAAAGCTGCCCTTCACGCAGCATCTTGCGTTCGCCCGCCTGGGGTTCTTTGACTTTGACAATCATATCTGCGGTGGCAAAAACTTCTTCTGCACTGTCCACGATGCGGGCACCTGCGGCGACGTAATCATCGTTATCAAACCCGGCGCCAATGCCAGCTCCGTTTTCGATTATCACGTCATGGCCACGAGACACCGCCTCTTGTGCGGCGTTGGGCGTCATGCCGACACGGAATTCCTGCGGCTTGATTTCTTTGGGGCAACCGATTTTCATTAGGTCTCTCCGTTCCTAAACTGCCTAAATAATGGGCGGTTTCGGGTGCAATTTCTGTGAAACTCTGCCCGCATTCCGGCTTTTCTTCGGGAAAATCTTCGCTACAATGGGTAAAACCCGCAAAGGAATTGCGTGGATGAGCCTTGATACGACAGATAGAAAGATTCTGGCCGCCTTGCAGCGGAATGGTCGTATGTCGAATGCCGAATTGTCCGAGCAGGTGAATTTGTCGCCTTCGGCCTGCCACAGGCGGGTACAGAGGCTTGAGGCCGATGGCTATATCCGCAACTACGTTGCCTTGTTGGACGCGCGCAAGATGAATGTGCCAACAACGGTGTTTGTCGAGATCACCTTGCAGGGCCAGGCCGAGGAAGTACTGGAGGCTTTTGAGAAAGCCGTTGCGCGGATCCCGGATGTTTTGGAATGCCACCTGATGGCAGGAACTGCGGACTACATCCTGAAGGTCGTTGCCGAAAACACCGAGGATTTCGCCCGCATCCACCGCCAATATCTGTCTCGACTTCCAGGCGTGGCGCAGATGCAAAGTTCATTCGCGCTTCGGACTGTGTTCAAGACGACGGCGTTGCCGGTTTAACCTAGGCTGGGCCGGGATAGGTGAAAATCACCAGATGCGCCGCGTTAAAGGCGAAATGCATCAGAACCGGAACCCAAAGACGTCCTGTCGCGTAAAATCCCAGGCCACATGCCGCGCCAAGAAGGGCTGCAAAGAAAACCAATGCAGGTCCACCTGCAAAATGTGCAAGCCCGAAAAGCAGGCTGGCCGCAGCAATCCCCGCAGCAGCCCCCAGGCGTTTGGAAAGTGCTGATTGCAGATAGCCACGGAAAAAGGCCTCTTCCGTGAGGCAGGTCAGAAACAGGTTGGAAAGTGCAAAGATCATCCACCAATGGGGAAGGGTGAACTCTGGCCGGATGGCACCAACTGAGAGGCCCAGTAGAAACAGGGCCGGCAATGCGACCAGCCCGACCGCCAGCGGCGATTTGCGTATATACGCTACCCCATCATTCATGCGTGGCCAGGCCAGAAGGACGGCGAACAGGATCAGAGGCTTGTCCAGGTTCAGGTACATCGTGAAATCGGTGCTGCCCGGACCGGAATGAACCCGGTCCAGTACCAGAAGGTTATGAAAGCCCGGAACCAGATGTGCGCCCATGGCCAAGCACCACAGGATCAAGGCGATATGTCCAACAAAGGAAAACGCACCGTTCAAACCGCGTAGCATCAACGCCCCGGCAAGACCTGCTGACGAAATAGCTGCGGCAAAGGGCGTGACCAGACCCAAGGTCAGGGCAATCAGGCCAAAACAGGTCAGCAGAACGAACCCCAAAGACCATTTCCCCGAAACAGCGCATATCTGCGCGGCGATCAGGATAAACCAGGGCCAAACAACCGGCAGAACAGATATGAAATGCGCCACGGCCCCTCTCTGAAATGACCTGTGCTTTGATGCCCTCAGAACACTCGGGCTGGCAAGTCGTGTTAACAGGCTTCATACAAACTGAAGTAGGGGTGGTTCTGGCGATTGAATGATCCAGCCGAGGGGAAATGCCAAGTTTCCGATTTCCTGGGGCAGTGATCTTGCTGACCCCGGCAGATAAGCTTAGAAAAAGGCTTTCATCTACCTCTGTGATGACATCAGGCGGTTACACGCGCCTGATAGGGTCCTGACCCGAGAATTGATAAGGAGCAGACCTTGACCGACGAGTTTAACCATGCACCAAAAGACTGGCTCGAAGCCGAGTTGGAAGACGCGCTGGACGAAGATTTTGAGATCGAATTCAGCGAGCCCATGCTGTCGGTGGAAGTGCGGAAGATCTACAAGGATCAGCATCCCGACATGCTGGATCGCAAGGTCTATTTCCGTAACTTGCTACGACTTCAGGCTGAACTGATCAAGGTGCAGGACTGGGTGCAACATACCGGTGCCAAGGTCTGTATCCTGTTTGAAGGCCGGGACAGTGCTGGCAAGGGTGGGGTGATTAAGCGGATTACGCAGCGCCTGAATCCGCGTGTTGCCCGGGTGGTTGCTCTGCCGGCGCCCAGTCGTCGTGAGCAGAGCCAGTGGTATTTCCAGCGTTACGTCCCGCATCTGCCCGCCGCCGGTGAGATCGTTCTGTTCGATCGGTCCTGGTATAACCGTGCCGGGGTCGAAAGGGTGATGGGGTTTGCCAGCAAAGATCAGGTTGATCAGTTCTTTCAGGACGTTCCCGAATTCGAACGGATGTTGGTTCGATCCGGGATCATCTTGCTGAAATACTGGTTCTCGATCACGGATGAGGAACAGCAGCTGCGATTCCTTATGCGGATTCACGATCCTATGAAACAGTGGAAACTGTCCCCCATGGATCTGGAATCCCGTATCCGCTGGGAGGCCTATACCAAAGCCAAAGAGGACATGCTGTTCCGTACCAACATCCGAGAGGCGCCCTGGTACATCGTCGAAGGCAACGACAAAAAGCGTGAGCGCCTGAACTGTATTGAGCATCTTCTGACCAAGATCCCCTATACGGATGTACCGCAGGAAAAAGTTGATCTCCCGGATCGCAAATATAATCCGGAATACGAACGGCGTGTTTTGCCGGACGAGCTGTACGTGCCCAAGATTTACTGATCACGAAAAACGCCCCCGGATTCCGGGGGCGTGGCTTTAGTTTTCGCTTGTCCGGCCTTCAGAACACAAAGTCGTCTCTGGCCAGGTCCGATAACAAGGTATCTTCTAGTGTCAGGGTGTGGCCGTTACCGGCATCGATGATGACGTCATTTCCGGATTGCGAAATGTGGTTCTTCATCAGATCGTTATACCCAACGATAGACTTGGCCTGCCGGAGGTTGACGATATCCTCGTCGGTGAAATCCGTCACAGTATCCGCGCCCTTGGTGAAGTAGAATTGATCCACTCCGGTGCCACCGGTCATGACATCTGCACCATTGCCACCAAGCAATTTATCGTTGCCAGCGCCACCGATAAGAATGTCGTTGTCCTGCCCGCCTTTAAGCACATCGTTTCCGGCGCCGCCGTCCAGCTGGTCAATGCCATAGCCGCCTTTCAGAAGGTCTTTGCCATCACCCCCATTCAGGTCGTCATTATCAGCTCCGCCAACCAGAGTGTCATTTCCGCCTTCGCCGTTCAGGGTGTCGTCGCCGGAGCGGCCAAGCAGCTTATCTCGGCCGCCGCCACCAACCAGGGTATCATCACCGCCGCGCCCATCCAAAAGGCCAGACTGTCCGGATTTCAAAACGAACCAGTCATCCGCAGCAGTGCCGATCTTGCCAGCCCTGACGTCCAACTGCCCCGAGGGCGGTGGAGGTGTGGAACCACCGGAACCACCCGAACTGCTGGTATCAAGCTGCAAAGGCGCAGAGGTCCGTGCAAAGTTCTGGGTCACCATGATGGCGTTCCAGCCGTCATAGTTTCCGACCTCAATCCCAATTCCGATAACGGTCACGTTGGCGTCCAGAATATTCGCGCGATGGCCGGAACTGTTCATCAGGCTGTTGTGCAGATCCTGAACGTCATCCGACAGCCCCGGCGCACCGCGGACACTCTGCCATGCGATGTTTTCAGTCGCGCGCCAGCTTCCGGAGAATTCGAAGCCCGCATCTTCCATTCTGTCCGATGGTCGCGAACCTCCGGCGCCGGTATGGCTGAACTTATCGACGTTCAGCATCCACTCGCTGTGATCTTCCGCCGCTGCGTTCAGCCGAAGCTCAAGCTTGACCGGTTGTAAGCCCGCCTTCGCCCGCTCTGCATTGATCAATGCGAGCATCTGCCGTTCTAGATCGCTGGCCGTTGACATGATTCTGCCTCCAATAGATTGCGTTATTTTGGCGGGACATTAGTGGCGAGAACTTGGCGACGAGAAGACACAATCGTGCCGCTCGCGGTTGGTGGGCAGATCGCCACCGGAAGTTGAATCTGAGTTCGCGATTTATCGCGCATTGACGCTGGGTTGCGTCAGCCAGTCGCGAAAAAGCGCGCAACGTCACCCTGAAAACGACAAACCCCCGGGCGATGCCTCGGGGGTCGTCAAATAGTGTCATCCAAAACTGGACGAGGAAGGTGCTTAGAGCAAACCTTCGCGCTGTGCTTTCTTACGTGCCAGTTTACGGGCACGGCGGATCGCTTCAGCTTTCTCGCGCGCTTTTTTCTCGGACGGTTTCTCGAAATGTTGCTTAAGCTTCATTTCGCGGAACACGCCTTCGCGCTGCAGCTTTTTCTTCAGGGCACGAAGCGCCTGATCGACGTTATTGTCGCGAACACTAACCTGCATGTGGTTGTCACCACCTTTCTAGATAGAGTTGCAAGGAAATTGCAGGAATTGGCCGTATAGCAAAGCGCCTCTATCTTGTCTAGTACTGGTCCTGATAACCGGAGAACCGCCATGACCACCACCTATGAAGACGCCAAGCAGCAGCTTTTGGATGCGATGCTGACACATGTTCCCTTCGATGGCTGGTCGGAAACCAGCTTTCGCGCGGCGATTGAAGAATGTGGAATGGATGACGTTCTGGTGCGTGCGATTTGTCCGCGTGGTGCCGTTGACCTGGCGTTGGCATTTCATGCGCGCGGGGACGCAGTGATGGCAGATCGCCTTAAAACTGAGGATTTGGGCGATATCAAATTCCGTGACCGGATCGCCGCTGCCATCCGGTTCCGGCTGCAGGCCGTGCCGGATAAGGAACTCGTGCGCCGGGGTATGACCATGTTTTCGCTGCCAAGCCACGCGGCTGATGGCGCAAGGGCAGTATGGCAAACCTGTGATCTGATCTGGGACACGTTGGGAGATACGTCGGACGACGTGAACTGGTACACCAAGCGGGCGACATTGTCGGGGGTCTATTCCTCGACCCTGTTGTTCTGGTTGGGGGACGATTCGCCCGGGAATCAGAAAACGTGGGAGTTTCTGGACCGTCGTATCGACAATGTCATGCAGTTCGAAAAGCTTAAGGGGCAGGTGAGGGACAATCCTCTGTTCAGACCGTTTCTTGCTGTTCCGAATTGGCTGGCCGGGCAGGTGAAGGCTCCGACTAAAACCCACGGCAGGCTTCCCGGATTCCTGACACCGCGCAAGTAGTCCTCTTGCTACTGGGCCTTGACGTTTCAGCCTGCTAGGCATTGGCCAAAGGAGATCTACCCATGACTCAGATGATGCGCGCCATTGAAATCACCGAACCCGGCGGTCCGGATGTTCTGCAACTGACAGAACGCCCGATGCCCCATGCATTGGCCGGTCAAGTGATCCTCAAAGTCGCCTATGCGGGGGTGAACCGCCCGGATGCTCTGCAGCGCGCCGGTGCCTATAATCCACCTCCGGGTGCCAGTGATCTGCCGGGTCTTGAGGCCGCGGGTGAGGTCGTGGCCGTCGGGGCGGGGGTCGAAGACCTATCTGTTGGCGATCAGGTCTGTGCTTTGCTGCCGGGCGGCGGCTATGCCGAATATGTGGCCACACCTGCGGCACATTGTTTGCCGGTGCCAGCGGGGATGGGCCTGAAAGAAGCCGCCTGCCTGCCAGAGACC
Source organism: Ruegeria sp. CDSC042 (assembly GCF_059610745.1). Taxonomy (NCBI): domain Bacteria; kingdom Pseudomonadati; phylum Pseudomonadota; class Alphaproteobacteria; order Rhodobacterales; family Roseobacteraceae; genus Ruegeria; species Ruegeria sp. CDSC042. Next base: position 79,211 of record NZ_JBXWOF010000002.1, read on the forward strand.
TTCTTTACCGTCTGGTCCAACGTCTTTATGCGCGGCAGCCTGAAGGCCGGTGAGCGGTTTCTGGTGCATGGTGGTTCCAGTGGTATCGGCACAACGGCGATTCAGCTGGCGAACGCCTTTGGAGCGCGGGTTTTTGCTACTGCAGGCTCGGCTGAAAAATGTGAGGCCTGTGAAAAGCTGGGTGCCGAACAGGCGATCAACTACCGTGACGCGGATTTCGTAGCCGCGATGCGGGCCGAGGGCGGGGCGAATCTGATACTGGACATGGTGGGCGGCGACTATATCCCACGCAACGTCAAGGCGCTGGCCGAGGATGGGCGGCTGGTGCAGATAGCCTTCCTTCAGGGGCCCGTGGTCGAGCTGAATTTTGCGCTTATGATGGTCAAACGGCTGACCTTGACTGGCAGTACCCTGCGCCCGCAAAGCGATCTGGCCAAGGCAAAAATCGCTTCGGATCTGCACGAAGCGGTCTGGCCCTTGCTCGAGGCGGGAAAAGTTGCCCCTGTTATGGATAGTGAGTTTGATCTGGCTGATGCGGCGGCGGCCCATGCCCGGATGGAAAGCTCTGGCCATATTGGCAAGATTGTTCTGAAAGTTGCGGGATAAAGCTGTGTTTCAGGCCACGGCACGCCGATAGAGATGCCAGGTGGCGTGGCCCAGTACCGGCATCACGACGATCAGGCCCAGCAACATCGGGATCGCTCCGATGACCAGCAGCGCAGCAACGATGAATCCCCAGCTCAGGATGACGCCCGGATTGTGACGCAACACCCGTACGGATGTCACCACGGCGACCGGAACGCCCACTTTGCGGTCCAGCAGCAGCGGAAAGCTGACGACGCTGATTGCCAGGGCGACGAGGGCAAACAGAAACCCAACAGCGTTCCCGAACAAGATCATGGTCCATCCAGCGGCGGTGGTGAACACTTGGGTTAGAAAGGCACCCAGCGACGCGGGCAGGTCAGGGCCGAGTGTCTGAACATAGATGCTCTGCGCGACCATCAGCCAGACCAGAAACAGCATGACCATGTAAAACGCCAAAGCCAGAATTGCACCCAGGGAAGGGGACCGGAACACGCCAAACGCATCCAGCCATCCAGCCTCGCCACCTTGTTCTCGTTTGCGGCTGATTTCGTACAGGCCAAGGGCGGCTACCGGACCCACAAGCGCAAAACCACCAACCAGCGGTGCCAGCAGTGGAACCATGTTTGTGTTCAGCCCAATTCCGAACATCAGAAAACCTGCGATCGGATAGATGAGCACCACGAAAATCGCATCGGCCCTTGTATCCAGAAAATCGCTGTATCCTGCCCTCAGGCAGGCCCAAAGATCATCCATCGTCAGCGTACGAACCACTGGCAGGTGTCGTGTATCCGCGCTGCCGATATGGCTGATATTTTCAGCTAGGTGATCCCCGGTTGCACCTATGTTCCGTGCCGCCCAGGTGATCGGATTGCCAATCGTTTTGTCCATTGCCGTCCCCTCCTGCATTGCGATGTTGCGCAGCGGGGTCAATCCGGCGACTTGTTGCTTTTGGCCGGACCAGCCAGCAACGCCTTGGGCATAGTATAGCACAAATTTTCGCGTTTGGGTTGCGCCTCGCGTAATCGTGTCGATTGCCCTGCGTCACAGGCATGTTAGCTTGGCCTGAGGCTAGAGGAGGACAACATGCAGAAAACGGCACGAACCGTCGTCATCCATGAACACGGCGGCCCCGAGGTTCTGAAGATCGAAGATCGCCCACTTGGTGAACCCGGCCCCGGTGAGGTTCGTATTCGTCATCATGCCTGCGGGCTGAATTTCATTGATGTATATCAGCGCACTGGGCTGTATCCGCTGGATCTGCCTCAGGCTTTGGGCATGGAGGCCGCTGGCGTGATCGAAGCCGTCGGGGAAGGTGTAACGCATCTGGAACTCGGGCAGCGCGCGGCCTATGCTGCCTCTCCGCCCGGAGCCTATTGCGAGGCACGGGTCATGCCCGCCGCACAGGTGTGCCCGCTTCCGGATGGAATTTCTTTTGATGCGGCGGCCGCGATGATGCTCAAGGGGATGACAGTCGAATATCTGTTTCATCGCACCACACCGCTGAAACGCGGGGATACCGTGCTGTTTCATGCAGCTGCCGGGGGTGTTGGCTTGATTGCCTGCCAATGGGCCAAATCCGAAGGGATCACGTTGATCGGTACTGCCGGAACCGATGAAAAATGCAGTTTGGCGCAGTTCAATGGTGCCGCGCATTGCATCAATTACCGGACCGAGAACTTTGCCGAGCGCGTTGCGCAGATCACCAAGGGCAAAGGCGTAGACGCGGTGATGGATTCCATCGGGTCGGACACGTTTGACGGATCGCTCGACAGCCTGAAACCGCTTGGCATGATGATCTCGTTCGGCAATGCCTCTGGCCCGGTGCCTCTGATCGACATTGGCATTCTGGCCAAGAAAGGATCGCTCAAGATAACGCGGCCAACGCTCTTCACACATATTTCGGACCACGCGGTCTGTCAGGCCATGGCGCGGCGCCTGTTCAACAAGGTCGAAGGCGGCGAGATCAAAATCCACATTGATCAGAGGTTCCCGCTGGATCAGGTGGCCGAGGCCCATCGCGCACTTGAGGCGCGCCAAACCACAGGCAGCACTGTTCTTGAGCTGTAAATGAAAGGAACCCGGCGTTTGTGCCGGGTTCCGTCACTGTTTTCTTAGAACCGGTAGGTGGCGCGGGCCTGGATTGTGGTCGCGTCCACATCAATTCCGGTCGAATCGAAATCGTTGAATTCGTGATACAGGATTTCGCCTCCAACGCTGACATTGGGGGCGACAATTTGTTCATACCCAGCGCCGATGAACCAACCATCGTCACTGCCAAGATTGTCCGTACTCGCCTCGGCATAGCCCCCGATACCATATAGCAGCCCCACCGGAGTCACTTTGTATCCGGCGCGTGCTTTCAGGCGCCAAACGTCTTCGACCTCGACGCCGGGGGTCAGTTCAATGCTGGTCCAGTCATAGTCAAAACCGCCACCGACAACCCAATCCCCCAGATCATAATCATATCCCAACACGATACCGCCAATCGCGCCATCACCGTCGACGCCCGAAACATTGGTGTCGATATCGGCATAGCCGACCTGAAGGCCGCCGTAAAAGCCCGTCCAGTTGCCCGAGGATTGCGCCGAGGCGCCTCCGGCCGCAATAGAGGCGATAAAGGCCGCAATAAAAAATCTACCTGTCATTCTGTTAACCTTTCTTTCGAATTGGTCTTCAGCAAACCTGTGCTGCTCATTTGTACGTGGTATTGCCAGGGCCCGGTCTGACGACCGGATCGCTGTTTTTTGGCTGTTTCCGTACGTGTTCTCTGTGCCGCCGCTTCGGGGCACTGGCCCACGTTTTTTGGGCTCGTTCCTGCTTGAACAACTAGGGTGAAAAATGGCGGTTTCAAATGGTAATCGGCGGCAGGGTGAACTGCCGCCGATCCGGTGTTTTTCTTGGGCGGATTATTGCGCCTGCAATTCCGAAGGGCTCTTGTCGGCGATATCTTTCCAGTTGGTGTCGGCGCGCTCGTTAAAGCCGGGGATGTCGCCTTCCCAACGTTCCTGAATATCTGCGGACAGATTCAGGTACAGCTTGTTGTCGACGATTCTCCAGTAGTTCGGGTCGCCGTCAAACTTGAAGCCCATCGCGGTGCCGAATGCGCAATAGCCACCATATGCAGGCAGGTAGGCATCGGGGTTTTCTTCAAACGCGACTTTGTTTTCTTCCGAGGCAAAGCGGTACAAGGCTTCGTTGTGCAGCGCAGTGATGCGGTAATCGCCCTTGGTGGCTTCGCCAGCGGTGAAGTAAGCGACCGGGTCATAGCCCTGCAGCGCCAGACCGGTCGAACTTGCGTTCAGTTCGACGCCTGCAGCCAGGGTTGAGCTTGCGATGGCAACAGACAGCGCGACGCCGCCGATAAGGGATTTGATCTTGTTCATTGTTTTCACCTTTCGTGAATCGGACTGCCGGGGGATTCCGTAATTGAGTCTGGGCAACCCTGATTGTTTTGTTCCGTGCGGTCGGTAATTGGCCGCCACGACCCCGAAGTGGGCAGCGTATTGATCACGTTCAAAACAACTAAAGGTGATTGTGTGCTGGCAAACGGATCCTGTGCGTTTCCGCTCAGGATCCTTGGGTGCGCGTACCAGCAAGGATTAGGGTTCAACCCGGAACCGGCGGGGTTCCAGCCAGCCGATGACCGGCTTGCGACTTGCGGCATATCCCGCAACCGAACGTTCCAGCCGATCCGCAAGAACGGGCAACCGGCTGACAGGAACCTTCGGGAACAGATGATGTTCGCGGTGGTAGAACATCAGATAGGCCAGCCGCGCCAGCACCCCGCGCTGACTGCGCGCGGCAACGCCACTGTTATGCGTGCCCTGATGGGTTATCCAGACCGCAAACAGGGCGGCAAGGCATTGGGCTGTGCTCATCGCAGCCACGTGCAGCAGCAAGGTTTGCGATCCGCTCAGCACAGCAGCGGCGATCACGGCAAGCACCAGCCCCCAGTCGATCAGGATGCGGCGACGGGCCTTGACGTTGGCGACCCGCCAGGCCGCACGGTTGATGTCGAAGGGAAACCGGGGTCCGTATACCAAGACCTGCGCCAGGGTCATGTGCCCGCAATTCCCCTCGCAATCGCCCGGACCCATGGCGTGTTTGTGATGCAGCAGGTGGCATTGGCAGAAAGCGTGATTAGAACCCAACATAAGCGCGCTGAGCACATGCATCACCAAGGAATCCTGCCGCCGCGACAGCCCGAGATTGCCATGGATCGCTTCGTGGTTCAGGCGCAGGGCGCACAGAAAGAACAGAAAGCTGGCCATAGCACCAAGTGGCCAGAGGGCAGTGCTGTAGAGCGTCAGAGACAGCAGCAACCAAGGCAGCGGTAGCATCAGTTCCTTGATCTTGTCCCAGCGGTTCAGGGGAACCAGGTCGGCCCATTGGATGCCTTTCGGGGCGCGTTCGGGCGGGCGTTTGGGCTGGATCATGTCATGCTCCTTCTTACATCATATTCTGAGATTTCTGTATTGAGGGAAATTTGAGGGTAAAATTTTTAGGGCGACTTGTCCCCTTGTCCCTTGGGCAGCAGCCGGGCGATGCGTCCGCCAAGTTTGACGATTGCCAGTTGAACGCGGCGAGGTAGACGGTTCACATCGACATACCAGTCGTCGAACATCTGCATGGTCTCTAGCGTCTCATCAATCCGCTGGCGCACTTTGGGCGAGGTGCCGTCATTCTGAGCCTCTTGGGCAACGATACGCAGCGCGGCCAGAGTGGGCGCATATTCACGTTCGCGGCGGCCTTCAACCACAGCTTTGGTCAGGTCAAACATGTCCCGGATCGAATGAAAGTGATCGCGCCGGTCACCCAGGTTTCGGCTGGCTTTGATCAGCTTCCAGCCTTGCAGTTCCTTCAGCCCGGTCGAGACGTTCGAGCGGGCCAGCCCGAGCGTTTCACAGATCTCATCTGCAGTCATCGGTTCGGGCGAGATGTGCAATAGAGCGTGGATTTGCGCGACCGAGCGGTTCACACCCCACTTGGTACCCATTTCTCCCCAATGGAGGATAAAGTCGCGCATGGATTCAGTAAGGTGCATAATTGTATCCAGTAATTTCTGTAATGACAGAAATTACAGATAGAATTGATTCGATCAAGAACCAATTAACTCAGGCGGATATCAGGTCTTGGACCCGATCCTGGGTTCGGTGCCAGCTTTGATGCGCGAGATATTGGCGGCATGGCGCCAGTACACAAGCAATGTCAGGACGATTCCCAGAATAAACGTCGACCCGTCACTCAAAACCATGACCCAGGTTGTAGACAGGGACGCTGCTGCAAGGGCCCCAAGCGACGAAATCCGCCAGATGGCAGCGGCCACCAGCCAAGTTATGCAGCAGGCAATGCCCACGCCCCAGTCAAGCGCTAGCCAGAGGCCCAGAAAGGTCGCGACACCCTTGCCACCTTTGAAGCCCAACCAGACTGGAAAACAGTGGCCCAGAAACGCGGCCAATGCGGCGACCTGTACGGCGTCTTCCCCGGCCATGGCACGGGCGAGCAAGACGGCAGCGGCCCCTTTCCCGGCGTCAAAGATCAGAGTCAGCGCGGCGGCGGCCTTGTTGCCGGTGCGAAGTACATTGGTCGCCCCAATATTGCCCGACCCGATATCGCGCAGATTTCCCAGTCCCATCACCTTGGCGATGATCATGCCAAAGGGGATCGACCCCATCAGGTATCCAATCGCGGCCCAGAGGATCAGCTGGGTCATCGTACTGTCGATCAGGGGCATCAGGGTCTCCGGTATACTTCTTGGCCTGCCACAAAGGTTGCGGTGACCTTACCTTGCATCCTCTGGCCGTCAAATGGCGTATTCTGCGATTTGGATCTAAGCGTGAACCGGTCCAGCACAAAGGGCACATCCGGGTCGAACAGAACCAGGTCGGCCGGCGCGCCCTCAGACAAGCGACCGCTGTCCAGACCCAGTCGTTTAGCTGGGTTCAGAGCCATCGCGCGGAACAGAGTCGGCAAGTCCAGTTGATCAGAATGGTACAGGCGCAAAGCCGCAGGCAGCAACGTCTCCAGCGCCACCGCGCCCGAGGCCGCCTCTTCAAACGGGAGGCGTTTGCTTTCTTCGTCCTGTGGCGTGTGCATGGAACTGATCGTGTCGATCAGACCTGCCCGCACCGCTTCGATGACAGCCCGCCGGTCATCTTCCGACCGCAGCGGAGGTTTGACCTTGAAGAAGGTGCGATAGTCGGCCACGTCCAGCTCATTCAGCGTCAGATGGTGGATCGAGGTGCCAGCAGTGATGTCCAGCCCGTTCCGCTTGGCCCGTTCCAGCGCGGGCAGGGCGCGGGCGGTGGTAATCTGATCGGCGTGATAGGCCGCACCGGTCATTTCCAGCAACGCAATGTCGCGGTCCAGCCCCATACGCTCGGCCATTGGGGAAACGGCGGGCAACCCGCGCAAGGCGGCGAATTTGCCGCTGGTGGCGGCGGCGCCAGCGCTCAGCCCCGGTTCCTGAGGGTGGGCGATCACCAGCGCACCGCAGGATTTCGCATAGGTCAGCGCGCGGGTGAACACTTTGGTATCTGCAATGACATGATCACAGTCGGTAAAGGCGACGGCACCGGCATCCAGCAGAAATCCGATCTCGGTCATCTCGCGCCCCTCGCGCCCTTTGGTCAGGGCCGCCATGGGCAGCACGTTGACCGGGGCATCCGCCTGTGCGCGCCGGGTCGCAAATTCCAGCGTTTCCGGCGTGTCCACGGCGGGTAAGGTATCGGGGCGCGTCACGATCGTGGTCACACCCCCTGCCGCCGCCGCCAGGCCTGCGGATTTATAGCTTTCCTTGTGCCGCTCGCCCGGCTCGCAAACCTTGACGCCGAGATCGACGATGCCCGGTGCCAGGCAATGCCCGCCGCAGTCGATGACCTGCGCGTCAATCGACGGGGCCGCACCTTCGCCCTTGGCCACGATACGGCCATCAGCCACATGCACCCATCCCGGTGCGTCCGCGCCAGTTTCGGGGTCGATCAGGCGGCCGTTGGTGAAGATCAGATTGCTCATGCCATGGCCCTTTCAATAGCGGCTTTGGTAGCGGCGGGATCTGCCTGATACTTGATCAGGTGCTTGTCCCCGCCTTTTGTGACGATTTGAACAAAGCTACCCATGGTTTTAACAGCCTCGATCTGGTTCAGCGCCACTTTGCGCGGGCCAGGGCCGGTCAGAGTAGTGTCTGTCATTTCCCATGCGGCCGTCAGCTCTTCTGAGGCCAGATACCACGCACGAATGCCGATTGCAGCAAGGCCCGCTGGCGCGCCGGTCCACACATAGGGATTACCGATCAGCCAAAGGATGATCATGGCCCCTGCCATAGCCGCGGCTGCCATCCACGTGTTGGTGCGGATATAGGCCCCTTTGTCGGGCGGGAAAGTCACAGGATCAGCCATAGGGCACCTCCGATAACCAGAAGGATCAGCAGCGCCAGAACCGCAGAGCCCATGCGACGCGGTCTGTCATTTTGCGGTGCGGATTGCGGCGCCGAATACGGTTTCGCGCTTTCCGTCTCAATCCGGCCACCTGCCCAGCTTGTTGCTTCTTCGGTGTACAGGCCGATCAGGCGCAGCCTGCGGTCGGGGCGCAAAGCGGCTGCACGACCGCGAAATGCGGCGCTGCGGACCACCAGAACCCAGCCGTCAATCGCATCCAGCGCTGTGCGGTCCAGCTGATCTGCGTACACGTCGCAGCCCTCGGTCAGATAGCCAAAGAGGCCAAGGTCTTCGAGGTCCGAGACCGGAAAGACGTCAACCTGTTCGGGATCCAGCCCCGCTACCCCTAGAATCTGATCGACGGCTCCGGGTTCGCGCAGAAACTTGGCCTCTTCCGGGCGCATGTCGAGCGCGAACAGGCGGATAACGCCGTGTTCATGGGATGCGACGACCAGATCGCTCATGCGGCCTCGCGCAGATTGCGGGCCAGCAGTTCCATCGCAGCCATGCGGACGGCGACACCCATCTCAACCTGCTCCTGAATGACCGAGCGGTTGATATCATCGGCTAGCGTTCCGTCAATCTCGACCCCGCGGTTCATTGGGCCGGGATGCATTACAATGGCATCGGGTTTGGCCTGCGCCAGTTTGGCGGCATCCAGCCCGTAGCGATGATAGTATTCACGTTCCGAGGGGATGAACCCGCCATCCATCCGCTCTCTCTGAAGGCGCAGCATCATCACGACATCGACGTCTTGAAGGCCTTCGTTCATATCGTCATAGATCTCGGCTCCAAACTCGGCAAATTGGCTGGGGACCAGCGTTGGCGGGCCGATCAGGCGAATGCGGTTTTCCATCTTGCCCAGCAGGATCAGGTTCGACCGCGCCACGCGGGAATGGGCGACGTCGCCGCAGATCGCGATGTTCAGCCGGTGCAGGCGGCCCTTGGCACGGCGAATGGTCAACGCATCCAGCAGCGCCTGTGTCGGGTGCTCATGCCGCCCGTCGCCTGCGTTCAGTACGGCGCAATTCACCTTCTGCGCCAACAGATCAACCGCGCCGGAATGCGGGTGCCGCACCACCAAAAGGTCAGGATGCATCGCGTTCAGCGTCATCGCCGTGTCGATCAACGTCTCGCCTTTTTTGATCGAGCTGGCCTGCATTGCCATATTCATCACATCTGCACCCAGCCGCTTGCCTGCCAGTTCGAAACTGGCCTGAGTACGGGTCGAGTTCTCAAAGAACATGTTGATTTGCGTCAGCCCGGCCAGCACATCTGAGTGCTTGTTCGGTTGCCGGTTCATCTCGACATAGGTCTCGGCCAGATCAAGAATGGCAGTAATATCGGATTGGGACAGGTGCTCGATGCCAAGAAGGTGACGATGGGCGAAACGCATGGGCGGACTCCTGTCTGACAATCGGCCCGCTTATAGAAAGCCGCGCCGCTCAAGGCAACCTTGGGATCAAGGCGTTAGGGCAGTTTCTCGCACCCCCCCTCGGGCAAGCACTGTTCGCCGGGTTTGCACCATTTGCCATAGCCGCAGTCGATCGCCTTAACCGGCACACATCCTTGATGGTTCGAACATTTGAATCCGGGGCGGCATTGTGATCCGGTTTTCTCGCACAAGAACCAACCGGGCTGTGCGCATCCTCCGCCTGGCAGGCAGGATGATCCGGCCGCACAGGTCAGCCCGTCCTCACAGGTGATGGGGCTGCCGTCGGTTGCTGAATTCGGGTCGAATTCGGGGGTGTTTCGCTGACATTCCCCGCGCGCGTTGCAAAAGCTATCGCCGGGGCAGTCCAGACGCGTCGTGCATGCGTTGGCCCCTTTGGGTGCGCAGCGCAACCCGCCTGCCACGCAGCGCTCGAACGGCCCGCAGCTGCGGCCGCCGCCGCAATAGGTGCCGCCCAGCGGGATGCAATGATTGTCGAAACTGCATCTTTGCCCACCGGAACAGCACCGACTGCCACAGGCGAACTGCCCCGCGCTACACTGATCATTTCGGTCAAATAGCTGCGCCGAGACAGGCCCACTGGCCAAGGCCAGCAGCGCCCAAATTGAGAGGATTCGAAACATGATCAGCATGATTGCCCCAATGGTCGGTGCGACCGAGCGCGCAATCAAGGCCAATTCGCTTTCCCTCGGTCAAAAGGAGGTTAGATTGAGGTCTATGGAATCGGCTTTGGACTTTCACACAGCGCGGGCTCTGCTGGACTGGCAGATTGAACTGGGCGCGACGGATGCGATCGGGGATATCCCGGTGAACCGCTATGCGTTGCCCGACACTGCGCCCAAATCCAAAAAGCCCACAGCGGTACAAACGGCGCCGGAAAAGCCCAAGCCGGTCGATGCGTTGGCGATTGCCGATTCAGTCGCCAAGACTGCTGGATCGCTGGACCAGTTGCGCGCTGCGATGGATGCGTTTGATCATTGCGATTTGAAACGTGGTGCGCGCCAGTTGGTGTTTGCCGACGGGACGCCGGGTGCTCGGGTGATGATTATAGGCGAGGCTCCGGGCCGGGATGAAGATCGCGAGGGCAAGCCCTTTGTTGGCCGGGCCGGGCAGTTGCTGGACAGGATGTTGTCCGCGATTGAGCTGAACCGTGCCGAAAACGTCTATATCACCAATGTTCTGCCCTGGCGGCCCCCGCAGAACCGGGATCCCAAGCCCGAAGAGATCGGCATGATGAAGCCGTTTCTGGAGCGCCACGTCGCATTGGCCAAGCCCGAGGTTCTGGTCGTGATGGGCAATATCAGCTGTCAGGCGGTGCTGGGCAAACGCGGTATAACTCGGTTGCGCGGCCAGTGGGATCAGGCTTGGGGGCTGCCGGTCATCCCGATGTTTCACCCTGCTTACTTGCTGCGGCAACCGCCAATGAAACGGCAGGCCTGGGCAGATCTGTTGGAGTTGAAGGCCCGGCTGGAGGGCAAGTGATGCGCATCCTGGCCTTTTCCGACCTGCATATGGCGCGCAGTCGGGCGGTAGAATTGGTTGCCGCCAGCGCCGAGGCGGATCTGGTGATCGGTGCTGGTGATTTCTGCAATATGCGGCAAGGGCTGGATCAGGCGATGGAGATGCTTGCGGGCATTTTGGCCCCTCTGGTCCTAACCCCCGGCAATGCCGAAAGCGTCCAAGAGCTGACAGCGGCTGTGCCCGAAGGTGTCCACGTGCTGCATGGCACCGGGATGACTGTGGACGGGGTGCGCCTGTTTGGTCTGGGATATGGTGTGCCCGTGACGCCTTTTGGCGGTTGGTCCTGCGATCTGACCGAGGCCGAGGCCGCCGAGTTGCTGGATCGGTGCGACGCTGCCGATATTCTGATTACGCATTCTCCGCCCAAAGGGCATGGCGATGTCACGTCGATGGGTGGCGCTGTCGGTTCGGTCGCGGTGCGCGACGCGATCGAGCGGGTGCAGCCGCAGCTTTCTCTGCATGGCCATATCCATGACAGCTGGGGGTATCGCGGGGCAATCGGGCGCACCCAGGTGGCCAATCTGGGGCCCAGACCAAATTGGTTTGAGCTGCATTGATGATCGAAACTGTGACCCTTCTGGCGTTTATCCCGGCTGCGCTCGCTCTGAACCTCACACCCGGAGCTGATATGATGTTCTGCTTTGGGCAGGGCCTGCGCAAAGGCGCACGGCCCGCGCTTGCGGCCAGCGCCGGTATTTCTGCAGGGTCGATGGTGCATGTCCTGCTGGCTGGGCTTGGGTTTGGCGCGGTGGTATCGACGCTGCCCTGGCTGTTTGATGTGATCCGTTGGTTGGGGGTGGCCTATCTGCTGTATCTGGCCTGGCGTTCGATCCAAAACGGTGCCGTGCCGGCCGAGGCACCGGCACATAGCGGGAAACTTGCGTTTCGTGATGGGCTGCTGGTCAATCTCACCAATCCAAAGGTCATCCTGTTCGTGCTGGCCTTCATCCCGCAATTTGTGGACCCGACCTTGGGGCCAATCTTGCCGCAGTTCCTGACCCTTGGCCTCATCATCGCGGTGGGCGGCTTTGTGGTGAACGGGATGGTCGGCATGTTTGCCGGTGGCGCGGGCCGAGTCTTGGTCTCGAACCCGCGTGCCTCGCGTTTCATGGGCTGGGTGACCGGAGGGATTTTTACGGCGCTCGCCATTCGGCTTGCGATTATGGAAAGGGCCTGACGTCATATGTCACGCATCGACGAAAGCAAAAAATTCATTCCAGTTCGGATCGCCGTCCTCACTGTCTCGGATACGCGGACGCTGCCCGAGGACCGATCGGGACAGACTTTGGTGGATCGGATTCAGGCGGCGGGCCATTTGGTCGCGGACCGCAAGATCCTTCCGGATGAGCGCGCCCAGATTTCAGAACAGCTGCGCGTGTGGATCGCAGATCCTGAAATAGATGCCGTCATCTCGACCGGGGGTACCGGCCTGACAGGGCGCGACGTTACAGTCGAGGCGCATCGGGATGTCTACGAGAAGGAAATCGACGCGTTCGGCACGGTTTTTACAATCCTGTCGTTGCAAAAGATCGGCACCTCTGCCGTCCAGTCGCGCGCCACAGGTGGCGTCGCCGGGGGCACCTATCTGTTTGCATTGCCCGGCAGCCCCGGTGCCTGCAAGGATGCCTGGGATGGAATATTGCTAAAACAGTTCGATTATCGTCACCGGCCCTGCAATTTCGTGGAAATTATGCCCAGATTGGACGAACATCTGCGACGGAAGTAAGCTGGTTACACGTTCAAATGTGTATTACCGCTTTGTGGCTTGGCATTTTTCGGGGCAAAGCTACCTTCTGAAATGCTAGCCTGATGCGAACGGGGTGATAGTAAATGCGCTTTCTGAGGCAGAGCCTTGCCGGAGTTTTCCTGACGTCCTTGACGTTGGCACTCTTGTTTGTGGCGGTTCAGATGATCGCGGGTGCAGTGCAGGATGTTCTGACGCGCGAGGATGCCGCTCCGCAGGCGCGGGAGCGGATTTTTGCGGTTACTGTCCGGCATGCCGAAGTGGAAACCGTAACGCCTTATCTTGAAGCATTTGGCGAGGTGCAAAGCCGCCGCCGCCTGGAACTGCGTGCAGCGCTTGGTGGCCGTGTGATAACCTTGTCCGAAGATTTCGAAGATGGCGGTGCTGTCACTGCAGGAGAGGTTCTGGTCGAGCTTGATCCGGCGGATGCACAATCGGCGCTGGACCGCGCCAAGTCGGACCTGCTGGATGCTCAGTTTGAGGAACGCGATGCCGAACGGTCGCTGCTGCTGGCGCAGGATGAGCTGAACTCGGCCGAGGCGCAGGCCGAATTGCGGGGCCGTGCCCTGCAGCGTCAAAAAGACTTGAAAAGCCGGGGAGTGGGCGCGGCGGCATCCGTGGAAGAGGCGGAACTGGCCGAGGCATCGGCTCAGCAATCTGTTTTGGCCCGGAGGATCGCGCTGGCACAGGCGGAATCGCGCGTCGATCAGGCAACGACTTTGCTGGCCCGCGCCCGTATCGCGCTTGCCGCTGCCGAACGTGATTTGGAAGACATGACCATCCACGCTCGGTTTGGGGGAACATTGACCGACGTGACTTTGGTTGAGGGTCGCCTGGTGTCAGCCAACGAAAAACTGGCCGAATTGGTTGATCCTAAAGCACTTGAGGTGGCCTTTCGCGTCTCGACCGCGCAATTCGTGCGCCTGCTGGATGCTGAAGGGGATCTGATCAATTCCCCGGTCACTGTATCGCTAGAGGTCACAGGAGCAGATCTTGCGGCACAGGGCCGCATAAGCCGCGATAGCGGCTCGGCCGGAGAAGGGCAAACCGGTCGCCTGCTTTATGCCTTGCTCGAGGATACTTCGGGATTCAAGCCCGGTGATTTCGTGACAGTCTCGGTTCAGGAACAGCCGCTTGAGAACGTGGTGCGCCTGCCGTCCTCGGTTCTGGATTCAGCAGGGACGGTTCTGATTCTGGGCAAGGATGACCGGCTTGAGGTTCTACCAGTGCAGTTGATCCGCCGTCAGGGTGATGAGGTGCTGCTGCGCGGGCGGGGGTTGGAAAGTCGCGAGGTTGTCATTGGTCGAACGCCTCTGCTTGGGGCCGGTGTCCGGGTCAGGCCGCTGCGGGATGAGGCCAGCGCAGGGGGCCAGACGGATATGGTCGAGCTGTCCGAGGAACAGCGTGCCCAGCTGGTGGCGCAGGTCGAAGCCAGTGATGCATTGCCTCAAGATGTCAAAGCCCGCGTGCTGGGCCAACTGGGCGAAGCCAAGGTTCCCGCGTCGTTGGTGCGCAGCATTGAAAACCGAGCCGGAGGTTAGGCGCGATGATGCGCGAAATTCCCGGCGCGGCTGGGGGGATACTCAGCTATTTCACGCGTCACAGGACGGTCGCCAACCTGCTACTGCTAGTTATGCTGGTGCTGGGCGCGGCTGCCATCCCGAATATGCGGGCGCAGTTCTTTCCCGATGTGATCCTTGAACGGGTGGATGTCAGCGTTAGCTGGGATGGAGCTGGCCCTGAAGATGTCGATAATGGCATCGTTCAGTTGTTGGAGCCGGCCCTTCTGGCCGTTGAAGGCGTGTCCAGCACCTCTTCGACTTCGCGCGAGGGCACAGCCCAGATCCGGATGGAGTTCGAGCCGAACTGGGATATGTCTCGCGCGGTCGAAGAGGTCAGAACAGCGGTCGACAGTGTCACCAACCTGCCAGACGACGCTGATGAGCCGACCATCCGACGCGGTGCCTGGCGCGATCGCGTCACGGATGTTGTCGTCACCGGCCCTGTCGATCCTGAACAGCTGGCCAAGTTCACCGATGAGCTGATCAACCGTTTGTTCGCTGTTGGCGTGACCCGCACCACGATCCGGGGCCTCGCCGCGCCGCGCGTTGTAGTCGAGGTGCCCACAGCACAGCTGATCGCCAACGACATCACCCTATCCGAGATCGCCTTAGCCATCGCTGCCGAGGTCAACGCCAATCCGGCAGGGGATGTGACAGGGGCCAATGCGCGCATTCGCACCGGCACCGAAAAGCGCAGCCCGGAAGAGATCGAAGGGATTACGCTGCGCAATTTCGCCGATGGCTCAAAGCTGTTGATCGGTGACGTGGCGCAGATCCAGATTGAAGGTGTCACCAGAAATCGTAGCTATTTTGTTGGCAAGAATCCGGCAATGTCCGTTCGTGTGGACCGGTCAAATCTGGGCGACGCGATAGAAATTCAACACACGGTCGAAGATGTCGTCTCGCAGATGCAAGCCAGCCTGCCCGAGGGCGTAAAGGCCGAGTTGATCCGGACACGGGCGCAAGCGATCACCGACCGGCTGGATATTCTAGTCGATAACGGGCTGGTTGGGCTGGGTCTTGTGGTCTGCCTACTGTTTCTGTTTCTGAATGCGCGGATTGCCTTTTGGGTTGCCGCGGGTATCCCGGTGGCAATGTCGGCAGCGATTGCGTTCATGTATATTGGTGGCCTGTCGATCAACATGGTGTCGTTGTTCGGCTTGATTATCACTCTGGGTATCGTCGTGGATGACGCCATCGTTGTGGGTGAACATGCCGATTTTCGCGCGCGACGGCTGGGTGAGCCACCAATGGTGGCCGCCGAACGCGCCGCACGTCGCATGGCGATGCCGGTCTTTGCTGCGACGCTGACCACGGTTATCGCCTTTTTCGGCCTGACTGCGATTGGTGGCCGTTTCGGAGAGTTGATCCGCGACATCCCCTTCACGGTGATAGCGGTGTTGATCGCCTCGCTGATCGAGTGCTTTCTGATCCTGCCCAACCATATGGCCCATGCGATTGCGCACTCTGCCAAGGAACATTGGTATGATCTGCCGAACCGTGTGGTGAACAAGGGGTTTCGCTGGGTGCGCGATACGCTGTTCCGACCGCTGATCGCCTGGGTAATCTGGGCGCGCTATGTGGTGGTGTCGGCGATGATTGTCATTTTGGCCAGCCAGATTTCCCTGTTCATACGCGGGGACGTGAACTGGCGGTTCTTCAATGCGCCCGAGCGTGGATCGGTTACAGGCAATTTTATCATGGCCGAGGGCGCAGGCCGCGCGGATACGTTGGCCATGATGCACCAACTACAGGCCTCGGTAGAGGCGCTTGGCCAACGCTATGAAGAGCGGCACGGGCGCAACCCCATTGATTACGTGCTGGCCGAGATCGGGGGATCCGCGGGCCGTGCACTTTCGGCAGCGGATGGCAAGGACACGGATTTGCTGGGCGGGATTTCGATCGAGTTGATAGATGCCGACCTGCGCCCCTATTCGAGCTTCGAGTTTGTCGGAGAGTTGCAGGAAATGGCGCCAAGCCATCCCAAACTTGAGCTGCTCAGCTTCAGGGGCTGGCGGTCTGGTCCGGGAGGAGATGCGATTGACGTGCAGCTCTACGGCGCCGATGTGAGCACGCTTAAAACGGCTTCCGAGGACTTGCAGGTCGCGCTTTCGAAATACCCTGAGGTTTCAGCGCTGGAAGACAATCTGGCCTATGACAAGGAAGAATACATTTTGGATCTGACCGCGCAGGGACAGGCGCTGGGCTTTCGGATCGAAACATTGGGCCGGGTGCTGCGGGACCGTCTGAACGGGATTGAGGCCGCGACCTTCCCGGATGGCCCGCGCAGTGCCGAGATCCGGGTTGAAATGCCTGAAGGAGAACTGACCGCCGATTTCCTGGAACGCACACTGATGCGCACGCCTGATGGAGTCTATGTCCCGTTGGCCGATATCGTTTCGGTTCAGCGTAAATCCGGATTCTCGACCGTGCGGCGTGAAAACGGACTGCGGGTGATTTCGGTCTATGGCGATATCTCCGAGGATGATCCAACACGCGCGGCCGAGATCGCCCGTGCGATGAGCGAGGAAATTCTACCCAATATCGCAGCCACACGTCAGGTCGAGTGGACCATGGCAGGTCTGAGCGAGCAGGAAGAAGAGTTTCTGTCCGAAGCCCGTACTGGTCTGATCCTGTGCCTGACAGGCATCTATCTGGTGCTGGCCTGGGTCTTTGCCAGTTGGACCCGACCATTGGTAGTGATGGCGATCATTCCGTTTGGTTTGGTCGGAACCATTTGGGGTCATTATATCTGGGAGGTTCCGCTCAGCATGTTCACGGTCGTTGGCCTGCTTGGGATGACCGGAATCATCATCAACGACTCGATTGTTCTGGTGACGACGATTGACGAGTATCAGCAGACTCGTGGGCTGATGCCCTCCATCGTCGAGGGGACATCGGACAGATTGCGGCCAGTGATGCTGACGACGCTGACCACGGTTCTGGGCCTGACCCCACTGTTGTACGAAGGATCGCAGCAGGCACAGTTCCTCAAACCGACCGTGATCACGCTGGTCTATGGGTTGGCGTTTGGGATGGTGCTAGTATTGCTACTCGTTCCTGCCCTGCTGGGGATCCTGAACGATCTGTCGCGGCCAATGACGGCCATGCGTCGCGCAATTCGGGCGCCGGATCGGGTGGTGCAGGGGGCGCTTGTTGCCACCGGGTTTGCCTTGATGCTCTGGTTTGCGTTGACGATGATCTGGCCTGCGGTGACCGGCTCTCCGCCGGGTCTTGTTTCCGCGCTCTATGCCGGGCCAGAGGGTCCCTCGGTCCTGCGCATGGGGCTCGGGGCTTTCGCCGCCGGTGCCACTGTTATTCTGGTGGTGAGCATTGCTTTGTCGAGCCTGCTCTATGCCCGTCTCAAAGGGCGCGCTGCCTAGCCCTGACGTAGGGCGGTTTCCAACAGGTTTGTGACCCGGTCGCTCATGGGCAAATCGCCTTGCCGGATCAACTCCAGTGGAAACCAGCGCGCATCCATCGCGTCGTCCCCCGCAACCGGCTGCCCGGTCTGATAGCGGCAGGCCACGCCGACCAACAGGTAATGAGACAGAACCGCGCCCTGAGCGTCGCGGCGCAACAGGTCCAGATTGTCCAGATACCGCAATGGCTCGGCAATGACCGAGGTTTCTTCGCGCAGTTCCCGCTGTGCTGCCTGCAGGACGGTTTCACCCCATTCCACATGGCCGCCGGGAAAGCCCCACAGCCCCTTATCGGGTTGTTTGCTGCGCTGAACCAGAAGGACGTGCCCGTCATGAATGACGACCGCAAGCGCACCGATTTTCGGAGTTTGCATCATGGGATCAGCCAGCGCTGCACCCCAGAATGTCCACCGCGTGATTGGCCCCCAGAACAGTGATCCGGATCTTTGAGCGATCCAGCGCAAACGGACCGCCCGAGGCGTTGATCACCTCGGATGTGGCGACCAGAGTACCGCCCTGCCGTTTGGCGTCGGTTTGCGAGGCCCACAGCTCGGGGTTGCCGGGCTCGATCACGGCAACCTCGCGGCCACCGGCGGAAGGCATGGTGACGCGCGCCTCGATCTGCATTCCGTCAGACGTCGGGGTCAGGTGGCACCGCGCGTTGGCGACCCGGGCTTCTTTGGCGGAATAGGGACGCTTGGCCAGTGCCGCCGCGATCGTCGGGTTGCGCTCTGCTTCGGCGTTCAGGGTATGATCGAAGCCCAAACGTTCCGGGATGCAGACGTCTTTGCAGACCCCCAGATCCACCGTGCCTTTCAGCCGCACGGGTTTGGCCGGGTTCTTCGGCAAAATTTCGACAGGGAGGACCATTTGATTTTGGTATCCAATCGACTGCAGGCCATTCTGATCAAAGACATCCGGCGCGGGCCATGTGATCGACACGCTGCCGACATTGGTTGATCTATTCCAGTCGAACTGTGGCGGAATACCTGCATCGCCCGGCGCCCGCCAATAGGTCTTCCAGCCGTCCTGCAGGGTCACCCGCAGCGCCCCAAGATAGGCTCCATTTGCTGTGCGCCCGCCATCCAGGATATCCAATTCGGCGACTGAGCCGACCACTTGTGCAGATGCCGGTCCAATCGCGCCAACGGTCACGGCAAGGGCGGCTGCCAGAAATGTCTTGTGAATGTTCATACCCTATAAATGCGTGGTCTCGAGGCGAATTCCAAGTCACGTTCGGGTCACTCGAATGAAATCTAGCGAAATCGCCGCTGGTCCCTTGCCAATACCGGGACTGCGGGGGCATTGTTGATGGGAGCTCAGCAAGAGATGTCGTCTTATGGATCTGACCGGTAAACTGTTGATTGCGATGCCTGGGATGGGCGATCCGCGTTTCGATCATTCGGTTGTCTATATTTGCAGCCATGGCGACGATGGCGCGATGGGTCTGATCATCAACAAACCTTCGGATTTACGCATAAAGACGCTGCTGGGTCAGTTGAACATCGCTTGCCGTATCCCGATCGTGGGTGAGCGTCTGGTGCATTTCGGCGGCCCGGTCGAGATGTCGCGCGGATTCGTCCTGCACAGCGCCGATTATGACGCGAACCTCCATTCCCTGCAGATTTCGGATGATTTCAGCATGACAGCAACATTGGACGTGCTTGAAGACCTGGCCTCGGGGCAAGGGCCGCTGAATTCTATGCTGACGCTAGGGTATTCAGGCTGGGGACCCGGGCAGCTTGAGGATGAGATCGCGATGAACGGATGGCTCACAACCGATGCGGATTCGAAGCTGGTGTTCGATGTCCCCGATGATCAGAAATGGGAGGCGGCGCTGGCAACGTTGGGCGTCGATCCTCTGACTCTGTCGGCCAGTGCAGGGCGCGCCTGATCAACTGTCACGCGGTGCTGCAGCCCGGCGCAACCGGTCGTTGATAGCGGCGCCCAATCCGTGGTCCGGAATAGGGGACACGGCAATCGGGCGTCCGGTGCTGTTGAGCTTGTGCAAAGCGGCAAAAAGATTGGCCGCTGCCTCGGTCAGGTTACCATCAGCGGACAGGTTCAGGTCGCATTCGACCGGTCCAAATCCCAAGAGAATCTCGTCACCATGTGTAGTCTGCGCGTGCAACCGGACCGCCACGTCCGGGGCGTAATGCGACAGCATCTGTCCGGGTGCTGTTAGCGTGTCGCCCGATTGGTGTAGATGCAATGCCGTGCCGAGAGCTGCCTCGATCTGGTCCAAAGCCACCCCTCCGGGGCGTAGCAAAGCGGATTCTCCAGCGAGGCCGACAATGGTGGATTCCAGCCCGACACCGCAGGGACCGTCATCCAGAATGGCAGCGATGCGCCCGTCCAGACCGGCGCGGACATGCGCGGCTGTTGTCGGGCTGATCTGTCCAGAAGGGTTGGCCGAGGGCGCAGCGACCGGCCCGTCGAACATCTCGAGAATAGCCCGGGCCGAAGGATGCGCAGGCACCCGAACCGCCAATGTATCCAGCCCGGCAGTGACAAGCGACGATACACCGTGCCCTTCCCGCAGCGGCAGAACCAGAGTCAGCGGGCCGGGCCAGAACGCATGTGCCAAAGCCTCGGCCTGATCTGACCATTCAACAAACCTGCGCGCGGACTCTACCGATGCGACATGCGCAATCAGAGGGTTGAAACTGGGCCGGCCCTTGGCGGCATAGATGCTGGCGACAGCCTCTCCGTTGCGAGCATCCCCACCCAGCCCATAGACCGTTTCAGTCGGGAAAGCGACCAGCTGTCCCTGCCTCAAAAGATCCGCAGCCTGAGCAATTCCCGCCTGGTCGGCTGACAGTTCGAGTGTACCGTTAGAGATCATTGTGAGTGACGCCGCGTTTTGATTGCTTGTAGCATAAGGATGGGTACGTAATCGTTCAAACCCAGATGAATAACGGCGAGTCAGCGGATTTCCAACCCCGGCGTCGCGGACCGTTCAAGACAGCCCCGAGGTAATATTATGCCCTATCGCGCACCAGTTGCAGATTACGAATTTCTGTTCCGCCATGCGGTTGATTTTGATCGTATCGCAGCAACCGACAAGTTCGCGGAAGCAAGCGAAGACGTCGTCAGCGCCATCCTGACCGAGGCTGGAAAACTCTGCGAAGAAGTCATGGCGCCGCTTCAGCGGAACGGAGACCTAGAGCCCGCGCGTCTGGAAAACGGCGTGTTGCGTACCTCGCCAGGATTTAGCGACGGTTGGAACGCTATTGCCGAGGGGGGCTGGATCGGCATGAGCGCTGATCCCGAATATGGCGGTATGGGGCTGCCGATGACCTTGACCACTGCCGTCAACGAGATGATGTCTGCGGCCTGCCTGTCACTGCAACTGGCGCCGCTCATGACGCAGGGCCAGATCGAAGCACTGGAGCACCACGCAAGTGATGAGCTGAAGAACCTGTACCTGCCCAAAATGATCGCTGGTGAATGGTCGGGCACGATGAACCTGACCGAGCCTCAGGCCGGATCGGATGTGGGTGCGCTGACGTCGAAGGCAGAATCGAATGGAGATGGCACCTATTCGGTGTCTGGTCAGAAGATCTTCATTTCCTGGGGTGACAACGATTTTGCTGAAAACGTGTGCCATCTGGTGTTGGCACGCCTGCCCGATGCTGTTCCCGGAACCAAGGGAATATCGCTGTTTCTGGTGCCCAAATACCTGCCGGACGAGAATGGCAATCCGGGTGTGGCAAATGACCTGAAAGTGGTTTCGCTCGAGCACAAGATGGGTCTGCATGGTTCGCCAACTTGCGTGATGCAGTATGATGGCGCCAAAGGTTGGCTTGTGGGTAAGGAACATGGCGGAATGGCTGCGATGTTCACCATGATGAACAACGCGCGACTGGGCGTCGGCGGACAGGGTATCGGTGCCGCCGAAGGCGCCTATCAGCAGGCCCTAGAATATGCGCTTGAGCGGAAGCAAGGCAAGACACCTTCGGGCACAATCCTCGATCACGCCGATGTACGCCGGATGCTGATGAGTATGCGTGCGGATACTTTTGCTGCGCGTGCGATCATGCTTGCAAACGCAGCCGCGATCGATATGGCCAATGCAACAGGCGACGCGGACTGGGTTTCGCGCGCGGCCTTGTTGACGCCGATAAACAAGGCCTTCGGTACCGAAACCGGTATGCGGGTTTCGGAAGAAGGCGTGCAGGTCCATGGCGGTATGGGCTTTATCGAGGAGACCGGCGCGGCACAGTTCTATCGCGACGTCCGTGTGACCGCGATTTACGAGGGCACCAACGGCATTCAGGCCATGGACCTTGTCGCACGCAAGATGATGGATGGCGGCGAAGCGGCGTCCCGTTTGCTGGACGAAATCGAGGATCACGCCGAACGTGCGCGTGGGTCGATGCCGGAACTGGCGGGTCCTGTCTGGGAGGCCACGGAAAGCCTGCGTGAAACGACCGAGTGGCTGATATCGCAGTCCGACATGAACACGCGATTTGCTGGCGCCGTGCCCTATCTGAAGGCATTCGCCCGCGTTCTGGGCGGTCACTATCACCTCAAGGCGGCCCTTGCCGAGCCAAACGGCACCCGTTTCAAGCTGGCACGCTTTTATATCAATGCGTTGTTGCCTGAGTTTTCGGGGCTTTTGGTTCAGGCGCAGAACGGTGCAGATGACGTCTTTGCTCTCAGCGCCGAGGAAATGGTAGCTGCCTGATGGACGGTGATACACATTTGACGATCCGCTATCCTTGGCCCGAGGCTCCGGCCCTGGGCGAGGCCGTTGAAATTGCCGAAGGCGTGCTTTGGATGCGGTTGCCGCTGCCTATGGCGCTGGATCACGTCAATATCTATGCGCTGGATGATGGCGACGGATGGACGGTGATCGACACTGGCATGTCCTCGAACAAGACGCGCCGTATTTGGGCGGACCTGATGGCGGGACCGCTGGGGGGCAAACCCGTGACGCGCGTGGTGGTGACCCATCACCATCCCGATCACGTTGGCAATGCCGGTTGGTTTCAATCTGAACACGGGGCCGAGCTGGTCACGTCGCGTACTGCATGGCTGTTTGCACGGATGCTGACGCTGGATGTGCAGGAAAACTGGCCGCAGGAAACGCTGGATTATTACCGAAGCGCCGGGATGGATGCCGATTTCCTTGCCAAAAGGATGACAGAACGGCCCTTCAATTTCTGCGACACGGTCTATCCGATGCCGCTGGGCTTTACCCGGATCAAACAGGGCAGTGTCATTCGTATGGGTGGGCGCGACTGGGATGTTCATATGGGCAATGGCCACGCTCCCGAACATGCAACTTTTTGGAGCCGTGACGATAATCTGGTGATCACGGGCGACCAGGTTCTCAGCTCGATCAGCCCCAATCTGGGCGTCTATGTTACCGAGCCCATGGCGGATCCAGTGGCGGAGTGGATGGAAGCCTGCGAGCGCCTGCAAGACCTGGCGCGCCCGGATCATCTGGCGCTGGGCGGGCATAAACTGCCCTTTACCGGCCTGCCGGTCAGGATGAGGCAGTTGATCGACAACCACCACAGCGCGCTGGACCGTCTGCAGAATTATCTGGATCAGCCCAAAACCGCTGCTGAATGCTTTGTGCCCTTGTTCAAACGCCAGATCGGTGAAGGAGAGTATGGGCTTGCTCTGGTCGAAGCAGTTGCACATCTGAACCATCTCCACCACATTGGTGCTGTTACCCGAACGCGGCGCGCGGACGGGGCGTGGGAGTTTCAGCGCAAAGGGTAGAAGGCATGGACAAGATCGAAACCTCAGCCGAGGCAGCGGAATCAGCAGCATTGCCCCGATGTTACGAGGTGCATGCCAACCCGGATACGAAATCCGGCGCCAAGGATCTGCCCGGCCAGTTGCAAAAGCCCGTAGCCACCAAAAGCTCGGCGCAATGGGCCTATGAACGGTTGATCCTGTATATCCAGAATTTCGAGAATACGCTGGATGCGGATCATGAGGTCGCCATGGGATTTACTGGCGGCGATGCCGGGGTAATGCGGATCGAAGGAATGGGCTATTTCGACCCTGATATCATCACTTTTTACGGCGCAGATGGGTCCGGGGCGCGAACCCAACTCGTGCAGCATGTCAGCCAGTTGAATGTGATGCTGCGAGCGCTGCCCAAGTCGGTCGAGGATAAGCCCGCCAATCGCATCGGATTCCGGCTGGCGGCTGATCTCGAAGAAAACTGATAGCCTGACTTGCAATTCACGTCTGCGCAGCCTTGAATGAATCAATCATTTGGGGGGCGCAACGTGGCCACTTTCTCTGCCGTTACAAAAGCATACAAGGGCGCGTGGGCACGCCGCCGGGTCTTTGTGCCGATCTATGTCGCCGTGCGCCTGTTGCTGATTGCGCTGATTGCGCCGGGCGTGGCGATTGCGGTGAACCTAGCAGTTTCGCTCTCCAGCCAGACCGCCCTGACGGATCAGGATATTGCCGCGTTCATCCTGTCACCGCTGGGGTTTGCGGTCGCAATCGCAATGCTCAGCCTGTTCCTGCTGGCCGAGGTCTTTGTCTTCTCGGTCATGGCCGGGTCGCTGAGGATGGGTGAAAGCGATCCGTGGCGCGCGGGGAGCGCGGCGATCAAGTTGATCCTGTCGCGCCTGCCTGCGCTGTTTGGATTTGCTGCACGCCTGGTTCTGCGGATCATCCTGTTGATCCTGCCTTTCGCCGCTATCGCTGCTCTGATCGCCTGGTGGACGCTGACCGAGTATGACATCAACTATTACCTGACCTTCCATCCGCCGTCTTTCTGGATCGCCGTTGCGCTGATCGGAGCTGTGGTGCTGGTCATGGCATGGGTGCTGATCCGCAAGCTGTCCGCATGGGCGCTGGGACTGCATCTGGTTCTGTTCGAAAACCTGCCACCGGCTGATGCTTTCCAGGTCAGCGCGGATCGGATGGAGGGCAAGCGCGGGCGGCTCAAGATCGCACTGGTGTTTTGGCTGGGGCTGAGGGCAGTTCTTGCCGCGCTGATCGCTTGGGGCGCGGGATCATTATTCGCGTTGGTGCCCCTGCAGGGGGCAGAGCATCTGCGGCTGGCGCTTGTCTACAGCCTCCTGGTCGCCGGGCTCTGGTCGTTGGCCGGGCTGGTTTTGGCAGCCACCGCGCTGGGAGCACTGGCGGTTTTGCTGGACGGTTTTTTCGAGATCCGGACCTCTGAACCACCACATCCCGCGCCAGGCAATCTGCGCATTGGTCTGCTGAGTGCTGTTGGCATTGCGGCGGTGGCGGTATTGGTCGGGCTCTGGTTCGGTCAATCCCTGCTGGAACGCGTTCAGGCCCCTGACAGGGCCGAGGTGATCGGCCACCGTGGTGCCGCTGCGTTACGGCCGGAAAACACCATGGCCTCGGTTCTGAAGGCGATTGAGGACGGGGCGGACTGGGTTGAAATCGACGTGCAGGAAACGGCGGATGATGAGATAATCGTCGCCCATGATAGCGATTTCATGAAGCTGGCCGGGGTGAACCTGAAGGTCTGGGATGCCACGATGGAAGACGTGGCCGAGATCGATATCGGCAGTTGGTTTGGCCCGGAATACGCAGATGAACGCACGCCAACACTGCGCGACGTACTGGCTGCGGCCAAAGGCAGGGCCAAGGTGATCATCGAGTTGAAATATTACGGTCATGACGTCGATCTGGAAAACCGCGTTGCGGCCTTGGTCGAGGAATTCGGCATGGAGGATGACATCGCCACCATGTCGTTGAAATATCCAACTGTGCAAAAGATGAAGGCACTGCGCCCTGAATGGCGAGCGGGGGTTTTGGCGGCAACCGCTGTGGGCGATCTGTCGGGTCTCGAAGGGGATTTTGTGGCTGTCAACGCCGCCATGGCCACGCCGGGGCTGGTACGTTCGGTGCAGGCCGCGGGCAAGGATATCTATGTCTGGACGGTGAATGACCCGTTGCAAATGTCGGCCATGGCCTCGATGAGGGTGGATGGGCTGATCACGGACCGACCGGCAATGGCCAAAGAAGTCTTGCGTATCCGCGCTGAAATGGGGCCGGCAGAACGTCTGATGCTGTGGCTGGCAACGGTGCTCGGCATGGCCGTTGATACCGATGCGATGCGCGATGAAAGCCCGTAATCTGGCCGTTTCTCTGGCGCTGATCGCGGCGCCAGTCGGGGCGCAGGACTTTATGCGCAGTCTTGAGATGCCCGCCCATCGCGCGCTGATCGCACAGCGGAGCGCTGCGGAATTGACACCGTTTGAAACGGATGGCTGCTCGGGCGGGTTGTCAGCCAGCTGGCGCTTTGTGGCCGACACATTTCCCAGCTTTCAAGCCCTGTTCGAGGCGCATCCCCCATGGGAGAGTTGCTGTGTCAGCCATGATCGGGCCTATCACCACGCGGGCGGAGGCCTGCGCCCCGAAGACAGTTATGACGCGCGCCTGTCAGCCGATGACAGCCTGAGAGCCTGCGTGCGGCAACACGGGGATGAGAACGCCGAAATTTACGCCGAACGCTATGACATGACTTCGGATCAGATACGATCCGCCCATGCCATAACCGCCGAGGCCATGTATGGCGCGGTGCGATTGGGCGGGGCGCCTTGTTCGGGCCTGCCCTGGCGGTGGGGGTTCGGATATCGCGGGTGTTCGGTCTTTAACTCCGTGTCACCTGCGCCCGAATGACGTGGTGACAGGCCCGGGATTTTCGATTATCCAACGTATCAAACACGCGAATTAGGATTCTGAAAATCATGGCTGAACATAAGCACGGCGAAATGGACATCACCGTTCAAACCAAAACCTTCAACGGTTTCGTAAAAGCGACCACATGGTGCGTGGTGGCGATTGCTTTCCTTTGCCTGTTTCTGGCGGTTTTCGCCGCTTAATCCCGGGCGAGGCTGACCGCCGTGATCAGATTTGTGATTGCCTGCCTGCTAGCAGCAACAGTGGCTGGCTGTGCCGGTTCGCAGCGTCCGCAGGCCGATCAGACCGAAGTTGTGGCCCGTTCCTATCGTGATCCGGGACCATCAACACTGACGCTCTATACCATGATCAGCACCCGGACCGGTTCGGGGGCGCATACCTCGCTGATGATAAGCGGCAGCGAGAGGGTGATCTTTGACCCCGCAGGCTCGTTTCGCGCCGATGTAGTGCCGATCCGAAACGATGTTCTGTATGGCATCACGCCGAATGTCGAACGCGCTTATCGCAGCAGCCACGCGCGCGAAACGCATTATGCGCGTATCCAGACGATTCAGGTGACCCCACAGCAGGCCGAAATTGCCCTGCAACTGGCCAAGCAGATGGGCCCTGTATCCGAAGCGTTTTGCGCCAACTCAACCTCGCAGCTATTGCAGCAGGTGCCGGGTTTCGAGCAGATCAATACGACCTTCTACCCGGTCAAGCTGTCCGATCAGTTCGGTGAACTCCCCGGCGTCGTGACCACCGAATACCGCGAGAATGACGATGCTGACCTGCAGGCCGGTTTGGCCTCGAACAATGCGCGCCTGAACCAGTTGGAAGCGGCCTCAACCCAATAGGTACAGCAAGCCATAGAGCGTGCCCGCCCCGGCAAAGATGGCAATGACCACGTTTTTTGTGATGACACCAACCGCCAAAGCAACCGCTGCTGCGGCCATGCGCGGCACGTCGGGCTGACCACCCGTCGCGGTTGGCCAGACCACCAGCGGCGCAATCAGGGCCGGGACGATGGCAACGGCGGTATAGCGCAGGTGGCGTAACAACCAGGGTGGCATCGGGCGGTCTCCGACGATACCGATAAAGGTAAAGCGTAGTGCAAAGCTGCCAATCGCCAAGCCAACGATAATGCTCCACATGGTCACCGGATCAATCTGTGTCATGACCTATTCCGCTCTAACATCAATTCGGCCTGCGCCCCTGCGATCATCCCGGCGGTCCCGGCGATCAGCAGGCCAAGGTTGAACGGCACGCCTACGGTCAACAGAGCAACGGTTATGGCGACTAAGGCGGCGATGACATGGGCAAGCGTCCTCATCATCGGCCCGATCATTGCCAGGAATGTGATCGGAAGTGCAAAATCCAGCGCCCAGCTTTCTGGAATCTGTGCGCCCAAAACTGCGCCCAGATAAGTTGCCAAAATCCAAAGCGGCGTGATCGGCGTGACCGAGCCAAAGAAATAGGCCATGCGCTGCGGCACGGTCATATCGGGCTTTTTTTCGAACTGTACAATGGAGCAGGCATAGGACTGATCGACCGTCAGATAGGCGGCGCAGGCCCGTTGCCACAGGGGGGCCGCCCCAAGATAAGGCGTCAGTGAGGCCGAATACATTGCCACGCGTAGGTTAACCGCCAGGGCCGATGCCAGAACGATCAGGCTGGGTGTGTTGTCCTGCAACAGCTGCAGGGCGGTGAACTGGGCCGCCCCGGCAAAGACAGCCGCCGAAAAGGCGATTGTCTGGATAATATCCAGCCCAGCCTCGGTCGCAAATACGCCGAAAAGGGTGCCGAACGGAATTGCCACAAAGATAAACGGCGCTCCATCACGAAAACCCTTCCAGAAGTATGACTTGGATGTGGTGTAAGCCATGGCAAATTCCTATGGTATCGCCAACAGCAGTAGCGATCTTGGGAAAGGGTTGCAATTGGCCACGAAACGGGATGCCACCGACTACATCATCGCCCCTGATCCTGGCGCGGTCCGCCTGACCCGTGCGGTCGAAGGCATCGACCAGAATGGCGCGGTCAGCCGGATCTCGGTTGTCGAGGAACGCCCCCTGACGATTTTCCTCAACGCGCAGGAAATCGTGACTGCAATGACAATCGGCGATTACCCTGAATATCTGGCGCTGGGGTTCCTGCGCAATCAGGGGATGCTGTTAGCCGATGATGACATTACCGGCGTGGATTACGATGACGATCTGGAAACCGTGGTGGTGCGCACCGCGCGCGAAACCTCATATGAGGACAAGCTGAAGAAAAAGACCCGAACCAGCGGCTGCGCGGTCGGTACTGTGTTTGGTGACATGATGGAAGGGCTGGAGGACGTGCGCCTGCCGCAGGTTCAGGTCCGCACCTCATGGCTGTATGATCTGGCAGCCAAAATCAACCGAACCCCTTCATTGTATCTTGAGGCTGGTGCAATTCACGGCACGGTCCTGTGTCGGGAAAACCGGCCGTTGGTCTATATGGAGGACGTGGGCCGCCACAACGCGGTCGACAAGATTGCAGGCTGGATGCTGTCCGAAAGTGTAGGGGCCGAAGATAAGATCCTCTACACCACAGGTCGTTTGACCTCGGAAATGGTGATCAAGACCGCGATGATGGGCATCCCGGTGCTGGCGTCACGGTCAGGCTTCACCGCCTGGGGTGTCGAAATCGCGCGTGAGGTTGGCCTGACCCTGATCGGCCGCATGCGGGGGCAGCGGTTCGTGTGTCTTGCGGGCGAGGACCGGTTGGTGCGCGACGTCGACCCGTCAACAGTGGCGGTCGAAGATAAAAAGCATAGACGGAAAAGTGCGGAATGATTTTGGAAGTCTTTGGTTTATTTATTTTATTCGTCGCGACATTGGGCTTGCTGCCATTGATGGTCTATGTGTTCTGGCTCCTTGAGCGGTCGAAACGCACGATCATTGAGGGTATGGCGCAATTGGACGTCAACCTGCGTAACCGTCTGGGGTGGGCGCCAGAGGAATATATCAGCATTTGGAACATCGCCGCCCCCTTTCGGCTTGGTTGGCAGGCATGGGGGGAGTTGTCTCAAAAACAAGCACTCGTGCTTCAGCGGGTTTTGATGCACGGTCTGCCTGAGTTTGCCGGGATACCAGATGAGGTCAGAAAGGCGGTGCGCACGTATCGGTGCTGTTTTGGTCTTATCTTTGCTGTTGGAGCCGTCTTAGTGTTTTTGCCAGCCCACTATAGCCTGAGTCACAAGGCGGCCGAATTGACGGGGTGGCCTGCAATTATTTGGTTTACAGCATTCGGATTGGCCGTCTGTCCATTGCTTTTCCTGCCCACCCAGAAATTCAGGAAATGGCCCGCGCTTGAGGAGATCAAATGACCCGCCCTCTCGGCATCATCCTCGCAGGAGGCCTTGCCACTCGGATGGGTGGTGGCGACAAAGGCTTGCTGACAGTCGGTGGGCAGAGCCTGCTGTCTCATGTCATTGACCGGTTTGGCCCGCAGGTGGTCGGTCTGGCGCTGAATGCCAATGGTGATCCTGAACGGTTCGCCGACCTCAACCTGCCGGTTCTTCCCGACACGATTGAAGGTTTCGCCGGGCCTCTGGCGGGTGTGCTGGCGGGGCTCGATTGGGCAGCAGAACAGGGGGCCGACAGTATCGTCACCGCCGCTGCCGACACGCCGTTTTTTCCGCGCGATCTTGCGGCGCGCCTAACGGATGCTGCTCAAGGGCAAACCCATCCGCTGGTGCTGGCGACTACGCCTCGAACCGGGGATGAAGCACTGAAATCCGGCGGCGGCAAACGGGTCAACCGGCATCCGACATTTGGCCTCTGGCCTGTCGCGTTGCGAGATGATTTGCGGGACGCCTTGAATGACGGGCTGCGCAAGGTTGTGCTGTGGACCGATAAACATGATGGGCGTGAGGCGTTGTTTCCGGCGGAGCCGTTTGACCCCTTCTTCAATGTCAACACGCCCGACGATCTGGCGCGGGCGCAAAAGCTGCTGGAGCAGGCATGAAGGTCTATGGCGTCACCGGCTGGAAAAACGCGGGCAAGACCGGCCTGATGGAGCGTTTGGTGGCCGAGATCACCGCGCGTGGCTTTTCGGTTTCGACCGTCAAACATGCCCATCACGCCGTCGATGTCGACCAGCCCGGCACGGACAGTTTCCGCCATCGAGAAGCCGGTGCGTCCGAGGTGCTGTTGGCGTCCGGCAAGCGCATTGCGATGATGCAGGAACTGCGCGGCGCACCCGAGCCGCCTCTCTCTGATCTGCTGGCACGCTTGGCTCCGGTTGATCTTGTGCTGATCGAGGGGTTCAAACGCGAAGCCCACCCCAAGGTCGAGGCGTATCGGGTGGCCGCTGGAAATCCGTTGATTGCGGCCGAGAACGAAACTGTGCGCGCGGTTGCCAGTGACACAGAGCTGAACTTCGACCGTCCGGTTTTTGATCTGGACGACACCGCAGCCATCGCAGGGTTCATTCTGCAAGAGGTAGGATTATGAGCAAACCGGACATTGCCCCACCGCCCTTGCGCAACGATTGTTTTGCCTTGCCTGCGGGCGTGAGCTGGACGCCGGTTGACGAAGCGTTGGCCCTGCTGCGCGACCGCCTTTCGGTCGTGATGGGGGCTGAAACCGTTCCGTTGGCACAAGCCGCAGGTCGGATTTTGGCCGCCGATGTATATGCCCAACGTTCGAACCCGCCGCAGGCAAATACGGCGGTAGATGGCTATGGCTTTGCCGGTCCGGTTCCGGATGGGCCGCAGGTGATGCCGCTGCAAGACGGGCGTGCTGCGGCTGGTGTTCCCTTTGATGGTCAGCTTGCGCCCGGCCACGCCATACGGATTCTGACTGGTGCGGCCCTGCCCGATGGGGTGGACACCGTTATTCTGGAAGAGGACGTGACATTTCAGGACGGGCATATCGCCTTTCGCGGCCCCCTGAAACAGGGTGCCAATACCCGCAATGCGGGCGAAGATGTGGTTGGAGGTGATCTGGCTTTGCCCGCTGGACGCCGGTTGACACCTGCCGATCTGGCCCTTCTCTCCGCGACGGGTGCTGGTGATCTGCTGGTTCGCAAAGCTCTGCGGGTAGCCGTCCTGTCAACGGGGGATGAGCTAGTCGAGGCCGGCGAGGTTGCTGAGCCAGGGCAAATCTACGATGCCAATCGCCCAATGTTGCTGGCTCTGATCCAGCGGATGGGATTCCAGCCACTGGATATGGGCCGCGTTGCCGATGATCGTGAAACCCTGCGCGAGCGGCTGAACGAAGCTGCGAAAGAGGCGGATGTTGTTCTGACTAGCGGCGGCGCGTCGGCAGGGGACGAAGACCATGTCTCCGCGCTGTTGCGGCAGGCCGGAGCGATGCAGGAATGGCGTATTGCCCTGAAACCGGGGCGACCTCTGGCTTTGGGGATTTGGGACGGAGTGCCGGTTTTCGGACTGCCCGGCAATCCAGTAGCGGCATTGGTCTGCACCCTAATCTTTGCCCGCCCGGCGCTGGGCCTGATGGCTGGCGAGGGCTGGCAGGACCCGCAGGGGTTCGATCTGCCAGCCGCCTTTGATAAGCGCAAGAAACCCGGGCGGCGGGAATATCTGCGGGCCCGTATCCGAGACGGAAAAGCCGAAGTTTTCAACTCGGAAGGGTCCGGGCGGATCAGCGGGCTAAGCTGGGCCGAAGGGCTGGTCGAGATCGAAGACGGCGCGCGCCACATCCAACCGGGTGATCTTGTCCGGTTCATCCCCTATGGAAGTTTCGGAATCTAGTCGAAGGTTCCAGCCACACGCCCCAGCAACATGAAGGCCCGCGCGGTTCTTGTATCACCCAAAGCGGTCAGCTCTGCATCGCTGGCACGGGGTTCAAACTCGATGATCATGTGATCGAACCGGCGCAGAAAGTGATGGGCGGCGTCCCGGAAAATGGGATCCTGCTTCATCCGGGCCGAAGTCAGCGCCAGCGAGGAGCGGTCGCGAATGCCGCCCAAGGCCGCGACAGCCCGTCCGCGCCCACCCTGCGCAAATTGTCGCCAGATCTCGGGGCGGGCCATGTCAGGGCGCAGGTCATCCATATAGATGCCCTCTTGGCTGAGCAGGGTCAGCACGTCCTGAGAGGCCTGTACAAGCTTGGCTGTCTTGCGGTCCTTGAGCGCCAGCCGTAGGGCATCAAAGCCTTCGGTATCTTCCTGTGTTTCCGGAAAATTCAGCGCACGGATAAAGATGTCGGTGCCAAGCGGGGGCACGATATCCCCAGCTTGTGTACCCAGTTCCAGCGAAGTCTGATCGCCGTTCCCCACGGCTGTCGGTTGCTGTGCGGGTTCCCTGCGCTTGGTTGAAAACGTGGCCAGCGCGCTTTCGGCTTTCTTGGCCGTTTCCGCGATCTGATCCAGCTTTTTGGATACGGCTGGCTCATAGGTGCTGGAAGATCGCTGTTGCTGAGCGATATATGCGTTTCGGATGGCGTCAATCGAGGTTTGTAGTCGTGCGCTTTCCTCGCGCATGATCCGGCTGGCGCGCATGGCCATTGCCGCGACCCAGATCATCGCTACCGGCATGAAGACCGCCAGCAAGGTCACGACAAAGCCTCCGCCGTCGACCTCGTCGGGCAGCACCAGAAAAACAACCGAGACGATCAGCCAGATCACGCTGAGGGCGACGGCTGCAATTTCGATCTCGGTTATCGAAGGCTTGGTTGGCCTATCATATATGCCCAGTGAGGTTGGCCGATTGGCTTCCTGCTCTGGCGTGGGCTCGGACATTGGGAACGCTCCGGGGCTCAGGCGTAAGTGATACTCAGGACTTCATAAGAACGTACACCGCCAGGTGTGCGTACTTCGACACTGTCGCCTTCGTCCTTTCCAATCAGGGCGCGGGCAATAGGGGATTTGATGTTCAGCAGGCCGGCTTCGATATTGGCCTCATATTCCCCTACAATCTGCCAGGTCTTTTCCTCGTCAGTGTCTTCGTCAACAAGCGTGACCTTGGCGCCAAATTTGATAGCACCGGACAGTTTGGCAGGGTCGATCACATCGGTCAGTGAAAGGATGCCTTCCAACTCTTTGATGCGGCCTTCGATAAAACCCTGCTTTTCCCGGGCCGAATGATATTCGGCGTTTTCTTTCAGGTCACCCAGTTCCCTGGCCGAGGCGATGGCTTCGATAATAGCTGGCCGCTCGACGGATTTTAGGTTCTTGAGTTCGGCCTGAAGCGCAGCATTGCCCGCAGGCGTCATGGGAATTTTTTCCATATTCTTGTCGTCCACGCTGAAATTGTAACGCCCCGCCGCATGGAACCAGCGTCGGGGCGATTTGATGGGTTGGCAAATACCTGACCCAAATGATGCGTGAAATGCAAGAGGTCAAAGAAGACAGCAAGCTGGATTTGCGACTTAACGCCGTTGAATTGGGCGCCGTGGGCACCTGTTACGCTGTCCAAACAGCTGACCGCGCTGCCATTTCCAGGTGGTTGAGGCCATCCAGAGTGTTTCAAGCATATTGCACCACCTCAAACTCGATGCCGTTCTCATCATCGAAATAGAACCGCCTGCCGGGCTCGTAATCTGCATGCGACTTGGGGGTGAAACCTGCTTTGATCACCTTGTCTTCGGTTGCGTCGATGTCTTCGACCAGAACGCCGACATGATTCAGCCCCCCGATGATGTCATAGCTGCTTTCACCCGAGGGTTTGGGATCGCTGGGTGCATAAAGCGCCAGGTAGGTATGTGCGCTACCGACATGCACGGTATAGCCACCCGCGATTGCAGGGCCTTCCCAGCGGGTTTTCCAACCGAAGACGTCCTGCATCCATTTGGCTGAAGCCTGCGGGTCGCGGACGGTGAAATTGGTGTGTTCAAGTGTCGCCATCATGGGATCTCCTATTCAATTTGAGGCTTGTCCCGACTCACCGTAATTTCTAAACCTAACTTTAGGTCAAGGATTTTTTTGAGGGCGAGATGGCGATTTCAGAGGGGCTGGCAATAGGCGCTTTGGCCCAGCGCACCGGGCTGGCGGTTTCAGCGATCCGATATTACGAGGCGCAGGGTCTGATTGCCCCCTGGCGCAATGCGGGTGGGCAGCGGCGATATCAGCGCGCCGACATAAGACGGTTGAGTTTTGTGATGATAGCGCAGCAATTCGGACTAACCTTGCCCGAAATCCGAGAAGTCCTGTCCGGCTTGCCCGGAAATCGTACACCAACGCCGCAGGATTGGAAAAACATCAGCAAGGATCTGCGGTCGCATCTGGATCAGCGAATCGATACGTTGATGCGCCTACGTGACAATCTGGACGGATGCATTGGCTGTGGGTGCCTTAGTTTGCCCAAATGTGCTCTTTACAATCCTGATGACCGTGCCAAATCCAAGGGAAGTGGCCCCAGATACCTGATGGGTGACACTCCGGACACGTGATCTGCCGCATAGCGGCATAGTTACGCCGTGTTTCGATTGACCTGTGGCTTTCCCAGCATGTAATCAGCCGTGAAACAAAATTGCGCCGACCGTGCGTTAGATGCGCCAATTCGGAAAGTTAGCGAAGGAGCCCGCAATGGCCGAGATTGAACGCGAAGCGATGGAATATGACGTGGTGATCGTGGGCGCCGGCCCCGCGGGACTGTCGGCGGCCATCCGTCTGAAACAGCTGGATGCCGATCTGAACGTCGTCGTTCTGGAAAAGGGCTCGGAGGTGGGTGCGCATATCTTGTCAGGTGCGGTGCTGGACCCGTGCGGCCTGGATGCGCTGATACCGGACTGGAAGGAAAAAGGTGCGCCGCTGAACACGCCGGTCACCGAAGATAACTTCTATATGCTGGGTGAGGCCGGAAAAATCCGCATTCCGAACTTCCCGATGCCGCCGCTGATGAACAACCACGGCAACTATATCGTGTCGATGGGCAATGTCTGCCGCTGGATGGCCGAACAGGCCGAAGAGCTGGGCGTGGAAATCTTCCCCGGCATGGCCTGTTCCGAGCTGGTCTATGGCGACAATGGCGAAGTCAAAGGCGTTGTTGCCGGTGTCTTCGGCCTTGAGGCCGATGGCTCCTACGGCCCGAACACCGAGCCGGGCATGGAGCTGCACGGCAAATATGTCTTCTTGTCCGAAGGTGTGCGCGGGTCGCTGTCCAAGGAAGTGATCGCGAAATACGATCTGCAAGCCGGAAAAGAAGTCCAGAAATACGGCGTCGGCATGAAAGAGATCTGGGAGATCGACCCGGCCAAGCACAAGGAAGGCACCGTCACCCATACGATGGGCTGGCCCCTGGGCAGCAACGCGGGAGGCGGATCGTTCATCTATCACCTGGAAAACAATCAGGTCTATGTCGGGTTTGTGGTTCACCTGAATTACAAGAACCCGCACCTGTACCCCTATATGGAATTCCAGCGCTTTAAGCATCATCCGATGGTGGCCGAGCTGCTGAAAGGCGGCAAGCGCGTGGCTTATGGCGCTCGTGCGATTACTGAGGGTGGATATCAATCGATGCCCAAGCTGGTCGCGCCAGGCGTGGCGCTGCTGGGCTGTTCGGCGGGCATGGTCAATGTGCCGCGCATCAAGGGCAACCACAACGCGATGCTGTCC
The DNA here is from genome assembly GCF_059610745.1 of Ruegeria sp. CDSC042. Classification (NCBI taxonomy): domain Bacteria; kingdom Pseudomonadati; phylum Pseudomonadota; class Alphaproteobacteria; order Rhodobacterales; family Roseobacteraceae; genus Ruegeria; species Ruegeria sp. CDSC042. The sequence continues at coordinate 115,123 of NZ_JBXWOF010000002.1, forward strand.
GGCAAAGCTGCGGCCGAGGCGGCATTTGATGCCATCAAAGCCGAGCGTTCGGGCGATGAATTGACTGTCTATGAAGCAGATGTTCGCGAAGGTGCCATCGGAAAAGACCTCAAGAAAGTGCGCAACGTCAAACCGATGTGGTCAAAGTGGGGTCTGATGCCCTCGCTGGCGCTGGGCGGTTTGGACATGTGGACAAACACTCTGGGCTTTTCGCTGTTTGGCACTCTGGGCCACGGCAAGAACGACGCGGAATCGACTGAAGAAGCCAGTAAACATAAACCAATCGACTATCCAAAGCCGGATGGCACGTTGTCCTTCGACCGCCTGACCAACGTCTCGTTCGCGATGACGAACCACGAGGAAAGTCAGCCTTGCCATCTAAAACTGTCGGACCCGGCGATTCCGGTCAGTGTCAATCTGCCCGAATTCGACGAACCGGCGCAGCGCTATTGCCCGGCGGGCGTGTATGAGATGGTCGAGGATGAAAATGGTCCGCGATTCGTGATCAACTTTCAGAATTGCGTTCACTGCAAGACCTGCGACATCAAAGATCCCAGCCAGAATATCACCTGGACCACGCCACAGGGAGGGGATGGTCCGAACTATCCCAATATGTAAGCGAAAAATGGGCAATGGCGGCGTCGTGAAGGCTCTGCCATTGCCTCTTTCTGGTCAAAGCCCTAGCTTATTGCGCAACCGACAATCGCAAGGCAGGAATTTGGTGACTTTTCTCATTCGTCGCACAGCGCTAGCTGTGCTGTTTACCACGTCATTCGCCATTCCGGCTTATGCCGACACTGGGTTCGGTGCGTATCTTGCCGGGCGTCAGGCGATTTTTCAGGACGACTATACGGCGGCTGAGAAATACTTTGCGCAAGCATTGCGCGCAGATCCTCAAAACGACCGGTTGCTGGAGAATGTCGTCGTTGCGCGCTTGTCGCTGGGCGAGGTTAAGCGCGCTTTGCCGATTGCCCAAACCATCGAAGAGTTGGGCCTGCCCAACCAGCCCGCGAAAATGGCGATTGCCGCTAATCTGGTGGCTGAAGGCAAGCTGGATGAACTGCTGGCCCGCGACCCCGAAACGCAAGGCGTCGGGCCGCTGGTTGACGGGTTAATATTGGGCTGGGCCCATATGGGCCAGGGCGCGATGACCAGCGCGCTGGAGCAGTTTGACCAAGTTGCAGCGCAGGAAGGTCTGCGCGAGTTCGCGCTTTACCACAAAGCTTTGGCACTGGCCTCAGTCGGAGACTTTGAAAGCGCCGAGGCAGTCTTTGCGGCCGATAACGGTGTTGTGGCGCGATTTACCCGCCGCGCAGCGCTGGCACGGACCGAGGTTCTGTCGCAGCTGGACCGCAATGAGGATGCGCTGCAGTTTCTGGATGACGTGTTCGAGTCGGGCTCTGATCCCTCGATTGAAGGGTACGAAGCGCGTCTGAGCGCTGGCGAAACGCTGCCCTTTACTCATGTCCGCACATCGCAGGACGGTATCGCAGAAGTGTTCTTTTCCGTGGGAGCCGCGCTCAGCAGTGAGGCGGCTGAGAATTACGTCCTGCTTTATGCGCAGGTCGCAGCTTTTCTGCGCCCGGATCACGTGGACGCAATCTTGTTGAGTGCCGAACTTTTGGACGAGTTGGAGCAATACGATCTTGCCGTCGAGGCCTATCGCAAAGTGCCCGCGAGCAGCAGTGACTATCACGCTGCTGAACTGGGCCGGGCCGAGGTGCTTGTCACGGCAGGCAAAACCGATGCGGCGGAAGAAGTCTTGCAGACCCTTGCGACGCAGAGACCGGATCTGCCAAGTGTTCACGTGGCGCTGGCTGATTTGCAAAGACGTGAAGAAAACTATGCTGCGGCTGTCGAAACCTATAGCACAGCGATTGAATTGATTGATGCTGATGGTGGCGGTAACTGGTTCCTGCACTACGCCCGTGGTATCTCGTACGAGCGACTAAAGCAGTGGGACAATGCTGAGGCCGATTTCCGCCGTGCGCTAGAACTTAACCCCGACCAACCGCAGGTCCTGAATTATCTGGGTTATTCGCTTGTAGAACGGCGCGAAAATCTGGACGAAGCGCTTGGCATGATCGAACGCGCCGTCGCCGCGCGCCCTGGTAGCGGCTATATCGTCGACAGCTTGGGATGGGTTCTGTTTCGACTGGGCCGCTATGAAGAGGCGGTCGAGCATATGGAGCGTGCCGTCGAGCTGATGCCGGTAGACCCAGTGGTGAATGATCACCTGGGTGACGTTTACTGGGCCGTGGGCCGCGCACGCGAAGCCGAGTTCCAGTGGAAGCGGGCATTGTCTTTCATTGACCTCGAAGACGCTGATGGTGAGGCCGACCCCGAGCGTATTCGTCGCAAGATCGAGGTCGGGCTGGACGGGGTTCTGATCGAAGAAGGTGCCGCGCCGCTGAAGGTCGCCAATGAAGGCTAAGGCTTTCGCGCCCGCCAAGATCAACCTTACCTTGCACGTCACCGGCCAGCGCGTGGACGGCTATCACCTGTTGGATTCGCTCGTGGTGTTTGCCGATCTGGGCGATACGCTGCATTTCACCGCAGGTGAGGCGCTGTCGATCTCTGTCACTGGCGAACATGCGGCGGGTGTGCCAAGCGATAGTTGCAATCTGGTGTGGAAAGCCGCCGAGGCTGCAGGCTGGACTGGACATATTGACCTGAACAAAGTGCTGCCGCATGGGGGCGGGATCGGCGGCGGTTCTTCCGATGCCGCCGCAACTTTGCGGATGATCGAGGGCCAGGGTGGGCACGTCCCGCCAGAAACAGCACTGCGCCTGGGTGCGGATGTCCCTGTCTGCTTGGCAGCCAGATCAAGCCGTATGCGCGGGATCGGAGAGTGTCTGAACCCGGTCACCCTCCCACATCTACCAGCCTTGCTGGTCAACCCGGGTGTAGAGGTTCCAACGCCTGCGATATTCGCGGCTTTGGAATGCAGGGAAAACCCGCCCATGGCAGAGGATATCCCGGTATTTGAGGGGCCTCAGGATTGTGCCGAATGGCTGGGGAAACAGCGAAACGACCTGGAAGGTCCAACCACTTCTCTGGCTCCCGACGTCGCGCAGGTGCTGGACGCGCTGAGCGATACAAAAGCGGCGTTGTTGGCGCGCATGTCGGGGTCAGGATCGACCTGTTTCGCGCTGTATCCGACGATGAAAGCCGCCCATTTCGCCGCCTATGAGATTGGAGCAGCCCATCCCGACTGGTGGTGCCGTGCGGTTCAGCTTAACTAAGGCGCGAGACGACGAAATCGGCGAGGTCACTCAGCAGGGTACGGATCTCATGATCGGGTAGGATGGTCAGCGACGCCTTGGCCTTATTGGCCCAGCCAAGCGCATCTTTGCGCGTCGCAGCAAGCGTGCCGTATTTACCCATGAGACCAAGAGCGGTTTCGAGATCACCGCTTTCCTGACGACCCTTACCGATGGTGCGCTGCCAGAAGGCGCGTTCTTCGGGGGTGGCCTGCGCCACCGCCTTGATCACTGGCAGCGTCAGCTTACGCTCGCGAAAGTCGTCGCCGACATTCTTGCCGGTCGCTTTGCTGTCACCCTGATAATCCAGCAGGTCATCAGCGATCTGGAAGGCAATCCCCAGCGCATCGCCATAATCGAAGAGCGCCTTGACCTGGGCCTCTGACGCTTGGGCGATGACCCCGCCCACCTCGGTTGCGGCTGAGAACAAGGCTGCGGTCTTGCCGCGCACAACCTGAAGATAGATGGCCTCATCCGTGCCCAGATCGGTTGCAGCAGTCATCTGTAGCACTTCGCCCTCGGCGATTGTTGCAGACGCATTGGCAAGGATGTCCAGAACCCTAAGAGACCCGGTCTCGACCATAAGCTGGAAGCTGCGTGAGAACAGGTAATCCCCAACCAGAACGCTGGATTTGTTGTCCCAAAGCAGATTCGCTGTTGGCCGTCCGCGCCTTTGTGCGCTTTCGTCAACAACATCGTCATGCAACAGGGTCGCGGTGTGGATGAACTCAACCGTTGCCGCCAGACGCAAATGATGGTCCCCGGCATAGTCGAACAGCCGCGCCGCGGCCAGTGTCAGCATCGGACGCAGGCGCTTGCCGCCCGCTTCGACCAAATGTGCGGTGACTTCGGGAATGCGAGGCGCGTGTTCTGAGGCCATGCGCGTGCGTATCAGGTCATTGACCGCGTCCATTTCACCCGAAAGAATCTCGGCCAGCCGCTCATGCGGTTTTGAGACTGTGCTGATGTTCATCACACTCCTGATACAAGGCTCGACTTCCGCCTCACCTTGCCCTTACATCCATCCCCATGAAAGAACTTTTGCGCAGCACTGATCCGACGATCCTGGCCTTTGCATCCGCCCTACTTCAGGGCGAGGATATAGACTGCTTTCAGATGGACGTAAATATGAGCATCCTAGAAGGCGGCATCGGTATTTTCCCGCGTCGCCTTATGGTGCGGGCAGATGATTTGATCCGCGCTGAACGGGTGATGCGCGACAACGAGATCCCGCTGGGCCGATGACGCAATTCACTGACCCAGAGCTAAGTTTGAACGACTTTCTGAATGGGCGCGTTCGGCTTTGGCAGCCCCTGTCCGGCTATCGCGCCGGGGTCGATCCTGTCTTGCTGGCGGCAGCGGTACCGGCCAAGGCTGGGCAATCCGTGCTGGAGCTGGGATGTGGCGCTGGTGCCGCCATCTTGTGCCTGATGGCGCGCGTGCCGGGATTGAACGCCACGGGTGTTGAGCTGCAATCGCCCTATGCCGATCTGGCCACCCGCAACGCGGATCAGAATGCGCAGGCGCTGACAGTGGTGCAGGCCGATCTGAGCAAACTGCCCGCTGAACTGAAACAACAGCAGTTCGATCATGTGATTGCGAATCCGCCCTATTACTTGGCCGGTGCCCACAGCCCTGCGGCGGACTCGGGTCGCGGAATTGCCTTGGGCGAGGATACACCGTTGCGCGATTGGTTCGATTGTGCGGCAAAGCGCCTTGCACCGCGGGGCTATCTGCACATGATCCAAAAGGCCGATCGGTTGCCAGACATGCTGTCAGCCTGTGCGGGGCGGCTTGGCTCAGTCGAGGTTCTGCCTCTGGCCGCGCGGGCTGGTCGGAAGGCTGAATTGATGATCCTTAGGGCCAGAAAAGGCGGTCGGACTGCGTTTCAACTGCATGCCCCGCTGATTTTGCACAAGGGTGTGCGCCACGAAAAAGACGGCGAAAGCTATACCTCTCAGATATCGTCCGTTTTGCGCGACGCTGCTGCGCTGAACGGGTTTTCGGATCAATAGGCGCCAACCAGCCGAATTTGTCAGATTTATTATAGAATCTGTGCGTCTGCAGCGTGACAGGCTGGAAACGATGTGCTCAACTTCCTACTTTATTCAGAGACACCAATGAAGGAGTATCGCCATGAGCGTGAGCGCACATCTGACGGAACTGAAGAAGAAGCACGAAACTCTCGGTCTCGAAGTAGAACAAGCCCAGCGCGCGCCAGGCATCGACGATCTCCATATCGCTCAACTCAAGAAACAGAAGCTAAGGCTTAAGGAAGAGATAGAGCGACTTTCCAGTTAACTTTTAAGGCTGGCGCGCGCGGCTATGGCCGCGCCGCCGGTGACCAGGATGGCTGCGATTGCCAGACCCCAGGATGGGGCTGCGATCCCGGCAACCACCAAAACGACGGTAGACAACAGGGGCGCTGCATAAGACGCGGTGCCAAGAATCTGAATGTCGCCTTGTTTGACCCCGATGTCCCAGACATAGAACGCCAGACCAACAGGCCCCAGCCCAAGTGCCGCGATCGAAGCCCAGCCAAAGGCCGTGCCCGGCCAAACGGTTTCTTCGATGGCTAGATGCAGACCACCCGAGGCGATGGCGGTAAAGATGCAGAACACAGCGACAGAGCTTGTGGGGGTATCCCCAAGACGACGGGACATAACGGAATAGCCCGACCATGTCAGAGCGCACAGCAGCGCCAGCCCGTAACCGGGTAGGTGGCTGGCCTGAAATCCTGCGCCACCACCCCCGGCGATGATCACAGCGGCCCCAGCAAAGCCCAGGCAGGCTCCGATCAGGTGCCCTGCACGCAGATGCTCGCCCGGTAGCAAACCTGAAAACAGCACAATCAACAGGGGCCAGAGATAGGCAATCAGCCCGGCCTCGGCTGCAGGGGCCATGCGCAGGGCCGAGAAGTAGAGTGTGTGATAGCCAAACAACCCGATGGTGCCAAACAGATAGGTGGTCCAACGCACGGTCCGCAACTGCCCCAGCCCGCCATTGGCCCAGGCCCAGACTAGCCCCAGCGTACCCCCGATCGAGAAGCAGATCGTATTCAGCAACAGCGCAGGAACGGGGGCTGAGCCGACGGTGAACAGGGCCAGAAGGGACCAGAGTAAAACGGCGACAAAACCGATAGTAGTGGCGCGGTTTCGGGTCATGCGGCTGACAGGTCCTCGACTGGAATGATGTCGAACTCATCGGATATATGTGCGGTCTTTTCAATCTCGGCCAGAAACCAATCCCGAAACGCCGCAATCTGAGGGCGGTTCTCGGCCCCCGAGAGGCACAGGAAGCGAAAGCGCCCCTTTGTTTCGATGGCGGTCTTGAAAGGTGCGACCAGCGTGCCTTCGGTCAGATCTTTCAGGATCATGGCCCGGCGGCCAAGCGCGACGCCAACGCCCGCAACAGCCGCGTCAATTGCGTGATCGGCGTTCGAAAACTCGGCACCATGGGTCGGGGTATGTGCGATGCCCACGGCCCTGAACCAGGCGGGCCAATCACTGGGTGGGGTCAGAAAGCGGATCGAGGCGTCATGGATCAACGGTGCATCCCGCAGGCTTTCCGGCGTGGTGAACTGGCGGGCGAGCTCGGGCGTCATGACCGGCGTCAGCCATTCCCGGCGCACTGGCACGGAATACAGCCCCTTATCCGCACCTTCGCCAAATCGGATGGCCACATCCACATCATCCCGTTCAAGGTCGATGATGCGTAACGTGGCCGAGAATTTCAGATCTATTTCGGGATGTGCGCGGGCAAATTCGTACAGGCGGGGCGCCAGCCATTTGGCCGTCAGGGCAGGGCCCGCTGTGACGGTCAGGCTAGTGTCGTCACCCTGTCTGCTCACGGCGCGCCATGCGGCTTGTAACGTGGCAAATCCATCCGCGGCGCCCGGGGCCAGGGTGCGCCCAGCCTCTGTCAGCTCCACCGCGCGGTTCAGGCGGTGAAACAGAGGGCGGCCCAAATGCTCCTCAAGGGATTTGATCTGAAAGGACAGGGCCGCAGGCGTTACATGCAGCTCTGCCGCGGCTTTGGCAAAAGACATGTGCCGGGCGGCGGCATCAAAGGCACGCAAAGCGGTCAAGGGCGGCAGGTAGTCGCTCATAGTATAGAAATTCTTAACTGAATGTTCAAAAAAGCTCGTTTGCGGCTTTGCCAACTAGAGTTCATATTGCTCATAAGTCAAGGAAAACTGTTTTGAACTGAGAGGCTGCCATGATTGAGATGACAACAAATCCAGCTGCACAATCGGCGATTCTGCGCGCGCATGAGGCGCGGGGCAAAGCGGTTCTGAATGTGTTGAAGTGGATTTTCGGTTCCCGCTGATCGCAGCGCGCGCGGTCTTACGGGATAAAAGAAGGGCCGGTTCTGCTTAGAACCGGCCCGCTTGCATTTTGGCAGCCAACTTAGGCGAAGAACTGAGCACCATTGGCCGAGATCGTCGATCCGTTGATGAATTGCGAGTCTTCAGAGGCCAAGAAAGCAACGCAGCGTGCGATCTCTTCCGGTTCGCCCAGTCGGCCCGCTGGAATCTGGCTGATGATGGAATCACGAACCTTCTCGGGGACAGCCATGACCATTTCGGTTGCGATATAGCCGGGGCAGATAGCGTTGGCGGTGATGCCCGCGCGCGCGCCTTCCTGCGCCAGCGACTTCACGATTCCCAGGTCACCCGCCTTGGTTGCGGCATAGTTCACCTGAGCGAACTGACCCTTTTGACCGTTGATCGAGCTGATGACGATGACACGGCCAAACTTGCGCTCACGCATGCCAGGCCAAACCGGGTGAACGGTGTTGAATACGCCGGTTAGGTTGGTGTCGATCACCTGATGCCACTGCTCGGGTGTCATTTTGTGGAATGGGGCGTCCTTGGTGATGCCGGCATTGGCAACAACGATGTCGATCGGGCCAATCTCGGCTTCGACCTTTTCGATGCCCGCTTTGGATTCGTCATAATCCGCAACGTTCCATTTGTAGGTGGCGATTCCGGTCTCGTCGGTGAAATTCGCGGCGGCTTCGTCGTTCCCCGCGTAGGTGGCTGCAACATTGTACCCTTCGGCCCTAAGCGCCTTGGAAATTGCTGCGCCAATGCCGCGGGAACCGCCGGTGACGAGTGCTGTTCGTGCCATTTAGGAATCCTCCAATTTAAGTCGTCTTGGTAATGCTGTTACTATTCCGAACCAACCAGCGCAACAATATTGCGCAGGCAAGTTGCCGCAGCGCTGGGGTTTTTGGTTTCGCCTCAGGGTAGTGTGAGGCCACGATCTTTACCCAATGCACGGCAATAGTCGATCCAGTCCTTATTTTCGTTCAGCAGAGCCAAATTGCCAAAGCGAACGTGCCATGTCTCGGACAATCGAACCTGCGCGGACTGGATGTGTTTGTAGGGGTTCTTAATGCCTTCCATTGCGGCCTGATCACGAGCTTCCACAACGAATAACGCCGCGCTGGCAAGCACGGCGTCTGTGGTTGTTTGGTCCTTGTTCCGGCGTGCTCTCAGCTCGGCCAGCTCTGTAAAGATGACGCTGCACTCCGTCAGGCTGGTCGAAAGCGGTTGACGGTTCTGTGCGTCTGCGGCCCCTGCAAAGCAAATCACAAGGGCCGAAATAAGAGTGGGCCGAGAAGGCATTGTTAGATCAGTCGCGCTCGACACATAGGGCGACGCCCATGCCGCCACCGATGCACAGAGTCGCCAGACCTTTTTTCGCGTCCCGCCGCTTCATTTCGAACAACAGAGTGTTCAGAACGCGGCAGCCCGAGGCGCCGATCGGGTGACCGATGGCAATGGCGCCGCCATTGACGTTCACGATGGACGGGTCCCAGCCCATGTCTTTGTTCACTGCACAAGCTTGTGCGGCAAAGGCTTCGTTGGCTTCGATCAGATCCAGATCGTCAACCGACCAGCCCGCCTTTTCCAGCGCCTTTCGCGAGGCATAGATCGGGCCGACGCCCATAATCGACGGGTCCAGACCAGCGGTAGCATAAGATGCAATCCGCGCCAGAGGCTCAATCCCGCGCTTTTCGGCATTTGCCGCCGACATCAGCAGGGTCGCAGCCGCGCCGTCGTTCAGGCCCGAGGCATTGGCGGCGGTGACCGATCCGTCCTTAGCAAAAGCCGGGCGCAGTTTGGCCATGGCTTCCATGGTTGCGCCGTGGCGGATGTATTCGTCCTTGTCCATCACGATGTCACCCTTGCGGGTCTTGATGGTAAAGGGGGTGATCTCATCGGCGAATTTGCCTGCCTTCTGCGCAGCTTCGGCCTTGTTCTGGCTTGCGACGGCGAATTCATCCTGCATATCGCGGCTGATCTGCCACTTTTCAGCAACGTTTTCGGCGGTTTGACCCATGTGATACCCGTTGAACGCATCCCACAGTCCATCGCGGATCATTGTGTCGATATACTTCATGTCGCCCATCTTTTGTCCGGCGCGCAGAGCGGCGGCATGGGGCGACAGGGTCATGTTCTCTTGTCCGCCAGCAGCGACGATATCAGCATCGCCCAGTTGGATATGCTGTGCGCCCAGTGCCACGGCGCGCAGGCCGGATCCGCAGACCTGGTTGATGCCCCAGGCCGCGCTTTCTTGCGGCAGACCGGCGTTGATATGCGCCTGACGCGCCGGGTTCTGACCCTGGGCTGCGGTCAGAACCTGACCCAAAATTGTCTCGCTGACTTCGCCTTTTTCGATTCCGGCGCGTTCGACAACGGCTTCAAGAACGGCTGTGCCCAAATCATGGGCTGCGGTGTTCGCAAACGAACCACCAAAGCTGCCGACGCCTGTACGTGCGGCGGATGCGATAACTACATTGGTCATTATGATCAGTCCTTTACCGTCATGGTCCGGCGGAATGTCTGACGGCGCAGGTCGAGAGGTTCCCCCCGCAACAAGAGCGCCCCGTAATCCCCCGCTCAAGTATCACTGCAATAGCGCAATGCTGCATTTGCAGCAACGGGCAGCTTGTCTCAGGACCCAAGGTCTCTGGTTTTTTGGGGTTAACCCGCCGATTTCTGTTCGTTTTCCGTTTTCCAGGGCGCAGAAACCGTAGGTGCGCCGAACAGAAATCCTTGCAGACAATCGACGCCATTGGCCACCAAAAACTCAGCATCCGCTTTGGTTTCGACCGATTCGGCCGTGACCAGAATCTCAAATTCCCTTGCAACTGCGATCAGGGCACGAACCAGCGCCTGATTATCCGGGTTTTCACTGATGCCGCGGATGAACTGGCCATCAATCTTGGCGGCATCAAAAAGAAACTCGCGGAAATGGCGGAAGCAGAAATTGCTGGCACCAAAATCATCCAGCGCAAATGCAACGCCACGTGGTTGCAACCGGTCCATGAAATCGACCACGAGTTCCGGCACGGTCATGGCCGAACTTTCGGAAATTTCAAGGATCAGCCTTTCACCGATACTGGCATCTTTTTTCATGAACCGGTCAAGAACACGCGACCAACGTCCATATCCGATCGACCTTGCGGACATATTGATCGACATGCGGATGTCCGGGGTGCGCGCCAATGTGCGCAGGCCCATCTCAAGCGCGATGCAGTCCAATTCGCGGCCAATCGGGGTGTTTTCAAGCTGAGGTATAAATTCGCGTGCCGGGATGACACGACCGGTTTCATCCAGCACCCGGATGAAGCCCTCGTAGAAGGCGATACCATGTGGCGCGTTAGCCTGCATGACCGGTTGAAAGGCCAGTTTGCACTGTTTGTGTTTGACAGCATCCGTAGCCATCTGGATCGTTGAGTTGTCGCGCGACAGCACGGCCGCGTTTAACGGGCTGTCTGATCCTTCGGGTAAATCTGCCAGTTTCCTGTCCTGCATGATCGAAATCGCTTCCCTACCGTCGTCGGTCAGGATCCAATTTCAGGGCAAAGATGTGAATCTGCGGTTAATGGAAATGAAAATGTCAGCGGGCTGCGTCCAGAACACGTCCCAGAGATCTAGCGGCACCAATAACTGCGCCCGTAAATCCCAGCACCATCATGGCCAGTCCAAACGCGATCAGCGTTGCGGTCCCGGCGGCCAGCGCTGTCAGCATTGCGACAAGCAGGCCTATCAGTCCTAAAACTGTGGAAAATGTTGTCCAACGGGTCATGATAATCTCCGGTCACTCGTAATGCACATCGTTTGGATATGTGCAGGCTGAGCTAATTTTCAAGAAAATCAGCACGTGACAGGCGGATTCAAGCTTGTTTTGCTTCGGATTTGTGCGTTTCGGTCTCAAAATGCTCAAATCCGGGCGTCCCTCGATCCCTGGGGTTGCGCGAGATATGCTTGGCTTTGATCTGCTCCGAGCTATCCCGGCTGCCGTCATGGCTGTAACCGGGTGGGGCAAAGCAATAGGCCAACCGCTGGCGCAAAGTTAGCCCCGATTGCGTGGCATCCTGCCAGATTCCGACCCATTCGTGAAAGGCGACGCGCAAAGGGTTGAAGGTTCCGATATTGTGAACCAACCCATAGTCGACTTTGTCATCGATCTGCTCTGGCACAAAGGTGCCGAACATTTTGTCCCAGATGATGAACACGCCGGCATAGTTGCAATCCAGATAGCGCGCGTTGCGGCCATGATGGGCGCGGTGGTGGCTGGGGGTGTTCATAACCGCCTCGAACCAGCGGGGCATCTTGCCGATGGCCTCGGTGTGAATCCAGAACTGATAGATCAGGTTCAGACCGCCGACAAACAGAACTATTGCCGGATGAAACCCCAGCAGGATCAGCGGCGCGCGCACGACCATCATGAAGGTGAATGTATAAGTCCAGGTCTGACGCAACGCCGTGGTCAGGTTGTAATGCTGAGAGCTATGATGGTTCACATGGCTGGCCCAGACCCAACGGATGCGATGCCCGAACCGATGCACCCAATAGTAACGCAAATCGTCCAGCAAAAAGCACAGGATAATCACCGGGATCGAGGTGCCCAGGTTCAGTGGAGTAATCTGCCACAACCACATAAAGAACCCGTAGGCGATGAAACCGAGCAGAAACCCCGAGGCAATATTGCCCGCGCCCATGATCAGCGAGGTGACCGCATCCCGCGTTTCATAGCGCCCGCCCCGGCCTTTGAAAGCGATCCAGACGAACTCGGCCAGAATTGCGGCGATAAAGAACGGGACTGCCCATTGCACGGCATCGGGAAAGGAAATCTGGTCGGTCATGCGGGCTCCATCAGGTGTCGCCAGTGGGCGCGTTCGATGTCATCGAGGTGGATGCGGGTTGAGGGAGTTCCGAAATCATGAAACTGAACTTCGAATCCGTCCGGATGCTCGATCCAGTCATAATCCTGCAGGTGGCGAGCCACGGTATCCGCGCCGAACGACCACAAAAGGCCAGAACCGGTTGTGGTTCGGATCAGCGCGGAACGTTCGTCATGCGCTACGGTTACATCTGCGATCACGTCATCGGGGAAATGGCGCGACCATTGCGCGCGGGCCAGATCAGGCGTCAGGGCGAACTGCCGCGAACGGCCCGTCAGATGCAGCAGAATAGTAATTCCGCCGATCCCCCCAACGACCAGAACCAACAATATCTCAAGCGGCATGACATCCTCCTGACCGACAAACTGCAAAGCAGATGCGCGGCTGTCAAAGGTGGCGTCGCGTAAGCTGGAATTGGACCTGTGGCACCGGTTGGGAATCACGGCGCCTTTGTAAAGAGGTCAGTTGGTAATCGTATAGGTCCCCCCGGAATCACCCTTGCCCTTGTTGCGGGTAAAGGTCACCTGGTTCCCTTCTATCGTTACTTTCTGGCAATCCTGCGGGATCTGATTTCCGCCAACAACAAGCGTTCGGCACCAAAACCTTTTGTTCCAGGCCCATGCGCCCGAGAATTTGACCTTGTCGCTGGTTTGCCCGGAAATCTTCCCGTCGGGTGAAATAAGCACCCAGGTGCCGCCATTCACCAGTTTCTTACCGGCAACAGCATTCAGAAAATCTTGTTCTTTCTTGATGTCTTTGGCCTCGGCAACCAATGCCGAGCCCAAAACCAGACAGGCAGCAATGGCCAGAGTGAATACGTTCTTCATAAAGAAAGCCTCCTCGTTACAACGACGGGGAAGCTATCATAAATTCAGGACTTCAGGAAAACGACCTTAGCTTTCTTCCGCGACCAGTGCCGCAATGATCGCCTTGGCACTGTCTGAATTCCACTCGGCATCCCCGATCAGGCGGGCGACTTCATTGCCATCGGGGTCAAGAATGACCGTGATTGGCAGGGCAATGACACCGAACTCACGTGCCACAGCCGAGCCCGGATCTTGATGGCGCGGCAGGTTCTCGATGTTGTTTTCCTCGAAAAACTTCTTGATCCCCGCGGGTGAGTTGCGCCCGGTGGCCAATGTCAGGACTTCGAATTTGTCACCCCCGAATTCCGCCTGCAACTCGGCGATCTGAGGCATTTCCTTGCGGCACGGTGCGCACCATGTGGCCCAAAAGTTCAGCAGAACGTATTTGCCCTGATAGTCGGCAAGCGTTGCGGTGCCACCGTCATCTTCCAACTGAAATTCGACCAAGGTGTGCGGTTTGGGCTCTTTGTGCAGGATCAACCGCTTCAGGGTGCCTTCGCGCAGCGGACCCAGAGTTTCCGCATCTGTGGCCAAAGCCGCGTTTGCACCTAGCGCAAGGGCCATATAAAGGGGGATCAGACGAAATAGGCGCATATCAACTCCGGGTTTTCTTACATGACCGATCAATCTTCGAACCAGATGTGGGGCGGCCGCTTTGCCGCCGGTCCAGACGCGATCATGGAGGCAATCAATGCCTCGATCGGGTTCGATCAGCGGATGGCAGCCCAGGACATTGCAGGCTCGCGCGCCCATGCCGCCATGTTGGCTGCCACGGGCGTTATAACTGATAGTGATGCTGAGGCCATTCGGGAAGGGCTGCTCACCGTATTGTCAGAAATTCAGAGCGGGGCGTTCCAGTTCTCGACAGCTCTGGAAGACATCCACATGAACGTCGAGGCGCGCCTGAAAGAGATCATTGGCGAACCTGCGGGCCGTTTGCACACAGGCCGGTCGCGCAATGACCAGGTGGCGACCGATTTCAAATTGTGGGTGCGTGATCAGTTCGATGCCGCCGATACCGGTCTGCTGGCCCTAATCCGCGCGCTTTTGGCGCAGGCAGAGGCCGGGGCGGACTGGGTCATGCCGGGCTTTACGCATCTGCAAACCGCCCAGCCTGTGACCTGGGGGCATCACATGATGGCTTATGTCGAAATGTTCGGGCGTGATCTGTCCCGCGTCCGCGATGCCCGCGCGCGGATGAACGAATCCCCACTGGGGGCTGCCGCGCTGGCTGGAACCTCGTTCCCTATTGATCGGGTCATGACCGCCGAGGCGCTGGGCTTTGACCGTCCCGCTGCCAATTCGCTGGACGCCGTCAGTGACCGCGATTTTGCGCTGGAATTTCTGTCAACTGCTTCGATCTGTGCAATGCACCTGTCGCGCTTTGCCGAAGAACTGGTGATCTGGTCTTCTGCCCAGTTCCGCTTTGTCACCCTGTCTGACCGTTTTTCGACTGGCTCGTCTATCATGCCGCAAAAGAAGAACCCGGATGCGGCAGAACTGATCCGTGCCAAGGTCGGGCGCATTTATGGCGCCAACACCGCGCTGATGATGGTGATGAAGGGCTTGCCGCTGGCCTATTCCAAGGACATGCAGGAAGACAAGGAACAGGTTTTTGACGCTGCCGATAACTGGATGCTGGCGCTGGCAGCGATGGAAGGCATGGTCAAGGATATGACCGCCAACCGCGAAAGCCTGGCTGCGGCTGCAGGGTCGGGTTTTTCGACCGCGACTGATCTGGCCGACTGGCTGGTGCGCGTTCTGGGCCTGCCGTTCCGCGATGCCCATCACGTCACCGGATCGCTGGTTGCGATGGCCGAGAGCAAGGGCTGCGATCTGCCGGACCTGACGCTTGCGGATATGCAAACAGTGCATGCGGAGATCACCGATGACGTCTTTTCTGTCCTTACGGTGCAAAATTCGGTAAACTCGCGCCAGTCTTACGGCGGCACGGCACCGGATCAGGTGCGGGCTCAGGTCAAGCGATGGAAGGCGTTGGTGTAATGCGAATTCTGACTGCGGCTCTGTTTGTGCTGGCAGGGGTAACCCTGGCCGGATGCGGTGCGGATGGCGAACCGATCCAACCAACGATGAGCGCCAATATCGGCGTCGGCACCAGCGGCGCCTATGTCGGGGGCGGCGTTGGCCTGCAACGCGGCCCCCTGAGCGTTTT
This sequence comes from Ruegeria sp. CDSC042, assembly GCF_059610745.1. Lineage (NCBI taxonomy): Bacteria > Pseudomonadati > Pseudomonadota > Alphaproteobacteria > Rhodobacterales > Roseobacteraceae > Ruegeria > Ruegeria sp. CDSC042. Next base: position 130,626 of record NZ_JBXWOF010000002.1, read on the forward strand.
TCTCGGGCGGTAGTGTTTCCCGAGTTGCAGTTTCAGCACTCAGTTCCCATTTCAGGCCGATCAATGACGCTCGGCCGTAAACCTTGGAAAAAGAAATGAATATGAAGATTCTAGGCCTGTTCTTTGGCCTCGCCATTCTTGCGGCTTGCGACCCATCCTATAAACCGCGACCCGATCCCGAACCCCAATCCGGCGGATCTGGAATTTCGATATCCGGTTATGGGCGGGTCGGCGTTTCGCATATTGAATGACGCGACACCCCTGTTTGCGTAGAATCCATTGATCCGCCGGGGCATTTTGGTCTAAGCGCGTCTTTATGGATCACTTTCTTTACCGCGACGGCGCGCTTTACGCCGAGGATGTCCCGATCTCCGAAATCGCAGCTGCGGTTGGGACACCCTTTTACGTCTATTCGACGGCGACGCTGCTGCGTCATTTCCAGCTGTTCGATGAGGCGTTGGACGGGACCGACCACCTCGTATGTTATGCGATGAAGGCCGCCAGCAATCAGGCCATCCTGAAGACGCTGGCCGAGGCAGGCGCGGGGATGGACGTTGTTTCGGGTGGGGAATACCTGCGGGCCAAAGCTGCCGGAGTGCCCGGCGATAAGATCGTGTTTTCGGGCGTTGGCAAAACAGCCGAAGAAATTCGCACTGCTCTGACCGGTGGCATTCGTCAGTTCAACGTGGAATCCGAACCCGAGATGGAGGTGATCAACGCCGTTGCGCTTGATTTGGGCGTCGTTGCTCCGATCACCGTTAGGGTAAATCCGGATGTGGACGCCAAGACCCATGCCAAAATCGCCACCGGAAAATCCGAGAATAAATTCGGCATTCCGATCGCCCGTGCGTCAGAAGTCTATGCCCACGCTGCCAGCCTGCCCGGGCTGGAGGTCATTGGCATCGACGTCCATATCGGCTCGCAACTGACCGAGCTGGAGCCTTTTGCATTGGCCTATCAGAAGGTTGCTGAGCTGACTGAGACGCTGCGCAATGAGGGTCACAATATTCGCCGCCTTGATCTGGGTGGGGGGCTGGGCATTCCCTATGCGCGCTCGAACGACGCGCCGCCGCTGCCTTTGGAATACGGTGCGCTGATCAAAGACACTCTGGGTCATCTGGGATGCGAAATCGAAATAGAGCCGGGCCGCCTGATTGCCGGTAATGCTGGTTTGATGGTCAGCAAAGTGATTTATGTGAAATCCGGCGAGGGCCGGGATTTCCTGATCCTCGACGGTGCCATGAACGACCTGATCCGCCCGGCCATGTACGAAGCCTATCACGATATCGTACCGGTGATCGAACCCGTGCCGGGCACGGAACAGCAACCCTATGATATCGTCGGTCCGGTTTGCGAAAGCGGCGATACATTTGCCAAGCAACGGCAGATGCCGCCACTGGGTGCTGGTGATCTGGTCGCCTTTCGCAGCGCAGGGGCCTATGGCGCGGTCATGTCCAGCGAATACAACACGCGGCCCCTGATACCCGAAGTTCTGGTGCACGGAGATCAATTTGCCGTAATTCGTGAACGTCCGAGCTTTGACGAAATCATAAACCGCGATACCATACCCGAGTGGCTCTGACGCAATAGACGCGCGGGCCGCTGAACGGAGGCCCGACTTGACCGCAAGAGAAACCTTGCCGATCCCCAGATTGTCTTTGCTGCTAACGCAGGTGGGGATGCTAAGCGAGCAGGTTTGGCGGTCTTTCTGGCCGTTTTTCTCAATTTCCATGGCGCTGTTGGCCGCGCTGATGCTCGGACTGCAGGACCATGTCGGGGTGGAAACCGTTTGGGTCGCGGGGTCGGCGGCGTTGTTTGGGCTGTTGGTTGCACTGATCCACGGCGCGCGGCGGTTCCGTATCCCGACACGAAACGAAGCGTTGATCCGGATGGATGAGACCCTGCCAGGGCGTCCTATCCAGGCTCTGATGGATGAACAGGCCATCGGCGCGATGGATGCTGATTCTGTGGCCCTGTGGCGGGCTCATCAGGCGCGTATGGCGGAACGTGCCGCACAGGCTGCGCCGGTAAAGCCCGATCTCCGACTGGCCGACCGCGACCCCTATGCTCTGCGGTTCATAGCTTTGCTGGCGCTGGTGATTGCAGTGCTTTTCGGCTCTTTCTGGCGCATAGGATCCGTGACAGAGATGACACCGGGTGCAGCCGTTGCCGGTCAGGGACCAAGTTGGGAAGGCTGGGTCGAGCCGCCACGCTATACCGGCTTGCCAACGCTCTATCTGGCGGATCAATCCGACCCGACACTTTCGGTCCCGCAAGGCAGCCGCATCACATTGCGATTCTACGGCGAGGTCGGTGCGCACAGCTTGACCGAAACCTCGACACCGCTGGGCACGGAAGCGGTCACCGACCCTGAACAGGAATTTGTTGTCGAACGTTCGGGCCAAATGACGCTAGACGGGCCTTCCGGGCGCGATTGGGCGTTGGAAGTGATCGCAGATACGTCTCCGCAGATCACCGTGTCGGACGTTGCCAAATCCGAAGCAGGCGGCCAGATGAAACTGCCCTTTGCGGCCAAAGATGATTACGGTGTGATAACAGGCTCTGCCCTGATCGAACTGGATCTGGATGCAATTGATCGCCGCTATGGTCTGATGGCGATTCCAGAACCGCGTGAGGTGATCGAGGTTGAGTTACCGATGCCCATTACAGGCGACCGGGCCGATTTCACCGAGAATCTGATCGAGGATTTCTCACAACATCCCTGGGCGCATCTGCCAGTAAAGATCACTTTGATGGCGCGTGATGCTGCCGATCAGCAAGGGCAGTCTGAACCCTATACAACAGCACTTCCGGCGCGTCGGTTCTTTGATCCGCTGGCGGCTGCGATCGTTGAACAGCGGCGCGATCTGCTGTGGTCACGGGACAACGCGAAACGGGTATCTCAGATTCTGCGGGCGGTATCGTATCTGCCCGAGGACCTGTTCCGCTCGGATACGGCCTATTTACGCCTGCGGGTGACACTTCGGCGGCTTGAGACATTTACCGAATACGGGTTGAAGCCGACGCAGCAGGAAGAAATCGCGGCCTCACTATGGAAGCTGGCCGTATTGATCGAGGACGGTACGCTTGCCGACGCTCTTGAGCGGATGCGCCGGGCGCAGGAGCGCCTGACGGAGGCGATGCAGAACGGGGCAAGCGACGAAGAGATCGCTGAGCTGATGCAAGAGCTGCGCGAGGCCACCCAGGACTACCTGCAACAGTTACAGCGGTTGGCAGAGCAGAACGGTGAAGAAGGTCAGCAGGGGCAAGACGGAGAATCCTTGCAGATGACGCAGGATGATCTGCAACGGATGATGGATCGAATTCAGGATCTGATGGAGCAGGGCCGTATGGCCGAGGCGCAGCAGGCGCTGGAGGAATTCCAGCAGATGATGGAGAACATGCGCGTCACGCAAGGTCAGGGTCAAGGTCAGCAATCCGAAGGCCAACAGGCGATGGAGGGTTTGGCAGAGACATTGCGCGATCAACAGGGGCTGAGCGATCAGGCTTTCCGCGATCTGCAAGAGCAGTTCAATCCCGGTGCGCAGACTGGTGAAAACCAGGGCAATCAAGGCCGCAATGGCGGTCAGGGCCGTGGTCAGAGCCACGAAGGCCAGGGCGGACAGGGGCAGGGTTCGGACCAGGCTGATGAAGGTCAGCAGGGTCAGGGTTCGCTGGCCGATCGTCAACAGGCCCTGCGCGATGAGCTGGGCCGCCAGCAACAAAACCTGCCCGGTGCCGGTACCCCGGAAGGCGAAGCCGCCCGTGATGCGCTTGGGCGCGCTGGCCGCGCCATGAATGAGGCTGAGCAGGCTCTGCGGAATGACGAGCTGGCCGATGCTATCGACAACCAGTCCGAAGCGATGGATGCGCTGCGGGAAGGGATGCGCTCGTTAGGTGAGGCCTTGGCCCAGAACCAGCAGAATCAACCAGGTCAAGGCAGCCAGGAAGGTGATATGCAGGCCAACAACCGCGATCCACTGGGCCGCAACCCAGGGGCAAACGGGTCGATGTCAACCGATGAGAGCCTGCTGCAGGGTGAGGACGTTTATCGCCGTGCGCGCGAGTTGCTGGACGAAATTCGCCGCCGGACCGGTGAATCCGAACGTCCCGAGATTGAATTGGAATATCTCAAGCGCCTGCTTGAACGGTTCTGATCAGTTCTGGGAAGCGCCAGCCTGAGTATCCAGCCAAAGCCGGGCTTGATCCACCAAAGACACATAAGGTTTGAGAACTGCATCCGCCTGAGGAACAGCCTCACTGATTTGCGGAGCATTGCCGTAGATCAGGAACAGGATCACACCAAGTATCAAGATCAGAGCAAACCCACGCAGAAAGCCGCCGGATTTGCGGGGCGCAGGCGCTGATACCTCGGGCGCATCTGCAGAGGCGTCGCCGCGGAAACCGGAATTGATCGTCTCGACATCGGGCAGGGCGTCACCTTGCCCGGAATCTTTAGCGATTTCTGTAGCTGTCAGTTCCTTGACCGCCTGTTCGGGGTCTGGTTCCGGCTCGGAAGGTGGATCAAGAGCAAGATCAGGCTGGCTTTCAAGGCTGCTACCTTCCTGAGCCCGCAATTCGGCTTCGCGTGCGGCTTCTTCCTTCAGAATATCGGCGACCGAAGGATCCACATTGCTGACCGGCGCACCATCCTTTGGTGCGGTTTCGGGCTCGGGCTCGGTCTGGTCGGCGGTTTCTGACTCCGCCGGTGGAACAGCCTTATCCTCGGCAGACGTTTCATCTGAAGGTTGCTCAACGGTTGGATCCGCCGGATGTTTGGCCTGGAACCACGTTTTCTCGCAATTCGAACACTGAACATCGCGGCCTTCCTCTGGAATGACCTCGTCTGGCACCTCGTATTGGGCACTGCAGTTGGGACAAGTAAGACGCATGCTGCCTCCGGGCCGGGGGTTGGCCTGATAATAGTTTTTTTAAGAATGATATTCCGTTAGAACCAAACAGCAAAGCGCGTTTTCGGTTTCGCGGGCCAAGTGTCACCATTTGGACCCGGTACGGGCATTGAAACCTGAACCGCGCTGGGGCAAGAAGAGCGGCACAAAAATTGGGGGCCCCCGTGATCGAGCTGGACCATGTCAGCTACACCTATGGTGGAGGTGAATTGCTGAGCGACGTATCGCTTAAGCTTCAACCGGGGTCGTTTCATTTCCTGACCGGGCCGTCCGGTGCTGGCAAAACAACCCTGTTAAAGCTCTGCTATGGCGCATTGCTGCCCACATCGGGAAGGCTGAGCGTGTTCGATCAGGATATCGCCCGCCTTGACCGCGATCAGATGGCCCTGATGCGCCGCCGGATAGGTGTGGTGCATCAGGATTGCCGGTTTCTGGATCACATGACTTTGGCCGAGAATGTCGCTTTGCCGTTGATGGTATCCGGTAAGGCGGAAATTGCCGAGCAAACAGATCTGTCAGATCTGTTAAACTGGGTCGGGCTGGGTACGCGTCTTGACGCGCTGCCACCAGAGCTGTCAGGCGGTGAACGCCAGCGTGCGGCGCTGGCCCGTGCGGTGATGCTGTCGCCGGATGTCGTGCTGGCCGATGAGCCGACGGGCAATGTGGATTGGGAAATGTCTCAGCGACTTTTGCGCCTGCTGGTCGAGTTGAACAAGATGGGCAAGACAGTCTTGATTGCGACCCATGATCTTAGCCTGATCCGTGCGGCGAAAAGCCAGGTGCAGGCGCGTGTTTTGCGCATCTCGCAGCGCCAAATTCAACTGGCGGGGGCGGATCTATGAACATGGAAACCTTCCGCAACCTGTTGAAACGCGACGGTCGCGCCGACCGGGTTGTTCCGCCCACTGGCTATACTGCACATCTCACACTGTTCGTGTCCGGTGCGATGGGCTTTCTTGCGGTGTTCGCGCTGGCTCTGTCATTGGCGTCGGGGCGAGTGGCAGACCGCTGGGCAAGCGAACTTGCCGGCGCTGCCACGGTGCGGATCAATGCCCCGGCCGACCAGATGGCCGCCCAGACTGAAACCGCGCTGACGGTGTTGTCGCAAACACCCGGTGTCGCCTCTGCCCGGGCGTTGACCATCGAGGAGCAGATTGCGCTGTTGTCGCCCTGGTTTGGCCCGGATTTGCCACTGGACACGCTGCCCGTGCCGCAGCTGATCGAAATTGTCGAAGGTGAGCCAGGTCTGGATGCAGCAGGATTGCGCCTGCGTCTTGGGGCCGAGGTGCCCGGAGCCGTTCTGGACGACCACTCGCGCTGGCGCGAACCTTTGGTTGATGCGGCCCGCTCGCTCCGGAGGCTTGGCTGGGTCTCAATCCTTCTGATTGGCGGAGCGACCGCCGCCATGATCACATTGGCGGCCAATGCGTCGCTGGCAGCCAACGCGCAGATTATCGAGGTGCTGCGTCTTGTCGGGGCCCGGGATCGATTTATTGCCAATGCGTTTGTTCGCCGCTTCACCTACCGCGCATTTTTTGGCGCGATGGTTGGTGTGCTGTTCGGAATGACAGGTGTGTTGTTGCTGCCCGAGGCATCGTCGGACGAGGGCGGCTTTCTGACGGGCCTGGGCTTTCAGGGGGCAGGGTGGCTGTTGCCAGCCCTCATCCCGGTACTGGGTGCTGCGGTGGCCTTTCTAGCCACATGGACTGCGGCAAACCGCAAATTGAAGGAGCTTTCGTAATGGCCACTCCAATTCAATGGGTCCGCTCACTGGTCTTCATGATCGTGATCTACATGTGGATGCTGGTCCTTGGCCTCGTGTTTGCTCCTTACGCCATGTTTGCAAAGCGCGGAGCGTTACATGCATGCAAGACCTATGCGCGCACAACCATGTGGCTGGCGCGTTGGATGGTTGGTATTCGATGCGAAGTTCGCGGGACTGTGCCAGTGGACGAGGTGGTCATCGGGGCCAAACACCAGTCTTTCCTCGATATCATCATGATCTTTAGCGCGATTCCTCATGGCAAGTTCATTATGAAGCGCGAATTACTGTGGACGCCAGTCATTGGGCTTTACGCCAGCCGCCTGGGGTGCATCCCGGTCAATCGCGGCAAGAAGGGCGCTGCTGTGGCCAAGATGGTCCAGGATGTGGCAAAGGAATTTACAGAACCTGGCCAGTTGGTGATCTATCCGCAGGGCACCCGTGTCGCGCCAGGCGTTCACAAACCGTATAAGGTTGGAACTGCCGTCCTGTACGAAGGCTTGGGAATCCCTTGCGTACCTGTTGCAACAAATGCCGGAGTGTTCTGGCCCCGAAGCGGCGTGATGCGCAAACCCGGCCTTGCGATCGTCGACTTCCTTGATCCGATAGAACCCGGCGTCGAACGTGCGCGCTTTCTGGACCGATTGGAAGATGTGATCGAGACGCGCTCGAACGCTTTGATGACAGAAGTGGGGTTTGATCCTGATGCAGTTCATTGACGATATCGAAACGCTCGAGGGACATTACGGCGCACCGGGCGCCCCATCATTGCGTAAAGTAGCGCACCGGTTGACGCCTCTGTACCGGCAATGGGTTATGGCTTCGCGGCTATGCGTACTCAGTACGGTTGGGCCCGAAGGGGTCGATGGCAGCCCACGTGGCGATGATGGTTCGGTGGTTCTGGAACTGGATCCAAAGACATTGGCGATGCCCGACTGGCGCGGAAACAACCGGCTGGACAGCTTGCGCAATATCGTGCGCGATCCGCGTGTGTCCTTGATGTTCATGGTCCCAGGGTCGAACAATGTTGTGCGCGTCAACGGGTCGGCCCGACTGACAGCGGACCAAGACCTTCGAACCCGGTTCGAAAAACAAGGCAGGCTTCCGGCCACCGTGATCGTCATCGACATTACCGAGGTCTACACTCAGTGTGCCCGTGCGCTGATGCGTGCGCGGACTTGGAGCAGCGGGGACGAAGCCGCCATATTGCCGACAATGGGTGAAATCCTGGCCGAAGCGTCAGACGGCGAGGAAGGTGGCACGCAATATGATGAGGCCTGGGGGCAACGCGCCGCAAAAACGATGTGGTAGCCTGTTTACTTATCAAGGTTTGGTCAAAGAATCGTCACACGGGTAGGTAAGTAGAGAACCGTGAGGCAAATACAGGTTACAGGAGCCGTCAATGGAGCAGCTTAGTTCAGTTTGGGATTCTTTCCTGAACCACGCCCGCTATGTGTTTACGTCTCCTTTGGATCCCACGAACCGGATTTTCTATGTTTATGTTGGCAGTTCTCTGCTGATTGCCTTCGCCATCTATGCCGTGAAGCGCAGAAACGCGTCACATGTCGACGGTGAGAGCAGCTTTCTGGGGTTTCTGTTTCCCCGCAAGGTCTGGGACCACCCTTCGGCATGGCTCGATATCCGCTATTTCTTTTTCCACAAACTGATCGGGCATTTTCTGATATTGGGTCTGCTCGCCGGATCAGCTGCCTTGTCCTATCAATGGGCAAGCGGTGGGCTTGACCCCAATAACTCACCCCGGGCAGAGCCCTTGGTTGGCTGGTTGGGGGCTTTGGCTACCTTCACCTACATGCTCATTCTATTCCTGATTATGGATTTCATCGGCTACGCAGCCCATTACCTGCAGCACAAGGTCCCGCTGTTGTGGCAATTTCACAAAGTTCATCACAGCGCCGAGGTGATGCACCCGTTGTCGAATTTTCGCGAACATCCGATAGACAATATCCTCTACAATGTTGCGATTGGGTTTGGTGCCGGCGCAGTAACCGGGTTTGCGTTTCGACTGTTAGGGTACCAGCCGAACATGCCGGCATTGCTGGGCGTGCCGGTGCTGATGTTCTTGTTCAATGTCGGAGGTTATAATCTGCGACATTCCCATATCTGGTTGCGTTGGCCGGGTGTGTGGTCGAAAGTTTTTCCCTCGCCTGCGCATCACCACGTGCATCACAGTTGCCACCCGGACCATCTGGACAAAAACTTCGCCTTCATGTTTCCGTTCTGGGATGTGTTGTTCGGCACCTATATCATGCCTGAGGATAACAGGGACGTGAAATTCGGCGTGACCGAGAAGGACAAGGGTCACGAGATGGACACCTGCATGAAGCTCTATTTCCTGCCGTTCAGAGATGCGTGGCGTATTCTGAACAAGAAACGGCGGCCATCGTCTTACCAAGCGCCCGATGCAGATGCCGCCAGTCGCCATTCGGTCAAATAGCGAGCATCTGCGGTGGTTGCCGGCCTGACGTGATCCGCTGATCGCCTGTGCCCGGCAACGCCTTGGCGGTGGTTTCGGCTGGGCATAGTGACGCAAACGCCCTCAAGCCGCGGCGGCTCCGATCTTGGCGATCTTGCTGACCCAGCGGTCCACGTGACCCGGTTTGGGATAACTTGCCCCGGCAAAATAGGTGAACCGGGTCGGCTTGAAGCCAACAAATCCCAATATCTGATCGCGTACCTGGCGGATCAGGGCCTGGCGATAGATCAGGCGCATGAACCAACCCGGCGTATCTGATGTCAGAATGACGCGCGCGGTGCGTCCGCTCAGCATCGGGGCGGGCAATCCAATCTTAGTGGTGTTTCGCGTGTCAAAGGTGCGTCCGGGGATGAACATCCGGTCGATCAGACCTTTGAGTTTTGCGGGCAATCCGCCCCACCACATTGGTGTGGTCAAGACCAGATGCTCGCTCCATTCGAAATCTTGCAATACCTGCTCAAGAACCGGTTCTAGCGGTTTGAAATCGTGATAATTGCCCTGGCCAAAATCAAAGTCGAACTGCATCTCACTCAGATGGACTAGACGTACGTCATGTCCCTTGCCTCGGGCGGCGTCGGCATAAGTTTCAGCAAAGGTCCGCGACAGGCTGCTATCGGCGGGGTGTCCGTCGAGGACGAGTATTTTCTTCGGTTGCATGGGGCTCTCCTGAAAATGACCATGGTCACTTATAGAATCAGAAAATGACCGCGGTCAATAAAAATTTGACCATGGTCAGAAAACATGCGAGCAAACCATATGCAAAAACCACCCCAGAAACGAACTCTCAAAACTCGGGCCCGGCTTTTGGCGGCTGCCGAGGCGCTCATTGAAAACAGCGGATACGAGGCGCTGAGGGTAGAAGAGGTCGTCCAGAGCGCTGGCGTCGCCAAAGGGACGTTCTTCGCGCATTTTCGCGACAAGGATGCCTTGATGGAGCTTCTGATCGCAGATCGGCTGAATGCCTGCCTCGATCAGGCCGAGGCTGGGACAGCGCCCAAATCGGTGAATGATATCATGACCGCCCTGCAGCCGGTTCACAGCTTCATGACATCCGAACGGTATGTCTTTGACTTGTTGATAAGATATTCGGGGGCGACGGCTATCGCCGATATCGGACCGATCGCATATTGCTTTGAGCGCTACTTTCGTGTGGTGATGATGTGGCTTGACGCTGCGGATGTCCGACAGGACATTCCGACCGAGCTGTTGGCCGAAGGTGTTCAGGCCTTTGCCATTCAGGCCATGTCCCTTAAGTTCTGCGCCTTGCACGCCTCGACCGGTTTTACCGACCGGTTGAGGGTCTATCTCGATGCATGGTTGACCCCGGCGACCTAGTCACCGGGGTCCTTTTTTTAGCTGTGAATTGGCCCGTCACCGCAGGCCAGGGCCGCCTCACGCACCGCTTCGGAATATGTCGGATGCGCGTGACAGGTCAGCGCCAGATCTTCGGCCGAGGCGCCGAATTCCATCGCCACGCAGACCTCGTGAATCAAATCACCCGCAGCCGGGCCAATGATATGCGCGCCCAGAATGCGGTCGGTTTCCTTGTCTGCCAGAATCTTGACGAAACCATCCGAGGCAAAGTTCGCCTTGGCGCGGCCATTGCCCATGAACATGAACTTTCCGACCTTATAGGCACGGCCCTGTTCCTTGAGCGTCGCCTCGGTCTCGCCGACATTGGCGACCTCGGGCCAGGTGTAGATCACGCCCGGAATGACGCCATAGTTCACATGCCCATGCTTGCCCGCAATCTGTTCGGCAGCGGCCATGCCTTCGTCTTCGGCCTTATGCGCCAGCATCGGGCCTTCGGTCACGTCGCCGATGGCGTAGATGCCGGGGACGTTGGTCTGCCAATCGGCGCCTACCTTGATCTGACTGCGGGGTGTCATTTCAACACCCAAAGCGTCCAGCCCCAAACCATCCGAGAACGGTTTGCGCCCAGTAGCGACAAGGACGGTATCGGCGTCAATCACATGCTCGCTGTCATCCTTCAGCAGCTTATAAGTTACCTTGGCCTTGGTCTTGGTGGCTTCGGTCTTTTGCACCGCAGCACCCATGACAAAGTTCAGGCCCTGTTTCTTGAGGATGCGCTGGAAGGTTTTCTGAACCTCAGGGTCCATGCCCGGGGTGATTTCCTTGAGGAATTCGATAACTGTCACTTCGGCGCCCAGACGGCTGTAGACCGAGCCCAGTTCAAGCCCGATCACACCTGCGCCGATGACGACCATTTTTTTCGGGATTTTTCCCAGCGCCAACGCACCGGTCGAGGTCACGACAACCTTTTCGTCCACTTCGACACCGGGCAGCGCGGATGGCTCGGACCCGGACGCGATGATGATGTTCTTGGCTTCATGCACCTCGTCACCCACCTTGACCTGCCCAGCGGCCGGGATCGAACCCCAGCCTTTCAGCCAGTCGATCTTGTTCTTCTTGAACAGGAATTCGATGCCCTTGGTGTTGCCGTCAATGACTTCGTCCTTATAGGCCTGCATCTGCTTCCAATCGACCGAAGGGCTTTTGCCCTTGAGGCCCATCTTGGCAAAGTTATGTTCGGCCTCGTGCAGCTGATGGCTGGCATGCAACAGCGCCTTGGACGGAATGCAGCCCACGTTGAGGCAAGTGCCGCCCAGCGTCTCACGCCCTTCGACCACGGCGGTTTTCAACCCCAGCTGCGCGCAGCGGATGGCGCAGACATAGCCGCCGGGGCCTGCTCCGATTACGATGACGTCATAGTTTGCCATTTGTCCGGTCCTTGTATTTGGTGGGGTCGGATGCGCTTGTCCGCGCAATGCACCCCCATTGAATAATCTATGCGGCAGCTCGAATCAAAACACAGCTGCCAACAGCATTGCAGTGGTCGCCAGCAGCCCGATCATCCAGATCACCGTACGCCATGGTGTCCAGCCAAATGCATAGGCCGGAACATAGGAAGCGCGTGCGATCAGGTAGACCCAACTACAGGCGGCAGTAAAAGCGCTGGATTGCCCCGAGGCCGTAATGACCAAAGATGCGATAGCGAACAAAACCAACCCTTCGGAATGGTTGCTAAGCGCCCGGTGCAATCGTCCCATTGCAGCAGGTTTGTCAAACGGGGTATCACGTGGCCCCAACGCGTGCAGCACATCGACCTTGCCGTGGCCAGAGATCAAATAGGCGACAAATTGAGCGACCCAAAGAAGGGCTGCCAGCGACAAGACGGTCAATTCCGTGGTCATTCAGCTTGTTTCCTCGGCACTAGGAACGGATGCGATAAATCGGTTTAGACTGGCGTCAGAAGCTTCACCTGAATATGCGCGATCCCGCCGCGTTCGTGATGCATGGCCAATTCCTCGGAATCAAAGAAACTCAGGGCCTTTTCAAGATCAACCACCTCAAACATTGCAACCGCATGATCACGCTGATCGGGGTCTTTCCAGATGTGGAGGTCGCGGATACCCGCGGCCTCCCGCATTGGCTTGTCTTCGCGAAACACCTTTAACCAGACATCGAAATCGGCAACGTCAGCCTGCCAGAGAACATGAGTTGCCATGGTTATAGATCCATCAGCAGACGACGTGGGTCTTCCAGCGCCTCTTTCACGCGCACTAGGAAGGTCACAGCACCTTTGCCGTCCACGATCCGGTGGTCATAGGACAGAGCCAGATACATCATCGGGCGGATCTTGACCTCACCGTTGATGGCCATGGGACGGTCCTGAATCTTGTGCATACCAAGAATACCCGACTGCGGCGGGTTCAGGATCGGCGAGGACATCAGCGAGCCATAGACGCCGCCGTTCGAGATGGTGAACGTGCCGCCCTGCATTTCTTCCATGCTCAGCTTGCCGTCACGGGCGCGCCTGCCCTTTTCGGCGATGGCCTTTTCGATCGCGGCAAATGACATCGAATCCGCATCACGGATGACCGGAACAACAAGACCGGTCGGCGTGCCTGCGGCGACACCCATATGCACAAAGTTCTTATAGACTATGTCGGTGCCATCAATCTCGGCATTCACTTCGGGCACTTCTTTCAGTGCATGACAGCAGGCCTTGGTGAAGAAGGACATAAAGCCCAGACGGACGCCGTGCTTCTTCTCGAACTGGTCTTTGTACTGGTTTCGCAGGGCCATCACCTCGGTCATGTCCACCTCATTATAGGTGGTCAGCATGGCGGCGGTGTTCTGGCTGTCTTTCAGGCGTTTGGCGATGGTCTGGCGCAGGCGTGTCATGCGCACACGTTCCTCGCGGCTGGCATCCTGTGCAGCAACGGGTGCGCGTGGCGCCTGGATCGCAGGTGCGGGTGCCGCGACAGCGGGCGCTGGGGCCGCGACTGCCTTGGCCACATCTTCCTTCATGATACGTCCGTCGCGTCCGGTTCCCGTGACCTGATCGGCGGACAGGCCAGCCTGGGCCATGGCTTTTTCGGCCGAGGGTGCATTGGCCACATCTTTGCCGCCAACGGAATCACTTCCGCTTGCAGGTGCAACCGCTGCCGGAGCGGCTACTGCCCCTGCTGCTGAACCCGAGATCACCGCCAGCTTGGCAGCGGCGTCTACAGTTGCGCCTTCAGGGGCAACGATTTCTGCCAGAACACCCGCCGCAGGAGCGGGAACCTCGACCGAGACCTTGTCGGTTTCCAGCTCACACAGCATCTCGTCCTGTGCGACGCTGTCACCGACCTGTTTGAACCAGGTCGAGACCGTCGCTTCGGTCACGGATTCGCCCAACGTGGGCACCATCACATCAACGCTGCCGCCCGAGGCTGCCGGTGCTGCGGCAGGCGCAGGTGCGGCGGCTGGGGCCGGGGCGGCGCCTTCTCCGGCGACGATTGTCGCCAGCAGGGCATCAACACCAACGGTTTCGCCTTCGGCGGCGACAACCTCACCCATCACGCCAGCGGCTGGCGAGGGGACCTCGACCGTGACCTTATCGGTCTCAAGCTCGCACAGCATTTCATCGATGGCGACCGCGTCACCGGGCTTCTTGAACCAGGTGGCGACGGTGGCTTCGGTAACGGATTCGCCCAGCGTGGGAACACGAACTTCAATGGACATCATTACTTTCCTTCAATGCTCAGCGCTTCGTTCACCAGCGCTTCTTGTTGGGCTTTATGTTGGCTGGCCAGACCTGTCGCAGGTGAGGCCGAGGTGGCGCGGCCGACATAGACCGGGCGGGTATGTTTGGCGCCGATCCGGGTCAGGACCCATTCGATATTGGGTTCGATAAAGGACCATGCACCCTGGTTCTTGGGCTCTTCCTGACACCAGATGATTTCGGCTCCCTTGAACCGTTCCAGTTCATTGATCAGCGAATGCGCGGGGAACGGATAGTACTGTTCGATCCGCATCAGATAGACATCGTCGATACCGCGCGCGTCACGCTCTTCCAGCAGGTCGAAATAGACCTTGCCGGAACACATCACGACCCGCTTGATTTTGTCATCCTTGACCAGGGTTGTGTCCGAGTTACCCTTTTGCGCGTCGTCCCACAGCACCCGGTGGAAGCTGGAGCCGGTGGTGAAATCCTCGGCCGTGCTGATCGCCAGCTTGTGGCGCAGCAGCGATTTCGGTGTCACCAGGATCAGAGGCTTGCGGAAGGTTCTGTGCAGCTGACGGCGCAGGATATGGAAGTAGTTTGCAGGCGTCGTGCAGTTGGCTACGATCCAGTTGTCCTGACCACACATCTGCAGAAAGCGTTCCAGACGCGAGGACGAGTGTTCAGGCCCTTGCCCTTCGAACCCGTGCGGCAGCAGGGTCACCAGACCGGACATGCGCAGCCATTTGCTTTCGCCCGAGCTGATGAACTGATCGAACATGATCTGCGCACCGTTGGCGAAATCGCCGAACTGCGCCTCCCACAGGGTCAGAGCGTTGGGTTCAGCCAGGGAAAAGCCGTATTCAAAGCCCAGAACCGCGTATTCCGACAGCATCGAGTCGATCACCTCATATTGTGATTGACCAGCCCGGATGTTGTTCAGTGGATAGTACCGCTCTTCAGTTTCCTGATTGATAAAGCCGGAATGACGCTGGCTGAACGTACCGCGCGTCGCGTCCTGTCCCGACAGGCGAACTGGATAGCCTTCGGTCAGCAATGATCCAAAGGCCAGTGCCTCACCCGTGGCCCAGTCAAAGCCTTTGCCGCTTTCGAACATTTGCTTTTTGTGATCCAGCAGGCGGCCGACAGTTTTATGGAGCGCAAATCCTTCGGGGGCCCGGGTTAGCGATGCGCCAACCTCGGCCAGGGTTTCTGGTGCAATCGCAGTATCGCCGCGGACATATTCGTCTTTGTTCTTATCCAGATGCGCCCAACGCCCGTCCAGCCAGTCGGCCTTGTTGGGCTTATAGTCTTTGCCGGCTTCGAACTCATCATTCAGATGGGCCTGGAAGGCGGCTTTCATATCTTCGATCTCGCCTTCGGGGATCAACCCGTCCTTGACCAGCCGTTCCGTGTATAGTGACAGCGTGGTCTTATGGGTCTTGATCTTCTTGTACATGATCGGGTTGGTGAACATGGGCTCGTCGCCCTCGTTATGCCCGAACCGGCGATAGCAGAATATATCCAGAACCACGTCCTTGTGGAACTTCTGGCGAAACTCGGTCGCAACCTTGGCTGCGTGTACCACCGCCTCGGGGTCGTCGCCATTCACGTGGAAGATCGGAGCTTCAACCATCAGTGCGATATCCGTGGGATAAGGGCTGGAGCGCGAGAAATGCGGTGCAGTGGTAAAGCCGATCTGGTTGTTCACCACGATATGCATGGTGCCGCCGGTCCTGTGACCGCGCAGGCCGGACAGGCCGAATCCTTCGGCAACGACACCCTGACCGGCAAAGGCCGCATCGCCATGCAGTAGAATGGCCATGACTCTGGTCCGGTCGGTGTCGTTCAACTGATCCTGCTTGGCGCGGACCTTGCCCAGAACAACAGGGTTCACCGCCTCAAGGTGGCTTGGGTTAGCGGTCAATGAAAGGTGTACACTGTTGCCGTCAAATTCGCGGTCGCTTGAGGCGCCCAGGTGGTATTTTACATCGCCCGAGCCATCCACGTCCTCAGGCTTGAAGCTGCCCCCCTGGAATTCGTTAAAGATGGCGCGGTATGGCTTGGCCATTACATTCGCTAGAATGTTCAGACGTCCGCGGTGGGGCATGCCGATGACAATATCGCTCAGGCCTAGGGCCCCGCCGCGTTTGATGATCTGTTCCATCGCGGGGATCAGTGCTTCGCCGCCGTCCAGACCAAAGCGCTTGGTGCCCATGTATTTCACGTGCAGGAACTTTTCGAACCCTTCGGCCTCGACCATCTTGTTCAGGATGGCCTTGCGGCCCTCTTTGGTGAACGCGATTTCCTTGCCATAGCCTTCGATCCGCTCTTTCAGCCAGGCGGCCTCTTCCGGGTTCGAAATATGCATGTATTGCAGTGCGAAGGTGCCGCAATAGGTGCGTTTCACGATCTCGACGATCTGGCGCATACTGGCCATCTGCAGGCCCAGCACGTTGTCGATAAAGATCGGGCGATCCATATCGGCATCGGTAAACCCATAAGTCTTGGGGTCCAATTCCGGATGCGTGCTGGCAGCCCGCATGCCCAAAGGGTCCAGATCGGCGGCCAGATGACCCCGAATACGATAGGCCCGGATCAGCATCAGCGCCCGCAGACTGTCCAGAACTGCGCGCTTAATCTGGTCTTCGCTGACGGCAACACCTTTGTCGGCGGCTTTTTCCTTGATCTTCTTACCCGCCGCCTTGGCGTCGATCTCGGCCCATTCGCCAGTCAACGCACCGGTCAGATCATCCGTCGGCATCGGCGGCCAGTCGGACCGCGCCCACGAAGGCCCCTCGGCCTCGCGCTGGACATCAGGCGAGGCGTCGCCCATGGCCTTGAAGAACTCGGCCCAGGCGGCATCCACCGCGCCGGGGTTCTTGGAATACTGGGCGTAGAGCTGCTCCAGATATTCGGCATTATGCCCCTGCATAAAGCTTGAGGCGTGGAAGGCAGAGTTGGGCGAATGTTCGGTCATTGTAGGACCTCAAATGCGATTTCGGATTTGGTAGGATTTAGTTTTGCGGATCTTCGGGGTAGTTTCCGGCCTCGAATACCCAGGTCATTCTTCGTCGAACGATGTCTATCGTATCTGCGTCGAAATAATCGGGCACCGGAATGCCTTTTCGTCGTTCGGCCATCGACTTTTCGTGCGGCAATTCAAAGCTGTCTTCCGGCAGCCCAAAGGAGCGATAAATCTCTTTCAGATCTGACTGCAGGTTTTCCTTGCGGACGAACTTGTCCACGATCAGCTTGTTGTTGATCGAGACTATGTCCCAGTTATTGCCCCAGGCCTTTGACCGGATGAACTCTTTGAACTGAGCAATTTCGGTCTGCGGGTCTTCCGAGGGCAATCCTTGCTGATGCTTCCGAAAGTGGTAGTCGGATACAGCACGATCGAAAGGATTTCGTACGTTGGCGATCTTTGTATAGGAATCAAAGGTCTTTGCACCAAGATTGGCTCGAACCTGTTTCGCAGGCATATGGTTGCGCCATGCGTATTTGCGCCAGAACTGCCATTTCGGCCGGACCAAACTTGCAGTTTTCCCACGAGCACCGACAATACCGTATTTCGATACGCGGATTTGCCCATTTTCAAGCCGCGGAAGACCGGGTTCTTCGCATAAAGGCTGAAGCGCTATCTCGGTAGAGGTTCCCGCGGTCTTCGTCGTCTTGAGATAGATGAATTTGTGCTCATGGCAAACCAAAACCATGTCAGATGGCCTTTCTGGCCACAGGGGCCGCTTGTAGAGAGTTTACGCTCAGCAGGTTCATTGAGGGACCTCTGAAGGATTGGGACCGTATTGGTTGGTGCCTGGCTGGCTGGGGCGGGTCAGCCACCATAGGACCAGGAGGGGCGACACAAACAGAACGATAAATGTCGGAATGACGATCAGCAAAGTGGCGCGGGTGAACAGGATGTCCAGATTGCCACCATGCTGGAAATGCGAGGCGAGGCCGATGCCAAAGACCAGTACGGCCCCGGCGCCAAAGAACAGCAGGATCGGCAGCAGCGCATACAGCCCGCTGCGCCCGGTATCATGCATCCGCCGCCAGGCGACGGCCAGATGCGGGAAGAAGACGATCAGGCTGACGATGCTTTGCACAGGCTGCGAGGACGTGACGGAAACAGATTTGGACGTTTCTGTTTCGCTCACGGCGACCTGTGTGAAAAACTGCGCATCGATGATCCCGGCGATGATGCTCCAGATCACGATGAACAGGAAAAAGAACCAGTATTCAGGCCGCGAGGCTCTCCCTGAGAAGGTGAAGAACTTGGCGAAACAGGTGCGGATGGCGTCAGAGAAGGTCATTCGGGGGCCTCTGGCTGTTTCGATGTGAACGTCAAGAAAACGGATGCCACGTCAATTTCGGACCCCGAAACAGTCGAAATCCGCTCGGTATTGAGTATCGCTCCATTTAGCCTTCGCTTGAGGCCGGCGCTTTCGGATGATTGAGGCCGAAGATGGTAGAGCGGCGGAAGGGTCTGAGGATCGCGATCTGAATCGCCAAGCATTTTCCGAAACGTAGTTGGTGAATCTTCTTCTTTGAATGCAAATACGCAACTCACTTGGCTATAGGACGCATTCTCAAAACTATCGACGCGCAAAACGCTTCCGGTTTGTGTTCGAACAAACCACAGGTCTTGCTTTTGAGAGTCTTTTATCTGTTTCAGATTCCGCGCTCCGGAAGCATTCTTGAGCGCCCGTGCCCATGCACTCGCAATTCTTGGGTCAGGGACATCGCTAAAGCCAAGATGGTGGTATAAAAAGGTAGCTGCATATGAGCGAATTGCGCGTTCTTCGAGATCGGCGGGCAGGCTAGGTGTCCAGCCGATCTTGACTAGGGCGTCGGCTAAGGCCTCCAAATCAGTTGTTGACTGGCATGCAGCCGTGGTTTCCGACGCCAAGTCCGAGTTTTTCGCTGCCGCGGGAACGGTTGCGGCTGCCGCAATGGCAGCCACAAAACCAACCAGGAGTTTGCAACCCCAAGCCACAGTCTACCCAATCGCTTCCAGCACAGCCTCACCCAGCTGTGCGGGGCTTTCGGCCACGACGATACCGGCCGAGCGCATGGCTTCGATCTTGTCCTCGGCTCCGCCTTTGCCACCGGCGACAATCGCGCCCGCGTGACCCATGCGGCGGCCCGGAGGGGCTGTGCGGCCAGCGATGAAACCCGCCGTGGGTTTGGAACGGCCCTTCTTGGCCTCATCCGCCAGGAACTGCGCGGCTTCTTCTTCGGCGGAACCACCGATTTCACCGATCATAATGATCGAATGGGTTTCGTCATCGGCCAGGAACCATTCCAGCACGTCGATATGCTCGGTGCCTTTGATCGGGTCGCCGCCGATGCCCACACAGGTGGACTGGCCCAGACCCACATCAGTGGTCTGCTTGACCGCTTCATAGGTCAAAGTACCAGACCGCGACACAACACCGACCGAGCCGCGCTTGTGGATGTGGCCGGGCATGATGCCGATCTTGCAGGCGTCGGGCGTGATGACACCGGGGCAGTTCGGGCCAATCAGGCGCGAGCTAGAGCCTTCCAGAGCGCGCTTCACCTTCATCATGTCCAGAACCGGGATGCCTTCGGTGATGCAGACGATCACTTCCATCTCGGCATCAATCGCCTCAAGGATCGAGTCCGCCGCAAAGGGCGGTGGAACATAGATCACCGATGCGTTGGCTTCGGTCACATGCTTAGCTTCGTGGACCGAGTTGAACACGGGCAGGTCAAGGTGGGTCATCCCGCCTTTGCCGGGGGTCACACCGCCAACCATCTTGGTGCCATACGCAATGGCCTGTTCAGAGTGGAATGTGCCCTGCGAGCCGGTAAAGCCCTGACAGATCACTTTGGTATTTTCGTCGATGAGGACTGCCATTTGGCGTTCTCCTATTTTTACCATTGATGGGTCAGGTGACCCTTAAGGTATTGGTTGTAGGCTCACGCCCATTCAAACTTTGATCCGTGCGCTGAAGTAGTGTTCGCCGCCGAGTACACCCACGTCCCGGATGCTGATCGGACCCAAGTCGCTTTGCAAAGCGTTAAAAGTCCCATTGACCGTTGATGGATTTTCGTTGGACACAAACACAATTGAGCAGGCAGTATCGGTCAGTTTGACCGAAAGATCTTGTTTCTGATGAAAGTATGTCGTTGTTTTCGAGTTCTGGACAAATCCATTTGCCGCCGCTGCGTCTTCCAAAGCACTGCGTCCCAATTCTGCCTGACCACACAGCGCGCGGAAATACGCCGTAGCTTGTCTGGCCGAGACCGGATTGGCGCCTGGACCCGCGTTTGATGACCGCTTGATTTCTGGCGGGTTCGACGGCGACGTGCTCTCAGTTGTTGTTTGACAGGCGGCCAAGCTAAGCAGTGCGCCTGCAAACAACAGTGGCTTACTGAAAAGACCCACGAATTTACCCCTTAACCGCCTTCACGATCTTCTCGGCTCCGTCTTTCAGGTTGTCCGCCGCGATTACGTCCAGGCCAGAGGTGTTGATGATCTCTTTACCTTTCTCAACGTTCGTGCCTTCCAGACGCACGACCAGCGGAACCTGCAGGCCGACCTCTTTCACCGCAGCCACGACGCCCTCAGCAATCACATCACAGCGCATGATGCCGCCGAAGATGTTGACCAGAATGCCTTTGACCTGCGGGTCCGAGGTGATGATTTTGAAAGCTTCGGTCACTTTCTCTTTGGTCGCGCCACCACCCACGTCAAGGAAGTTGGCAGGTTCGGCCCCGTACAGCTTGATAATGTCCATCGTCGCCATCGCCAGACCGGCGCCGTTGACCATGCACCCAATCTCACCATCCAGCGCGATATAGTTCAGGTCGTATTTCGAGGCTTCCAGTTCCTTGGGGTCTTCCTCGGTGGTGTCGCGCAGTTCTGAAATATCCGGATGGCGATACATCGCGTTGCCGTCAAAACTGACCTTGGCATCCAGCACCTTGAGGTCGCCGCTGTCGGAGACGATCAGCGGGTTGATCTCCAGCATTTCCATGTCCTTCTCGACGAAGGCGGCATAGAGCTGGCTCATCAGTTTGACGCATTGTTTGACCTGTGCGCCCTGCAGGCCCAGCGAGAATGCGATGCGGCGGCCGTGATAGGCCTGATAACCGGTGGCTGGGTCAACCGAGAAGGACAAGATTTTTTCAGGCGTGGCTGCGGCCACCTCTTCGATATCCATGCCGCCTTCGGTCGAGCAGACGAATGAGATGCGGCTGGTCTGGCGGTCTACCAACAGGGCCAGGTACAATTCCGTTTCGATGCCGGACCCTGCTTCGATATAGATGCGGTTGACCTGTTTGCCTGCGGGGCCGGTTTGATGGGTGACCAACGTGCGCCCCAGCATCTTCTTGGCTTCCTCGGCGGCCTCTTCAACCGATTTGGTCAGACGGACGCCGCCTTTTTCCCCGGCATCGGATTCCTTGAAAGACCCCTTGCCGCGGCCGCCCGCGTGGATCTGCGCTTTGACGACCCAAAGAGGTCCGTCCAACTCACCGGCTGCGGTTTTAGCTTCCTCGGCGCGCAGGACCGCGCGACCGTCGGAAACCGGGGCGCCATAGCTGCGAAGAAGCGCTTTGGCCTGATATTCGTGAATGTTCATCGAAACTGTCCCGTCTGACTACGATTGACCGATATAGGCGTGTCTAAGGGGCAAGTTTAAAGGCTTTTTTGATGTTGAGTAGGTTTTTCACGAAGATTTTCATTATTTGTGATCACAGCATTTCGGGGTGTGATCACAAAACTTGAGTCGGTATTGAGCGTTGATTCGTCGGGAAATTCACCCAATAGAATATGACGTTTTCAAGCTAGCGCTAACCTATCCGCGTCTGAGGCGGACGATACCCTTTTTCACAGACATCACCAGTTTGCGCAGTTTGCCCAACAAGCCTTTGTCAACCAGTGGTCGGACTTTTTTCGACGCGCCGGGCGTGAGCTGTGCGTCGGCTTCGATAAGGCTGTTGATATGACGTTCGAGATCGGGCCCCACCAAACCCGCGACGGTTCTTGCACTGTCCAGCCGCTTGTCATGACGGCTGTGAAATTTGTAGTGATGCAGCAGGCGCGGGGCGCTGTGCAGAAAACCAAACATCTCGGCCTGACGATAATCGAGGAAGTTGTACTCGGGTGGCAGAACTGCCAGTCGCAACGCGCTGGCAAACAGCTTTTCGCGGATCAGCGCCTGATCTGAGGTCAGGTTTTCCGAGATGATAGTCTCTTGTACATCTCGCAGGAAATCCAGCACTGCGTCCGAAGTGCGAATTCCAACCAGCCCGCCATTGAGATGGGGAAATGCGTTGGGCAGCGGAGTTTTCCAAACACGTTGCGCATGGGCCGAGTTGCGTAAAGGGTCATGGACCATCGCGATATCAAACTGCTCCAGGACGGTGAAGATATCCGACATATCTGCCAGACAGCGCACATCGGCATCCAAATAGACCGTCTTTTCGAACCGGGACCGCACAAGGCTTTCGAACTTGGGTCGGAACCAGCTTTTGTCCAGCATGTGGATTTGGTCAAACACTTCTGTTCCCGGGATGTTTTCGAGGTCGGTGAACAGGTCGACCGGTACATCCGGCATGGCGACCTTTAACGACCGAGCCGCTGCCACCGCTGTTTCGATGTAATCCTTACCGCTTGCGGCAATCACAAATCCCTGGGGCGACATGGCAATCTTCCAAAAAATGACCCGGCCCACCAAAGGTGAGCCGGGCACTGTTTAACGGTATTAGGCGGATCAGGCCAGAGAGCTGTCGATGCCTTTACACGCTTCGATCAAACCCTTCACGGCGTTGACCGAGTTGTCGAAACCGGCCTGCTCTTCTTCGTTGAGCTTGATGTTGACGATACGCTCGATACCGCCTGCGCCGATCACGGTGGGTACGCCGACATACATGCCTTCGACACCCAGCTCTCCGTCGCAATAAGCGGCGCAGGGCAGGACGCGTTTCTGGTCTTTCAGATAGGCTTCGGCCATTTCGATTGCCGATGTGGCAGGCGCATAGAAAGCCGAACCTGTTTTCAGCAGGCCAACGATTTCAGCCCCGCCGTCTCGGGTACGCTGCACGATTGCGTCCAGTTTCTCTTGTGTGGTCCAGCCCATCTCGACCAGATCGGGAAGCGGGATGCCCGCAACGGTAGAATAACGAACCGAAGGAACCATGGTGTCGCCGTGGCCACCCAGAACGAAGGCAGTGACGTCGCGCATGGACACGTTGAACTCTTCCGACAGGAAATGGGCAAAACGGCCCGAGTCCAGAACGCCCGCCATGCCGCAGACCTTGTTGTGCGGCATGCCCGAGAATTCACGCAGAGCCCAGACCATCGCGTCCAGTGGGTTGGTGATGCAGATGACAAAAGCATCGGGCGCGTTGGCGGCGATGCCTTCACCGACCGACTTCATGACTTTCAGGTTGATGCCCAGCAGGTCATCACGGCTCATGCCTGGCTTGCGTGGGACACCTGCGGTGACGATGCAAACGTCGGCGCCTGCGATGTCCTCATAGGACTGGGTGCCTTTCAGCTTGGCGTCGAACCCTTCGGAAGGGCCGGATTCTGCGATATCCAGCGCCTTGCCTTCCGGAGTGCCTTCGGCGATGTCGAACAGCACGACGTCACCGAGTTCCTTCATTGCTGCGAGGTGGGCGAGCGTGCCGCCGATCTGACCTGCGCCGATCAGCGCGATCTTGGGTCTGGCCATTTGGAAAATCTCCGGTCGGTATTGAAATCGCGGTTTTGCTAGTCCTAAAACCGGCGCTGCGCAAGCCTTCTGCGGCGCGGCATGCCACCGCATACCGTTTGCATGTCTCCTACCGATTGCGCTAAACCGCCTGTGACTCATGCATATTTACGGGACACCGCATGTTCGAGATGGACCTGATGTTTTTTGCCGTGGCGATCCCTGCTGTGATCTTCGCCGGCATCTCGAAGGGTGGGTTTGGCTCGGGGGTGGCGTTTGCCGCATCATCGATTCTGGCACTGATCCTTACACCGGGACAGGCGCTTGCACTGATGTTGCCAATTCTGATGGTAATCGACGTCGCTACGCTGGGCCCCTATTGGAAACGCTGGAGCTGGCCGGATTCACGCCTGCTGATCGTGGGGGCAGTGCCGGGTGTGGCAGTGGGCGCCTGGCTGTATCGCGCCACGAATGACGACCTTCTGCGCCTGCTGATCGGAGGAATTTCAGTGGGGTTCGTGATCTGGCATGTGGCCCAGAGAAAGGGCTGGATCCGCGGCTTTGCCAATCGTCTACCGCCATTTGCGGGAATTTTTGCGGGGTTGGTCGCCGGGTTCACCAGCTTTGTCAGTCATGCGGGCGGCCCACCCGCCGCCGTCTATCTGATCTCGCAGCGTCTGTCGAAAACCGAGTTTCAGGCGAGCACCGTGCTGGTCTTCTGGGTCATCAATGTCGCTAAATTCATTCCGTATGCCTATCTGGGTCTGTTCACATGGCACACTGCGCTGGCCGACTTGTTGCTGGCTCCATTTGCCGTGCTTGGTGCATGGCTGGGTGTGCGCGCGCATTTCATGATATCCGAACGCCTGTTCTTCGGTATTGCCTACGTTTTGCTGATGCTGACCGGAACAAAACTGATCTGGGAGGCCCTGAGCTAGACATTGGGCGGCAGTGCTTCGGCCATATCTTCGTAGGACTGGCCCGAAGCCACAAGGCAGGTCATTCCATCTGGTAATGTCACCGTAATAGTCCAGCTTCCGCTTTGATCAGAGGCAAAGACTTCCATCACCGCACCTTGTCGGGCGATGCCAATGCTCTTACGCGTTTCGCCATAAGTCTCGGCCAGTCGAGTTAGGACCTCGTCGCGGGGGGCGCAGCTTTGGGCCTGCACCTGCTGGGCGGCCAAAACCATGATACCCAGCCCCATTGTCATCTTGAACAGCGTCTTGCTCATCGGTGAACCCTTTTGATTGCGATCTGCCAAGACGGTGACCGTTGCAGACCGAAATACGGTTAAAGGAACGCACGTTGCGTCGTTAATGCTGCGGTGCGGCAAGTTTGCGCTTGAACTTTCCTGCAGAAAATGCCCCATTCTGCGCAACATTATTTCAAGAGGCCGAAGCCAATGGACTCCCGTCAGCGACCCTACCGTTCTGTATTGTACATTCCCGGTTCCAAGGACCGCGCGTTGGACAAGGCCCGCAACCTGCCTGTTGATGCGGTTATTTTTGACCTCGAAGATGCGGTCGCGGCGGACGAAAAAAACAACGCGCGCGAAACGCTGGGGGCTGCCTTGGCTGCTGGCGGTTATGGGGCGCGGGTCAAGATCGTACGAATCAATGGCCTAGATACCGAATGGGGCCTGGCCGATGCCCAAGCCGTGCGGGACATGGACGTGGATGTGGTTTTGCTGCCCAAAGTGAATTCTGCTGCAGATGTGGATGCATTGGCCGCAATAACCGGTGATCTGCCGATATGGGCCATGATGGAGACGCCGCGCGGGATGCTGAACGCCGCCGAAATTGCCGCGCATCCGCAGATGGCGGGCTTCGTCATGGGCACCAACGATCTGGCCAAGGAATTGCAGACACGGTTCCGCCGAGACCGCCTGCCGTTGCAGACGTCGCTGGGCCTGTGCCTGTTAGCCGCAAAAGCCGAGGGGCTGATCATCGTCGATGGCGTCTATAACGCCTTCAAGGACAGCGAAGGCCTGGCGGCAGAATGCGCGCAGGGCCGCGATATGGGCTTTGACGGCAAGACCCTGATCCATCCCGCACAGGTCGATGTCACCAACGACGCCTTCGCCCCATCGGATGAGGAAATCGATCTGGCCCGCCGCCAGATCACCGCGTTTGAAGAGACCGAAGCACAAGGGCAGGGCGTCGCGGTCGTCGATGGCAAGATCGTGGAAAACCTGCACGTTGCAACCGCCCGTGAAATTCTGGCAAAAGCAGAGGCGATTTCAGCTTTGCAAGCGGGGTAAGCCAGCATGGGCTTTGTTCTTCTGATTCTTGGTGTGGCGCTCTGGTGGGCTGCACATCTGTTCAAACGCGTGATGCCGGACCAGCGCGCGGCGATGGGCAAAGGCGGTGCGGGCGCGGTGGCGCTGGCGCTGCTGGCGTCAATCCTGTTGATGATCTTCGGTTATCGCATGACCGATTTCATCCCAATCTGGTCGCCGCCGACCTTTCTGATCCACGTCAACAACCTGTTGGTGCTGATCGCCATCTATATGATGAGCCCCGCAGGCCAAAAGGGTCGTCTGCTGAACAAGCTGCGTCACCCGATGCTGGGCGGCATGAAGCTCTGGGCCTTTGCGCATTTGCTGGTCAATGGTGATCTGGCCTCAATCGTCCTGTTCGGCGGCTTGCTGGCCTGGGCGGTGGTCGAAGTGATCGTGATCAACAAATCCGAGCCGGACTGGACACCGGGCGAGCCGGGCACTTACGGCAAGGATGCGATGTTCTTTGTCGCGTCGATCGTTCTGCTGGGCATTATCGGCTATATTCACGGGTTGGTCGGCCCGTCGCCGTTTGGTTCATAAAGGTTTGACAACATGGCAACACTCTATCGTCTGCTGACCGAGGAAGACACCGCAGCCTTCTGTCACAAAGTGTCGGACGCGCTGGCAAAAGGGTGGGAGCTGTATGGCGACCCGTCCTATGCCTTTGACACTGCAAACAACGTGATGCGTTGTGCGCAGGCCGTGACCAAAGAGGTTGCGACCGACTATTCCCCTGAAATGAAACTGGGACAGCAATAATGGCAAAAACCAATCCGGGCCGTTTCTTCGAGGATTATTCTGTAGGGCAAGTGCTGCACCACGCGGTGCCTCGCACCGTGACCGATGGCGAACGGGCGTTGTATCATGCGCTCTATCCGGCGCGTCATGCTCTGTATTCCTCGGATGAGTTCGCCCGGAATTGTGGCCTGCCGCAAAGCCCGATCGATGATCTGGCGGCGTTTCACGTGGTGTTTGGCAAGACTGTCCCTGATGTATCGCTGAATGCAGTGGCCAATCTGGGCTATGCTGAGGGGCGTTGGTTGAAGCCGGTTTATCCCGGCGATACGCTGCGGTCGGAATCCGAAGTGATTGGAGTCAAGCAGAACTCGAACGGAAAAACCGGTGTTGTGTGGGTGCGAACCCGTGGCCTAAACCAGCGCGATGAGGTGGTTATTGAGTATGTCCGCTGGGTGATGGTGCGCAAATCGAACCCTGACGCGCCCGCCCCGGACACGGTGGTGCCCGAGTTGAAACAGGCGCTGGAGCCTCAGGATCTGGTAGTGCCACAAGGGCTGAACTTTTCCTCCTATGAATTTGTTCAGGCCGGTGAGGCGCATCGGTGGGGCGATTACGCGATTGGTGAAAAGATTGATCATGTGGACGGCGTCACGGTGGAAGAAGCCGAGCATATGCTGGCCACGCGGCTTTGGCAGAACACTGCCAAGGTTCATTTCGATCTGACCTTCCGCCCCGAAGGCCGTCTGATCTATGGCGGGCACGTGATCTCGATGGCGCGGACCCTGTCGTTCAATGGATTGGCAAATGCGCAGATGATCGTCGGGTTGAACGGTGGCGCCCATGCCAACCCTTGCTTCTCAGGCGATACCATTAAGGCCTGGTCTGAGGTGCTGGACAAAGCCGAAACCGGCATCCCCGGCGTTGGGGCGGTCCGGTTGCGGCTGGTCGCCACGAAGGGTGGAGAGCCATTCGAGTTGAAAAATGACGATGGCCGATATCTGCCCAACGTTCTGTTGGACCTCGACTACTGGGCTTTGATGCCAGTCTGACCCCACATTCATTTGAACGCAGCCTGCAATATTCGTGCTAGGCTGCGACCATGTCTCTGCTTCGCTCTTTCGTCGCCTGTTTCTTTCTGGCCCCGACCGCCGAGGCGTGTGATCTTGCTTTGGCTCTGGCCGTTGATGTCTCGGGATCGGTGGACTCGAACGAATACCGCATACAAATGGACGGCCTGGCCGCTGGATTGCGTGACCCCATCGTCTCCGAGGCGCTGGTGCGCGGGAATGCGCGGTTGATGCTGGTCCAATGGACCGGAGCCTCTCGTCAGAAGGTGACGATCCCCTGGACACATATGGATAGCTTTGAAGCCATAGATAGTTTCGCCAACCAGGTGGCCGCAGATGCCAGAGTCTGGCGCAATTTTTCGACTGCAATCGGTGAGGCGCTTGAGACCACAATGTCCAGTTTCAGCGAGGTAACCGAATGCAAACGGCACCTGATTGATATCTCGGGTGATGGGGTTTCCAACGAAGGGGTTGAACCGTCCGAGATTCACGATGTGTTGCGTGGGAAAGGTGTCACGGTAAATGCCATCGCCATCGAGGAAAGCGAACCCGACTTGACGGCCTATTTCTTTGAGAACGTCATTGTAGGTGAGGGAGCGTTTGTCGTTTCGGCGGCCGGGTTCGAGGATTATCCGGCCCGCATCCGAAAGAAACTGTTGCGGGAAGTGACCCAGCAAACGGCCGGTCTGAAATAAGTGTGGCAGGGATTCGGAGCTGCAGGCGCTAACATCTGTTTCGTCTTATTTGATTTGTGATCACAAGAATATTTTGTGTGATCACTTTATCGCTTAATCTGTCATTTTGCGCGAATTCTGAGCTTTTTTGCAGCTGCAGCACGTGACAGTGTCGCAAAAACCAGTAAAACCTTCGGAAGCCAACCGAAAAGGAGCCGCCATGAGCGATGTAAATCGGGGCAACCGCCCGCTCTCACCGCATATCCGCATCTACCGCCCACAGATGACGTCTCTGTCGTCGATCATGGTTCGGATGACTGGATTGGCCGTGTTCGCAATCGCAGCACTTGTGGTGTGGTGGCTGTTGGCGGCGGCAACCTCTGAGGCGGCCTTTGCAGGCATAGACGGGTTTCTGCGCAGCTGGTTCGGTGATCTTGTCATGACCGGAGCGGCCTGGGGTTTGTGGTACCACACATTGGGCCGGTTGCGTCATGTCTTTTGGGATTTCGGCTACTGCCTGGATGTCGATCTCTCTGAAAAGCTGGGATGGGGCATGTTCGTTGGTGCCACGATCCTGACCATCATCACCGTTCTTGTGGTTTAAGGAGACGTTCGATGCGATACCTGACTGACCGTAAACGCGCCGAGGGTCTGGGAGCGGGCAAATCCGGAACCCAAACACATTGGAACACAATGGTCCGGGCCATGATCCTGACCGTTCTGATTCCTCTCTTCATCTTCACATTTGGTGCCGGTCTGGGCGGAACCTACGAAGAGGTTCTGGCTTATTTCAGTCGCCCCTTCCCGGCGATCATATGCGCGCTGACACTGATCGTTGCCCTGTTGCAGCTGATGTACGAAGCGCAGGAGGCCATCGAAGACTATATCCATGGTGTCGCCGAGAAAGTGACGCTGGTTGCGATGTGGGCGTTTGGCTACACGCTGATGGTTGCAGGGCTGTTTGCCCTGGTGAAACTCGCCCTGTGATGATGCGCGGTAAGGAATAAGAACAATGACAGCAGCATATGAATACGAAACCCACGAATACGACGTCGTTGTCGTAGGCGCAGGTGGTGCAGGTCTTCGCGCAACGCTGGGTATGGCGGAACAGGGTCTGCGTACGGCATGCGTGACCAAGGTGTTCCCGACCCGCTCGCACACGGTTGCCGCACAGGGCGGCATCGCGGCGTCGCTGTCGAATATGGGTCCTGACCACTGGCAGTGGCATATGTACGACACGGTCAAGGGCTCGGACTGGCTGGGCGACACCGACGCGATGGAATACCTCGCACGTGAGGCACCCAAGGCGGTCTATGAGCTAGAGCATTACGGTGTGCCCTTCAGCCGGACCGAGGAAGGCAAGATTTATCAGCGTCCCTTTGGTGGCCACACCACCGAATTTGGCGAAGGCCCCGCCGTGCAGCGGACCTGTGCCGCCGCTGACCGGACCGGCCACGCGATCCTGCACACGCTCTATGGTCAGTCGTTGAAAAACAATGCTGAGTTCTACATCGAATATTTTGCCATCGATCTGATCATGTCCGACGACGGACAGTGTCAGGGCGTTGTCTGCTGGAAGCTGGACGATGGCACCATGCATGTGTTCAACGCCAAGATGGTGGTGCTGGCGACCGGCGGCTATGGCCGGGCGTATTTCAGCGCCACTTCGGCCCATACCTGTACCGGTGACGGTGGCGGTATGGTGGCCCGCGCGGGTCTGGCGCTGCAGGATATGGAGTTCGTTCAATTTCACCCGACCGGCATCTACGGCTCGGGCTGTCTGATCACCGAAGGTGCGCGGGGTGAGGGCGGGTACCTGACCAATTCCGAAGGCGAACGGTTCATGGAGCGCTATGCGCCTCAGTACAAAGACCTGGCACCGCGCGACTATGTCTCGCGCTCGATGACCATGGAAATCCGCGAAGGACGTGGTGTGGGTGCAGAGGGCGACCACATCCACCTGAACCTCAGCCACTTGCCTGCCGAGGCATTGGCCGAACGTCTGCCCGGTATTTCCGAAAGCGCCAAGATCTTTGCCGGTGTGGACGTGACCAAAGAGCCGATCCCGGTTCTGCCGACCGTGCATTACAACATGGGCGGTATCCCGACCAACTATTGGGGTGAAGTTCTGAACCCCACCGCCGATGATCCAACCGCTGTCGTGCCCGGCCTGATGGCTGTGGGTGAGGCGGGTTGTGCCTCGGTCCATGGGGCGAACCGTTTGGGCTCAAACTCGCTGATCGATCTGGTGGTCTTTGGCCGCGCGGCGGCGATCCGGGCCGGCAAGGTCGTGGATGCCGATAGCGCCAACCCGGTTCTGAACCAGGGGTCGGTCGACAAAGCCTTTGATCGCTTTGACACCGTCCGTAACGCCAGCGGAGCGATCCCGACCGCCGATCTGCGGCTTGAGATGCAAAAGACCATGCAGGCTGACGCGGCCGTATTCCGCACCGCCAAAACCATGGCTGAAGGCGTTGAAAAGATGACGGCGATTGCCGCCAAGATGGACGACCTGAAAGTCACCGACCGCTCGCTGGTCTGGAACAGCGATCTGATGGAAACGCTGGAACTGACCAACCTGATGCCAAGTGCGTTGGCCACCATCGTCGGTGCCGAAGCGCGCAAGGAAAGCCGTGGTGCCCATGCGCATGAGGATTTCAGCGAACGCGACGACAAAAACTGGCGCGTTCACACGGTGTCCCGCGTGGACGGCAACAAGGTCGATCTCAGCTATCGCCCGGTGATCGTCGATCCGCTGAGCACCGAAGCAGAAGGCGGAATCAGCCTGAAGAAAATCGCGCCCAAGGCGCGGACTTTCTGATGTGATTGGGCAGTCCGCGACCAACCACCGGACTGCTCAAATTCTATGGGTACGTAATATCTGTACTTAGCCAATCGGCTATGGCGAGATGAATGTTTCAATGTACTCATTCACATCGGCTTCAGAGATTTCCTGACGCTGTGCCAATATGTCGAGAATTTTCAGGCTGACATCTGTGAACCCAAAAACACCTTCGGTTAGAATTGCCAGTCGCTTTAGCATCTGGCTATTCAGCTCTGCAGGATCAGACAAGTCCCTGAGATAGATAATGTCCCCGTCCAGCATTTGAGTCGATTCAAAGTCCGAAAGAACTCCCGACCATTTCGATATGACCAGCCTGTTCTCGATTTGCGTAAAACTATGAGGCAAAAACCCCAATTTTCTGAGAAATGTGTCAACCTCGCCAAAACCTGGCTGATTCTCGTACAATGGAAAAAACGACACTTCGGTCTGTATGGCGGCGACATTTTTCAGCGTGTTTTCCGCCGAGGTAAATACCGAAAGCTCGGCGCCCTGAATATCGATTTTCAGAAAGTCCACTGGACCCAAACCTGCGATATCATCCAGCCGCTGCGTCTGCATCTCCATACTGCCAATTTGCCTTGCAGCATTGCGTAGGCCGCGTAGGTAAAAAAGAGTTTTTCCCCTTATTTTCAGCAAGGATGTCAAACCCGAGCCCTTGTAGATATTCAACAAGGCCGGTTTGCCGTCTCCGACTGCAAAGTTGAAATACTCTTCATTTGCACCTTTATTGCGGACGACCTCTTTCATCGTATTTTCCTGAGGTTCGAAACCGATGACATTGCAAAATTTGTTCTTTAGTAGGTCACGGTAAGGGGCGTCATGGCGCATTGGATTGGCGCCAATATCGGCAATGCGTACAAAACTGGTCAAATCCAGAAGATCGTACAAAGCAGAAATGCGGGCGCTGAAAAGATTATCCATTTCTTAGAACCGTAAGCGCTTCGGCCAACTTGCGGCTGATCCGCTCTGGCGCGCGTTCCTGAGCGAATTCGAAGCACGCCCTACGTTTTTCAGCCAGTTCTGAATCGGACATTTCCATCACCTTCATCATCATGCGGATCAGTCCTCGAGGGTTTTGTGCCGGATACAGTAGATCATGACAGGATTCCGGGGTCGTCTGCCGGTGGGGTTCAATGTCCGGGGCGACAACTGGCAAGCCGAAGGTCATGGCAAGCATTGCGGTTCCAGAGGTGAAGGTTTGTGTAGATGGCAAAACATAGGCGTGAGCTTGGGAAAAAACACTCGGAATGGCCTCATCTTCTACGCGTTCGCCTATCACGGTTACGTTTGAAATGGCGTCCAGCCGTCGTACCAATCGCCGACTGGGCCGAAAGACTCGGCCTACCACTGACATATGAAAGTCGAAACCCCTGTTGGTTAGCTTCCGGATGGCGAAATGAAGCCGGTCCAACTCGCGGTTTCCGCGCATCGCGCCAAAGGTCAAAAAGTGAGTCTGATCGCGTGGTTGCATCAGGCGCGCAAGCGTGATTTCAGCGCTTTCATAAACGCCTAGATAGCTTGGGTGAGGGATCAGGCAAATCTTATTCGGCTCCGCGTCATATTGGGCGATCATATGTTGTCGCGCATTTGGGGTATGGACATGGATCATATCGACCAGCTCTGCCAACTTGCGTCGCGCCGCGTGAAATCCATCGTTGCCCTCACGCGCTGAATGCGCGGCGCGATTGTGAATGGTCCAGATGACGCGACCACCGTTTGATTTATACAGCTCAAGTCCCGACACGGCATCTTGAAACAGAGCGTTGTTCGCGGGATCTTCACCATCCATGATCGGAAACAGCCTGTCATCCCATTGGATATGCAGGATTCCGTGTTCGGTCTGAAATTCTGGTTTCGCAATCTCTGCAAAGTTCAGCTGTTTCATTGCAGCTAGAGAAAACTCTGGCTCGCATGCGCTGTACATCATGTTTTGATAGGGGTTTTTGGTGCCATAGGGAATATTCAATACTCGTGTCTGCATACGGCACTCAGCTTTTGCTTTCTCGGGTGCAGACTCCATGCACATAAGCTCAATGTAAAGGTGAAATCACCCATCTTTATTGACTGTTTTCAAGGCTAAATGGTTGGCTTTCGCACTTGCAGCGTGTATCTATACACGGGAATTTAGCGAGGTCGGAAATGGTACAACTCACCCTGCCAAAAAATTCTCGGATTACCACCGGAAAGACATGGCCCAAGCCAGAGGGCGCGACGAATGTGCGCAAGTTCCAGATCTATCGCTGGAATCCTGACGACGGTCAAAATCCCCGGGTGGATACCTATTTCGTCGATATGGACAGCTGCGGTCCGATGATTTTGGATGCGCTGATCAAGATCAAGAATGAGATCGACCCAACCTTGACCTTCCGCCGGTCTTGCCGCGAGGGCATTTGTGGGTCCTGTGCGATGAATATCGACGGGATCAACACGCTGGCCTGTATCTATGGCATGGATGAGATCAAGGGCGATGTGAAAATCTATCCTTTGCCCCATATGCCTGTGGTCAAGGACCTGATTCCGGACCTGACCCATTTCTATGCCCAGCACGCAAGCATCATGCCCTGGCTAGAAACCAAGACCAACCGGCCTGCGAAAGAGTGGAAGCAATCCATTGAAGACCGCAAAAAGCTGGATGGTCTTTATGAATGTGTGATGTGTGCCAGCTGCTCGACCTCGTGCCCAAGTTATTGGTGGAATGGCGACCGCTATCTTGGCCCGGCGGCTCTGCTGCATGCATATCGTTGGATTATTGACAGCCGAGATGAGGCAACGGGTGAGCGCCTGGATGAGTTGGAAGATCCGTTCAAGCTGTATCGTTGCCACACGATCATGAACTGCGCCAAAACCTGCCCGAAGGGTCTGAACCCTGCAAAGGCAATCGCCGAGATCAAAAAGTTGATGGTCGAACGCACGGTGTGAGGCGGACTTGATCCATGTGTCTGCTGTGTTGCGGTAGGTGCAATTCCCATTTGCAAGAATATGTGGTGTGAACGCCTGCAGCCTGTCCTATGTTTGGCTCAGGGAGGAGTGATTATGTCACAATGGGATCACTCCGATGAGAACCAAAACCAACTCCGCTGATGCCGCCGAAGCCCTGGAATTGCTGGAACTGGCATGGGCCTATTATACGCCAGAAACGGTAATCCCCACTTCAGAGCGGATGCCAGAGCTGTTCGAATACGCAAATGCTGCCTGATCTGCGATTGCAGGGCTTGAAAACAACCGACTGATCAGCAAAGCAGGAGAATGCCTGTTTTTCTTCTGCTTCTTGCCGCCGCCGTATTCGCCTATTTTCTGTGGCGCGCCCGTACTTCGTCACTGACGCGTGAATGCCGCTGGCGCCAGCACCGAAAAGAAGGGCAATGGGTCTGTTCGTTCTGCGGTGCTCAGACCGATGGGGCGGAAAGCCCCAAGCAGTGTTTAAAGGGATCGACCGGTAGATAGCCGATGCGGGACAGGGTCGACCCTGCCCCAACTCGTTTGCTAAGCCTTTGGAAACGCCGCCTGAAGTGCGATCTCAACCATGTCGCCAAAGCTGCTTTCACGTTCGGACGATGGCAGAGCTTCTCCTGTCAGCAAGTGGTCGGAAACGGTCAGCACGGCAAGGGCCCGGCACTTGTGGCGCGCGGCCAGGATGTAAAGTTCGGCGGCTTCCATTTCGACGCCCAGAATGCCGTGACGTACCATCTGTTCGTTCAGATCGGGACGTTCATCGTAGAACACATCCGAGGAATAAATCCCGCCAACATGAGTTGGTGTTCCTTTGTTTGCCGCAGCCTGAAAGGCGGCCTGCAACAGGCTCCAATCCGCGCAAGGTGCAAAGTTGAGCTCTTTCATGATCCCTCGAGACGGCGTGCTGAGCGTGGTCGAAGTCATCGCCAAAATGACATCACGAATGTTCACACTGTCCTGCATCCCGCCACATGACCCTATACGGATCAAAGTTCTGGCGCCAAAATCGCGGATCAATTCATTCACGTAAATTGACAGCGAGGGCATTCCCATACCGCTGCCTTGAATCGTGACCGGATTACCTTTCCAGGTTCCGGTGAAGCCCAACATGCCACGCACGTCATTCACCAATTTGGCGTTATCCAGAAAAGCTTCTGCAGCCCATTTTGCCCGGTAAGGATCACCGGGTAAAAGAACTGTTTCAGCGATTTCGCCTTTTTCGGCGCCTATATGAATCGTCATTTCGTTATCAATTCCATTCAGATTTCCATATCCGAAATATCCGCTCCGGCTTTGAAAGCTTCGTGTACCCAATGCGGCTTGCGACCGCGTCCCGACCAGGTTTGATCGTGGTTGGATGGATTTCGGTATTTTGCTTTTGTTTTCGATACCTTAAGAGATTTCGAGGACCCATCAGAAAGTTCGGAAAGGGAAAACCCAAATTCCGCTGCGGCTTTCTGAGCGGCTTTCAAAGCCTCTTTCCTATCACGTCTTTCGGCTGCTTTCAGCGCCACATCTACATTGGCACGCAATTCCAACAGTTCATTGCGCGTCATCTTTTCGAGATTCATTCCCATTTACATTCCCCTGATGTTACCGAATTACAATGTCCCCGAAGAGTCACCGTAGTTCTAAAAGCATCCATTATCTATCCCTTTCGCGAAGGCGATAGATACGGGGAAAATGGGTGGCAAATTGGCGGTTATTCAGCGGCCAGGTTTTGCGGATCAACCAAGGAAACTATGTCGCCCATGATTGCATTCAACTCGAAGTTTTTTGGTGTGTAGATTTTGGCCACACCCATCGCTTTGAGCTTTTCAGCATCGTCATCAGGGATAATGCCACCGACAACAACAGGAACATCGTTCAGGCCCGCCTCGCGCAGACGGTTCAGAACGTCCTGAACCAACGGTATGTGACTGCCGGACAGAATCGACAGGCCGATCACATGGGCTTTGTCCTCGATTGCGGCGGCCACAATTTCCTCGGGTGTCAGACGGATGCCGTCATAGCTGATGTCCATGCCGCAATCGCGGGCGCGGAAGGCGATCTGTTCGGCGCCGTTTGAATGACCGTCCAGGCCGGGCTTGCCGACCAGGAACTTCAGGCGACGCCCCAGCTTGTCGCTGACCGCGTCAACGGCCGAGCGCAAGTCCTCCAGCCCTTCGGTTTTGTTTGAGACCGAGCCGGAAACGCCGGTCGGGCCGCGATATGTGCCATAGACTTTGCGCATCTCTTCGGCCCATTCGCCGGTGGTGACGCCAGCCTTGGCGGCGACGATTGACGGCTCCATTACATTCGCACCGGATTGTGCGGCCTCACGCAAAGCGGCCAGCGCTGCTGCAACTGCCGCGCCATCCCGTTCG
Source organism: Ruegeria sp. CDSC042 (assembly GCF_059610745.1). Lineage (NCBI taxonomy): Bacteria > Pseudomonadati > Pseudomonadota > Alphaproteobacteria > Rhodobacterales > Roseobacteraceae > Ruegeria > Ruegeria sp. CDSC042. Next base: position 167,421 of record NZ_JBXWOF010000002.1, read on the forward strand.
GTGCGCCATTCGTTCAGGCGGTTGATCTGTTCCTGCTCTACTGCCGGATCAACGACCATGATGCCGCCGTCTTCGGTTTCCAGGGGTGAGGGCTCGCCCTCGACCCATTTGTTCACGCCGACCACAATGGTCTCGTTGCGCTCGATCCGGTTGAGGCGCTCTGCGTTGGAATCGACTAAACGGGACTTCATGTATTCGATCGAAGCGACAGCACCCCCCATCGAATCCAGGTTCGCCAGTTCGGCCCGCGCGCCCTGTTTCAATTCTTCGACTTTGGCGTCTACGGCCGGGTTGCCGTCGAACAGATCGCCATATTCCAGCAGGTCGGTTTCATAGGCAAGAATCTGTTGCATCCGCATCGACCACTGCTGATCCCACGGGCGGGGCAGGCCAAGGGCCTCGTTCCATGCGGGCAGCTGAACCGCGCGGGCACGGGCCTTTTTCGACAAGGTCACCGCCAGCATTTCGATCAGGATACGGTAGACGTTGTTTTCCGGCTGCTGCTCGGTCAGTCCCAGTGAGTTCACCTGCACCCCATAACGGAAGCGGCGGAATTTCGGGTTTTCTACGTCATAACGTTGTTGCAAGATTTCATCCCAAAGATCCACAAAGGCGCGCATTTTGCACATCTCGGTGACAAAGCGGATGCCGGCATTCACAAAGAACGAAATCCGTCCGCACAATGCTGGGAAATCCTCGGCTGGGACGCGCGGGCGCAGCTCATCCAACACGGCGATGGCTGTGGCCAGCGCATAGGCCAGCTCTTGTTCCGGCGTCGCGCCGGCCTCTTGCAGATGATAGGAGCAGACGTTCATCGGGTTCCATTTCGGCACATTGGAATAGCAATACTCGGCCACATCCGCGATCATCTTGAGCGATGGTTTCGGCGGGCAAACATAAGTGCCACGGCTCAGATATTCCTTGATCAGATCGTTCTGAACCGTGCCCTGCAGTTTAGAGACATCGGCGCCCTGTTCCTCGGCAACCGCTATATAGAGCGCCAGCAACCAAGGAGCCGTGGCGTTTATCGTCATCGACGTGTTCATCTGTTCCAACGGGATCTGGTCGAACAAAACCCGCATGTCGCCCAGATGGCTGATCGGTACACCCACTTTACCAACCTCGCCGCGTGCCAGCGTGTGATCGCTGTCATAGCCGGTTTGCGTCGGCAGATCGAAGGCCACTGACAGACCCGTCTGACCCTTGGCCAGATTCCCGCGATACAGCGCGTTGGACGCTTTGGCGGTGGAATGACCGGCATAGGTTCGGATGAGCCAGGGGCGATCTTTCTGCGTCTGCGTCATAACTGGGCCTCGTATTGCGGGTGGGCAAGAAAATTACGTTCATGGGTTCTAAAGCGCAATTTTCGGGACATGTCAATTCGCTGCGTCGCGGCATTTCCGGTTGTGCCGATTGTGGGATGCAGCGATTGGTGGCAGGGTGCATTTATGACACAGACCGTGGAACTTCCGCTTTGGCTGTTTTTGTTGATCCTGGTATTCGCCGCGGTCACACTGGCCTCGCATTTTCTGTTTCCGTCTGTGCGGTGGTTTTTTCGTCGTAGGTTGGAGCGCGCGGTCAAACGCCTGAACACGCGCCTGCAGCGCCCGATACAGCCATTCAAGCTGGCCCGACGCCACGATATGATTCAACGCCTGATCTATGATCCTCAGGTAGGGCAGGCCGTGCAGCAGCACGCACGTGAAGAAGGCATCCCCGAAGCGGTCGCCTTTGAACAGGCCCAGCGGTATGCGCGCGAGATCGTGCCTTCTTTTTCCGCCGTTGCCTATTTCAGTATCGCCATCCGGTTGGCGCGGATTCTGAGCAACGCCTTTTATGATGTACGGCTTAGTTATCAGGATGAAGATGCCCTGAAAGATATTGATCCAAATGCGACAGTTGTTTTTGTGATGAACCACCGCAGCAACATGGATTATGTGCTGGTCACCTATCTGGCGGCCCAGCAATCGGCTTTGTCTTATGCTGTTGGCGAATGGGCGCGTGTTTGGCCGCTCAGTCGGTTGATTCGTGCGATGGGGGCCTATTTTATTCGCCGCAAATCCGGCAGCGAACTCTATCGTCAGGTATTGGCCTGCTATGTCCGGCATGCCACCGATGCCGGTGTCACACAGGCTATGTTCCCCGAAGGCGGGCTGAGCCTGACGGGGGCTATGGCACGCCCCAAGCTGGGGCTTTTGAAATACATAATCGATGGTGCCAGCGCGGATGGGGCGGATGTGGTGTTTGTTCCCGTTGCGCTAAACTATGACCGGGTTCTTGAAGATACGATCCTGACCAAGGCCGCACTTGGCAATCAAAGACAATTTCGTGCCCGGATCGGGGTCATAACTGGGTGGATGTTGAAACAGATAGGTAGGCGTCTGACCGGTCGCTACCAGCGGTTTGGATTTGCTGGGGTGCGATATGGTCACCCTATTTCATTGAAGGAATTCCGCACCGCCCATGACGATGTGATGACTGATCTCGCGCGCGAACTCATGCAACGGATCAAAGAAGCGATTCCGCAGGCGCCTGTTCCTGCAGCGTGCTGGCTGGTTCGCACCAAAGGAGAAATGCCCGAAGACGAGCTTAAAAGCTTGATCACCGGGTTTTTGCAACGTGACGGAACTTTGGGTGATCAGGATGAGTCTGCGGTTTCAGCTGCCTTGGATCAGCTGGTCGAACGCAGAATTCTGAAACGAGAAGGTGGGAAAATATCTCAATCCGGGCAAAGGGTTGATCTGCTCGACTACTATGCAGCCTCAGCCCCGATTGGCGACGGCTGGCCTGATGCTGCGGCAGCGAAAGAAGTTTCTGCAGGCGCTGGGTCATAAAATTACAAAAATGATGCAAAATCTATTGCATTATTTCCTTCAGGCCAATATCTCATCATCCAACGCAAGCGCTTCTGCATCGCGGCAAACAGGAATGAGAAATAAGGAGGCCAACATGGCTCTGGACACCGACAGCGGTATCGCAACTTACGACGCGCCGGAAAAAGACCTCTATGAAATGGGTGAAATCCCTCCGATGGGGTTTGTGCCTAAGAAAATGTATGCTTGGGCAATCCGTAAGGAACGCCACGGGGAACCGAATACTGCGATGGTCCAGGAAGTCGTGGACGTACCAGAGCTGGACAGCCACGAGGTGTTGGTTCTGGTGATGGCGGCGGGCGTTAACTATAACGGCGTCTGGGCATCCCTGGGCAAGCCGATCTCGCCCTTTGACGGCCACAAGGCCCCGTATCATATCGCCGGTTCTGACGCTTCAGGGATCGTATGGGCCGTGGGTTCGAAAGTAACGCGCTGGAAAGTGGGCGACGAGGTTGTCATTCACTGCAACCAGGACGATGGCGACGACGAACATTGTAATGGTGGCGATCCGATGTATTCGGACAGCCAGCGGATCTGGGGTTATGAAACGCCGGATGGGTCTTTTGCACAGTTCACCAACGTTCAAGCCCAGCAGTTGATGCCGCGCCCCAAGCACCTGACCTGGGAAGAAAGCGCTTGCTATACTCTGACGCTGGCGACCGCGTATCGGATGCTGTTCGGGCACGAGCCGCATGATCTGAAGCCGGGCCAGAACGTTCTGGTCTGGGGTGCCTCGGGCGGCCTGGGCTCTTATGCGATCCAGCTGATCAATACCGCAGGCGCCAACGCGATCGGCGTGATCTCGGACGAAAGCAAGCGTGACTTTGTTATGGGGCTGGGCGCCAAGGGCGTGCTGAATCGCAAAGACTTTAACTGCTGGGGTCAGTTGCCCACAGTAAACACACCGGAATATGCGGACTGGTTCAAAGAGGCGCGCAAATTCGGCAAGGCGATCTGGGAAATCACCGGCAAAGGCAAGAATGTCGACATGGTGTTTGAACATCCCGGCGAAAGCACTTTTCCGGTGTCGACCTTTGTCGTGAAAAAAGGTGGTATGGTTGTGATCTGCGCCGGTACCACCGGCTATAACCTGACTTTCGACGTTCGCTATATGTGGATGCATCAGAAACGCCTGCAAGGTTCGCATTTTGCGCATCTCAAGCAGGCTGCTGCCGCGAACCAACTGATGGTCGAACGCCGTCTGGATCCCTGCATGTCCGAAGTGTTTGCCTGGGGTGAATTGCCCGACGCGCATATGAAGATGATGCGGAATGAGCATAAACCAGGCAACATGTCGGTTCTGGTTCAGGCGCCGCAGACGGGCTTGCGCACGCTTGAAGAGGTTCTAGACGCAAAAGGCTGAGCCCCCAAAAAAAAGAATATTAGCACCCGCGAATCGCATCGAGCGAGCGCGGGTGCATCTATTTCTAGGCATTAGGCAATAATTACAGTGGGTTGCGAAGTCGTGACCCGCTAGTTTTGGGGAGTAGAAACCAGTGAATAGGCTTAAAAGCATCTCACATGTTATGGTTGTGTTAACCCTTCGTTAACCGTTTCGGAGAGACTTTAGATGGCGCATAATGAGTGGATACTGGACGTTTTGTCGGACCTCAACGCCTTCGCTGTTGAAAACGGTTTGACCGCACTTGCCGAGCAGCTTGATGATACCAAGTTGATCGCAGCGGCCGAGATTGCGTCCATGCAGGATAAGGCACAGGCGCCCGCGAATGGGAACACAACTCGACATGAGTCAGGTCCTAGAGGACTTGGAAAGCACCAACACGCTTGACGAGTTGGGCGATGTAGCCGTTCGATTGCGCGACCGGCTGCAGGTTGAACATCTTATCTATCATTGGGTTGATGGTGCCGGGGATCAATACGGCTATACAACTTACCCGAACGCTTGGGCCGAGCGATACCGTGAGCGGAATTATCACCGCATAGATCCGGTGATCCTGGGGTGTTTCCAACGGTTCCACCCGGTTGACTGGAAATTGCTGGACTGGTCTGGAAAAGTGGCGAAAGCCTTTTTGCAAGATGCCCTTGAACATGGAGTTGGCAATCAGGGTTATTCGATCCCCATCCGGGGGCCGAACGGCCAGTTTGCCTTATTCACAGTGAATCACTCATGTGATGATGAGAAATGGAAGTCCTTCATCGAGGCCCATGGCCGCGAGCTGATTTTGATCGCGCATTACTTTAACCGAAAGGCTCTGGAGTTCGAAACCGACAGGCAGCCGGATACGACCCGGGGCCTGTCGCCTCGTGAGTCGGATGCCATGACCTTGCTGGCGCTTGGATACAGCCGGGCACAAGTCGCGCACTCACTGTCAATCTCGGAACATACGCTGCGTGTCTATATTGAAAGTGCGCGTGCCAAGCTTGGGGCGCAGAACACAACCCATGCCATCGCAACAGCACTCAGCCGTGGATTAATAGTGGTTTAACAAGCGCGCGCGCCAAAAACGGGAAATTAACCACGACTTTGTACCCCCTTCGTTCCTGCACAGGACGACAAGGGGAAAAGTCATGTTGCGCTATTTGTTTGCCGACGAACTACATAAGTTTCCGAATTTGGCCCAAGGGATGTTCCGGGATCGAGCGGATCAGTTCAAAACGCGGCTGGGCTGGGATGTTCACGTGGACGAAAAAGGAGAAGAGCGGGATCAGTACGATGACCTGAATCCGCTCTATGCCATCTGGGAAGAAGAGGATGGCAGTCATGGGGGGTCGATGCGGGTTTTGCCGACGACAGGACCTGTCATGGTGAATGAGGTGTTTGGGCATCTGACAGGAGGTAAGCCTGTCCACAGCCCGCTGATCTGGGAGGTGACGCGGTTCTGCCTGTCACGAACGGCCAGTGCCCATACTGCCGGTGCCATCATGCTGAGCGGCGGCGAAATCATGGAAGGGTTCGGGCTGACCCATATTGCAGGCGTCTTTGATGCGCGCATGATTCGGATCTACCGTCTGATCGGATCGTCTCCAGTCGTTCTGGGGTCACAAGGGAAAGGGCGTGATCAGATTTCGGTTGGGCTTTGGCCCTATTCGCCCGAGGATTGCAATCGGGTGGCTGAACGGGCGGGCATCCCACGTGAGCTGTCCAGGATGTGGTTCAAAGCCGCGTTTGGCACTGTCCGGCAACACCGGTTTGCCCTGTCCGCCTGACGGGGTCTGAAAGCCAATTCCATATCTGGCGATAGCTGGCGTGGCCCTGTAGGGTCGCGCCATGTCTATACCCACAGTAACCTTTTCTGACGATCAAGCCGCCGCCTATGACAGCATTTCCGAGATGCTGAAATCTGCTGGTGTGGACCTGGATGATGATGCCCTACTGAAAATGCCCGGCAATGGCGAATCCGGGGTGATGGCCGTGATCGGCAAGGCGGGTTCAGGGAAAACGCTACTGCTGGCAGAGCTTTACAAAGCATTGGCTGACGCGGGTCTTCAGATCGTTTCCGGTGATTTCGAAAGCCGCAAAGCGCGCGAGAAACGCAGCTTGGCCATTCTTGCGCCAACGAACAAGGCCGCCAGTGTTTTGCGCCTGCGGGGTGTGCCTGCGACCACGATCCACCGCATCCTCTATACGCCGGTATATGACCCGGAATATGAACGCATTGCCGAATGGCTGGCGGGCAACGATGAACGCCCCGAGGTTGAAGGGTTGACTGACGAAGCCCTGGACCGGGCGGCCGCTTTTTATCAGAACAACAAGTCGATCCCCGGCGCGCTGGCCGCTGCGGGCCTTCGTGGGTCCGACTTTATCACCGGCTGGAAGCGTCGGGAGGAGCCGCTGGACATAGGCTTTGTAGATGAGGCTTCGATGCTGGATGACCGGCAGTTCGAAGACCTGAAAGAGATCTTTCCGACCCTGTTGCTTTTTGGCGATCCGGCGCAGCTCGCCCCGGTCAATCAGTCCGGCAGCATGGTATTCGAGACGCTGCCCGAGCCGCGAAAGCAGGTATTGCACAGGGTCCACAGGCAGACGGCAGACAACCCGATCCTGGACCTCGCGCATGCGCTGGCCGACCCTCAGATGGGGTTTGAGGATTTTGAACGGCTCGTCGAACAGACCGCCCGACAGGATCACCGTGTTGTTTGGGGGCAGCGTGTTGAAGTTGACCTGATGGCCCGCAGCCCGGTTCTGGTCTGGCGAAATGCCACCCGAATTCGCTTGATTCAGGCCTTCCGCAATGTTCACGCGGCACCCGACACCGAGCTTCTGGCGGGAGAGCCGCTGATTTGCGATGGAATCGAACTGCCGCTGAAGCACCGCAAGAAAAGGCTGGATCTTGAGGCGCGCGGGCTAATCAAGGGTGCTCAGGTCATCTATCTGGGGCCAGGACGAAAACCGGGGTTTTCGCGCCTGCATGTGATGGGGGCCGAGGATCCGCAGGTCAGCGCAGCGTCGATTGTCAAAATCGAAATGCCTGATGAGGAAGAACCGTTTATTCCATTTGCTGCGCGTATGGGGGCAACCTTTTTGCATGGCGCAGCAGTGACCATTCACAAGGCGCAGGGGTCGCAGTGGGACACGGTACAGGTGTTTGCGCCGGATATATATGCGGCTGCCCGGATGGGGCGAACCGAGGCTGGGCAACCTTTGTGGAAACGTCTGGCTTATGTTGCGATCACGCGGGCGCAAGAAAGGTTGATTTGGGTGGTGCGCAACAGGCTGGCCAAGCCCACTTATCCGCTGCGCGTGGATGATTTGCGCGCGGCTCCGGCGGCGACGCTGACCCTGGAGGCGGAAGAGATATGAAATCCATCATCATCACAGGCGCCAGTTCAGGCATCGGACGGGCAACTGCCGAGCTGTTTTTGGCCGAGGGCTGGGCGGTTGGGCTGCTGGCGCGCAGCGCGGATGTGCTGAACGAATTGGCTGAAAGGCACAAGAATGCGATCCCCCTGGTGACCGATGTTACCGACCCCACCGCTGTTTCGGGTGCTTTCGAGACATTCCAGAATGAGGCGGGACGTCTTGACGTATTATTCAATAATGCCGGAATCTTTGCCCCCGGCGGCACGATAGACGAAATCCAGTTGGAGGATTGGTACCAGAGCGTCAGCGTGAACCTGAACGGGATGTTCCTAAGCGCGCGCGAAGCCTTTCGCATTATGCGGCATCAGGCCCCTCAAGGGGGAAGGATCATCAATAACGGTTCGATCGCCGCGCATGTACCGCGTCCGAATTCGGTCCATTACACCGCTACGAAACACGCGATAACAGGCCTGACACGCAGCCTATCACTGGACGGGCGCGCCTTTGGTATCGCATGTGGTCAAATCGATATTGGCAACGCGCGAACACAGATGGTGCAAAACCTGGTTGAAAACGCCATCACGGGAGGGCAGCAGCCCGACCCGACGATGGCTGTTGACGATGCCGCACGTTCTGTACTGCACATGGCGTCTTTGCCTGCAGAGGCAAACGTCCAGTTCATGACCGTCATGGCCACTACGATGCCCTATATCGGGCGTGGATAGGGCTTTAGTTCTCGCGCAATAGTCGGAAGGCTGTGGACGCTCCCCAACCCGCCGCGATGGCAATGACCAAAGACATCAGGCCATACCAGACCGGCTGCTGACGGGACATGTTGTAGAGGAACCGTTCCAGCCCGACCTTCCGCACGTCGATTGTGGTCTCGAACTGGGAAACAACCTCTCGGCCGCGGGTCAGGTATATGCGCGCGAAATAGGCGCCTTCGGTCAAATCGGCTGGCATGTCGATTGAGGTTCGGAACAATGTCTGCTCGTCCACCGCAACCGTATTTTCGCGGATAGAATACAGGCCCTCATCCTCACGGATGCGAACGACGGCCTCGGCAAAATTCTGCGCGCCCCGGATATTCATCGCGGCACCCACTGACCGAATGGCCCGTTCAATCGAGATCCTGTACCGCAGGTCTTCTGTATCTGACAGGATTTCTGTAAGCGGAGCGCTGGTGGCAACCGCATAAAAACTGGGCGCAAGGTCGACCAGGACGCTGTCGGTGTTGACCCAGATACCCAGCCTGCGTTCTTTTCGCCGGACCGTCACTGGGCTCGAGGGGCCTGCAACGGCCACGATAACTTGAAGCGGTGGGCCGGAAGGGATCGGTGTTTCACGTTTTACGGCACCGAAAATAAGAATTTCCGAGCCATCGAAGTTCGCCGTGATTGCAACCCGGTCCTGACTTAGACCAAGTACAACCTGCTCTTCCTCGGCCATAGCCGGGGTGACACAAAACGCAAGCAGCAGGATCAACCGTCGGAGCATGATCAGTGCCCTCCTGCGACGCCAAGCGAATACAGCTCGGAGGGTTCCAGAAGCAGATCCAGCGCCAGTTTGCCACAAACCACCAAGACCAGTGCAGCCAGCAATACGCGCAGCTGCTCGGCAGGCATTCGTGCGCCGATCACCGTTCCGATCTGCGCCCCGATCACGCCGCCGACCAGCAACAACACAGCCAGAACAATGTCGACTGTGTAGTTGGTTGTCGCGTGCAGCATCGTGGTGAACGCTGTTACGAAAATAATCTGGAACAGGGAGGTGCCGACAACGACTTTGGTGGGCATTCCCAGCAGGTAAATCATGGCAGGAACCATGATAAAGCCGCCTCCGACACCCATGATCGCAGAAAGGATACCTACGCTAAGCCCGACCAGGACGGGGGGGATGACCGAGATATAGAGGCCCGATGTACGGAACCGCATTTTGAACGGCATCGCGTGAATCCAGCCGCGCTGACGACGTGCAACAGGGGCGGCGGTGCCCTTTTTGGATTTACGCAGCGCGTTCAGGCTTTCGATGAACATCAAGCTGCCGACGACGCCCAGAAAGACCACGTAACACAGGGTTACGAGCAAATCGACTTGTCCGAGGCTTTTGAGATAGTTGAAGATCACCACCCCGAACGCAGCACCGATCAGTCCCCCGACCAGCAATACCGTGCCCATCTTCAGGTCGACCGTCTTTCGGCGGAAATGGGCCAGAACCCCAGAAAAGGACGAGGCGACAATCTGGTTCGCTTCGGTGGCTACGGCAACTGCTGGTGGGATGCCAATGAAAAACAACAGCGGGGTCATCAGAAACCCGCCGCCGACCCCGAACATCCCTGACAGGATGCCGACCATGCCGCCCAACCCAAGCAGCAGAAAGGCGTTTACGGAAACTTCAGCGATAGGAAGGTAAATTTGCATGAGGTACTAGTAATTAGGGCCAGCTGCGTCGCGCAATGTGACACATTCGACTTCTGGAATTTGTGAAAGGGTTCGTATCTGACGCGCAGAATCACGCCCTTGGCGAGGCAGGGTAGAGCAGGGCTGGCGGCTTGGACCAGTCTGAAACTGTGCATCCGCAGAAGGCGTTTTGACAGGGAGTATCCCCTTAGACCAAGCGCAAGACCTAGCATCCGGCACCCCGGCGAGAAACTCTCTCAAATCAGCTGTCACTGGAAACACATCCATGCCCCTTTAGAGCCGTTGCGGCATGTAAAATCAACTCTACATGCCGCCATGCAGCGAACAGGACTGACGTGTGTTTCAAACTGGACCTATTACCGCTCTTTTACATAGGGTTCGCCACCGGCTTTCGGTGGAACGGCCTTGCCGACAAAGCCGGCCAAAATGACGACGGTCAGGATATATGGCAGCGCATCCATGACTTGCACAGGAATCACCACGCCACCTAGGTCAATATTCTGGAACCGCAACGCAACGGCTTGCAACAGTCCGAACAGCAGGCAAGCCCACATCGCGTGCCATGGCCGCCATTTTGCAAAGATCAGCGCCGCCAGCGCGATGAACCCGCGACCGGCAGTCATTTCCTTGACGAATCCAGCTTGCAGGGCCGTGGCCAGATAGGCACCCGCAATGCCGCACAGCACGCCACAGATCGCGACAGCCGCAAATCTCAGCCCAACGACAGAAACCCCGGCCGTATCCACAGCGGCTGGGTTTTCACCCACCGCGCGCAGGCGCAGGCCAAAGCGGGTGCGGTACAAAACCCACCAGGTTGTCGGGACCAGGAGGAATGACACATAGACAAGGATTGAATGGCCGGACAGCAGCTCGGAATAGATTGGCCCAAGGAAAGGGACATCGCTCACGGCATCCGCAAAAGGGAAAGTGATCGGTTCAAAGCGCCCTCCGCCAAACAGCGAGGGGGTACGCCCGCCCTGCTTGAACCAGCTTTGCGCGATCAGGACCGTCAGCCCCGAGGCCAGAAAGTTGATGGCGACGCCCGAAATCAGCTGGTTGCCCCGAAAGGTGATCGAGGCCACCCCATGCAATGCGGACAGAACAAGCGAGGCCGCGATTCCGGCCAGCAATCCCAGCCAGACCGATCCGGTCACGGCGGCGACGGCGGCAGAAAAGAACGCCGCGATCAGCATCTTGCCCTCAAGCCCGATGTCGAAAATACCGGCGCGTTCGGAATACAGACCGGCCAGACATGCCAGCAACAGCGGCGTGGCCAAGCGGACGGTCGAATCGAGGACCTGGATGAGGGTAACGAAAGTATCCATCGCTTAGCCCTCCTTCCGCATGGCCAGGAACAGCTTCTCGAGCGGCATGCGGACCATGTTGTCAAGCGCGCCGGTGAACAGGATCACCAGGGCCTGAATGACTACGATCAGCTCGCGCGGGATAGACGTCCATAGCGCCAGCTCGGCCCCGCCCTGATAGAGGAAACCAAACAGCAGCGCCGCAAGGAAAACGCCAAACGGATGGGACCGGCCCATCAGCGCCACGGCGATACCGATAAAGCCAGCGCCCTCGGTCGAGTTCAGAACCAGCCGCTCTGCCTCACCCATCACGTTGTTCGTGGCCATCAGACCAGCCAGCGCGCCCGAGATCAGCATGGCGATGATGGTGATCCGTACCGGAGAAATACCGGCATAGACGGCACCGGTTTCCGAATGCCCATAGGCGCGGATCTCATAGCCCAGCCGGGTGCGCCAGATCAGCGCCCAGACGATCACACAGGCCAGGACTGCAACAAAGAATGAGATATTGGCAGGTGCGCCACGGAATACGACGTTTTCAGCGGTCGAGAACATCGACTGGAACGTCGGCAGATGCACCGCCTCGGGGAAGCGTGCAGTTGCCGGGTCTTGCGAGCCCTGCGGGCGCATGACGTTGACCAGCATATAGTTCAGCAAGGCAGCAGCGATGAAGTTGAACATGATCGTGGTGATCACGATATGGCTGCCGCGTTTGGCCTGCAGATAGGCCGGAATGGCCGCCCAAGCGGCCCCGAACACCATCGATGCGGCACAGGCGGCCAGCAAGGCGATGCTCCAATGCGGCCAGTCGATGTAAAGGCACACGACGGCCACGCCAAGCCCGCCCAGCATCGCCTGACCTTCGCCACCGATATTGAACAGCCGGGCATGAAAGGCGACCGCCACGGCCAGTCCGGTGAACATGAAATTCGTGGCGTAATATAGCGTATAGCCCCAGCCATAGGTCGATCCCAGCGCGCCGGTGACCATCAGGTTCACCGCTTCGATCGGGTTTTCGCCAATGGCGAGGATGACCAGCGCCGACAGGATTGCGGCCAGAAGCAGACTGATCACCGGGATCAGAACGACATCGGCCCATTTGGGCATTTTTTCCATGTTACGCTGCCTCTCCCGCAACACCGGCCATCAACAGGCCAAGTTCTTTTTCATCAGTTTCATGGGGCAGGCGTTCGCCCATGATATGTCCGTCAAACATGACCGCGATCCGATCCGACAGCGAGAATATCTCTTCCAGCTCGACCGAGACCAGCAGGATCGCCTTGCCCTGGTCGCGCAGGTCGACGATCTGTTTGTGAATGAATTCGATCGCCCCGATATCCACGCCTCGGGTCGGCTGACCGACCAACAGCAGGTCTGGGTTACGTTCGATTTCACGCGCGACGACGATCTTCTGCTGATTGCCGCCCGAAAAGCTTTTGGCCGACAGCCAAGGGTTCGGCGGGCGCACATCGAACTTTTCGATCTTGGCTTCGGTATCAGCGCGCAGCGCCGCATTATCCATGAAGATGCCGCGTTGATAGGCCGGGTCACGGTGATAGCCGAAGGCCACGTTCTCCCAGGCGTGGAAATCCATGATCAGGCCTTCGCGCTGGCGGTCTTCGGGCACATGCGCAATGTGCTGCGCGCGCCGCGCCTGGCCATCTGACCCCGCCCCGCTGAGCGCAAGCGGCGTACCGTTCAGTTTGATCTGGCCCTGGCCCGGGCGCATCCCGCCCAGAACCTCTAGCAGTTCGGATTGGCCATTGCCGGCGACGCCTGCGATGCCCACGATCTCACCAGCGCGCACGTTCAAGTCGATGCCTTTGACACGCTCGACGCCCGCGCTGTCGAAAACACGCAGGTTTTCAATCTCGAGGATGGGCTTACCGGGCTGCGCCGGAACCTTGTCGACCTGCAGCAGAACCTTGCGGCCCACCATCAGCTCGGCCAGTTCTTCGGGGCTGGTCTCGGCGGTTTTCACGGTGGCCGTCATTTGCCCGCGGCGCATGACCGACACGGTGTCGGTGTTTTCCATGATCTCGCGCAGTTTGTGGGTGATCACGATGATCGTCTTCCCCTCAGCCCGCAGCCGGTCGAGGATGCGGAACAGCTGATCCGCCTCAGATGGGGTCAGCACGCCGGTTGGTTCGTCCAGAATCAGGATCTCGGCCTTGCGATACAGCGCCTTGAGGATCTCGACCCGCTGCTGCATCCCCACACCGATCTCGTCGATCCGTTTGTCGGGATCCACGAACAGCTCGTATTCTTCTTCCAGCTCTTTCAACTCTTTGCGGGCCTTGGTCAGGGACGGGGCCAATAGCCCGCCATCCTCGGCGCCCAGCACGATGTTTTCCAGAACGGTGAAATTCTCGACCAGTTTGAAATGCTGAAACACCATCCCGATGCCCGAGGCGATCGCGGCCTGGCTGTCAGGGATTTCGGTCTTTTGACCGTTGATCCAAATCTCACCTTTGTCGGCTTTGTAAAAGCCGTAGAGAATGCTCATCAGCGTGGATTTGCCCGCACCGTTTTCACCGATGATCCCATGGATCGTACCGGGGGCGACGCTGATGGAAATGTCTTTGTTGGCCTGAACCGGCCCAAAGGATTTGGATATCCCTTTGAGCTCAATGGCGGGGACGGTCATGTCTTGTCCTCAGTTGCCGAAAGGACTGCCCGGTCATCCCGGTGCAGCAAAGTGGAATCGGGCCGGGAGCATCACCCCCGACCCGCGCGATATCAGAACTGCAGTGCTGGGCAGCTGTCGTTCTCGTAATAGCTGACAACTGAAACATTGCCGTCGATGATGTCCTGACGGGCTTTGTCGACTGCTGCTTTCATATCATCCGAAACCAGCGGAGCGTTGTTGTCGTCGATCGCATAGCCAACGCCGTCTTCGGCCAGACCCATGATATATACGCCGGTCTCAACGTTCTCGCCTGCGCTCATCGCCTCATAAACAGCGACGTCCACGCGCTTTAGCATCGAGGTCAGAACTTTGCCCGGGTGCAGGTGGTTCTGGTTGCTGTCGACACCGATTGACAGGATGCCTTCGTCAGCAGCGGTTTGCAGAACACCAACACCGGTGCCGCCAGCTGCGGCATAGACCACGTCGGCACCCTGGCTGATTTGTGCCTTTGTCAGTTCCGAGCCCTTAACCGGGTCGTTCCATGCCGCAGGCGTTGTGCCGGTCATGTTGGCAACCACGTTGATATCGGGGTTCACCGCCTTGGCACCCTGAGCATAGCCGCAGCCAAAGTGACGGATCAGCGGAACATCCATGCCGCCGATGAAGCCAACGGTTCCGGATTCGGACGCCATCGCAGCCATCATACCAACCAGATACGAGCCTTCGTGTTCAGCGAAACCAACCTGACGCAGGTTGGGCGCGTCCAGCCAGGTTACGTCGACAACAACGAATTTCGTGTCCGGATAGTCGGCAACAACCGCGCTGAGCGGGTCAGCCATACCGAAACCCATGGTGATGATCGGGTTCGAGCCTGCTTCGGCAAAGCGGCGCAGGGCCTGTTCGCGCTGCGCTTCGGACTGCATTTCGATCTCGCGGTAGGTGCCGCCCGTTTCTTCCGCCCAGCGTGAGGCGCCGTTGTGCGCGGCTTCGTTGAACGATTTGTCGAACTTGCCGCCCAGATCAAAGATCAGTGCCGGTTCGGCCAGTGCGGCACCCGCTGTCAGTGCAACCGCCGCTGCGGCGCCCATCAAGGATTTCATCAGGGTCATTTGTTACTCCCGTTTGTTTTTTTCGGTCGGAGCCAAGATAGCCCCGTTTACCCACTGTTAGCGAGCATAACCGTTGTGATGGCGGGAATTAAGGCCGTTTGCAACCGCCGCGGTCAACAGATTTTTGACCATTTGGTCCAAGAAAATTCGCGGCCTGTCTCAGGTTAAATTGCATTCCATGACGATGGCATCAATTTTCTGATTATTTTCAACCGTATAGTAATTCTTGCGCGTGCCGCACACACGATACCCGCAATGCTTGTAAAGTGTAATCGCGGGCTGGTTGGCGATGGAAACATCCAGAATCGCCCGGATAGCGCCCAGTTTTTTGGCAGCCGCGTGCCATTCGACCATACGTTTCCTAGCCAGTCCCTGCCGCTGAACTGTGGGATGGGTGGCAATCGTCAGCAGTTCGGCTTCGTCTGCAATTACCTGGAAAAGGGCAAAGGACTGGGCATCACCTACGATATGGGTAAAGCGATTCTGCAGCAGCTCTGCAAACTCTGTGGCGGTCCAGGGGCGCGATTGTGTGAATGCTGCGGCGTGAGTATTTGCCAGTTCTTCGGGAGTCATCCGTCCAGCAACATCGGAGGTTGGTCCTTGGAGGGCGCCGCATCAGCGGGGCGTATGTAAAGAGGGGCGGGAGCCTCGGTCTTGGTCAACCTTCTTTGTGCAGCCACTCGGGCAATAGCGCAGACCTGAGCCTCGGGGTTGTCGTTGAACGTCAGTGTGCCCAGCGATTTTGCCTGATCAAGCTGGATCAGTGCCGGTTCCATATCAGGCCGCGAAACATAGACCTGATCTCTGGGCGCTCGGATCGCTGGCAACGCATCGCTGTCCAGGACAGCAAGCGCGTCAAAGCCCGATACGCCAATGGCCGGTATCCCCAGACCTAAGGCCAGACCCCGCGCGGCCGAGACCGAGATGCGTATTCCGGTGAAATTACCGGGGCCTATTCCAACGCCGATCGCTGACAGGTCGCGCCATGAGCATTGTTCTGATGACAGCACCTCTTCGAGCAGCGGCATCAGACGTTCGGCTTGTCCCCGCGACATGGGCTCGACACAAGACGCCACAATCCGGTCACCGCGCAACAAAGCGGCCGCGCAATGCGCGGCCGATGTGTCAAACGCCAGAATGAGTGGTTCAGACGGCAACAGGGCGCACCTCGGTCACTTCGGGAATGTAGTGACGCAGCAGGTTTTCGATCCCCATCTTCAACGTCAGGGTCGAGGATGGGCAGCCTGCGCAGGCCCCTTGCATGTGCAGGTAGACAACGCCGCGGTCAAAGCCGTGGAACGTGATGTCGCCGCCGTCCTGTGCAACAGCAGGGCGCACCCGGCTGTCCAGCAGGTCTTTAATCTGATTGACCACTTCGGCGTCCTCGCCGCTGTGTTCAGCATGGCCCGAGCCCGCATTGGCATCCGCACCCATGATCGGCTGGCCGGACTGGTAATGCTCCATCACCGCGCCCAGAATGGCGGGTTTGATGTGATCCCACTGGACGTCGTCCGCTTTGGTCACGGTTACGAAGTCATTGCCGAAAAACACTCCGGTCACGCCACTTACAGCAAAAATGCGGTTGGCCAGCGGCGATTTCTCTGCAGCCTCAGCCGATGGGAAATCCGCAGTGCCCGCTTCCAGCACGGTCTGGCCGGGCAGGAATTTCAGGGTTGCAGGGTTCGGTGTGGATTCGGTCTGGATGAACATGGCGCGGCTCCGTATCTGTTGTCTCTGATATGCGGGTCCGCGAGCTGGAAGTCAAGAATTGGAACGATTCTAAATTTAGGCAGCCAAGCTTATCGCGTCGTCCAACCGATCATCGCCCCAGAACAGCTCATCCCCGACCAGAAAGCTGGGCGCGCCAAAAATCCCTTTGGCCTGTGCGGTTTTTGTTTGTTCGATAAGCGCTGATTTGATCGCCGGATTCTGGGTCTGGGAAAGTAAATCAGCGGCAAGCCCGGCTGAGCTGAGGCATCCGGCCAAAACAGCCTCATCCGCGATGTTCTGCCGTTGGGCAAATTCGGCAGAATAGACGGCGCGCACAAAGGCAGCTTTTTGCCCCTGATCTTCAATCGCCAATGTTAACCTGGCCGCTTTCAAGCCGTTCTGCGGAAAAGGATCGGGCCGGACAAATGGCAAGCCGCGCTGGGCGGTCAGGCGTTCCATATCCCGCCACATGTACCGGCCTTTTGCCGGGTACAGATTGAACGGAGAATTGTCCCACCCTTGGGCGGCAAAGATTGGCCCCAGCAGAAAAGGCTGCCATTCGACCGAGACGCCCTGGCGGGTGGCAGCCTCT
This sequence comes from Ruegeria sp. CDSC042, assembly GCF_059610745.1. Lineage (NCBI taxonomy): Bacteria > Pseudomonadati > Pseudomonadota > Alphaproteobacteria > Rhodobacterales > Roseobacteraceae > Ruegeria > Ruegeria sp. CDSC042. Next base: position 184,820 of record NZ_JBXWOF010000002.1, read on the forward strand.
TCGATACGCATCGCGCTGAGATAAGAATAGGTCGAGGCGAATTCGAACCAGAATTGAATGCTGCGTTGCATCGGTGTGGCCTCAGGTAATCGCTTCGAGTTTTTCTTTGCTCAGATCACCAGGAACAATAGTGATTGGGATCGGCAGGCTGCCTGAGTTTTTGGTCAGTTGAGTCACCAATGGGCCAGGTCCCTTTTTGTCGGTGCCTGCACCCAGAACCAGAACGCCGATATCAGGATCGGATTGCACATGCTCGATGATCTGGGCAACGGGCTCGCCTTCGCGGATGGCCAGTTCAGGATCAACGTCCTGCTTGTCGCGCATCCATTTTGCGAAAACTTCAAAATGCGCATGGATACGCTCGCGCGCTTCTTCACGCATGACGGTGGCAACGCCGATCCAATGGTTGAATTCGTCCGGTGGGATTACCGACAGGATTGTTACGCCGCCGCCGGTATGGGCCGCGCGCATAGCCGCGAATCGCATCGCATTCAGGCATTCGCGACTGTCATCCAGAACCACTAGGAACTTGCGCATGGGTGTCCTCATTCATTTCCGGGGATCATGCCCGACTAGGTGCGTGCTGGCAACCAGAGCCTAACGCCCACTGGCGGCCCAGTCCCAATACAGGTCGCGTGCACGCCGGGCGATGGGACCGACCTGAAACCGGGTGTCCTCCAGCGCAGTCACCGGGGTGATCTTGCTCATGTTGCCAGTCATGAATACCTCGTCGGCCCCGTAGAAATCCTCGAAACTCAGAACCGCCTCATGCACAGCCACGCCGTCGGCCCGCAGGTTTTTGATATGTCGTGCACGGGTGATGCCGGCAAGGAAGGTGCCGTTGGGGACGGGGGTAAAGACCTCGCCGTCGCGGACCATAAAGATATTGGCGGTTGCGGTTTCGGCTACGTTGCCCAATGCGTCAGCCACCAGAGCATTCGAAAACCCGTTCGCACGTACCTCGTTCAGCATCCGTGCATTGTTGGGATACAGGCACCCGGCCTTGGCATTCACCACCGAGGATTCCAGTACCGGACGGCGGAATCGGGTCAGTCCCAGCGTGGCCGAGGCGGTCTCAGGCGCCATCGGAATCTCTTCCAGGCAGACAGCAAACCCGGTGCTGTTTTCCTGCGGTACGATCGCTGTCGCATCTCCGTCGATCCCCCAATACATCGGGCGGATATACACGGCCGCGTCGGGCGCATAGGTCTCAAGCCCTTCCAGCACGATCTCGACCATCTGGTCTGTGGTGACGGTGGAGGTCAGCATCAGCGCCTCGGCAGAGCGGTTCACGCGGGCGCAATGGGCGTTCAGGTCCGGGGTCAGCCCGTTGAAGAACCGCGCGCCGTCAAAGACGGATGATCCCAGCCATGCGCCATGATCCGCAGCGCGCATGATCGGTGCATCCCCATCATGCCATTGCCCGTTGAAATAGGTGCGGATGTTCTTGCCGACTGCCATGACGCCCTCCCAAGCTTTGCGGCAAACCTAGGAAGGCGTTAAGGCAACGTCCAGAGCCAATCAGCCCCGTTTCGCACCAACCATGCCCACAATGTCGTAGGTCTGCTGTAGGATCGGGGCTGCAATCGCCCGCGCCTTTTCTGCGCCATTGGCCAGAATGCGATCAATCTCGGCCTCTTCACCCATCAGGCGGGCCATTTCGGTCGAGATCGGAGACAGTTTGGCAACCGCCAGATCGGCCAGCATCGGTTTGAACTCGCCAAATTGCTTGCCGCCAACGTCGGCCAGAACCTGATCCGCCGTCTGATCGCTGAGGGCGGCGTAGATATTCACCAGATTGCGGGCCTCGGGGCGGTTGTCCAAGCCATCGACTTCCGAAGGCAGAGCGTCCGGGTCGGTCTTGGCCTTTCGGATTTTCTTGGCGATCGTGTCGGCATCATCGGTCATGTTGATCCGGGTCATGTCAGAGGGGTCGGATTTGGACATCTTTTTTGACCCATCGCGCAAGCTCATGACCCGAGTTGCCGCACCTTTGATGACGGGTTCTGTCAACGGAAAAAAATCGACGCCATAGTCATGATTGAACTTAGTTGCGATGTCTCGGGTTAGTTCCAGGTGTTGCTTTTGATCATCTCCGACGGGAACATGTGTCGCGTGATATACAAGGATATCTGCGGCCATGAGCGCCGGATAGGCGAATAGGCCCAACGATGCATTCTGCGCGTTCTTGCCAGCCTTATCTTTGAACTGTGTCATGCGCTGCATCCAGCCAAGCCGGGCAACGCAGTTAAAAATCCATGCAAGTTGCGCGTGCTCAGGAACCTGGCTTTGGTTAAACAGGATCGATTTTTCGGGATCTAATCCTGATGCGATATACCCCGCGCACAGCTCACGCGTTGCGTGCTGCAACTCTTTGGGGTCCTGCCAAACGGTGATCGCGTGCAAATCGACCATACAGTAGATTGTCTGATAGTCGGACCCTTGCATCCGGACCCAGTTCCGCAATGCGCCCAAATAGTTGCCAAGGTGCAGGTTACCGGATGGCTGTGCACCGGAAAACACGCGCGGCGTGAACTTGGAATCGGTCATCGAAGGGAACTCCCGTCTGGAAAAATCAGCCCCCGTCGCTTACCCATGAGGCAAAGGGACGTCAACAGCCGCGAAAGGCCCGCCCAATGAGCAGTGAGCATTATACACCCGCCGTGAACCCTCTGCCGCCCGTGGTGGTGGCTTTGTGTGTGTTCATCATGGGGGTTGAACTGGCATTTACTCTAGGTACGCGCGGGATCATTGGGGGGCCAACTGCTGTAGGCTGGCGCCTGGACGCTTTGCAGCACTATTCGTTTTCGCCGGATATCTTCGACTGGATGGTGGAAAACGGGCGCTGGCCGTTCGAGCATCTGATCCGCTTTGTCACCTATCCGTTTGTATCCGGTACGTTCACACAGGCCATCTTTGTCTGCGTCTTTGTGCTGGCCATGGGTAAAATGGTGGCCGAGGTTTTTGGCAGCGTTCAGATGCTGGTGATCTTTGTGCTGTCGGGCGTGGGTGGTGCGCTGGCTTATGCACTGTTGCTGGATCCGCGCTTTCCGCTGGTGGGTGGGTTCCCTCCGGTCTATGGGCTGATCGGAGCGTTTACGTGGATATTATGGCGCAAGCTGTCGCTGGTGGGCGCAAACCAATCCCGCGCCTTCAGCCTGATCGCCGTTTTGATGGGCATTCAGTTGTTGTTCGGCCTGCTGTTTGGCGGAACGCTGGACTGGGTGGCTGATCTGGGCGGTTTTGCCACTGGTTTTGCCCTGTCGTTCCTGGTTGCTCCGGGTGGGTGGGCGCGGATCGTCAGGCGTATTCGGCGCGACTGATCAGGATCGACGCAGAGCCTTTCTGAACTCGGAAAGTTTGAATGCACCAATCAGGTGGCCGAGCAGGAAATACGTGACTGCAGCAACGATGATCAAACCGAGCAGTGCCAGGTAACGCCAGCCTTCCAGGGCAAAGGCCCAGCCAAACAGCTCAATAGCGGCATACAAGACAGCTCCCATCCCCATGGACGCCGCAATGATCCGCCATGCCCTGTTCTTGAACCGGTCGTCAAACTGCGCTTCTTTCCCCATTTTTCGCGCGCCCAAGGCCAGCAGTCCAACCATGGCCCATCCGGCCACCGAGGCGGCAATCGCCGGCGCGAACCATCCCACCAACGGATACAGCCCGAAAGCCAGTGCAGCGTTCACGACCATCGCAAACACTGCATAGTGAAAGGGCGAGCGTGTATCTTCTCGCGCGAAATACAAAGGCTGCAACAATTTCTGCAGCATGAACGCGGGCAGGCCGATGCCATAGATCGCCACGGCAAGTGCGGTGGCGGCGGTGTCTTCGGGGGTGAACTGTCCGCGCTCGAACAGAACCGAGACCAGCTGGGTGGGGATGAGCACAAAGGCAACGGTCGACGGGATGGTCAACAGCAACGTAAACTCACCTGCGCGAGAAAACGCATCGCGGGCGCCCGATTTGTCCCCAGCGCGCAGGCGGCGAGATAGATCGGGTAACAGGACGATGCCGACGGCGATGCCCACGACGCCCAATGGCAACTGGTACAAGCGATCCGCTGCAAACAACCAGCTGACGGCCTTTTCGGTTTTCGAAGCAACCAGCTGGCCCACCACCAGATTGACCTGTGTAACCCCCATGGCCAAGGCGGCCGGAACCGCAATGCGGACCATGTTGCGCAATTCAGGGCTGAGTTTCGGCAGGCCCGGGCGGATACGGATGCCCGCACGTTCGGTTGCAATCCAGACCAGCGCTAGCTGCGCAACACCAGCGATGGGGATGACGGCGATCAGCCAACGGATGACTTCTCCGCCTGATATAGCGCCGGCGATCAGTGCTGTGCAGGCAAAGATGTTCAGTAAAATCGGCGCGGCGGCGGCAGCCGCGAAACGGCCGGTTGCGTTCAGCACGCCCGAGAACAGCGCCGCTAGCGACATGAAAAAGATGTAGGGAAAGACCACATATCCATAATCCACGGCAAGGTCGAAGCGGTCGTCACCGTAAAAGCCCTCGGCCGTCAGCCAGACCAGGCCAGGCATGAAAACCATCGCCAGCCCGACCAGCACCAGCACCGCCACGGCCAGCAGGTTGAACGCGTCCTGTGCAAAGCCTTGCGCGTTTTCCCCGCCTTCGAGCCGTTTGGAAAACATTGGCACAAAGGCTGCGTTAAACGCACCTTCGGCAAAGAAGCGGCGGAACATGTTGGGCAGGCGAAAGGCGGCGACGAATGCATCCATTACTGGCCCGGGCCCGATGTAGGCGGTCAGCAGGATTTCCCGCAGAAAGCCCAGAATACGGCTGGCCAGGGTCCAGAACCCGACAGTGAACAGGCCTGAAAACAGCCGGATCTGTTTCATGAGACCGCGCGCTCGGCGCCTTCGGAGATGGCCTTGCGCAGCTTGGCCTCAAGCCCGCGCTGCTTGCTTTCCGAGTGATATTTCAACCCAAACATATCCTTGACGTAAAAGGTGTCCACCACTTGTTCGCCATAAGTCGCGATCACCGCATTGGCGATATAGACATTGGCGGCAGCAAGCGTTCGTGTCAGATCATAAAGCAGGCCGGGCCTGTCCCGGGTATCGACCTCGATGATCGTGTAGATCTCGGACCCGTCATTGTCGAAGATGATATGGGTCGGCACGTTAAAGGCCCGTTCGCGTTTCTTGATCTTGTCGCGTGATTTAAGGGCATCCCGCGCCACGACCTCGCCTTTAAGGGTCTTGTGGATCATCTGTGTCAGGCGCGGCAAGCGGCTGGCCTCGAACGGGTGGCCATCGGCGTCCTGAATCCAGAACGCATCGGTGACATAGCCGTCCTTGGTGGTGTAACTGCGCGCATCAACCACATTGGCCCCGACCAGCGCCAAAGCGCCTGCGATACGGGCAAAAATGCCGGGGTGATCACCCATGGCAAAGCAGGCCCGCGTCGCGTCGCGGTCTTCATCCGGGTGCAGACGGATTTCCATCGCGCCAGCATCACCGCTGCGGTCCAGCTCTTTCAGCATCTCGGCAAATTCTACATGGGTCGAAAGGTTCAGGCCCTGCCAATAGGGGTCATAGTGCCGACCCGTCTCGGTTTTGAGGGCGGCTTTGGTCCATTCCGCCAGCTCGGCCCGCAACGCCTTTTTGGCACCGGCACCGCGATTGGCCCGGTTGAGGTCTTCCATCCCGGTCTCAAGCGCGCGTTTGGTTTCGGCATGTAGCGCCCGCAGCAGGGTGGCTTTCCAGTTGTTCCAGGTGTTGGGTCCAACGCCGCGAATGTCGCAGACGGTCAACACGGTCAGTAGGTCCAACCTTTTGACTGTCTTCACGGCCTTGGCAAAGTCGCGCACCGTGCGCGGGTCGGAAATATCGCGTTTCTGCGCCATGTCCGACATCAACAAGTGATAACGCACCAACCATTCCACGGTTTCTGAATCCGATTTGTTCAGACCCAGCCGAGGTGCAATCTTTCGGGCCATCTGTGCGCCTAAAATCGAATGATCCTCGGGTCGCCCCTTAGCAATGTCATGGATCAGCAGGGCAACATACAGAACCTTGCGATTGACCCCGCCCTCCAGGATTGAAGACGCCAGCGGCAGGGATTCCCCCAACTCTCCGCGTTCAATCTGGGCCAGATTGACGATGCACTGAATGGTGTGCTCATCCACCGTATAGCTGTGGTACATGTTGAACTGCATCATCGCCACGATGTGTTCGAACTCGGGCAGAAAGGCCGACAGCACCCCCAGTTCGTTCATGCGGCGCAGGGCGCGTTCCGGGTTGCCGTGTTTCAGCATCAGGTCGAGAAAGATGCGCCGCGCCTCTTTGTCTTCGCGCATGTCGTCATCAATCAGGTTCAGGTTGGCGCTGACCAGCCGCATCGCGTCCGGGTGGATCAGCATGCCGGTGCGCAGACCTTCCTCGAACAGGCGCAGAAGGTTCAGCTTGTCCGCCAGAAACTTGTTCGGGTCGGCTACATCCAGACGTCCATGGACGACCTTATATCCGGCTTTGATCCTGGGGCGGCGGCGGAAAATACGCTCTAGCAGAGGCGCGCCTTTCATATGCGTCGCCTCGAGTTTGGTCAGGAAGATGCGCGTCAGCTCGCCAACCTTCGTGGCCTCGCGGAAATAGCGCTGCATAAACACTTCGACCGCCCGACGACCGGCCCGGTCTTCGTATCCCATACGGGAAGCAACCTCGACCTGCATGTCAAAGGACAGTTGTTCGGTTGCGCGCCCGGTCACCAGATGCAAATGCGAGCGAACGGCCCACAGGAAATCTTCGGCTTCCACAAAAGTGCTGAATTCCTCGGGGGTGAACAGACCCAGCGGTACCAACTCGGCCACGTCCTGAACGCTGTAGATATATTTGGCAATCCAGTAGAGCGATTGCAGGTCGCGCAATCCGCCTTTGCCCTCTTTTACGTTGGGCTCGACCATATACCGCTCGCCCTGTTTCAGATGGCGCGCGTCGCGTTCCTGCAGCTTGGCCTCGATGAACTGGCGCTCAGTGCCTTTGAACAGATCGTCTTTCAGGCGCGTTTCCAACTCATTTGCCAGATCGGCGTCGCCAGCCAAATAGCGCTGTTCCAACATCGCGGTGCGAATGGTGAAATCCTCGGATCCCAGGCGCAGGCAATCCTTGATGGTGCGCGAAGAATGCCCGACCTTCAGTCGCAGATCCCACAGGATATACAACATGGATTCGATCACGCTTTCGGCCCAGGCAGTGATCTTGTAGGGGGTCAGAAACAGCAGATCGACATCCGAGGATGGGGCCATTTCCCCACGCCCATAGCCGCCCACTGCCAGCACGGCCATTTTTTCACCCTGTGTCGGCGTGGCCAGCGGGTGAAGCTCGCGACTGGCCACTTGCATCGCGGTGCAGACCAGCCCGTCGGTCAGGTAGGTATAGGAATGGGTCAGCCTCCGCGCGTCGAATGGATCGCGGACAAAGGCACCGGCGATTGCCTGACGACCGGATTTCTGGACGTTGCGCAAAATCCGCACGGTTTCGCCGCGCCTTTCGGCGTTATCAGATGTCTTGTCGAAGGCCTCTGACAGCAGTGCCATAACGGCTGCGCTGTCAAAGATTTCTTCGGGCTGGCAAATCAGGTCACCCCTTGGGATGAGTGTCAGAGCCAGCCGATCAGAATCCGGCGCCAGAGAAGCTTTGTGGGGCAGGGTCAATCACAACCACCTGTTTGTTCTGGATCGTGGCAATGGCCAGACCACGTTCATTCGTACCGTTGGGTCGCAGACGGAAGATACCGCCAACGCCCTGAAAACCGGCGTTCTGAGTTAGGGCAGATGCGGTCAGAGCGTCGGATTTGCCCTGGCTGACCAAGGCAGCAATCGCGGCTATGCCATCATAGGCTAGGCCACTGATCGGATGTGGTGCCTCGCCATATGTGTTGTTGTACCGCTGACGATAAGCCTGTGCCTTGGATGGGTCCGGCAATGCGAACCAGCCACCCTGAACGCCTGGCAGTTCCAGTGTTTGGGCCGGGATGTCCCAGCGGGTCAGGCCCATATATTGCGTGGTTGCCGGGGAGACGCCCGCTTCTGGTAGAAGCTGGGAATACAGCGGCAACGCCCCTGCAGTGGTCGAAGTCAGAAAGATCGAATCCGCCCCCGAGGACGCCACAGTAGCCTTGATTGTCGGCACCGAGTTGATGACCCCCTGCTGAGAGCGGTCATAGCCGACCGTGCCTGCATTACCCACTCGGCTGTTGCTCAGCGCGGTTGCAATAGCCGATTGTCCAAGCCGCCCGGCGGCATCGTTGCTATGCACGATGACCGTTCCGGTCTTGCCGCGCGAACCGGCATAGTTGACCAACCGGTTGGCGGTGTTTTCAAAAGTGGGGCCGAGCACGAAGACATTGCCGCCTGCGATGCTGGTATTGTTCGAAAACGACAGCAGGTTGACCTTGTTGTTCAGTACCGCAAGACCAGCTGAGTTTGCCGCCTGGGCGTAGACCGGACCGATGATTATCTTTGCACCGTCTGCCACGGCTTGCTGCGCGACTGTTGCGGCGGTACCCGAATTGCCCCGGGTGTCGTAGACCCGCAAATCAATCTGTACATTCTGCAGATCGGACATCGCCAGGCGGGCTGCGTTTTCAAGGCTGCGCGCCAGTTCAGCGTCCCCGGAATTTCCAGATCCAGCCGGAACCAGCAAAGCAACCGGTACAGGTTTTGAAGTGTTGATCGACGGGCCTCCGCCGATACTGCTGACGTCACACGCCGTCAGAATGGTCGCGGTGGCCAAGACGGCGGCTGCACGCGCCAACTTGCGAACGGGCTTGCAAACGGTAAACATCTAAATGAAAACTCCCTGATCCGGCGGCTTGGGATGCTGCCATTATTTGCGCCGCGATAATAGACGTCACGCTGTGAGGGTCCAGCTTTGAATTTTCAAAAAGTCAAATTGGGCACGGGCCTGTATTTTGTTGCCACTCCGATCGGGGCGGCGCGCGACATTACGCTCAGGGCGCTAGACGTGTTGGCGTCGGCGGACATGATCGCCGCCGAAGACACGCGCAGCCTGCGCCGGTTGATGGAGATTCACGGCGTTCCGCTCGAAGGGCGCCGCATTCTTGCCTATCACGATCACAGCGGTGCCGGTGCACGCGGCAAAATCCTGGACGCGCTGGCTGAGGGAAAATCGGTGGCTTATGCGTCCGAGGCCGGGATGCCGTTGATCGCGGACCCGGGCTATGACCTGGGGCGGCAGGCGGTCGAGGCGGGGCAAATGGTGACCTGCGCGCCGGGCCCCTCCGCCGCGCTGATGGCGCTGACGCTGGCTGGTTTGCCGACGGATGCCTTCTTCTTTGCCGGGTTTTTGCCCAATGCCTCGGGCGCGCGCCGGACGCGGATCGAGGCGCTGCGAGATGTGCCTGGGACGTTGGTATTTTATGAATCTCCAAAACGTGTGGCGTCCTGTCTGTCGGATCTGGCCGAGGTTCTAGGGGAAAACAGGCAGGCCGCGATGTGCCGCGAATTAACCAAGAAATTCGAAGAAGTTCGGCGCGGGTCGCTGGCAGAGCTGGCAGAAGAATTGGCGAGTCAGACGGTCAAAGGCGAAATTGTTCTGCTGGTAGACCGTGGCGCTTCGGAAACTGTTAACGATTCAGACATAGAAGAGGCTTTGATACGCGCCCTGGAAACTCATTCAGTACGCGATGCGGCGGATTTGGTGTCGCAGATGTATAAACTGCCGCGTCGACCGATCTATCAGAAGGCGCTGAAACTCGGGAAAGGGTAAGATGACCTCACGCACTGTCCGAAGTTCGGTTTCTTATCATGCGGGTCAGGCGGCGGAACAGCAGGTTGCGGCAGACTACGAGCGGCGGGGATATTCCATAGCACATCGCCGTTGGCGCGGGGCAGGGGGCGAGATTGATCTGATCGTCCGCAACGGTGACGGATTGGTTTTCGTCGAGGTCAAGAAAAGCACAAGCTTTGAGATGGCTGCTGCCCGGATCAAACGGCGCCAGATGGACCGTATCTGTGCCTCGGCCGCCCAATTTCTGGAAGGGGAACCCAACGGCCAGCTGACAAATGTTCGGTTTGATGCGGCTTTGGTGGATGCATTCGGCGCGGTGCAAATCATCGAAAACGCCTTTGATCAGGTCTGACCCCATTGAACCCCCGGCCTGGCTGGGCCATGTATCTGGCGTGAAACTGAGGGACACGCCATGAAAATTGCCTTTCAGATGGACCCGATCGGGGCCGTGGATATCAATGCCGACAGCTCATTCCGTCTGGCCGAAGAGGCACAGGCGCGCGGGCATATGCTGTTCTTCTACAGCCCTGACAAACTGGCTTATCAGGAGGGCCGGATCACGGCCCGCGGCCACGATATGACGGTGCAGCGCGTGGCTGGAAACCCGGCAGAATTGGGGCCCGAGCGCGAGGTTGATCTGGCCGAGTTCGACGTGGTCTGGCTGCGTCAGGATCCCCCGTTTGACATGCACTATATCACTTCTACCCACCTGCTGGACCGGCTTAAGGGACAGGCGCTGGTGGTAAATGATCCATTCTGGGTTCGGAACTATCCCGAAAAACTCCTGGTGCTGGATTTCCCTGATCTGACGCCACCGACAACCATCGCCCGCGATCTGCAGACGATTAAGGCGTTCAAAGAAAAGCACGGCGATATTATCCTGAAACCGCTTTATGGAAATGGCGGTGCGGGGGTGTTCCGGTTGGATGGCAACGACCGGAACCTGACATCTTTGCACGAATTGTTCACCGGGTTTTCGCGCGAACCTCTGATCGTTCAGAAATTCCTGCCCGATGTCAGCAATGGCGACAAACGGGTCATTCTGGTGGACGGTCAGGCTGTGGGTGCAATCAACCGTGTTCCCGCCAAAGGTGAAACACGATCCAACATGCATGTGGGGGGACGGCCCGAAAAGGTTGGTCTGACGGATCGCGATCTTGAGATTTGCGCAGCCATTGGACCTTTGTTGAAGGAAAAAGGGCAGGTTTTTGTTGGTATCGATGTAATCGGCGATTACCTGACCGAGATTAACGTGACTTCGCCAACCGGAATTCAGGAATTGGAACGGTTTGATGGCGTGAACATCGCAGAAAAGATTTGGCAGGCCATCGAAGCCAGGCTTTAAGATGCAATATTGGCGCTGATGCGAAAGCTCAGCGCCTCGGCCACATGGGGTCTTCGGACATCTGATGCGCCGTCCAGATCGGCGATGGTGCGCGCGACCCGCAAGATGCGGTGAAAGGCGCGCGCTGACAAACCAAATTTCTCAGCCGCTTTCAACAGCAGCTCTTTTCCTTCGGCATCCGGCGCGGCGATTTCTTCCAGCACATTGCCCTCAACATCCGCATTCTGGCGCGCGGACGTTCCAGTGTATCTTTGCGCTTGAACCGCACGCGCCTGCTCGACACGCGCGGCTACCGTGGCCGAACTGTCCCCGGATGGAGGCAGGTCAAGGTCGGTGAACCCGACCGGAGGCACCTCGATCCTCAGGTCGAACCGATCTATCAGCGGGCCTGATATGCGCCCCAGATAATCCTCGCCGCAGACCGGCGCACGCGAGCAGGCCCGCGCCGGATCTGTCAAGTAGCCGCATTTGCAGGGGTTGGCGGCGGCAACCAGCATAAAGCGGCAGGGATATTTCACATGCGCATTGGCACGTGCAATCATGACTTCTCCGGTTTCGATGGGTTGGCGCAGGGTTTCCAGGACGGTTCGTGGGAATTCGGGAAATTCGTCCATGAACAAAACCCCGTTATGGGCCAATGAGATTTCTCCTGGTTTGGCTCCTTTCCCTCCACCAACAATGGCCGCCATCGATGCCGTATGATGCGGTTCGCGAAACGGTCTGGTGCGGCTGATGCCGCCTTCGTCAAGCAGGCCGCACAGGGATTGGATCATCGAGGTTTCAAGCGCCTCGGCCGGTGTCAGGGGCGGTAAGATCCCCGGCAGGCGCGCGGCCAGCATGGATTTCCCGGACCCCGGCGTGCCGATCATCATCAGGTGGTGCCGCCCTGCGGCGGCAATCTCCAACGCGCGTTTCGCCCGCTCCTGCCCTTTGACATCGCGCAGGTCGCGGGTGCTGGGGGAAAGGTTGACCTCGCCGGGCAGGGCAGCGGGCAAAGGGGCTTGGCCCGAGAAGTGGCGGACAACATCGCCCAAAGATTCAGCGCCGATCACCTGAGTAGCGTCAACCCAAGCCGCCTCGGCGCTGGAGGCCCGAGGGCACAGCAGGGTTCGGTCCTCGGCCGCGGCGGTCATCGCGGCAGGAAGCGCCCCGACAACAGGCACAAGAGACCCGTCCAGTGACAATTCCCCCAGTGAAACGGCCCCTTCAGCCGCGTCCTTGGGAATGATTTCCAGGGCTGACAGCAGAGCAACCGCAATGGGCAGGTCGAAATGGCTGCCTTCTTTGGGCAGGTCAGCGGGGGATAGGTTGATGGTGATACGCTTTGACGGCAGGGCAATGGCCATCGAGCTTAGCGCGCTTCGGACGCGATCGCGGGCCTCTGAAACTGCTTTGTCGGGCAGGCCGACGATGGAAAAGGCAGGCAACCCCGGTGAAACCGCGCATTGCACCTCGACCGGGCGGGCGTCGACACCTTGAAAGGCGACTGTATGAGAACGAGCGACCATGAACGACCTGCTTGGTTAACAGGTCGTTACTGGCACGCCGCCGGTTTAGGAATCGTTAACGGCGCTGACCATCTGAGTGAATTTCGGCCATGCCTCCGGATCGGCGAGGGTTTTGTCGCGGCAGAACCGATTGCAGAATCCCCAGCGCTGACCGTCCAGGTCCAGAAAATCTGTGACGGGCTCTCCGGAATAGGGGCAGGTCTGGTTGACCGAGGGACCGCTCTGGGCGGCCACAGCAGACGATGCCCCGCCGATTGGCCAGGGATCCGATTGAAGGTCCAGCGAATACGGGAAAGGGTCGTACTGGACTGTCAGACCCATCGCACGCCACTGCCTGACAACCGGATCCGACAGGAGGGTCAGGCAATAGTCCCGGTTGGCGTCCGAAACAGGCAGCCCATAACCGATGATCCGCGCGGCAACGGGCGTGTAAAACACATCCACCAAAGAATATGTACCGAACAAAGGGCCGGTGTTCGCCCCAGACACTTGGCGCGCATGATCCCAAAGGGTTTCGATCCGGCGCAGGTCAGCAAGCGTTTCGGCCGCCGGTTCGAACCCCTTCCAACTATGAAGCAGCTGCATCGCGCATTCCCCGCGGAGGGCTGAAAACCCGGCCACCATCTCGGTGCAAAGCCACCGTGCAGTGGCGCGGGCAGCCGCGTCAGAGGGCCACAATCCGACCTGTGGGTGGCGCTCAGCCAAGGTCTCGGCCATGGCAAGGCTTTCACCAACCACAGTTCCGTCTGGCAGGCGCAGAGCAGGCACCAGACGCGCCGGGAACAGGGGTTTCATATCCTCGGCCATAGTGCCTGAATAAAGGCCGATCATGTGGTTTCGATAGGGCAGGTCGAACTTCTCCAGCATCAACCAACCACGCAAGGACCAACTGGAAAACAGGCGGTCTCCGATAAACAAATCATAGGTCATGGGTCTAGGATGACTCAGGCTATTCAATCCGTAAAACAGAGATTTGTGCGCGGCCTGATCACGGGCAGTGATTGATCCGACCGACCGACCAACGGTCGCCGTGATGGGTGATCTCCGTCACGGAAAGATTGTCGATCCGGTGGCCGAAAGCCTCTTGCGCGTCCACATCCATGGCACGCTGGACCTGTGTCAGGATGACGCCGAAATGGGCAACAATGATCAGGTCCTGGCCGGTGTGATCGCCAATCAACCTGTCAATAACCGCGTTGACGCGGGCTCGGACTTCATTCCAGCTTTCGCCGTTTGGCGGGCGAACTTCACCGGGATTGTCCCAGTAGGCGAAGGTTAGTTCGGGGTCTTCGGCCTCGATTTCCTCGAACCCGCGCAATTCCCAACTGCCAAAATTGATCTCTCGCAGGTCGGGGTGGTGGGGCAGGCGGTGCCGGGTGCCCTGTACCGCCGAAGCCGTGTCAACGGCACGGCACAGGTCGGATGAGATCAACAACCCGTTGGCCGGCAAGTAGCTTTTTAGCCGGCCAATGGCGGCGTGGTCGCTTAGGTCAGCAGGCAGATCGGACCAGCCGACCATGGTTTTGGCATGGGTCGGACCGTGCCTGACTAGATGCAGACGCGTCATGGCAGTTGCCCTTTCAACACCACAGGAAGCCCGGCGGTGACCTGAACCACCAGATCAGCCTGCGCGGCGAGCGCGATGTTCAGGCGGCCTTGCGCCTCGCGGAATTGGCGAGACAGGGCGTTGCCCGGGACGATCCCGTGGCCAACCTCGTTCGAGACGATGACGACCGGGGCAGGACAGTCTCGTAACGCATCAAGCAGTGCTGTCTGGGCCTGCTGCAGGTCGTGTTCCGCCAGCAGGTGATTGGTTAGCCACATGGTAGCACAATCTATCAGACAGATCTGATCCGGGGTCAGCTCGGCCAGCGTTGCGCCAAGGTCCAAGGGGGCCTCGATCGTGTCCCAACCGCTGCCGCGCTGTGAAACATGGCGCTTAACCTTATCGCGCATCTCATCATCAAACACTTGTGATGTGGCCAGATAAACGCGGCTTTTCCCTGATAAAACAACAAGTTGCTCGGCGAATGCCGACTTGCCTGAGGCTGCTCCGCCCAGCACAAAGGTTAAATCCGAACCCACGATCATTACCTTTTAAGTGATCCACCTGGTGTTGTTCTGCGTATCGACCATGGGTCGGCAAGGCAAGCCCGGGCCGCGCCAGCGAAAAAGGGAGATTTCCATGGCACTGGACAGCGCAAACGATTTCTCGATGTCGCGCAGGGCGATGAAGGCCGAGTTACTGGATGCAGAAACCGAGTTGAAGCTGGCCTATGCCTGGCGCGACCAGCGCGATGAAAAGGCGCTGCACCGGTTAATCACCGCCTATATGCGACTGGCAATTTCGATGGCGGCCAAGTTCAAACGTTATGGCGCGCCGATGAACGATCTGATCCAAGAGGCCGGATTGGGTCTGATGAAGGCCGCTGACAAATTTGACCCGGATCGCGGGGTTCGGTTCTCGACCTACGCCGTCTGGTGGATCAAGGCGAGTATCCAGGACTATGTAATGCGAAACTGGTCAATGGTTCGGACCGGGTCCACCTCTGCCCAGAAATCCCTGTTTTTCAACATGCGTCGCGTCCAGGCCCGGCTTGAACGCGAAGCGGCCACTGATGGGATGGCGCTGGACCGTCACCAGTTGCACCAGATGATAGCAGCCGAGATCGGTGTTCCGTTGCGCGACGTTGAGATGATGCAAGGCCGGCTGGCAGGGTCGGATTTCTCGTTGAACGCTGTGCAATCCACGGATGAAGACGGGCGCGAATGGATCGACGCGTTAGAGGATGACCGGGAACAGGCCGCTGAAACCGTTGAGAACAAGCACGACACCGAACAGTTGCGCGAATGGCTGGTGATGGCGATGCAGGCCCTCAACGACCGAGAGCGCTTCATAGTGCGCGAACGCAAGCTGCGTGAACCGGTGCGCACACTGGAAAGCCTGGGTCAGGAACTGGGCCTGTCGAAAGAGAGGGTGCGTCAGCTTGAAGCCGCGGCTTTTGTAAAAATGCGTAAGAACCTTGAAGCTCAATCGCGCGAGGTGCAACACTTCATCGCATGAAACAGATTGCGATTCTGATGTGTACGCTGATGGTTATGGCTGGGTCCGGTCATGCCGATGACCTGATCCCTGACGATGTCGCGGCAGCGATGCGAATGGCAGACGTTGTTTTGCTGGGCGAAACCCATGACAATCCCCGCCATCATCTGGTTCAGGAACAGGCGATTACATTGATCGACCCCTCCGCCGTAGTCTGGGAAATGGTCACCGAGGAAGGCGCGCAGCGCCTGGCGCAAAAAGCGGCGTCCGATCCCGAAGAACTGTCACGCATCCTGCGTTGGGCGGAATCCGGCTGGCCCCCTCTCAGCCTGTATTACCCGATCTTTCAGGCCACGGATGCGCCGGTCTATGGCGCAATGGTCCCGCGTAAGGCAGCGCGTACAGCGATGGAACGTGGCGCTGCAACTGCGCTGGGCGCTGACGCAGCGCGATTTGGGTTGACCATACCTCTGTCAAAGGCGGAACAGGCGGCGCGCGAGGCTGACCAGATGGCGGCGCATTGCGATGCGCTGCCGGAAAGCGCTCTGCCGCAGCTGGTTGCGATCCAAAGGTTGCGTGATGCGGTGCTGGCACGGGCCATATTGCGTGCCGTTGACGAAACCGGTGGCCCGGTTGCAGTTATCACCGGAAATGGCCACGCACGAAAGGACCGCGGTATTCCGACATTCCTGTCGCGTCTGCGTCCGGGTCTTAAAGTGTATGTCCTGGGTCAGTCTGAAGACGGTACGATCCAAGGGGACTATGATGCAGTCATCGACAGCCCGACCGCGGACCGAGAAGACCCCTGCCTGGCCTTTCAACCGCAGAATTAACCGCTGGAACTGTCGGGCGCGCTTGCCTAATGTCGGGGCCGACCGAGACGGGAAGGGCACAACATGCTGGCATCGAAACGGATTCTGCTGATCATTGGTGGCGGTATTGCTGCCTATAAGTCACTGGATCTGATCCGGCGACTGAAGGAACGCGGCGCCGCCGTTACGCCGGTCCTGACCCGCGCAGCAGAAGAATTCGTGACACCTCTGTCTGTTGCCGCGCTGGCCGGCGAGAAGGCCTATCGCGATCTGTTCGATCTGACCGATGAGGCCGAGATGGGGCATATCCAGTTGTCCCGCTCTGCGGATCTTGTCGTGGTCGCTCCGGCGACTGCGGATTTAATGAGCAAAATGGCAGGTGGGTTGGCGAATGATCTGGCCTCGACCCTATTGATGGCGACTGACACACCGGTTCTGTGTGCGCCTGCGATGAATGTCCGTATGTGGGATCACCCGGCGACGCGTCGTAATTTTGAACAGTTGCAGGCGGACGGCATTCGTTTTGTCGGGCCGAACGAAGGCGACATGGCCTGTGGCGAATATGGTCCGGGCCGCATGTCGGAACCGCTTGAGATCGTCGCCGCGATTGAGGCATCGCTGGGCAGCGGACCGCTCAGCGGTAAACGCATTCTTGTGACCTCGGGTCCCACGCACGAGCCGATTGACCCGGTGCGCTATATCGCGAACCGCTCATCCGGGGCGCAGGGCACAGCGATTGCACGTGCTCTGTCTGCGTTGGGTGCAGAGGTTGTGTTTGTGACCGGACCTGCTGAGGTTCCCGCACCCGATGGGGTCGAGGTTGTGCGGGTTGAAACAGCCCAGCAGATGTCAGACGCGGTGGATGCAGCATTGCCTGTCGATGCCGGGGTATTTGCCGCAGCCGTGGCGGATTGGCGGGTGGCCAGCGCGTCGGACCGCAAGCTGAAAAAGACGCGCGACGGTCTTCCGGCGCTGGATTTTGCTGAAAACCCGGACATTCTGAAGCGGGTCGCCAAGCTGGACGATGGACGCCCCGCGCTAGTTGTTGGCTTTGCTGCGGAAACCGACAACGTGATCGAACATGCGACCGCCAAACGCGAGCGCAAAGAGTGCGACTGGATCGTTGCCAATGATGTCAGCCCTGCGACCGGGATCATGGGAGGGGCCGAAAACGCGGTGATCCTGATTTCCGACGATGGGGCCGAGGAATGGCCACGCATGGGCAAAGACGCAGTGGCCGAAAAACTGGCACGCAAGATTTCCGACGCGTTGGCCGGTTAGACAAGAGGATATCCGATGGTAGCAATTCGTGTGATCCGTGAGGACGGGGCCGACCCTTCGGTGCCCTTGCCATCTTATGAAACCACCGGAGCGGCAGGCGCGGATGTGCGTGCAAACTTCCCGGGCAAGACACCGATCACGTTGCTGCCCGGTCAGCGGGCTCTGGTTCCCACCGGACTGCGGATTGAAATCCCAAATGGGTATGAGGTGCAGGTCCGGCCCCGCTCGGGCCTTGCGCTGAAATACGGGATCACGCTGCCCAATACGCCGGGTACGATCGACAGCGACTATCGCGGCCCTCTGGGGGTGATCCTGTTGAACGCTGGGCAGGAGAGCTTTGAAATCACCCATGGGGAACGTATCGCCCAACTGGTCGTCGCCCCGGTGGTGCAGGCGTCATTCGAGGCCACGGATACACTCAGCGATACTGACCGCGGTGCAGGCGGGTTCGGTTCGACCGGGCGCGGCTGATGTTACTTGTCCTGATCATCGCCGCAGCGCTTTGGGGGCTCGGCTATCTGGCTGGCGTGTCACGCAATGCACGGATGATTTCGGTTGGGGTGTTGTTGCTGGGGGTAATCTCGGCACAGCTGGTTTTGCCCCTTGGCAACCCCCTGCGTCAGGCCACGGGTGGTTCTGCTGCGACCTGGTTGATTTTGATTGGTACGGGGGTTCTGGTTCTGATCTATGGAAGGGGACTGAAAGCGCTGCGAAAACGCGCGGCGCCGGCCTCGAACAAGGAGCCAGCCATGCCCTCAGACAAATTCTCCGAGACCGAGCTTGACCGCTATGCCCGCCATATCGTGTTGCGCGAAATTGGTGGGCCAGGGCAGAAAAAGATGAAGCAGGCCCGCGTGCTTGTGATCGGCGCCGGGGGGCTTGGGGCGCCCGCTTTGCAGTATCTGGCTGCGGCCGGGGTCGGCACGATCGGGGTGATTGATGATGATGAGGTTGAGAACGCCAATCTTCAGCGTCAGGTGATCCACCAGGATGCGGATATCGGCATGCCCAAGGTTTTTTCGGCCCAGCAGGCCATGCTGGCGCAAAACCCGAATGTGGTTGTTCTGCCCTATCACCGCCGACTGACCGAAGAGGTCGCCACCGAGCTATTTTCCGATTTTGACGTCATCCTGGACGGAACTGATAATTTCGACACGCGCTATTTGGCCAATCGCACGGCGGTCGCGTTGGGCAAGCCGCTGATTTCGGGGGCTCTGTCGCAATGGGAAGGCCAGCTCAGCGTTTTCGACCCGGCCAACGATGCGCCTTGTTATCAGTGCATTTTCCCCGAGGCTCCGGCTCCAGGTCTGGCCCCGTCCTGCGCCGAGGCTGGGGTGATCGGCCCCTTGCCTGGCGTCGTCGGTTCGATGATGGCTGTTGAGGCGATCAAGGTGATCACCGGGGCGGGTCTGGCACTGAGGGGTGAGATGCTGATTTACGACGCTCTCTATGGCGAAAGCCGCAAGATTACACTGCCTCGCCGTGCAGATTGCCCCGTTTGTGGCAAAGGATAACCCCCCTGCTCTGGATCGAACACGCCGTCGTTCTTAGGTAGGGGACAAAGGAGACTTCAATGACCAACCCGATTCTGTCCGCCTGGACCAGCGCGTTCGAAATTGCGCCGTTCGACACGATATCCGACACGGATTTCGCCCCGGCCCTGGACGCGGCCATGCAGGCCCATAACGCTGAGATTGGCGCGATTGCCTCTAACCCGGAGGCCCCGACTTTTTCCAACACGGTCGAAGCGCTGGAAGCTGCAGGAGAGATGATGGACAAGGTTCTGTCGGTATTCTTCACGGTCGCGGGCGCAGACAGCAATCCCTTGCGTGAGGAGTTGCAGCGCGAATTTTCACCCAAGCTGGCCGCGCATTTCTCAGGCATCTCATCGAATAAGGCGTTGTTTCAGCGGGTTGCCGATCTGTGGACGCGCAAGGATGAACTGGGCCTGACGGATGAGCAGGCACGCGTTCTGATGCTGTCGCATCGCGGGTTTGTGCGCGCTGGTGCGGCGCTTGAGGGAAACGAAGACACGCGGATGCAAGAGATCAAAGCGCGGCTTGCCTCGCTGGGGACGTCCTTCACCCAGAACCTTCTTGCCGATGAGCGCGATTGGTTCATGGAATTGTCCGAAGATGACCTACAGGGGCTTCCTGGTTTTGTGGTCAATTCTGCCCGGGCAGCGGGTGAGGAAAAGGGTGCAAAAGGACCGGTTGTCACCCTGTCCCGGTCACTGATCGTACCGTTTCTGCAGTTTTCACCGCGCCGGGATTTGCGCCAGAAAGCCTATCACGCATGGACTGCCCGGGGGGCAAATGGCGGCGAGACTGACAACCGGGAAATTGCCGCCGAAATCCTGCAGTTGCGTCAGGAACGTGCAAAGCTGCTGGGCTATGAAAGTTTTGCCGATTTCAAACTGGAAACCGAAATGGCCCGCACGCCCGACCGCGTCCGTGATCTGCTGATGCAGGTTTGGGAGCCTGCCAAAACGCGTGCCAATGCTGATGCTGAAATCCTGACGCAGATGATGCAGAATGATGGGGTGAATGGGCCTTTGGAGGCGTGGGACTGGCGTTACTACGCCGAGAAACGTCGCAAGGCTGAACACGATCTGGATGAGGCTGCGCTGAAACCGTACCTGCAGTTGGATCGCATGATCGAGGCCTCTTTTGCCTGCGCGAACCGTTTGTTCGGGCTGGAATTCAAGCAGTTGGACATACCGCTGTACCATCCGGACTGCCGGGCCTGGGAAGTGACACGGAACGGGCAACATATCGCGGTGTTCATCGGGGATTACTTTGCACGCGGCTCCAAACGGTCAGGCGCTTGGTGCAGCGCGATGCGCGGGCAGGCAAAGTTTCCCAAGGTGCAGGCTCCGGTCGTGATCAACGTCTGTAATTTCGCCAAGGGTGATCCGGCGCTGCTGTCTTATGACGACGCTCGGACTTTGTTCCATGAATTCGGCCATGCGTTGCACCAGATGCTGTCGAACGTGACCTATGAAAGCATCTCGGGCACCTCCGTTGCGCGCGACTTTGTCGAGCTGCCCAGCCAGCTATACGAACACTGGCTTGAAGTCCCAGAGGTTCTGGCCGAATTCGCCACTCATGCCGAAACCGGCGCGCCGATGCCGCAGGAGATGCTAAAGAAAGTGCTCAAGGCCGCCAATTTCGATCAGGGGTTCCAGACTGTAGAATATGTGGCCTCGGCGCTGGTTGATCTGGCCTTTCATGAGGGCGCTGTGCCCGACGATCCGATGGCGAGACAGGCAGAAGTTCTGGCGGATCTGGGAATGCCCACGGCAATCCGGATGCGCCATGCCACGCCGCATTTTGCGCATGTGTTTGCCGGTGACGGCTATAGCGCAGGCTATTACAGCTATATGTGGTCCGAGGTCATGGATGCAGACGCCTTCGCCGCGTTCGAAGAGGCGGGGGGCGCCTTTGATTCCGAACGCGCAAAAGCGCTGGAGGAAAATATCCTGTCCACTGGCGGTTCCCGCGAAGCCGAAGACCTGTATCTGGCCTTCCGCGGTCGTTTGCCGGGGGTTGAGGCCCTGCTGAAGGGGCGCGGCCTTATCGCAGCCTAATATCCCAATTCGCGGTCAACGAGGTGCAGGAAAGGCTCGCCCGCCTCACCTCTGCGAATATTTTCACAGATCACCTGCGCCGATGTAACGGGGCGGGTTTCAGAGGCAATGTGAGGCGTCACCGTGACGTTTGGATGCGTCCAATACGGGTGGCTCGCAGGCAGCGGCTCGACCCGGAAAACATCCAGCGTTGCGTGACCGATCTGGCCCGTATCCAGAGCTGCCAGCAAGGCTTGATCGTCGATCAGCGGTCCTCGGCCCGGGTTGATGATATGCGCACCCTTGGGCATCAGGGACAGGGTTTCGGCGTTCAGTGTGTTTTCCGTGGCAGGCGTATCGGGCAGCAATAAAACCGCGATTTCGGCCTGTGTCAGTGCCGCACGCAACCCATCCTCACCGTGAAAGCAGGTGACCCCGGGGATGGCCTTGGCCGAGCGGCTCCAGCCGGTAACGTTGAAATTCAGTGCAGACAGCGCGCGGGCTGCGGCCTCTCCCAATGCGCCAAGGCCCAGGATGCAGACGGTTCTGTCCGAGGCCAGCGGTGGTGGATCTGGGACCCAAACCCCATCCTGAACCGTGATGTGTCGGTCCATACCCAGATGATAGCGCAGCACGTGACCGACGACCCATTCGGTCATCCCCTGCGTCAACCCGTGGTCCACCATTCGCGCCAGCGGCACGGTCAGAGTGTCATTCTCGACGATGCTTTCGATCCCAGCCCAAAGGCTGAGCACGGCCTTGAGGCGGGTGTAAGGTGCAAAATCCCGTAAGCCGCTATTAGGCGCATAGACGACGTAATCCACCTGATCTGGTTCAAACGTGGTGCCTAGCTGAAACGCGACCCCGGCATTAGTCAGGTACTGTGTCATTAAGGGTTGATACACGGGCCATAGTTCGGGGCGTGCCGAGAACAGGATGTTTGCGGTCATAACGGGCCTTTCGGATCAGCGGGGGCGGTGAATATGGGCACTTTGGACGATGCCGAAAGCTGCCATCAAAACCAGCATGGCCGAACCGCCATAGCTGACCATCGGCAGGGGAACTCCTACGACTGGGGCCAAGCCCATGACCATCGACATGTTCACGGCAAAGAATAGGAAGAAGTTCAGTGCGATACCCAGCGTGACCAAAGAGGAAAACCTGTCTTTGGTTGTCAGGGCCGTAACCAGGCAAAAGATCAGGATCAGCCCATAGAGAACCAGCAGGGTGATGCCGCCGACAAATCCGAATTCTTCGGCCAGTGTCGTAAAGATGAAATCTGTGTGTTTCTCGGGCAGGAAGTTCAGGCGCGATTGTGTGCCCTGCATGAACCCGCGCCCGTTCCAGCCTCCGGACCCCAGCGCGATCTTGGACTGGGTGATGTGATACCCCGCGCCCAGCGGATCGGTGGAGGGATCAAGGAAGGTGTCGATCCGGCGGAACTGGTAATCCTTGAGCAACTGCCACTCGGTTCCGCGGCTGTTGAAGACCGTGGCGATCAGACCGACACCTGCGGCAATAACCGCAGCGAAATAGGCCCAGTGAACGCCGGCCAGAAACATCAGGCCTCCCCCCGCCGCCAGCAGCAGGATCGAGGTGCCGAGATCCGGCTGGCGCAACACCATGAAGGTGGGGATCAGGATCAGGATGACAGGGATCAGAACCCAAAGGGGGCGTGACGTTTTATGCGATGGGAGCCAGTCGTAATAGGCCGCAAGCACCATCACCAGTGCTACTTTCATCACCTCTGATGGCTGCAGGCGCATGAACCCCAGGTCGATCCAGCGTTGCGCGCCCATGCCAACCGTTCCGAACAACTCGACCACCACAAGTAGAGCGATCGAGGCCAGATAAGCCAGAACCGACATATTTCGCCAGAACCAGATCGGGACCAGTGCCACAGTGAACATCGCGATCAAGCCCAACCCAAAGCGTTCCATCTGAGGTTCGGCCCAAGGGGTCCATGATCCACCCGCCACCGAGTACAGCATCAAGAACCCTGCGCTGGCCACGCTGATCAGCAGCAGGGTCAGGGGCCAGTTCATATACAGGAACTTGCGGAACCCCGATGGCGTGGATTTGACGGCATATTCAAGATAGCTCATGCGCGGTCCTTCTGGGGCGGACGCGCTTTGGGGCGGCGGTCGCCCTCCAGCCGTTTTTGCTGTTCCTTGATACGCTCACGATCGGCGGCCGGATAGGCTTCGAGTGGTGGCGTACCGTTGTACAGCGCCTGCAGCATGATATCCCGTGCAACTGGTGCCGCGGCCTTCGACCCCCCCCCGCCATGTTCCACCACGACGGCTACGGCGTATTTCGGGTTGTCATAGGGGGCAAAGCTGACGAACAGCGCGTGGTCACGGCGTTCCCACGGCAGGTCTTCGTTGCGGATAACGCCAGCCGCACGCTCTGCCTTGGTGATATTGCGGACCTGGCTGGTGCCAGTCTTGCCCGCCATGCGGAACTCATCCGAAATGATGCGGCTGCGATAGGCCGTCCCGCGCCGGTCGTTCGAGACCGAAAACATTGCCTTGCGGACATATTCCAGATTAGTCCGATTGACCGCGAGCGGTTCCCCCGCGCCCGAGGGTTGTTCAACCCCATTGACCGAACGCACAAGGCGTGGCGAGACCGCACGCCCAGTTGCAATCCGGGCTGTCATGACGGCTAGTTGCAGCGGTGAGGCCAGCATAAAGCCCTGACCGATTGAGGCATTGGCAGTGTCACCTACCAGCCATTCTTCGCCGTGGACACGCTCTTTCCAAGCCTGATTGGGGGCAAGCCCTGCAGCCACTGCGGACATCGGGATATCGTGTTTCACGCCCAGCCCAAAGATACGAGCCATGTCGGAGATATTGTCGATGCCTGTGCGCAGGGCAACGTCGTAATAATACACATCGCAGCTGCGTTTCAGAGACAGACCAAGATCAACTGTACCATGCCCGCCGCGTTTCCAACAATGGAACCGGCGACTGCCGACTTTCAAGTGGCCGGGGCAGTAAACAGTGTTTCCAGGACCGATGACCCCAGCCTCAAGCGCGGCCATGGCGGTGATCATCTTAAAGGTCGAGCCGGGTGGATAAGTGCCCTGTACAGTCTTGTTGGCCAACGGGCGATAGTTGTCTTGTGTCAGAGCCCGGTAATCGGCAACCGAGATTCCGCGCACAAAAAGGTTGGGATCAAAGCTGGGTGCGGAACTGATGGCGCGGATATCACCGGTCTCACAGTCGATCACCACTGCTGCGGCGCTTTCACCAGCCAAACGGGCCTGAGCGTATTGTTGAAGATCGGCATCGACCGACAGTTGCAAATCAGCCCCGGCCAAACCTTCTTGACGGTCAAGTTCACGCATCACGCGGCCGGTGGCGTTCACTTCGACGCGTTTGGCGCCTGCTTTGCCGCGCAGACTGATTTCCTGTTTGGCCTCAAGCCCGACCTTGCCGATCTGAAAACGGGGAATGCGCAGAACGGGTTCCGGATCTTCTATCTGACTGAGGTCGTAATCGCTGACCGGTCCGACATAGCCGACGATATGCGCGAAATCCTCATATCTGGGATATTGCCGGGTCATCCCGACCTCGGGTGTGACACCGGGCAGGGCGGGGGCGTTGACGGCAACTTTCGAGATATCTTCCCAGGTGACTTGATCGGCCAGAGTGACCGGCAGGAACGGGGCCGATCTGCGCATTTCGGTCATGGCGCGTTCGACCTCATCCTCGGTCAGTGGGATCAGTTCAGAAAGCTTGGAGATGACGGCTTCAACATCGCCCGCATCTTCGCGCACCATGACGATACGGTAGGACGGAGAGTTTTGCCCGATGATCTGCCCGTTGCGATCGTATATTCGACCACGAGTGGGCGGGATCAGGCGGATGTTAATCCGGTTTTCCTCGGCCAACAGGCGGTATTCGTCAGCCTGATCTACCTGCATAAACCGCATCCGGGCAGCCAGACCCCCGATAAAAGCGGCTTGCAGGCCTCCAAGGATCAGCGCACGGCGTGGCAAACGTTTATAGGCGAGGCCCTGTGACTTAGGTTTGCGCTGTTTCATTACCGCCCTCCCGACAGGCCAGGGTCAGAAGGTGCGACACGACGCACACCAAAACCGTTCTGACTGAGCAGAACGATCAATGGGTAGATCCCGATTGTCAGAACCACTTGCACCACGACCATCCCCAATGCCGCTTGTTGCACGGACAGAATAGCAAGAATGACGCGATTCAGGAAAAAAACAGCTGTGATCACGACGGCAACGGTGGTCCATTCGCCCAAAAAGCCCGCGTCGCGCAACCCGGGAGTTGCGGACCGAAGATAGGCAGTACCCAACACAACAAGCGCGGCCAGCAAGCCGGGGGGACGTTGAAACAGAAGGTCGGCTGCCAGCATGATCAGGGCGACCAGCAGGGTTGGCACATATTCGGGTCGCCGCAGAACCCAGGCAAAGGTCAACGCAATCAGGAAATCCGGAAACGGCCAGCGATCCGGCTGCGTGTCCAGTGGCAGCAGGTGCAGGAACAAGACCAGCAGCGCCAACAGCAGATACAGGCCACGTTTGAGCCACAGATTGGACGCGGCACTATCCATCGCCGGTCTCCGTCGGTGTCAGTGCCGCCTCGGGTTGGCGTGGGCCGACAATTCCTCCGGGGTCCTGAATAAGTGGCGCAGACTGATAGCGTAGCACTCTTAGAAATTTGAGCCGTTCAAAATCTGCAGACAGCCGCACCCGCAGGCGGCCACCCGGATCAGCGGTAATCTGACCGATCAGCAGGCCGCCAGGGAAAACGCCGCCATCCCCCGAGGTCACAACCCTGTCGCCCGGGCGCACCAGTTCGCGGTTCTCCAGAAACTCAACCACAGGCGCGGCGGTGTTGTCCCCGGCAATCAGAGCGGTCTGCCCCGACGGTTGAATCGTGGCAGGTATCGCGCTGGATGCGTCGGTCATCAGGATCACCCGTGCGGTATCTGGACCAACACCCGAGATACGACCGACAACGCCAATCCCGTCCATGGTGGCCCATCCATCCATGATTCCGTCACGCTCGCCCACGTTCAACAGAACCGACTGCCGGAACGGAGAACCGCTATCGGCCATGACGACCCCGGTAATGTAGGTCAGGCGCGGATCGAGACGCACATTGTTTAGATCCAGAAGCCGGGCATTTTCCTGCTCAAGTTGCAGTGCGGCCTCTTTCCAGGCGCGCATCAGACGCAACTCGCTGCGCAATTCCTGGTTCTGCTCGCTCAGGCGTTGATAGCTCTGAAAATCCCGTGCCAGATTGACCGCAGCGGTAACCGGAACCATCGCCCAATCCATCGAGGGCACCACGTTGTTGACAACCTGCGCCCGAAACCGTTCGACGCGAGGGCTGTCAATGCGCCAGACCAGAAAGATGCCCAGAAGGCACAGAACCACGATCCCCAGCAGCAGACGGCGGAGCGGGGTGGTGTATTCATCGCGCTGTGATCGGTCCTTTGCCACAGGACTCCTTCCCGTGCTGCTCGCGCCCGAATGTACCCTTTAGAGGGTGCGCGCCTTAGCTTTCGTAGTCAATCGCGTGGCGCAGCTGTTTTTCGTATTCCAGTGCCTTGCCGGTGCCCAAAGCCACACAGTTCAGGCTTTCATCAGCAATTGACACGGCCAGACCTGTCTGTTCCCGCAGTGCCAAATCCAAATCGCCCAACAAAGCACCGCCACCGGTCAGCATGACGCCGCGGTCCACGATATCTGCGGCCAGATCAGGCGGCGTGGTTTCAAGTGCGGTCATAACGGCTTCGCAGATTGCCTGAACCGGTTCCGACAGGGCCTCGGCGACCTGCGCCTGGCTGATTTCGATTTCTTTGGGCACGCCATTCAACAGATCGCGGCCACGGATATGCATCGACTGGCCGCGCCCGTCATCAGGCATACGGGCGGTTCCGATGGTGGTCTTGATCCGCTCGGCGGTGGATTCACCCACCAACAGGTTCTGCTGGCGGCGCAAGTATGAGATAATCGCCTCATCCATTCGGTCTCCGCCAACGCGGACCGAACGGGCATAGACAATGTCGCCCAGCGACAGAACGGCAACCTCGGTGGTGCCGCCGCCGATATCCACGACCATGTTGCCGGTCGGGTCAGTGATGGGCATTCCTGCACCAATAGCCGCAGCGATGGGTTCGGCGATCAGGCCCGCCCGGCGAGCGCCTGCGGACATAACCGATTGGCGAATGGCCCGTTTTTCAACAGGCGTAGCACCATGGGGGACGCAGACAATGATTTTGGGCTTTGAGAATGTGGAGCGTTTATGCACCTTACGAATAAAGTGCTTGATCATTTCTTCAGCGGTGTCGAAATCCGCAATCACGCCTTCGCGCATGGGGCGGATCGCTTCGATCGAACCAGGGGTTCGGCCCAGCATCAGCTTGGCATCCTCACCGACGGCGAGGACTTTCTTAACCCCATCCTTGACGTGGTAAGCCACAACTGAAGGTTCCGACAGGATCACACCGCGCCCTTTGACATAAACAAGCGTATTTGCTGTTCCAAGGTCGATCGCCATGTCCGCTGAGAACAAGCCGCCCAGATTGCCAAAGATGCCCATGTTGTACTGATCCCGTTCGTCAGAATTTCTACTGCCCGCGACTCGACGGTTCCGGGACGGATGTCTTATAGGGTGCCATCTCGCCCGGTAAAAGGGCTGATTCCGCGTAACTCAGCACCTTTCCGCCTTATTGAGAGGGACTTTAGAAGGCAACATGCTCTCTTATCAACACATTTACCACGCCGGGAATCTGGCTGATGTTCAAAAGCACGCTCTTTTGGCATGGGTACTGGACTATCTGACGCGAAAAGATAAGCCGATAACCTATCTGGAAACCCATTCCGGGCGTGGCCTGTACCAGCTAGACGCAGCAGAAGCCGTGCGCACAGGCGAGGCAGCCGTAGGTATCAAGCGAGCGCAGCGCGAAGGGTGGTTTCCATCTGATCATCCTTTGTCTCTGGCGTTGGCCAAGGTCCATGAACGGCACGGAGAAAACAGCTATGCCGGTTCACCGCTGATCGCGGCCAACCTGCTGAGGGATCAGGACAGTCTGCATTTCGCAGAGCTGCACCCGCAGGAATACGCGGCATTGTCGATGACCATGTCCCC
Organism: Ruegeria sp. CDSC042; assembly: GCF_059610745.1. Classification (NCBI taxonomy): domain Bacteria; kingdom Pseudomonadati; phylum Pseudomonadota; class Alphaproteobacteria; order Rhodobacterales; family Roseobacteraceae; genus Ruegeria; species Ruegeria sp. CDSC042. The sequence goes on from NZ_JBXWOF010000002.1 coordinate 213,286, forward strand.
CTTTGGGGCAAAGGAGTACAAACAGGACGGGTATGAGCTGGCGCAGTCTTTGCTGCCACCAACGCCGCGGCGCGGGATGCTGTTGATTGATCCCAGCTATGAGGTGAAGGCGGATTATGACCGGCTACCGGGCGTGATCTCAAAACTGCACCGTAAATGGAATGTGGGCGTCATCGCGCTGTGGTATCCGATCCTGTCCGATCAACGTCAGGCCCCGATGGTTGCCGCGTTGAAGGCGCAGGGTTTTCCCAAGGCGATCCGTCATGAAGTCCGGTTTGCACCTGCGCGGGAAGGTCACCGAATGGTCGGATCAGGGATGTTTCTGCTGAACGCGCCCTTTGGCATCCAAGATGAAATGGACCGTCTGTCAGAGCTGTTCAAAGGGCTGTGACGCCAGTCTGATTTCGGACCACAAGGTTCTCCCGCCTCATCTGCCAGCATCTAAAGATGCCGTCAAACGTGTTGGGCCCGGCAGCGCGCCGCATGCGCGCTGCCGGGCCCAAAGCCGCAAGGGCGTCCGGTGTAGCCGGGCGCCCGCGGGTGCGGGAGCCCTTGGGAGTTTCATCTGGCGGTCAGGTCAGGTCCTTATAGCTGATTTCACGCGTGTCTGCACCTGGCCCGGCCTTTTCACGGCGCATGATCAGGCGGTTCAGTGCGTGGATATAGGCCTTGGCGGATGCCACGACCGTATCGGTATTCGCTGACTGACCGGTGGCGATCATGCCGTCCTCTTCCAGCCGAACCGATACGGTTGCCTGCGCATCAGTACCCTCGGTCACAGCATGGACCTGATACAGTTGCAGGCGGGCGGTGTTGGGATAGATTCGGCGAACGGCTTTGAAGGTGGCATCGACTGGACCGTCGCCATGTTCGGTCGCGACAATGTCCTTGCCATCCACTTCCAGCTCGACCGTCGATTCCGCCTGACCGCCGGTGCCGCAGGTGACTTTCATCGAAACCAACTGCAGGCGATCGTCGGCCTCATCATCCTGGCTCATCAACGCGATCAGGTCGTCGTCAAAAACCTCTTTCTTGCGGTCGGCCAGATCCTTGAACCGCACGAAGATGTCCTTGAGCTGATTGTCACCGACCTCAAAGCCGAGCGTTTCCAGCTTGTCGCGCAACGCAGCCCGGCCCGAGTGTTTGCCAAGCGGCAGAGAGGTGCCCGACAGGCCGATATCTTCAGGGCGCATGATCTCGAAATTCTCTCGGTTCTTCAGCATGCCGTCCTGATGGATTCCGCTTTCATGCGCAAAGGCATTCTTGCCGACGATGGCTTTGTTGAACTGAACCGGGAAGCCCGCAACCGTCGCAACCCGGCGCGAGATATGCATGATCTTGGTGGTGTCGATGCCGGTATGCCACGGCATGATGTCATTGCGGGTGCGCAGCGCCATCACAACTTCTTCCAGCGCAGTATTGCCCGCACGCTCGCCAAGGCCATTGATGGTGCACTCGATTTGACGCGCACCACCAGCGACAGCCGCCAGTGAGTTCGCCGTCGCCATGCCAAGATCGTTGTGGCAATGGGTGGCAAACACCACCTCATCCGCGCCCGGAACCGTTTCGATCAGGCGCTTGATCAGGTCAGCGGATTCGACAGGTGCCGTGTAACCGACAGTGTCGGGGATGTTGATCGTTGTGGCACCGGCCTTGATCGCGATCTCGATCACACGGCACAGATAATCCCACTCGGTCCGGGTCGCATCCATCGGCGACCACTGTACATTTTCGCACAGGTTGCGGGCGTGGCTGACGGTTTCGTGGATCTTGTCGGCCATCTCGTCCATGGTCAGGTTCGGAATGGCACGGTGCAGCGGCGAGGTGCCGATGAAAGTGTGGATGCGGTTCTTGCCAGCGTGTTTGATCGCCTCCCAGCAGCGGTCGATATCAGCGAAATTCGCACGGGCCAACCCACAGATGCGGCTGTTTTGTGATCGCTCGGCAATCTCGCTGACGGCTTTGAAGTCGCCTTCTGATGCGATCGGGAAACCGGCCTCGATGATGTCGACACCCATCTCGTCCAGCAGTTCCGCGATTTCCAGCTTTTCGGCATGGGTCATGGTCGCGCCGGGGCTCTGCTCGCCGTCGCGCAAAGTGGTGTCAAAGATCAAGACGCGGTCTTGGTCGGTCACATTGGTCATGGGATTCTCTTTCTTCTTCTGTCCTAAAGCCTATGGCGCGCGGGCGTCCTCCTCTGAGCGGGCGCGCCGGGTGGCACGCTCAGAGGCGGATTAGGATCAGTAGGCCACGCAGAGACGCACCGCAGGGGGCGGTGTCGGCAACAAGGATATCTGCGCGGTTGATCATGGGGTTGAGCTTATACAGCGCATGCGGGGAATGAAAAGTAGGAATTTCATGCAGACGTCAAAACCTGCACGAACCGTGACGGTTGATTGCCGAATGAAGACCGCTAGTTGATCCGGAATGGAGAAAGCTCTCATCATAGGTGCCTCGGGTGGTATCGGTGCCGCGCTGCAAAGGCTGTTGACCATGCAATCCGTAGACGTAACCACCTTGTCGCGTTCTGCTGATGGTTTCGACCTCACGAATGTCGAAGCTGTCGGCCCGGCTCTGGAAGCATTGCAATGCCCGTTTGACATGATCTTCATTGCGACGGGTGCTTTGGAAATCAATGGTGCACAGCCAGAGAAGTCCATCAGATCAATTTCAGCGCAAGCAATGATGGACCAGTTTGCCCTGAATGCGGTTGGTCCGGCCCTTGTGCTGTCACACGCTGCGCGGCTGCTACCACGGGGCAGGCGATCTGTCGTGGCGGTGTTGTCCGCCCGCGTCGGATCAATCGGAGATAACCAGCTGGGGGGATGGATCAGCTATCGGGCCTCAAAAGCTGCGGCCAATCAGATTGTGCGCACATCCGCGATTGAGCTGGCCCGCACCCACAAACAGGCGATCTGTGTGGCCCTGCATCCGGGCACAGTGCGTACAGAATTCACGCGCAAATATGTCGGGCGACACCCGACCGTTGAATCGGATGAAGCCGCGCGTAACCTGCTGAGCGTAGCCAGGGCGCTTGTGCCCGCAGACACTGGCGGGTTCTTCGACTGGGCTGGAAAACCTGTGCCGTGGTGAGACCCGCTAACCGTCAGAGGCAGGGCTGGTTGCCGTTGTCGCGCTGTCGTCTGCCGGAGCACTCTCCTTCGGCTCGCTGGTGTTTTCACCCGGCAGAACACCGTTTTCCCAGACGCCGGTTTCTTCTTTGCCGTCAGCATAGCGCATCGTGCCGTCACCGTGGCGTTTGTTGTCCAAAAACCCACCTTCGTACACGTCACCAGTCGCATAGGTAGCGGTTCCGGTGCCGCTGATCTTCCCCTCGACCCAACCGCCTGTATAGGTGAAGCCGCGCGGTGTGGTTATCGATCCTTGCCCGTGGCGCTGCCCATCTTTGAAATCGCCCTTGTAGGTCGTTCCGTCCGGGAAGCTGGCTTTGCCCTCGCCCTGGCGCGCACCGTCGACCCAATGGCCTTCATATTTGTACCCGTTTGCAAATGTCAGAACACCGGTGCCGTGGTTCAGACCGTTCTTGAACTGCCCATCGTAGATGGCGCCGTTCGGGTAAGTGGCCTTGCCCTGACCCTCGAAGACGCCGGCGATCCAGTCGCCGTCGTAAATCAGGCCATCAGGATAGGTGTGCATTCCTTTGCCATGGGGCAGGTCTGCACTGAAATCACCGACATAGGTCGAACCGTCAGGATAGGTCAGCTCTCCGAGGCCCTCAATCTGGCCGTCTTTCCATTCACCAGTATAGTCGAACCCGTCCGTGCCCAGAAAACGGCCTTTGCCGTGGCGGCGATCATCGTGATAGTCACCTTCGTAAATGGCGCCACTGGCATAGGTTGCCTTGCCCTTGCCTTGTCGGCGCCCATCAAAAAAGTCGCCTTCATACAAATCGCCATTGGCTTGCAGTAGACGGCCTTTTCCGGTCATGCGATTTTCGGACCAGTCACCCGTATAACTCATACCTTCCGGCCGCGTCAGGCTACCTGTTCCATGACGCTTGCCGTCTTTGATATCGCCCTCATACACGTTGCCTTTGGCTGAGGTTATCTTGCCTTTGCCCTGCTTGACCCCGTCGACCCAGTCGCCCTCGTACACCTCTCCGGTCGGGTCGGTCAGAGTGCCTTTGCCGTGGTGCCGGGCATTCTTGAACCCACCTTCGTATTTCGCTCCGTTGGCATAGACGGCGACTCCTTGGCCGTTGAACGAGCCATCGGCCCATTCCCCTTCATAGCTGCCACCATCAGCATAGACGATCGTTCCGAACCCTTCGGGTTGACCGTTGGCAAAGGCGCCCTGATAGATCGACCCGTTAGCATAGCGCGCGATACCCTGACCCTGAATTTCGCCTTCGATCCATTCGCCTTCGTATTCGAAACCATCTGGCAACTGGTAGGTGCCGGTTCCGTGCCGCAGGCCATTTAGGAACGTGCCTTCGTATACGCCGCCCACTTCGTCATCGTCCACGACTACCTGATCGTTCTGCGCGAAGGCGGTCAGCGCTGACAGGGTCAATGCAACTGCGGCGATTGAAGTGCGAAAAACGTTCATGTTTGGTCCTGTCTGCGCGAGCATCGTGCTTTTGCGCAAAACTAGGATACCGACGCAGGCAGGGCAACGGCTTTTGCCTTATTGGTCTTTCACTCGCGGTGCGATCTGGTAAATGGCAATAGGACAGACGAGGGCAAGAGGGCAGTATGGCCGACCGTTTCCGTATCACTCTGGCGCAACTCAATCCCATTGTCGGGGATTTGGAAGGCAATGCGGCCAAGGCTTTTTCTGCGTGGGAGCAGGCGCGCGAGGCTGGTGCCCAACTTGTTGCTTTCCCCGAGATGTTCATCACCGGCTATAATACGCAGGACCTTGTGATCAAGCCCGCGTTCTACAAAGCCGCAATGAAAGCTGTTGAGGCGCTTGCGGAACGTTGCGCCGATGGACCTGCGATTGCGATCGGTGGGCCGTGGTTCGAAGATGACCGGCTGTATAACGCCTATCTCATCCTCAAGAACGGCAGGATCAGCAGTAAAGTGCTGAAACATCACCTGCCGAATGAGACAGTCTTTGACGAAGTGCGCCTGTATGATTCCGGCCCGCTGGGCGGTCCCTATTCGATTGGCAACTCTCGGATCGGCAGCCCAATCTGCGAGGACAGCTGGCATCCGGATGTTGCCGAGACGCTGGAGGAGACAGGAGCCGAGTTTCTGCTGATCCCCAACGGCTCGCCTTATTTCCGAAACAAATATGATGTGCGCCTGAACCATATGGTGGCGCGCGTGGTTGAGACCGGATTGCCGCTGATTTACCTGAACATGGTCGGAGGGCAGGACGATCAGGTCTTTGACGGGGCGACCTTCGGGTTGAATCCAGGCGGAGAACTGGCATTCCGAATGCCTGTGTTCGACGAAGCGATAGCGCATGTGGATCTTGAACGCGGCGATGCAGGTTGGCGCATAATTCCGGACGAGATTGTGCCGCAGCCAGATGCGTGGGAGCAGGACTATCGCGCGATGGTCCAGTCTCTGCGTGATTACATGGCCAAAACCGGGTTCAAAAAGGGTGTTCTGGGTCTCTCTGGCGGCGTTGATTCAGCCCTTGTCGCGGCAATAGCGGTGGATGCGATTGGCGCTGAAAATGTTCGCTGCGTGATGTTGCCGTCGGAATATACCAGCCAGGATTCTTTGGATGATGCCGAAGCGGTGGCTAAGTCGTTGGGTGTTCACTATGATTTCGTCCCTATTGCACAGGGGTGCGCGGCGATCACGGATACGCTTGCCCCATTGTTTGCCGGGCGAGACGAAGATCTGACCGAAGAAAACATCCAGTCCCGCCTGCGGGGGCTGTTGCTGATGGCCCTGTCGAACAAGTTCGGCGAGATGCTGCTGACCACAGGCAACAAATCCGAAGTCGCCGTTGGATATGCCACGATCTATGGGGATATGAACGGTGGTTATAATCCAATCAAAGACCTGTACAAAACCCGCGTGTTCGAGACTTGCCGCTGGCGCAATGCCAATCATCGCGGCTGGATGAAAGGCCCCGAGGGTGAAGTCATCCGACCCTCGGTCATCGACAAACCTCCTAGTGCCGAGTTGCGCGAAGACCAGAAGGACAGTGACAGCCTGCCGGATTATCCGGTTCTGGACGCCATTCTGGATATATTGGTTGATCAGGATGGGTCGATCGCGGATTGCGTGGCCGCCGGGTTCGGAGAAGCCGTTGCGCGCCGGATCGAACATTTGGTCTATATCAGCGAATATAAACGGTTTCAGTCCGCCCCGGGGACACGTTTGACCAAGCGGGCATTCTGGCTGGATCGCAGGTATCCTATCGTGAATCGTTGGCGCGACAGGACCTGACGCCTTACAGGAATCACCATTTTGACGCGAAAACTGTTTCCATTTTATGGGCAATAACCGCTTGCTTCTGGAACTGTTTTTATTTTTGAGTGCAGTGGCTTAGATTCTCTTGGGCGTATCCGAGCTCCACTTGATACCCGGTCTTTTTTTTGCCACATTTTAGCTTGATTGTTGCCCCATGTGGGGCGGATGCGACGCATTGTGGGAAATAGGTGTTTATGAGCTTTCCCTTCGGTCTTTAGCGACGCGTCCGAAATTGGATGTCTGAGTTAACGATTTGGTGCCATTATGTACGATGAATACGATAAACCGCTTCATTCACCGCCAAAATGGCGGTCTATGCAATCCGAAGGTCGGTCTCTGGATGAGGCAAAGGTAGATGCTGCCATTGCCAATTTGTTGAATGAAGAGGTGCCCAAAGAGGAATCCACGACGGTAGGCCCCGGCGCGCAGTTTCTGGAAACAGAAGCCGAGGTGCCGGAAGGCGGTATCGCTACCTCTTTACGTCAGAAACTGGCTGAATTGTGCGGCGCGGCCTGAAGTTTTCAAAATCCTGAATTAGATGCGCTGGCTTGCCACGTTGGCCGAATGGTCACAGGCCTGAGCAATAGTCATTGAAGCGAAGTTTCTTCTGTTGCGTCTGTCCTGATCCCGCGCCTTCATTGCGGTCCGTGCAATGAATTATGAGCGGTTGATGCCTGGCCCCAAGCCTAATGCTGTTGAACCCGATCTAAAGCTGCCAAAAGCCGTTGATGTTGTTGTCATTGGTGGAGGAATTATTGGGGCTTCAACTGCCCTCGAACTGTCAGAGCGGGGAATGTCTGTCCTTCTGTGCGAAAAGGGACAAATTGCCGCCGAGCAGAGTTCGCGGAACTGGGGATGGGTGCGTTTGGGTATGCGCGATCCTCGGGAAATCCCGCTGATGCAGGAATCACAGCGTATCTGGGCGCAGCTCGATCAACGCACCGGGCGCAAGACAGGTTTCACACAGGCCGGTATCCTGTTCGGCGCCTCTGGCAAGCGGGAACAGAGCAATCTTGAACGCTGGCTTCGCCATGTGGAGGGGTTGAATACTGGGGCAAGGATGGTGTCCGGGGCTCTGTTGGCGGAACTTATGCCAGACCATCAGACTGGGTTGGATTGCGCATTGTTTATGCCGCAAGACGGTAGGGCGGAACCGCAATGGGCTGCACCCGCAATCGCCGAAGCTGCGCGTGACCGGGGGGCCCTGTTGATGACCAACTGTGCAGTGCGCTGTCTGGATACAGAGGCGGACCGTGTCGTCGGTGTCTTCACAGAACGCGGTCGCGTGGCCTGCGGCAATGTCGTACTGGCGGGCGGTGCGTGGTCGCGCTTGTTTGCAGGGAATGCCGGAGTTGATTTTCCACAACTGAAGGTGCTGAACACCGTATTCCGAACCTCTCCGGTTTCCGGTCCTGAGGCCGCCTTGTGGTCGGACGATTTTGCAATACGCAAGCGGGACGACGGAGGGTATACGATTGCGTCCGGGCACGAAAACACCGTTGATATCGTGCCGGATAGCCTTCGCTTGGCGTGGCAATTTCTTCCTGCATATCGTCAGGAGTGGCGGTCGCTGCGGTTTCGGTTGTCCAAGCGGTGGGCCGAAGAGGCGGGGCAGGACCGGAGCTGGTTGCCCACGGATGTGACTCCGTTCGAACATTGCCGCGTTCTGGATCCCGAACCGTCGCGCCGGGCATTGCGGCAAGCTTGGAAAAGCGCAACCAAGGGCATTCCCGCGCTAAAACAGGCTGAAATCGTTCAAAGCTGGGCGGGTATGATTGATGTCACCCCGGATGCGATCCCGATCATTTCACCCGTCGACCACAAGCCGGGCCTGTTCATCTCGACGGGGTTTTCGGGTCATGGATTTGGGATCGGGCCCGGTGCCGGGCGGCTGATGGCCGATTTGGTCTCGGCCAGTGACCCTTGTGTTGATCCGGCCGATTTCCGCCTGTCCCGCTTTACGGACGGGTCGAAAATTCGGCCGGACCCAGGGTTTTAAACGTTAACCCATCATCTGATAGCTGACCGGGACAAACCGGAACCCATCGCCGCGCGTCTCGACGTAACCGGCTGCGGGGAAGGGCATGTGATATCCGATCATCGGGATTTTGTCTGCTGCCAGCATCCCCAACACATTACGACGAGAAGCGGCGGCTGCGGCTTTGTCCATGTCGAATTTCACCTCCCACTCGGGTTGGGCGAAGGACCAGACATAGTGATTGGCCAGATCGGCCGTCAGCACCAGACGTTGACCGTTGCTTTCCAGATGAAAGACCGTGTGTCCGGGGGTATGCCCATGCGCTGAAACGGCGGTTATTCCGGACAGAACCTCGCCGCCATCGCCGACAAAGGTCATCTTTTCGGCCATTGGGGTCACTTTGGCGGCGACCAGATCGCCGACCCGATTGCCGGAATCCTGCGCGGCCCAAAAGTCATACTCGGATGATGCGGTGACATAGCGCGCATTCGGGAAAGTCGGCGCGTCATTTGTGGTCATGCCGCCAATATGGTCAGGGTGCATATGGGTGATGATGACGACGTCGATTTGATCCGGGCTCACGCCTGCATCTGCCAGTGCCGCCTGAATGCCGCCTTGCCCAAGGCCAGTATCAAACAGCACAAGTTCAGACCCGGTATTGACCAGCGTTGGTGTGAAAAAGAACTGGGCTTTATCGGCAGGAATAAAATTCTGGGCCGATACGTTTGCAAATTCCTCATCCGTGGCACCGCCGCCGAATATCTCTTTGGCGCCATCGCGCGGCAGGCTGCCATCCAGCAGGGTGGTTACGGTGAAATCGCCCAACTGGAACGATTTCGCGATGGTTGAATTCGCTTTGGTATCGCTTGCTGCAGCCAGGATGGGGGTAGCAGCTGATGCAAAAGGCAATGCTGCCGCCGCGCCCAGTGCGGCCCTACGAGTCAGTGTAACGGTCATTTTGAGATCTCCCTGTGTGTGCCAGCACTTTGAAGATAGGGTATCGCCCGAGGATTGCCACCTGACGTTGGCGTGAACCGGTGCGGTGGCTGGACAATTTGCCCATCCTGTGAGAAGAGCCGCGCCAACAGGAGACTCCTATGACAACCACCCGTTTCGCCCCGTCGCCCACCGGTTACATCCATGTGGGCAACCTGCGCACAGCGCTGATGAACTACTTGATTGCCCGCAAGGCCGGCGGCACGTTCATCCTGCGTATCGACGACACAGACCCCGAGCGGTCGAAGGAAGAATATGTCGATGCCATCAAGCAGGACCTCGAGTGGCTGGGCCTGCATTGGGACCGGGTCGAACGACAGTCCGAGCGTCTGGACCGCTATGCCGAGGCAGCCGACAAGCTGCGCGAGATGGGCCGGTTCTATGAAGCCTTCGAAACCCCGACCGAGCTGGACCTCAAGCGCAAGAAGCAGCTGAATATGGGCAAGCCGCCGGTTTATGACCGCGCAGCATTGAATCTTAACGACGCCGAGAAAGACGCGCTGCGGGCCGAACGTGGCAACGGTGTCTGGCGCTTTAGGCTGGATCATGAACGGATCGAGTGGACCGACGGCATTCTGGGCGATATTTCGATTGATGCGGCCTCAGTCTCTGACCCGGTTCTGATCCGGGGCGACGGTCAAGTTCTGTACACGATTGCGTCGGTGGTCGATGATACCGAAATGGGTGTGACCGATGTGGTGCGTGGCTCGGACCATGTGACAAATACCGCGACACAGATTCAGATCATCCAAGCGCTGGGTGGTACTTGCCCGCGTTTTGCACATCATTCTCTGCTGACCGGCCCCCAGGGCGAGGCGCTGTCTAAGCGACTGGGCACGCTGGCTCTGCGTGATCTGCGCGAGCAGGGCGTACAGCCGTTAGCATTGCTCAGCTTGATGGCGCGTCTGGGCTCATCCGACCCGGTTGAGTTGCGGACAGAGATGGCCGAGCTGATCGATGGATTTGACATTGGTCGTTTTGGTGCCGCGCCGACCAAGTTTGACGTTCAGGACCTGTTTCCGTTGACGGCAAAACACCTGCAATCTTTGTCATTGGCCGACGTTGCAGATGCTGTGGCAGATGCGGGCGTACCGGTCGAACTGGCCGAACCGTTCTGGGCCATGGCCCGCGAGAACATCACCACTCTGGCAGACCTGAGAGGGTGGTGGGAGCTGTGCCTTAACGGCGCCGAACCACTGATTGCCGATGAAGACCGAGAGTTCATCACCGAGGCCGTGGCGTTGTTGCCAGAAGGCCCGTTCGACGGCGCGACCTGGGGGCAGTGGACCAGCGCGGTGAAAGACGCGACAGGCCGCAAGGGCAAGAGTCTGTTCATGCCTTTGCGCAAGGCACTGACAGGAATGGAGCGCGGCCCCGAGATGGCCACCCTGTTGCCCCTTCTGCAGGTGATCCGCGCGCGCGGCTGATCTTAGTGCGTTAGATTGTGATAAGGCGTGGTCTGCTGGCCGCGCCTTTTTCTATAAGGTCTTTACGATCTGGGCTGCTATTCGCTTCAGCCGATCATCCACAAAACAAGTCTCATCCGGTTTCAATGCCTGGTGGCGCGGATACCGCGGCTCTGCCCGGTCATTCAGGATCGGGGCGTCCCAGCCATCAGTGGTGGCAAAAAAGCGATCGGCGCCCTCGGACCCGAACGCACGCAAATAGCCCTGCACAACCACATCGATATAGCTCATCAGCAGGGGGTGGCGCCGGCTGGCCGCGGATTGACGGTCATCAGGTACGGCATAAACAGCGATCTCAACCTCGTGTGGCAGAGAATGGGTGACGGCCTTAGTCGCTGGAACGCGGTCGTAGGCCCACTCACGTTGATCCAGCGCGTCCCAGTCATTGCCCGGGACATGGGCAATCATGCCGTCGATTTCAGAAGTGGGATCCGGAATGGCAGTCAGGAAAGCGACCGGGCGCAAATCGGTATGCCGCCAGGCCCGCCGCCATCCCTTCAACTGCGCGGGATGCGGGTCGGGGAAATCGTGGGTCGCGAGGTTCACGAGGCTGCCGTAGCCAAAGAAATAGGGATCTGCCATGCGGGATCACTTCTGACCGGGAATTGATGTATGTCAAACCGCTTTTTTGCCCAACATGCAATAAGGCAGCATGTTGAACTTAGGGAGGCAAACATGCGGATAACCAAGCGGACAAATATTGCTGTGCGCCTACTGATGTATTGTGCAGCAAATCCAGACAGGTTGGTGACCAAATCCGAGATCGCAAAGGCCTGCAATATCTCGGAAAACCACTTGGCGCAGGTGATCAACCAACTCAGCCAGTTAGATTATCTGAGCACTCATCGCGGTCGCAATGGTGGTATGGTACTCGCTAGATCTGCTGATCAGATACGGATCGGTTCGGTTTTTCGACATATCGAGGGCGACTTGCCGATTGCCGAGTGCTTTGCGGATGCCGACAATACATGCCCGCTCACCAACGCCTGCCGGCTGCGCCTTGCGCTGCGGGACGCGGCCGAGGTCTTTTATGCCTCGCTGGACGAAATCACGCTGGATTCGCTGGTGTGTGACAATGCAAATCTGCTGACGATTTTGCAGCCCGTCGCCTGCGTCCGATAAACTCAGTCGCTGGCGCGCAAGATGCGCGCCGGGCGAACGGCAAGGGGTTTCAAGGCAAAGATCAACCCCGCGCCCAGCGTGACGATGATCCCGGCCAATACGATGCCGATGGCAGATGGCCAAATGACGTCAAAGCTGGTGTCGAAAATATATGTCGCAACCGCCCAGCCGCCGAGGATGCCCACCATCAGGGCTACAATTCCAGCGGCAGACCCCAGCAGAACAGCCCGAAGGGCAAAGCTGATCAATATGCGCCGTCGGTCGGCACCGATGGTCTTCAGGACTGCGGCCTCGTACCGCCGGGCTGGTTCACCCGCTGCCGCGGCGCCGATCAGGACCAGAAAGCCGGTTAGCAGCGATACACCAGCCCCATAAGACGTCGCAGCGGCCAACCCGGCCAGCAGACCCGAGACCCGGTCAATCGCATCGCGGACACGGATTGCGGTGATATTGGGGAATTTACCCGCCAGATCACGAAGGATCGCGGCTTCGGCCTGCTCTTCGGCATAGACGGTGGCAATGAAGCTATGCGGGGCGCCGGCCAGGGCCGACGGGTTCATGGACATGATGAAACCCATCCCGGCGGTCGAGAAATCCACCTCGCGCAGAGAGGTGAGCTCTGCGGTGATGTCGCGCCCCAATATGTTGACGGTCAGTTGGTCACCCAGCTTCAGGCCCATCTCTTCGGCCTCTTCAGCGGCGAAGCTGACCTGAGGCGTTCCGGAATAGTCTTCGGACCACCATTCCCCGGCGGTGACCCGTGCGTTCGAGGGCGGGGCGTCGGAATAGGTGACCCCGCGGTCGCCTTCCAGTACCCAGTGGTCCCCGGCGACCTCAATCGCGGGCTGCCCGTTAATCTGTGTGATGATCCCGCGCAGCATGGGCGCGCTTTGGATCCGGCTTACGGCAGGGTCGTTTTCCAGCCGTTCGGTAAAGCCAGGCATCTGCTCTTTCTGGATATCGACGAAGAAATAAGAAGGGGCGACATCGGGCAGGTTTCCTGAAATCGCGTTTCGCAGCGTGCCGTCGATCTGCCCGACTGCGGCCAGAACCGACAGGCCCAGCCCCAGTGACAGGACAACCGATGCGGCTCCTTCGCGTGGGTCGGAAATGGCAGACAGGGCCCATCGCAGGGGCGGATTCCCTCGAGCGGGTTTTGTGGTCAAGCGTGCCAGTTTGCGGATTGCCAGCGCCGCCACCGAAAGCAGAACCAACGCTCCGGCCAACCCGCCGCTGGTCCAAAGGGTCAGGCGCGCCGATCCGCTGAAAAAGGCGGCTGCGCTGATCAGCGCCGCAAGCCCGATGCCTGTGGCAAGAACATATTTTGCACGAGGCAAGAAGCGCGCCGAAGACAGCGCATCGCGAAACAGGGTGGCTGCACGGACTTCTTCAGTACGGGCAAGGGGCCAGAGTGTGAATAAAAAGGCGGTGAGCACGCCGTAAAGCGCGGCTTCAGCCAGAGGCTGCGGATAGAACGAGAACACTGCGGGCACAGGCAGGCGAGTTTCGATCAGCGGCGCAAGCAGTAGAGGCACCGATCCACCCAATATGATGCCCAGAAAAATGCCGATGCCAGAGAGAATACCGATCTGGATCAGATAAGTCTGAAACACGGTCGCCCGATCGGCACCCAAAGTACGCAAGGTAGCAATGGTTTCAGTCTTTTGCGCCAGATAGGCGCGCACCGCTGCAGATACGCCGATGCCGCCAACAGCCAGCCCGGATAGTCCAACCAGAACCAGAAAAGCGCTGAGCCGGGCAACAAATTCTGAAATGCCGGGGGCACCGTTCCGTGCATCGGTCCACCGCATTCCGCTGCCTTCAAGGGCTTCGCTTGCCTGCGCCGAAAAAGCTGTAAGATCAGACCCCGGCGGCAGATCCAGACGGTATTTGGTGGAAAACAGAGTACCCGGTGCCAATAATCCGGAATTCAGCAAGTCCTTTGTGCGGATCAGCGTGCGCGGACCCAATCCAAACCCGTCTGCCGCCCCGTCCGGTTCGTGGATCAGGGCTGCCATCAGGACAAATTCCTGAGTTCCAAGTGAAAACCGATCCCCTACGGATAGCTGAAGCCGGTCGATCAGAGCGGCAGCCATTACGGCACCGGGCGCCCCTTGCTGGCCTGTAAAGGCGTCACGCAGGGGCATCTGTGGCTCTAGTATGGGCTTGCCCAACAATGGATAGGAGTCGTCAACGGATTTGACCTGCGTAAGCGCCCGCTGTGGGTCACTATTCTGCTGCGCGACTGCCATTGACCGAAAATCGACGACTTCGGAGATGGCTAAGGCCGCGTCGTTCATCCATGCACGCTCAGCCTCATCCGCAAAGCGATAGGTGAATTCCAGCTGTGCATCCCCGCCCAGCAGAGCCGCGCCTTCTTGCGTCAGTCCGGTTTGGATGGCGTGGCGGACCGAACCCACAGCGGCAATGGCAGCGACCCCAAGTGCAAGACAAGCCAGAAACACCCGAAATCCGCGCAGACCTCCGCGCAGTTCCCGCCGCGCCAGCCGCCCGGCCATCCGCAGGCTCATTCGGCAGCCTCTTGCCTTGTGTCATCGGCAATCCTTCCATCGCGCAGCCGGACAACACGGTCACATCTGCGCGCAAGGCTGTGGCTATGGGTCACCAGAACCAAAGTAGCACCATGCCTGTCGCGCAGGCCAAGCAGCAGGTCAATGATGGCGGCTCCGTTTGTTTCGTCCAGATTGCCGGTAGGCTCATCCGCCAGCAGGATCTGTGGTCGCGGGGCAGAGGCACGGGCTAGCGCGACGCGCTGCTGCTCTCCACCGGAGAGCTGCGCCGGATAATGGTCGCGTCGATGCGTCAGCCCTACGGACTCCAATTCGGCTTCGGCCCGTTGAAAGGCATCTTTGTGACCGGCCAACTCCAGCGGTGTGGCCACGTTCTCAAGGGCGGTCATCGTGGGGATCAGGTGGAAATTCTGAAATACAACGCCCATGCTGTTGCGTCGGAATCGCGCGAGCTCGTCTTCGTTCATGCGGGTCAGATTTTGGCCGAGTGCGGTTATCTGGCCGCCCGTCGCCTGTTCCAGCCCGCCCATCAGCATCAGTAACGACGATTTTCCTGACCCGGACGGCCCAATCAGACCCAGTGTCTCGCCCTTGTGTACGGAAAGCGTGATGTCGTGCAGGATATCTACCTGACCGGCATTGCCATCCAGCGATAAAGCGGCATTTTCAAGCGATAGAACAGTTGCGATCATGGGTTGGTCCGAACCGAGGTAATCAAATGGGATATGGAGCAGTTGAGATGTTGCGCAAGGCTTTGATGCCGGTGCTTATCACGTGTTGCGGCTTTGCGGCCACAGCAGAAACCGTAGTGATTGCCGCTCTCGGGGATTCTTTGACTCAAGGGTACGGCCTGCCCGAGCAAGACGGATTTGTCCCGCAGCTGGGTCGTTGGTTGAAAGATCACGGAGCGGATGTGCGCCTGATCAATGCGGGTGTATCCGGGGACACCACCGCCGGAGGGGCGGCACGTGTGGACTGGACACTGACGCCCGACGTGGATGGGATGATCGTCGCATTGGGCGGGAACGATCTGTTGCGAGGGCTTGATCCGGCAGTTGCACGCGCAAATCTTGAGACGATCTTGAAAGCAGCAGATGGCGCTGAGGTCGCCGTGTTGTTGGTCGGGATGCAGGCGCCGGGGAATTACGGCCCAGATTACAAAGCCGCATTTGATGCGATCTACCCCGATCTGGCGGATCGATATCAGACTGGATATGCGCCAAGTTTTTTCACAGGTTTGACTGCGGCAGGAAACCCCGAAGAAGTACGGGAACACATGCAGGCAGATGGCATCCATCCCAACGCCAGTGGTGTGGCCCTCATCGTTGAAGACCTTGGACCAAAGGTTTTGGAACTTGTGAAATCAGCAGAAGATTGATCAGACGACCGTCACAACTGTTCCAATCGGCACCCGCTGGTACAGGTCGATGACATGCGTGTTCAGCATGCGTATACATCCGTTCGAGGCCGCACGGCCTATGGTCTGCGGCTGAGTGGTCCCGTGAATTCGGAAATAAGTGTCAACGCCGTTCTGGAACAGATAAAGCGCCCGTGCACCTAACGGATTACCGTCACCGCCAGGCTGCACATAGTCGTTATCCTTGAAACGAGCATATGTAATTGGTTCACGCTCGATCATTTCATTGGTGGGGCGCCAGGTGGGCCACTCCTTTTTGACGTCTATGGTCGCTGTTCCGGTGAACTCCAGCCCGGCTTTGCCCACCCCGCACCCGTAACGGATTGCCTTGCGAGGTTCTGTTACGAAGTACAGATAGAACGAGCGTGGAACCACCAGAAGCTGGCCTGGCAGGAATTGCTTTTTGATTCGAACAAATTGTGGAGTGGGGTCGTATTCGACGGCTTTCTTTGCCGACGCGGCGGTCGAAACAAGGCTTGCTGCTGCTGTTGCAGTCAGGAATGTACGGCGTGTCAACATATCAGCTCTCTTCAATACAACAGAAAAATCATGACCATAGTGTCCGGATGATATCCGATCCGGTCAATCGTCGGGGAAGAGTAACTGAATTGTGATGTAATCGCCGGGACACACTTTTACAGGTGGTCCCTCAGGCGCAAATAGAAAAGGGCAGAGGAAAACCCTGCCCTTACAGCGGCTTACGCCAGCTGGATGTCGTCGGCGCTTTCGCGACCGTCACGACCCGAGCGCAGCTCGTACGTGACTTTCTGGTTGTCGGCCAGACCGGTCAGGCCCGAGCGTTCGACAGCCGAGATGTGTACAAAGATGTCTTTGCCGCCATCTTCGGGTGCAATAAAGCCGTAGCCTTTGGTGGTGTTGAACCATTTTACGGTGCCTGAAGGCATATCCGTGTTCTCCTTATCTGGTGCTGCCCACGGAGTTGCGGCAGCCTGGCGTCGTCGTCTGTATCGATAGACTGAACGCCGTAGAAGGAGACAGTGGGTCGAAATAGAAAAACGTAAGCACTCTGATTATGCCAGTTCAGACGAGATGTGACAAGCCGGATTTGCAATCCTGAACGGCTGAAACTAGCGCCAGGCATCAGAATCTACGCATCAGAATATCCTGAAACAATCTATACAATGTATGTGGTTAGACTGAATTTTTTGGATCCGCGAACGCCCGGAAAACGTTACGCGCCAGACCGTCCGAGGATCACTTTGCGAGCGGCAATTTGCCCACGATCTCGTTCATTTCGGGCGAGGCCACAAAACATCTGGGAAGCTGGGAAATCACTTCGTCAATCGGATCGTAGATTTGGCTCGCGGCCTTTCGGAGATCTTCCGGAATATCTTTTTCAGCCCGTTCACGCCGCGGAGCCGGTACAAATTTCAATCCGGTAAATTCAGAGATTTCGTCCTGATATTCCCACAACGCATCGTAGTGAACGCACAATACCGGGATGTCGTCATAAGTGACCCATTCCTTGATCTGCCGTGCCTGTTGCAGCACATCACGTTCGAAAAGCTCGTCATATGTGCCCGTCGCATGCAGATTGTAGAAGTGCTTTTTTATCCACTCAGGGCCATAGCCTTCCATCGCTGTGTAGACTGAAAAGGTAGAGTCCTTTGTCGAGCCAAAGCAAAAGACGACTCGGGTATCTTTTGACCAGTTTGACAAAACCTGCGGAAAATCATGCGTCTTGTAAAGAAACGGCGCCTGGAAGGTGGCGTCGTCCAACCGAGACACGAAACTGGCCTGACCCGAGAGGTTTGGGTCCAGCCTTTCCAGTGCATCGCGCAGCGCATGGTAGGTCATGGTGCTGCCCGACCGGCCATTGCTTGCGACGATCACACAGTAATCTGTCTTGTACATTTGCCGGATGCGCTTGCGCAGCGGCGCGCTGATTTTCAGCGCGCTACGTTGCCATTTTTCCAACCGTCTTTTGAGCTTCCGTCTCATCGCGCAAACTTCTTATGCTTCAACCGCTTCGGCTCCAGCGCGTCAGGTCCCAGACGGCGTTTCTTGTCCTCTTCGTAGTCCTCGAAGTTACCCTCGAACCACTCCACATGGGCATTGCCCTCAAACGCTAGAATATGCGTGCAGATCCGGTCGAGGAAGAAGCGGTCGTGGCTGATGACCACGGCGCAGCCGGCGAAATCGACCAGCGCGTCTTCCAGCGCGCGCAGGGTTTCGACGTCCAAATCGTTGGTCGGTTCATCGAGCAGCAGGACGTTGCCGCCCTCTTTCAGCAGGCGGGCCATGTGGACTCGGTTGCGCTCGCCCCCTGACAGCAGCGAGACCTTTTTCTGCTGGTCGCCGCCCTTGAAGTTGAAGGAGGAGCAATAGGCGCGGGAATTGACCTGTGCGTCACCCAGTTGGATGATCTCGGCGCCGCCGGTGATCGCCTCCCAGACGGTGTCGTTGTCCTTCAGGTCATCGCGGGACTGGTCGACATAGGACAGTTCAACCGTGTCGCCAAGCGTGATGGTGCCTGCGTCGGGTTGCTCTTGACTAGTAAGCATCTTGAACAGGGTCGATTTACCGGCGCCGTTGGGCCCGATGACGCCGACAATACCGCCGGGGGGCAGGGTAAAGTCGAGGTTCTCGATCAGTTGCTTATCGCCCATGTGTTTGGACAGGCCTTCGACCTCGATCACCTTACCACCTAGGCGCTGGCCGTTGGGGATGACGATCTGTGCGCGGGTCAGCTTTTCGCGCTCGGACTGTTCCGCCAAATCATTATAGGCGTTGATCCGGGCCTTGGATTTGGCCTGACGGGCCTTCTGGCCTTGACGCATCCAGTCCAACTCGCGCTGCAGAGTCTTTTGCTTGGATTTGTCCTCGCGGGCTTCCTGCTCCAGCCGTTTGGCCTTTTGTTCCAGCCACGCGGAATAGTTGCCCTCGTAAGGCAGGCCACGGCCACGGTCGAGTTCAAGGATCCAGCCGGTGATGCTGTCGAGGAAATAGCGGTCGTGAGTGACGATCAGGATGGTGCCCTTATAGTCGATCAGATGCTGTTGCAGCCAGGCGATTGTTTCGGCATCCAGGTGGTTGGTCGGCTCGTCGAGCAGCAGCATGTCGGGCGCTTCGAGCAGCAATTTGCACAGCGCGACGCGGCGTTTTTCACCGCCTGAGAGGTTGGCGATATTGGCATCATCCGGCGGGCAGCGCAGGGCCTCCATGCTGACGTCGATCTGGCTGTCGAGATCCCAGAGGTTCTGGCTGTCGATCTCGTCCTGCAGCTTGGCCATCTCATCCGCGGTTTCGTCTGAGTAGTTCATCGCCAATTCGTTATAGCGGTCGAGGATCGCCTTTTTCTCGGCTACGCCCAGCATGACGTTTTCGCGCACGCTGAGGGTTTCGTCCAGTTTCGGCTCCTGCGGCAGATAACCGACCTTGGCACCTTCGGCCGCCCAAGCCTCACCCGTGAAGTCTTTGTCGAGACCGGCCATGATCTTCATCAGCGTCGATTTACCAGCACCGTTGACGCCGACGACACCGATTTTCACGCCGGGCAGGAAGCTCAGGTGGATGTTTTCAAAGCACTTCTTGCCACCGGGATAGGTCTTGGAGACACCCTGCATGTGGTAGACATATTGATAGGCGGCCATGGTGTGTCCTCTGGGTCGGGGAAATTGGGTTGGGCGGTGTGATAGCGAAACGTGGGCGCAGGGGCAATCAGGATCGCATCGCGGGTTTGATTTTGATTGCCTGATACGACGCGCTGTTTTCAAAAGGCGTTGCGTTGAGCTGGCTGGGGTACTAAGCGGTCGCGGAAGATAAATATGAATTGGCAAGCCAGAGTGACGACGCTGGATCGACTTAAAACGGGATTGGCGCTGCTCGCAGCGTTGGGCTTTGTCATTTTGGCAAGTCTGCATCTGACCCGTCCCGTATCTGCAGATTCCGAACCGATTCTGCTTGGCTTTGCCCCCGGTGACATTTGTGGAACCGGTCAACCGAACGGCGATCAAAGCAGGTGCCCGGTTTGCACCTTAGCTGAAAGTGGTGTCACCTTATGTGGCCCTCTCGTGCTTGCGTCCTTGTGCCCTGAGGGTGTGCCGCTTCTTATTCCAGTTCGGGTGGAGTTGGTGCCACGTGGCGCAACAACGGCATATTTTGCGCGTGGACCCCCTTGGATGGTGTGAAGCTTCAATCCGGGTTGACCCCGGACGAAACAGAACGTCAAACAAGGAAATACCTTATGAAACTGGTGAAACTTACATCGGCTGCGATGATCGTGGCTGCAATAGGGACGACTGCGCAAGCGCACGCAACTCTGGAGCAGCAGGAAGCTCAGGTGGGCAGCTTCTACAAGGGGGTGATGCGGGTCGGTCATGGCTGCGAGGGCGAGGCAACGCTAAAGCTGCGCATCGCCATCCCCGAAGGTGTGATTTCGGTCAAGCCGATGCCCAAACCCGGCTGGAAGCTCGAAACCGTCGCGGGTGATTATGCCAACAGCTACGACTACTATGGCACGACCCTGACATCGGGTGTGCAAGAGATTATCTGGACCGGCGAATTGTCGAATGATCATTACGATGAGTTTGTATTCCGGGCCAAGCTGGATGGATCGCTTGCGGCAGAGCAGATGCTGTTTTTCCCGACCATTCAGGAATGTGCCAACGGCAGCCACAATTGGGTGGAAATTCCGGCCGAAGGTCAGGATCCGCATGACTTGGATCATCCCGCGCCGGGCTTGTATCTGCAACCGGAGGGTAAGCATTCGCACTGACCCCGGAATGTTGATCTGATCTTAAGAGCGGCAGGCGTTGGTACTGCCGCTCTTGTATGGCGCGATCGGTGCCTGTAGCTCGGACAGGGATAAAGCGGGAAGACTGGCAATGGCGGATTTGAAGGCCTTGATTTCCGACTGGGCGCAGTCGGGTTGTGTCGAATGGATCGGATTGCGGCCTGCACGACGAGATGAGTTGCAGTTGGTTGAAACTGCGATGATTTCGGCCGACGGTCTCGATGGCGACCGAAGCCGTGCAGGCAAACGGGCCGTGACGCTGATCCAGCAGGAGCATTTAGCGGCGATTGGGTCTTATCTGGGGCAGGGGCCGGTTGCGCCTGAAATACTGCGGCGCAATTTGGTGGTGTCGGGGATCAATCTGGCGGCCCTAAAAGAGCGCGAGGTTCAGGTGGGGGAGGCTGTTTTGCGGTTCACAGTCATCTGCGCCCCTTGCAGCCGGATGGAGGAGGCGCTGAGCAAGGGGGGCTATTCTGCCGTGCGTGGGCATGGCGGGTGGTGTGCCGAGGTTGTTCGGCCCGGTCGGGTGCGGCTTGGTGATGCGGTACAGCCGATTGATTGACAACGCCCTTCAGTTCTGAACATCAGCAAGGGATGCAACGCAGTGACATTCCATATGTGCGGCCCGGGCAGGTCGTGGGGTTGTTCGGGGGGTCATTTGATCCGCCGCATAAGGGCCATGTGCATGTGACACTCGAGGCAATGAAGGCCTTTGGGCTGGATCGGGTGTGGTGGCTGGTCTCTCCGGGCAATCCGTTGAAAGAGCACGGGCCTGCGCCATTGGCGCGGCGGGTGAAGGCAGCGCAAGCTGTGATGCAGCATCCACGTGTCGAGGTGACGGATATCGAGGCCCAGACCGGCACGCGCGCCACGGCAAATACTGTCGCAGCCCTGAAAAAGCTTTATCCGCAGGTCAGGTTTGTCTGGCTGATGGGCGCGGATAACCTGGCGCAATTCCATAAGTGGCAGGATTGGCAGTCGATTATCGAAACCGTACCGGTTGGCGTTGTTGCCCGTCCCGGAGACCGCATCTCTGCACGTATGTCCCCTGCGGCGCGTCGCTATGCCGACTACCGGATTGACGGGCAGGCGCGGCATTTACTCGGCCGGGCACAGGCCCCGGCGTGGTGTTTTGTGAATGTGCCGATGCTGGATGTCAGTTCGACCCAGTTGCGCATTCAGGGGGATTGGGGCAACAAGGTGTTGCCTGAATAGCCCCTGTGGGCCCATAATTCGGATCTCAGGTTGTTTGCCTGTGATCTCTGGGATTTTAATTGACCCATGATTGATCGTTATTCGCGACGAGGATTTATTGCTGGGCTGGGCGCGGCCCTGATGCCTGTAGCCGTTATGGCTGAGGCACCGCTGACGTCACTGAGGCCTCAGCTTCGTAATGAGCCGATCGTAGGTGTTGAGCGCTTGGTCGATGCCGCGAACCTGCGCGGCGAGGTCGCCTTTGCCGTAGCGGACGCCAATACAGGCGTAGTGCTTGAGACCTATGGTGGCGACCGGAGCCTTCCTCCGGCGAGCGTTGGCAAGACTCTGACCGCGCTCTATGCGCTGAATGTGCTGGGTGCCGATTACAGGTTTGAGACTGCATTGGTCGCCGAGGGGCCAATAGAAAACGGCATATTGAACGGCGATCTTGTTCTTGTTGGCGGTGGTGATCCATTGCTGGATACGGATGCGCTGGCCACGATGGCGGCAAACTTGCGCGAGGCCGGAATCACCGAGGTTCGCGGCGCGTTCAAAGTTTATGATGGCGCGTTGCCTTACGTGTTCAGCATTGATCCGGGGCAGCCAGATCATTTGGGGTACAGCCCTGCGATCAGCGGCATTTCTCTGAATTTCAATCGCGTGCATTTCGAGTGGAAAAAGCAGGGCGCCAGCTATGACGTGACCATGGATGCCCGAAGCACGCGCTATACCCCTGCAGTGGAAGTGGCGTCCATGAAGGTCGAGGGCCGCAACCTGCCGATCTATACCTACGAACCCAGCGCCCGTCAGGACCGGTGGACTGTTGCCAAAGGCGCGTTAGGTAGCGATGGGGCGCGGTGGCTGCCTGTCCGCAAGCCCGCGCTTTATGCAGGTGACGTTTTCAGAACATTGGCCCGATCCAACGGAATTGTGCTGGGGCGGACGCAGGTCACGCGGCAGATGCCGAATGGAACGCCTTTGGTCATTCATCAAAGCGACCCGCTCAAGAGCATATTGCAGGGCATGCTGAAATACTCGACCAACCTCACTGCCGAGATGGTAGGGCTCGCTGCCTCGAGGGCGCGCGGTACGCGACCGCAGACTTTGGCGGAGTCAGCCGCCGAGATGAACAGATGGGCCACAGAGACCTATGGTGTGACCGGGGTTGCGATGGTCGATCATTCAGGGCTTGGGGGCGATTCACGCGTAGCGCCCGAGGATTTGGTGGTCGCGCTGCTGGCGGCGCAGAAAGCCGGAGACCTCCGGCCTTTGCTGAAGAAATTTACCCTTGCCGACAGTCAGGGGCGGCCGGTCAAGGATCATCCGATCAGAGTGAATGCGAAAACCGGAACCCTGAACTTTGTCTCGGGCCTGGGCGGGTTCATAACCTCACCGGATGGGGCAGAGCTGGCCTTTGCGATATTCACGGCCGACATAGAGCATCGCGCAACGATCCCCCGAGCGTATCGTGAACGGCCCGAAGGCGGGCGGAGCTGGAATAACAGGTCGCGCAAATTGCAGCGCGCACTGATCGAAAGGTGGGGGAAGCTGGCCGGCAGCAGCTGATGTCAGGTCGTGTGCCGTGCCCGCGCGCCGCGCTCGATGGCAGCGGCATGCAAACGGTCGATGTCCAACTCGTAACGGATTTCCTCGAGCAGCCGCAATTCGGATTCTGCCAGCGTACCATCTGCAGCCGCAACATCACATGCAAGCGCATAGGAGGTTTCGTTCAGGCGTTCGGGCAGGTTGTCGCGGATCAGTCCAAACAGGGCATCCAGACCATCTTCTTGTTCAAACAGATCGAAGACGATTTGGGAAACGCGATACATCCGGTCGATGTCATATTCTGCAAAGACAGGCAGCATGTTGACCGCGCCCTCGATCTTGACCAGCTCGGCGGTGCGGATGGTCTCATCTGATGCAGAGATCGCAACCATAATCGCCACGAGGCAATCTTGAGGAGACATCGGGTGTGGCACTTGGTTGGTCATAGGGGTGTCCTGATTGAACTGTTCTGATCCCGCACGATAGGTGGGGCAGGGAATAGGTTCAACGGATTTTGGAGCGATAGATCAAAGAATGGGCAAAGGGCCACGTGTTTTCGTCTGCCGCAGTACAAAATTGCTGCGAGTGTCGCGGACTAACCCCGATTTCAACAGCCTTTGCATGATGAACGCCTCAAGATCTTCGGGTGTTTTCGAATAGACTTTCAGAATGAAGTCATGATCCCCGGTGATTGAGGCGCACTCGACAATCTGAGCCTCGGTCTCAACCAGCCGCAAAAACGAAGTGATGCTGTCTTCCTGATGATCGCGCAGCGCAACATGAACATAGGCTATTGCGTTCAGGCCAACGGATTTGGCGGGCACACGAGCGGTATAGCCTGCCACAACCCCGGCAGCTTCGAGATCGCGAACCCGCCGCCAACATTGCGAGGCAGACAGGCCGGTACGATCCGCGAGCTCTTGCATAGACAGGCGGCCATCGGTCTGAAGCTCTTGCAGGATGGCGATATCCGCGTTTTGAAGTATATGCGTCATATTCTCAGGGTTAGTGAAATGTTTCGTTCATATTGTATGATAATGAAAAGTATTCAAATGAAATTTTTCACGATGGCTGGCTATGCTATTTTCAGGAGGAGCTTCCATGCCAAAGTCGACAAAATACGTCGCCAAGGTGGCCAATGCCAATGGTCACATCACATATACCGACGAAGAGGATGCTGTCTGGGCTGATCTTTATGCCGCTCAGCAAGAGAACGTACAGCGCTATATGGCGCGTGATTATCTTGCGGGGCTGGACCGGCTGGAGCTTCCGAAAACCCGTGTTCCATCATGCGCTGATATTTCTGAGAGGCTTCTGGATATGACAGGCTGGAAAGTGCAGCCTGTACCCGCACTGATCGGGTTCAAGACTTTCTTTGGTATGTTGGCCGACCGGGTTTTCCCGGCGGCCTCGTTCATCCGGTCCCGCGAGGATTTCGATTATATCGAGGAACCGGACATCTTTCATGAAATTTTCGGCCATACTCCGTTGTTGAGCGATCCGCGATTTGCCTCTTTTAGCCACGCTATCGGATTGGCGGGGGTGCAGGCCGGTGAAAAGGACTATGCTTGGTTGATCCGGCTGTATTGGTTCTCGATCGAATTTGGCCTGCGGAGGCAAGACGGCGCGATCAAGGCGCTGGGATCGGGGCTTGCCTCCTCCCCGACCGAGCTTGTCTATGCAGTCGAAAGTGAGATACCCGACCGGGATCCCTTTGACGTTCTGACGATCCTGCGCACGCCCTACCGGATTGATATGCACCAGATGGGCTATTTCGTGCTGGACGACCCCGAGGAACTGTTTGCTGCCGCCGATCGGGATTTGCTGGCGGATGTGCATAAGGCGCAATCACTGGGCCTGTTGCCGAATAAGTTTCCCGAAAAGGCAACAGCGGCGGAGTAAGCTGGACATGACCACATCAGAACAAACCTGCACCCTATCGGATCGGACCTGTGCCCCTTGTTCCGGCGGCATTCCAGCTTTGAACCGTGATGCGGCAAGCGCGCATCTGGCCCAGTTGACCTCCGATTGGTCGCTGGATGCGGATGCAAAAACTCTCAGCCGTCATTTCAAATTCAAAGGCTTTGCCAAGGCGACCTATCTGGCAAACCTTTGCGCCTGGCTGGCCGATCAGCAAGGGCATCATCCCGACATCAGATTTGGATGGGGATATGTGGATGTTCAGCTGACGACCCACGAAATTGACGGCCTTAGTGAGAATGATTTCATCTGGGCGGCCAAGTTGGATCAGTTAGTCGTCTGAGGCCAGTTTCCAGACAGGAAAAACAGCTTGCTTTATTGACTCATGCTGCACCGGCACAATAGGAGGGGTCGGTCGGCGGCAAACGAAAGCCGACGCTGTTTTCCCGATGGAGCTTAAAGAAAATGTCTGAACTGCGTGAAACCGCGATGTCGTCCAAGGCCTGGCCTTTTGAAGAGGCGCGCCGGTTGCTCAAACGCTATCAGAAAGGGGCTCCGGACAAGGGGTATGTGTTATTCGAGACGGGCTATGGCCCGTCCGGCTTGCCGCATATCGGGACATTTGGCGAAGTGGCGCGGACCACCATGGTCAAGCGTGCGTTTGAGGCGCTGTCGGATATTCCGACCAAGCTGATCTGTTTCTCGGACGATTTGGACGGTATGCGCAAAGTGCCCGGCAACGTGCCGAATCCCGAAGCGCTTGAAGAGCATTTGCAGCGTCCTCTGACTTCGGTCCCTGATCCGTTCGGCGAATACCCAAGCTTTGGCGAATACAACAACGCAATGTTACGCCGGTTCCTCGACACTTTTGGGTTCGAGTATGATTTCTATTCGGCGCGCGACTTTTATCGCTCGGGTCAGTTTGACGAGATTCTGAAGCGGGCGGTCGACAACTATGATGCCGTAATGGCCATCATGTTGAAAAGCCTGCGAGAAGAGCGGCAGCAGACCTATTCGATCTTCCTGCCGATCCACCCCGAAACAGGTCGGGTTCTGTACGTGCCGATGAAAAAGGTCTGCGCCGAGACCTATACCGTCACCTTTGATGACGACGACGGCAAGGAATGGACGCTGCCAGTCACGGGGGGCAACGTAAAGCTGCAGTGGAAGCCGGATTTCGGTGCGCGCTGGGCCGCTCTGGGCGTCGATTTTGAAATGTACGGCAAGGAACATGCCACCAACGAAAAGATCTATGACGCGATCTGCCGGGCGTTGGGTGGCCGTGCGCCAGAGCATTTCAGTTATGAGCTGTTTTTGGATGAGAACGGTCAGAAGATTTCGAAATCTTCGGGCAATGGCGTCTCGATCGACGAATGGCTGACCTATGCACCGACTGAGAGTCTTGCGTATTTTATGTATCAAAAGCCCAAGACCGCCAAGCGCATGCATTTTGATGTGATCCCCAAGGCCTATGATGAATATCATCAGCAACTGCGGGCCTATCCGGGGCAGGAGCTGAAGGCGCAGTTGAACAATCCGGTGTGGCATATCCACGGTGGGGAGGTTCCTGAAACGACGCTGATGGTGCCCTTTGCGATGTTGCTGAATCTTGCTTCGGTTTCCGGGGCCGAGGACAAAGAGGCGCTGTGGGGGTTCATCCGTCGCTATGCGCCTGAGGCCACGGCTGAGACGCATCCTGATCTGGATCAGGCGGCGGGCTTTGCGGTCCGCTACTTTAACGATTTCGTCAAACCCACCCGCCAGCACCGGGCGCCGACGGATCAAGAGCGCGAAGCGCTGGAGGCGTTGAAAGCAGAGCTGGCGGCATATGACGGACCGATCGAGGATGAGGCGCTGCAATCGGTGGTCTACTCTGTCGGGCGCGAGCGGTTTGACCCTATGCGGGGCTGGTTCACCGCGCTCTACGAGGTGTTGTTGGGCGCATCCCAGGGGCCGCGATTTGGTGGGTTCATCGCGCTTTATGGCGTGCCGGAAACAGTCGCCTTGATCGACAAGGCGCTGGCCGGAGAGCTGGTCTGATTTGACCTGATCGCGCGTGGGACTATCCTTCAATCAGGAGGTGGCCCCATGCGTCGTTTTATGCTTGCTGTATCTATAAGCGCCGGACTGGCATCCGGTGCCTTTGCCCAAAACGCCGAGATCGAGGCGAATATCGCGGGGCAGATACAGGCGTTCATGGTGGATGATTTCGCAACCGCCTTTACATTTGCCAGCCCCACTATCCAGCGCCTTTTCGGAACGCCTGAGAATTTCGGGGTGATGGTCCGGCGTGGCTATCCGATGGTCTGGCGGCCTGCGGACGTACGGTTTCTGGAACTTCGCGAAATTTCAGGGGCGTTGTGGCAGAAGGTGATGATCACGGATGGCGACGGGCAGATTCACATTCTGGACTACGAGATGATCCCTCAGGAAGAGGGCTGGAAAATCAATGGCGTGCAGCTTTTGGGCAATTCGGATCCGGCGGCGTAACGCAACACCACCGTCACGGTGATATGAACGGCGGTTAATTCCTTTTCGATACTCAGACTTTTGCGTTCGGGGTGCGTGGCCCTGGGCACTGGGTTTATGCGCACGGCGACTGACCGCAGCGCGATTGGGAAAGGGATTTCTATGAATAAGGCAATCACTGACGGCATCGTATTCATGCCGCCTGTTTTCGCATCCGGTCTGAACGTGTGGTCGAGCGGCGATGGTACTCCGGGTTCGCCAACCTATGACGGATCGGGGAACGGCGTATATGTCCCGGCCGATGCGGATTTTGGCGGATGTCTGGAAATCCTGAAGGTAAACGCAACACAACAGCTGCGCTATATGGGCCAGACACCGCTGCTGCCGGGGTGCTACTTACAGATCAAAGCCCGGATAAAAGCGGTTAGCGGCCCCTTGCCCGAGGTTCGTATCGCCGCTTGGGCGGGTGGTGCAGGTGATGTTCAGGTGCCGGGCGTGGTCGAACAGGGCCCGGCAACACAGCTGTCCGGGTACGGCACCGTGCATGAAATCACTGCGATTGTTGGCGCGGGGCAACGGATGGGCGTGGATATGCCCTGGGGTGTTTCCACCCTGTACGGGCATTTCGGGTTGGATATTGAGGGCACCAACGGGGCTGTGGTCCGGGTTGACGACATCGAAATCACGGATGTTACCAATGTGTTCCTGCGCGACATGATCTCTCTGGTCGATGTGCGCGATTTTGGGGCCGTGGGCGATGGCGTGGCAGATGACACGGATGCGTTTGTCGCGGCTGATCAGGCGGCGAATGGGCGGCGTGTTTTTGTCTCGAATGGCACTTACCTTTTGACGGAGAACACGACGATCTCGTCTGAGATTGAATTTGAGGGCACGGTCACGATGCCCGATGACAAGATGCTCTTGCTGACCAAGGATTTTAACCTGCCAGCCTATATCACCGCCTTCGGCGCCGAAGATCTGGCGTTCAAAAAGGCCTTTCAGGCTTTGCTGAACAACTCGGATCATGAATCGCTGGATTTGGGCGGACGCAAGATTTCGGTGAGCGAGCCGATTGATATGGCGGCGGCGGTTCCCAACAAACAGACAGGGTTTTCTACACGGCGGATCATCCGCAATGGCCAGTTCGATGTTCAAAGCAGTTCGGCATGGGGCACCGAGACATTCACATCTCTGGCAACCTACAGCCTGTCGGACCCAACGCGTTTGACCAATGTTGCGAATGTGGCCAACATTCCTGTCGGCTCGCTGGTGCAGGGCAGCGGCGTTGGCCGCGAGATCTATGTCCGGTC
This sequence comes from Ruegeria sp. CDSC042, assembly GCF_059610745.1. Taxonomy (NCBI): domain Bacteria; kingdom Pseudomonadati; phylum Pseudomonadota; class Alphaproteobacteria; order Rhodobacterales; family Roseobacteraceae; genus Ruegeria; species Ruegeria sp. CDSC042. The sequence goes on from NZ_JBXWOF010000002.1 coordinate 242,391, forward strand.
CAAGGATGAGGGGGCGGGAGAGATCACTTTGAACGCCCCGATCTATAACGCATCCGGGACGCAAACGTTCACCTTTTTGTCTTTCAAATATCTGCTCGATTTCAGCGGTTTCAGCACGTTGCGCAAGTTCGGAATGGAAGAGATCGAGTTTCAATGCAATGGCCGCTGTAGCGCAATCCGCCTTGCGCCGTCAGGCAGCACATTTGCCATAACGAACTGTTTTATCAGCCGACCTTTGGATCGCGGTATCACCTCGATCGGTACAGGGTGTCAGGGCATGTTGGTCGATAATTGTCAGTTCCTGTCTTCTGAAGAGTCCTTTGACGTCCCGGATCGCAAGTCGATTGCGTTGAACTCAACGGCCAATGACATCAAGTTGCGCCACAATCGCGCGGTTCGTTTCCTGCATTTTGCGGTGCTGGCAGGGACCAACAACATGGTCCTGGGTAACCATTTTTTCCAGGGAGACAGCATCGCTCAGGGGGTGCGCTCGGCCGGATTGGTCATGATCGGAACTTACAACAGCTCGACCATCGCCGAGAACTATGTCGATAACTGTTTTGTCGAATGGACAAATGAGCGGGATTCAGACCCTGTTTACACCGCTGGCTTCTCATTCAGCGCCATGAGCATTACCGACAATATCTTCTACTCGAACGAGGTCGCACCCTGGTTCAGCAGCATTGTCATTCGTCCCTATGGCGCCGGGCATTTCCTGAACGGCGTTGTCGTGACGGGGAACAAATTCCGGTCCATCAACGGTGGGATCGACCGGGCCGAACGCGTGGACACGACATTCGCTGATCTGAACAACACAGCCCATTTGAACGTGACGTTTGAAAACAATACGTTCCATGGTGTGACTGCTAAAACCGCAAATCCACTGAGGGTACGGCACGCACAGAACACCGCTGCAACGGCTTGGACGGTGTCTTCTGGGGATCGGTTGCCCTTTGGTGGCAAGGCGCGCAGTTGTGACTCGGTTACCGTTCTGGGACCTTTGAAGACAGCGCTTGGGTCAACCAAATATTCGCACCCCTATGTCCTGCTGGAGCACGGGGTGGATGGATCTGATATCCAGTTACGCTGGCCTGAGGGTCTGAAGGGCGAGGTTTCAGCAATCCTGAGGATGGAGCGCTGACGGTGCGGGCGTCTGCCTGAATTAATGTAGGAACGGATTGGACTTAGAATTCGTTCCACAAAGCCAGTTTGATGCCCGTGTTTTTGCGGGCATCGTTTCTTTCCACCCCCAGAATCCAGGTAGTAGAACTGTCTTTGGTTCGGATCATGACCGAGGGGCGTGCCTTCCAATATATCGAGTGCCCAGACCTGTAGGCCGTTTCGATTTGGATAAGGGGATTGATCAACCTGTCCGATGAAAGCCCTGTTGTCAGGTCGAGCTTTCGATAGATGTCATCATGTGTTCGGTTTTCGATGGCGGCATCAATCGCGATCCAACCGCTTCCCAAGGCACTCTGGAATCCTTTGCCGTAAGACAGCGTCACTTTGTACTGTGCCCAGGCCCGTTCTTGTTTGTGATATGCACCGGCACCAAATTCAGCAGCGAACCGACCCCATTGGCCCAAATCCGCTACTGGGACACGGGCAAAGATGAGTGCATGGCCATAGAGGTCTTGGTTTTGTTCGAAATCAAAGCCGACCGTCAGGTTCTGGCTGTATCCCCATTCCGCATAGAGAGAGGTTTTATAGTCGTACCCATCCTCAGGGAGCCGAAAAGCTGTCAGTGAGGCGGCTGTGAATGCTGCATCCTTTTCTCGCAGCCATGCACCTGACAAGGCAGGAGAGGCCATCAGCAACAGGTGCAATATCAGGGCAATGCGATACATGCTTGCAGCTTCCGTCAGCATGGTTAACGGAGTGTTAGTGTTTTGTTCATTTTTCGAATTGAAAAGAGCGCGCCTAGGCCAAAAGGAAACACAAGACCTTTCAGAATCCTGTGTTAGGTTTGAGACAGACAAGGGAGTTTCAAGATGCCAAAGATTTCCAAAAACGCTACTGTGCAGACCGTAATCACGACATTTGAAATGACGCCTGGCACCTGCCAGGATCTGCTCGAGGCGTTGACGGATGCCTATGCCAGCTTCATCTCAAAGCAACCTGGATTTGTTGCAGCGGGATTGCACGTGAATGACGCCCAGACCCGGATTGCCAATTATTCCCAATGGGAGCGTCGCGAGGATTTTCTGGCCATGCTGCGTACGTCAGAAATGCGTGATAGAAACCGTAAAATCAACGAGTTGTGCAAGAGTTTTGAGCCCGTCATGTACGATGTTGCGGAAACCTTCAACTGATCCTGACCTGGATCAAGGTCACGCGTCTGGTAATCGACCAGTATACTTGAGCAACCAAGGAGGCGCGTGCCATGTATCACAATATTCTTGTACCAATATCATTCGACGACGCGCGTGATATGCCGTCTGCATTGAAACTGGCGCAACTGTTGGCAGCACCCGAGTCACAGGTCACGCTGCTGCACGTGGTCGAACATATACCGGCCTATGCCAGCGCTTATATGCCGGTCGGGTATCTGGACGATGCGCGCAAGGCCGTTCAGGCCGAGTTGGATGCGCTGGCGGAAAATATTTCGGGCGCCCGCGGAGTCGTTGTCGAGGGGCATTCCGGTCGGACGATCCTTGACTGGGCCGACGTGAATAAGCCGGATCTGATCATCATCGCGTCTCATCGACCAGGTATGCAGGACCTGCTTTTGGGCTCCACCGCTACCCATGTTGTCCGCCACGCTGCATGCTCAGTGCACGTGGTGCGTTAGGTCTCTGCCAGATCACAAGCGAGCAGCCAAGAATTTGGCGGTCTGTCTTGTTTGCTTGGCCCAGGCTCGTAGAGCGTCCTGCATCGTGACAGAGTTTCACAGATATGTTTGTCCCTTAGGTATCGGCATCCCACGGATACTGGTGTATTGATCGGGAATGCAGCCAGAAAAGACCACTCCAAAGGCGCTGTTCACGGATCCGAAATCGGCCAAACGTGTTCAACGCGCCGAAGCTCTGCGCCGGCGCGCATTGTCACCGGTGCGGATTCTGCTGATGGTCCTCATGTTGCCGCTGACGACAGGCATCATTGCCCTGAGCGTCTGGTTGCGCACTTCCGAATTCGAGCGTGATGAGGCGGTTTTACATCTTGTTGCTCTTGCCGGATGTGGTGCTGCGCTCTCAGTTCTTCCTGGTCCGTTTCTGGAGGGCGAGCCGGGCTATCACCTGCAAAACGATCCCGATCAGGATGGTGTGGCCTGTGGAGTGATTGCCCCGAATGCAGAACAAAGCGCTGCCCCTCAAAAACGCGTTGGCAATGCCAAATTCGTGAGGCCCTGACAGGTGGGTAAGGACTTCGGAACAAAGAGGCTGAGCCGATGACGCGAGCAGAGTTCAACAGTTTCTGCGCGGGCCTGAAGGCCAGCTCTCATGTGGTTCAATGGGGCAATGCAGACGTGTGGAAAGTGGGGGGCAAGGTGTTTGCGATCTGCGGCTGGAACGACGGTCAGGCCGCCTTCACCTTCAAAGCCACTGAACTGGCCTTTGAGGTGCTGAGCGACGAACCCGGAATTCGCCCTGCGCCATATCTGGCCTCGCGCGGGATGAAATGGCTGCAGGTCTATGAGGACCGCGGGATGAGCGACACGTCGCTGCGCGAGCATATCGTGACGTCCTATGATCTGGTCGTGGCCAAGCTGACCAAGAAGATGCGGGCGGAACTGGGCGTATAGGAATGGGTCATCCCATCCACCACCCAGCCCATTTCACCTTTACTCACTTGCGCCAATAGTTGTTCGCCGCCGCCACGGTCTGGTAATTTGTCGCCACGACATGCGACACCATAGTCAGGCTGTCCGCATCGTTTTCGTAGATCGGCCTCAGGCGCTGACGGATCTCGTCATTGGGCTGCGTCTTCTTAACCGCCATCCGTGATAGTTTGATTGCCAGGTCAAATCCCTCCTCGGGTGTCTCGGTGATGAGCGTTGGTAGCCAGGACATGTGCTGCCTCCTATATCGTGCACGATAATATCGATCACGATATAAACAACCTTGTGGGTGTGGGTCAATGAATTATATCGTGCACGATATAAGCGAGCGAAGGTGCTGCCGTGACAGATTCTCCGACCCAACCGAAGACCGACGAGATGTTTTGCCATGCGGTCTATACGTCATGGCATGTGATCAACCGCGCTTATAAGAGACACCTCGGCCCGCTAGGGCTGACCTATCCGCAATACATCACCCTGACTCTGCTGTGGCAGAGAGACCGGCGAAATGTCAGTGAGTTGGCCAACGCGTTGTCGATGGAAACCAGTACGCTGACCCCGCTGCTGAAACGCCTTGAGGCCGACGGGCTTGTCGACCGAACCCGTAGCAAAGAGGACGAACGCCAGGTTGTTGTTTCTCTGACCGGGGCGGGATCGGCATTGCGGTCTGTGGCGCATGAGATCACCGCCTGCATGATCGCCGATACCGGGCTGGACGAACCTGACCTAGACCGCCTTTTGAATACGCTGGAGAAGCTGAAAGCTGGCTTGTCACAGGCCGGCAATTAGCACAGGCCGCAAACACGGTGAACAGCGCTTTGGTAGTTCGGGTTCGATCTGGCTGCGGCTGTGGAATCACAATATGTGAATTCAGATGTCGAGCCTTCCGCACTGGGCAGCAACTCTGGCGTGTCAGTGGCCCAAATACAGTGAGGCGTATGGTTGAAAATGGCCACAAATCACGCGTATCAATGTGAGATTTCGGGCTGCCGTGCTAGGTTGCGTGCGGCGGGGTCGTTCCGACCGCGCCACATGGCGATATCGCCGGACGAGGGAGGAAGATCATGTTCGCACGTATTACTCAATTCAAGATGAAGCCCGGCACGCGTGAGATGGCGACGGCGAAAATGAACGCATTGAAATCAGAAATCATGGGCATGCCCGGCATGCACAGCTTTACCAATGTGATGAACGAGGACGGGTCGGGCTATGTGATCTCGGTTGTTGAAAGCGAGGCGACCTCGAACGCAAACGCACCCAAAGTGGCCGAGCTGTGGGGCCATTTCGCCGAGTTCATGGAAAGCCCGCCGACCCCCGTCGGCTATGACGTGGTCGCGCACTGGGATAAGGGGTAACGGTTTGGGCGGGGACATCCCCGCCCCTTTTGTCCGAGGGCACGTGCCCGACCTTCGGCCAGCGCAAAGCGCATGCCCTTCACCCGGTGAAAGGCGCATTGGACCTAATGCGTGCCGGGCAGGGTACACGAGTTCGTCATGGCAACCGTTTGGCCTCACAATTTGTGATTTCAAACGTGGAGGAGTGCGCGCTGGGCTGCAAGTTTGAAGTGTCTGTAAATTCCATCACGCGCTCGCTCAAAACTAGCTTTGCGAGCGGTAAATGACCCGGGCGAAAGCAATAGCGATCAGGCTCAACAGCTCGCGTGCAAAAAGCAGTAGGAGAAAACCTACCAAAACATATGGAGCGCGCGGATGGGCCCAATAACCGGGTTCAAAGAATGTGAGTAGCAATGAAAAAAGCAGAAAGAGAAGCTTCCCTTTGGTGCCGTTGGTGAAGACGCTACCGAAGCGGACCCCTTCATAGTCGCGCAAACAGGGGCCAACTCTGCCCCGGAGACGACATATGATCGAAGGCGGACTCAACGATCAGCTTACTTTAAGAGCAAGTTTGAGGTCCTCGATTGCCCCTATCTGAGATCGGGAAAGCTGGTCTCCGGCCAACGGCGTCAACACTTCCTGCAAACGGTCCCAAGATTGCCCAGAGCCAATTTTTCTCAGACGACGCCCCAGTCTTGGTACCGCATCGCTGGGGCCGTTGCACTGTGTCATCAACCAGCGGCCAAGAACTTCCATTTCCTTTGCTTCTTCCTCAGAACAGCGCAGTTTCGTGCGCAAAAGAACGTGGAGCTGTTGACGTTGCTCAGAAGTGGGCAGGTCATCCAGCTCAATAAAAGCCTGAGATATTGCACAGATTGCAATGCGATCATCGTCGATCCCCTCGACAGGATGGGCGTTGGCGACACTTCGAAAAGCCAGTCTTCTGGGCGCATTCCTGATGGTTGTCGCAACGTCTTGCGCCGTGTTGAGCGCTTCTCTCGGGTTGTTGCGAATCCACCACCATATTGCGCCGCCAATAGCGGTCAGGATGAGAATAACAATCGGCAAATCAATGATCTCCAGAAGTTCAATTGGCGACGATCATCTATCGGTTTTTGTCGTATTGCAACTTTCAGTTGCGGGCATGCCTACCGCTTCCTCCGCTTCACATTCCCACCCCTTTGCCCCGGCTTGCCAGCCGTTGACCGTCCACGCGATTTCACCGCGTCTTCCGAGGCTTTCTCGACCGCCCATTGGCGCGCCATGGGGTCGTCGGCGATGGCCAGATCGACTGCTTCCAGGCGTTTGATCTCGTCCCTAATATTGGCGGCCTCTTCGAATTCCAGATTCTCGGCAGCTTTGCGCATCTTGTCGCGCAGCCCGTCCAGATGCGCCTCAAGATTCGCGCCGTGCATCGGTTTGTCGATGGTGGCGGTGACGCGGTTCATGTCGACGTCGCCTTTGTAGAGACCGGCCAGAACGTCCTCGACATTTTTCTTCACCGTTGCGGGTGTGATGCCGTGTTCCTCGTTATAGGCCATCTGCTTGGCGCGGCGGCGGTTGGTCTCGTTCAGGGCGCGCTCCATGGAACCGGTGATCTTGTCGGCATACATGATCACCCGCCCGTCGGCGTTGCGCGCGGCGCGGCCAATGGTCTGGACCAGTGAGGTTTCGGATCGCAGGAAGCCTTCTTTGTCGGCGTCCAGAATGGCGACCAGCCCACATTCAGGGATGTCGAGCCCCTCGCGCAGCAGGTTGATACCGATCAGCACGTCGAACGCGCCCAGACGCAGGTCGCGCAGAATCTCGATGCGTTCCAGTGTGTCGATATCCGAGTGCATGTAACGGACCCTGATGCCCTGTTCGTGCATGTATTCGGTCAAATCCTCGGCCATGCGTTTGGTCAACGTTGTGACCAGCGTGCGATAACCGTCGGCGGCGACCTTGCGCACCTCGTCCAGCAGATCGTCGACCTGCATGCCGACAGGGCGGATTTCGACCTCGGGGTCCAAGAGCCCGGTGGGGCGGATCACCTGTTCGGTGAAGACACCGCCGGTCTGTTCAATCTCCCACTTGGCCGGGGTTGCCGAGACAAAGACGGATTGCGGGCGCATGGCGTCCCATTCCTCAAACTTGAGGGGGCGGTTGTCCATGCAGGAGGGCAGGCGGAACCCGTGTTCGGCCAGCGTGAATTTGCGTCGATAGTCGCCCCGGTACATGCCGCCGATCTGCGGCACGCTGACATGGGATTCGTCAGCAAACACGATGGCATTGTCGGGGATGAACTCGAATAGGGTTGGCGGCGGCTCACCCGGTGCGCGGCCGGTCAAATAGCGTGAGTAGTTTTCGATCCCGTTGCAGACGCCAGTGGCCTCAAGCATTTCCAGATCGAAGTTGGTGCGCTGTTCCAGCCGTTGGGCTTCCAGCAGCTTGCCCTCGCCGACCAGCTGGTCCAGCCGGATACGTAGTTCCTTTTTAATGCCGATGATCGCTTGGTTCATCGTTGGCTTCGGCGTCACGTAGTGCGAGTTGGCGTAAACCCGCACCTGTTCCATATTCGCGGCGCGTTCACCGGTCAGCGGGTCGAACTCGGTGATGGTTTCCAATTCCTCACCGAAGAACGAGAATTTCCAAGCGCGATCCTCAAGGTGGGCGGGCCAGATTTCCAGGCTGTCCCCCCGCACTCGGAACGAGCCCCGTTGGAATGCCTGATCATTTCGGCGGTATTGCTGGGCGACCAGATCGGCCATGATCTGGCGCTGGTTGTATTCACCGCCGACCTTCAGGTCCTGCGTCATCGCCCCATAGGTTTCGACCGAGCCGATACCGTAGATGCACGACACTGAGGCGACGATGATCACGTCATCGCGTTCCAACAGCGCCCGCGTGGCCGAGTGGCGCATCCGGTCGATCTGTTCGTTGATCTGGGATTCTTTCTCGATATAGGTATCCGACCGTGCGACATAAGCCTCGGGCTGGTAATAGTCGTAGTAGGACACGAAATACTCGACCGAGTTTTCCGGGAAGAAGCCTTTGAATTCGCCATAGAGCTGTGCCGCGAGCGTTTTGTTGGGCGCAAGGATGATGGCCGGGCGCTGGGTTTCCTCGATCACCTTGGCCATTGTGAAGGTCTTGCCCGTACCGGTCGCGCCCAGCAGAACCTGTTCTCTTTCGCCGTCGAAGATACCGTTGGTCAGCTCTTTGATCGCGGTGGGCTGGTCGCCTGCCGGTGAGAACTCTGTATGCATGACGAATTCTTTACCGCCTTCCAGTTTCAGGCGGGCGCGGACGTCATCAGCAGTCAGCTGAGTCTTGTCGGAATGGGCGTAAGGCATGGGCAGGCTCCGGGTCAGGCCCCTACATTTGTTCTTATTTTGTCCAACTGCAAGACCTGATCCGAGATAGAAACGGCAGTTTCAGTAATACGCAAACCGATGATCCGGAATTTGATCCGAACGCACCTTTTCTTCAAGCGCTTTCAGGTTGTCACCCAGGACACGCCCCATCATCGCTTTCAGCACAGTCTGCCCGATAAGCCATCCCAATGGACCAAACTTCATTTGATAATCCATGCTCCAGACTACTCTGGATTGGTTGTTGGCAAGGGGTTCAACGACGATTGCTGCATGTGCTTGGGTCAGAGGCATTGCAGACATCTCAGACAAGCGGACACGGTAGCCCCGGTTGATTTGCCAATCCGTGACTTCTTCGACCAGAGACGTCCCATTTTCAAAATGGCATCGTCGTTTCGATCCCACCCCATCCGCACCTTGTGTTAGCGCATCTACTGAAGTCACCTGCGGGGCGAAATCGTCGATATGCATGAACCGGCTCAGAATGGCCCAGATATCTTCGGGTCGGGTATCAATGTCGAGGCTGCGTTCGTGGTGGATCATCTTGCTGTCCTTGTTGTGGCGTTTGAGTGATTATACCATTCCCCTAATGACAGTTTTCGTCATCAGAACATCCTTGTCCTCCGCGACATTTGCCACCTTGTCCCAGGCCTCGCTCTGACGCATAAACAACCTCAGCCAAGTGAGTACGGAGAGGCGACATGCGCGCACGGATCTACCAGCCTTCGCGGAATGCGATGACATCGGGTACGGCCAAGACCCGGCATTGGGTGTTGGAATATGCCCCAGCATCCACGCGCGAGGTTGATCCGTTGATGGGCTGGACGTCTTCCAGTGACACCCAGACCCAGGTGCGTCTGAATTTTGACACCAAGGAAGAGGCGCTGGATTACGCCAAGGACAACGGTATCGACGCACAGGTCAGTGAACCGCATAAACGCAAGCCGAACCTGCGCGCGCGCGGTTATGGCGAGAATTTTGCCACCGATCGGCGCGCACCCTGGACGCACTAAATGATCGACATTCGCGAGACTGACCCAACCTCCGACGCATTGCGCCCAGTGGTCGAGGCGCATTTTGCCCATAGCGAAACCGCCGGGCCAGCCGAGAGCAATCACACGATGGAAGCCAGTGCCTTGGCCGGGCCCGGAATGCGGTTCTGGGCTTTGTATGAGGGTAACAAGGTGCTGGGCTGCGGCGCGCTCAAGGCGCTGCCGGATGGGACCGCCGAAGTCAAATCCGTGCATATCCTTGCCACCGCACGTGGCCGCGGTCTGGCGCGAGTGATGATGACCCATCTTGCTGATCACGCACGGGTCGAAGGGACCTCGGCGCTGGTTCTTGAGACGGGCGCCGATCATCTGTCCTACTACGACGCCGCGCGCAGGCTGTATGAAGCGCTGGGCTATTCCTATTGCGGCCCGATCTACGGCTATGAGGCCGACCCCAACAGCGCCTTCATGCGATTGGATCTAAAGCCCGCAGAAAAGGCCGGTTGTTAGGCACTATCTTCGTTCAGCAATGCCACGACCTGTTGCGTTTCGAGCCTTTGCCGCGTTGCGCCAGGTATCTGGACGAACAGAAAGCGGCCCGTTGGGCAGGTGTATTCGCTTGCAGACTTAAGAGCGCCGCTTGCCAGGGCATCCTCAAGCAAACATAGATGCCCCATTAGAATACCCGCACCTGCCTTCGCTTCCTCCACGGCCAGGCTGTACAGAGAAAACTGCGGCCCGGTCTGAGCATCCTGCAGTTCAATTCCCGTGTTCTGTGACCAGATTGTCCAATCGTCGTTCCAGGTCTGGTCATGCAGAAGGACGGCGTCGCCAAAGTGGTTCATACGTTCAAGCAGGCTAGGCGCGCCGACCGGAGAGATGAGATCGGGGCAAATGCAAATCTGCTCGGGCCCAGCATTGGGTTCGCCAATGAATATGGCCAGATCGAACAATTCCCGATCAAGACTGGGTGGGTTTTCCATCGCGGTCACCGAAAAATTGATATGCGGAAACTGCGCCCTGACCCGGCTTAGCCGTTTCGGTAGCCAAAGCTGCGCAACAGATGGCAAGGCGGCGATATGAAAATCGGCGTTAGGTTTGAGGTTGCGGAGGGCACGCGTCGCCTCGGCCAGCCCGTCGAAGGCCGCAGAAAATTCAGCCACCAGAGAAGCCCCGGCCTTGGTCAGTTCCACCCCCTGCGCATTGCGCCGAAACAGCGCGGTACCTGCCCAGCCCTCCAGTGTCTTGATGTGCTGCGAAATCGCTCCGGGCGTGACGCTCAATTCCTCAGCGGCGGCAACAAAGCTGACATGACGTGCGGCAGCTTCAAAGGCGCGCATTGCATTCAGCGGGGGCCCTTTCGGGCGTTTGGGCATGACACTCATTTCAAGCCTTAGTTTTTCTACGCCAAGAAATAGCAAATCTGCTTTGCGCTGTCACGGAATGGCTGCCACCATGCTGCAAAACGGAGGACGTCCAATGACGCTTGCACAACGAGATTGGGTGCCGAGCACCAGTGAAACCCTGATTCAGGACATAGCGGCCACGACGGCGTCCGCAACGTCTGCCGATTTGCTGGCCCGTATTGAGCAGCTGGCCGAGCAGAACCGAGTGATCCATGAGGAAGAGTGCTTTAACCTCAACCCTGCGACCAATGTGATGAACCCGAAAGCCGAAGCGCTGTTATCCTCTGGCATCGGGTCGCGCCCCTCTTTGGGGTATCCCGGCGACAAATACGAAATGGGACTGGAAGCGATCGAGGAAATCGAAGTGATCGCGGCCCAGCTTTGCGCGGATGTGTTCGATGCCAAATTCGCCGAGGTTCGTGTGCCTTCTGGTGCGATTGCCAACCTCTATGGCTTTATGGCCACCTGCAAACCGGGCGAAACAATCATTGCGCCGCCCGCATCCATTGGCGGGCATGTGACGCATCATGCCGATGGCTGCGCCGGCTTATACGGCTTGCGCACGATTGAGGCGCCGGTGAATGCCGATGGCTATACCGTTGACCTGGACCAACTGCGGGCGCTGGCACGGGCCGAGCGGCCCAAGCTGATTACGATTGGTGGCAGCCTGAACCTGTTCGAGCATCCCGTGTCCGAAGTGCGGTCCATCGCCGATGAGGTCGGGGCCAAGGTCATGTTCGATGCGGCCCATCAATGCGGCATTATTGCCGGGCGCGCCTGGTCCAACCCGCTGGCCGAGGGCGCGCATTTCATGACGATGAGCACCTATAAAAGCCTTGGTGGCCCTGCAGGTGGGCTGATCGTTTCGAATGATGCAGAAATCGCCAAAACGCTGGACGCTATCGCCTTTCCCGGCATGACGGCCAATTTTGATGCGGCGAAAACTGCCGCACTTGCGGTCACGATGCTGGACTGGAAAGACTTTGGCGCGGCCTATGCGAATGAGATGATCGCTATGGCGCAGGCATTGGCTGCGGCTTTGGATGCACAAAATGTGCCTGTGTTCGCTGGGGCCGAGGGCTTTACCAACTCTCACCAGTTCGCTGTGCTGGCTGAGCCCTTTGGGGGCGGGCAGGCGGCCTCAAAAGCCTTGCGCCAAAGTGGGTTCCTTGCCTGTGGCATCGGTCTGCCTGTGGCGGCGGTTGAAGGTGATATGAACGGTCTGCGAATTGGCACGCCCGAGCTTGTCCGCTGGGGGATGACCGCAGGCGATGCGGATCGTCTGGCGGGGTTGATCAAACAAGGTCTGCAAGGCGCGCCGATTGCCTCCGAGGTTTCAGCCTGGAGACGCGCGTTCAATACGCTGTGCTTTGTCCATTAGATCACCGTTTCCAAAAGCAACCGGCGCGCACGGTGTTTGGTGATCGTTCAATCCCGGCCTTCACAAATGAATGGCCGGGATCTGTTCCGCTTGATCCAAACTTAGTTTCCCAGAATTCCAGGCAGGCGCAGCCCGTGTTCACGAGCGCAATCCTTGGCCAGGTCATAACCCGCATCGGCGTGACGCCACACGCCCGAGGCAGGGTCGTTCCACAAAACGCGCTCCAGGCGTTTGGCAGCATCATCGGTGCCGTCGGCGCAGATCACCACACCCGCATGCTGGGAAAAGCCCATGCCAACGCCGCCGCCATGGTGCAGAGATACCCAAGTCGCGCCCGAGGCGGTGTTGACCAGTGCATTTAGCAGAGGCCAGTCCGAGACCGCGTCAGACCCGTCCTTCATCGCTTCGGTCTCGCGGTTGGGCGAGGCGACTGAACCGGAATCCAGATGGTCACGACCAATGACTACCGGCGCGCTTAGCTCGCCCGTTCTGACCATCTCGTTAAACGCCAGACCCAGGCGATGTCGGTCACCCAGACCAACCCAGCAAATACGCGCAGGAAGGCCTTGGAATGCGATCCGTTCGCGCGCCATATCCAGCCAGTTGTGCAGATGCGTGTTATCGGGCAGCAGTTCCTTGACCTTTTGATCGGTCTTGTAGATGTCCTCGGGGTCCCCCGACAAGGCCGCCCAGCGGAACGGGCCAATGCCACGGCAGAATAGCGGACGGATATAGGCAGGCACAAAGCCCGGGAAGGCGAAGGCGTCTTCCAGACCTTCCTCAAGCGCCATTTGCCGGATGTTGTTGCCGTAATCGACGGTTGGAACACCATCATTGTGAAAGGCAACCATCGCCGCGACCTGCACCTTCATCGAGGCGCGGGCTGCCTTTTCCACTTCCTTCGGAGCGGTTTCAGCCTTGGATCGCCACTCGGCTACGGTCCAACCTTGAGGCAGGTACCCATTGATCGGGTCATGCGCGCTGGTCTGATCGGTGACGATGTCGGGCTTGACGCCGCGCTTGTGGATCTCGGGGAAGATATCGGCGGCATTGCCGATCAGCGCCACGGATTTGGCTTCGCCCGCTTTGGTCCAACGCTCGATCATATCCAGCGCCTCGTCCAGGCTGTGGGTTTTCTCGTCGACATAGCGCGTGCGCAGTCGGAAATCGGCGGATTTCTCGTCGCACTCCACGGCCAGACAGCAGGCACCCGCCATCACAGCAGCCAGTGGCTGAGCACCGCCCATACCACCCAGACCCCCGGTCAGGATCCAACGGCCTTTCAGACTGCCACTATAGTGCTGGCGTCCTGCTTCCATGAAGGTCTCATAGGTGCCTTGGACGATGCCCTGCGACCCGATGTAAATCCAGGAACCCGCAGTCATCTGGCCATACATCGCCAGACCTTTCTTATCCAACTCGTTGAAGTGATCCCAATTCGCCCAATGCGGCACCAAGTTCGAGTTGGCAATCAGCACGCGCGGTGCGTCCTTGTGGGTTTTCACGATGGCGACGGGCTTTCCCGATTGCACGACCAGGGTTTCGTCCGCTTCCAGATCTTTCAGGCTGTCGACGATCAGGTCGAAATCCTTCCAGGTTCGCGCGGCCCGGCCTATGCCGCCATATACTACCAGCTCGTGCGGGTTTTCTGCCACGTCGGGATGCAGGTTGTTCATCAGCATCCGCAGTGGTGCTTCGGTCAACCAGCTTTTGGCATTCAGTTCGGTCCCGGTTGGCGGATAGATGTCCCGGCTGTTCTTACGAGGATCGCTCATCGGTCATTCCCTTCAGATTGGATGGAGCCCGACAGGGCAAGGGCATTGAAGTTTTCAATCATGTGTCTCGGCTGCGGTCGCGCGCCATCATGGCAAAGACCGCCATCAGGTAAGGCCCGGCAAAGAGGCGTTCAGTGCGTTCAGCAACGCACCCGAAGCGACTAATTCCTTTGCCGCTTTCAGGTCGGGCGCCATATAGCGATCCTCTTGCAGGCTCGAAACATCCTCGCGCAGCCGTGCGATGGCCTGTTGCAGCAACGGGCTCGTCTGGAGGGGTGCGCGGAATTCGATGCCACGCGCGGCACAGAGCAACTCGACCCCAAGGATATGGTTGAGGTTTTCGACCATGCGGGCCAGCCGCCGCGCACCATGCGCTGCCATCGAGACGTGATCTTCCTGATTGGCGGAGGTGGGTGTTGAATCGGTGACACATGGGTTGGCCAGATGCTTGTTCTCGCTCATCAAAGCGGCTGTCGTCACCTCGGCAATCATCAGGCCGGAATTCAATCCGGGTTCAGGTGTCAGGAAGGGCGGAAGATCGAAGCTGAGCGTTGGATCGACCATCAGAGCAATACGCCGTTGACTGATCGCGCCAATCTCGGACAATGCCAGCGCAATCATGTCAGCAGCGAACCCAACGGGTTCCGCGTGAAAATTACCACCGGACACGATCATATCCGCTTCGGTCAGCACAAGTGGGTTGTCTGTTGCAGCATTCGCTTCGATCAAAAGGGTCTGTGCGGCCTGTCGCAGGACATCCATCGCCGCACCAGTCACCTGCGGCTGACAGCGGATGCAATAGGGATCCTGAACACGTGTATCATCATCCCGGTGGCTTTCTCGAATTTCGGATTGCGCCAGTATCTCACGCATCGAACCTGCCGCTTCGATCTGGCCACGATGTCCTCGCAGCGCATGGATTTCGGGCTGCAGCGGAGCCGTTGAACCCATGATGGCATCGGTGGACATGGCCGAGATGACAAGCGCATTGCGCACAGCACGCCAGACTTCGAACAGACCGGCAAGCGCATAGGCCGTTGAAAACTGTGTGCCATTGATAAAGGCCAAACCTTCCTTGGGGCCAAGCTCGATCGGGGACAGGCCAGCCTTTGCAAGCGCCTCGGCGCCCGGAAGAATTTCGCCTTTATATTCCGCCTCTCCCTCACCGATCACTACTGCGGTCATATGTGAAAGAGGTGCCAGATCGCCTGACGCGCCAACCGATCCCTGATTTGGAACAACAGGGGTGACGCCTTTTTCCAGCATGTCTTGCATAAGCTTGATCAGTTGCCAGCGGACGCCAGATGCGCCACGGCCAAAACTCAATAGCTTAAGAGACATCATAAGCCGAACCATCCGGCGGGGCATCGCGTTTCCTACGCCGCAGCAATGGCTGAGGATCAGATTTCGCTGCAAAGTGGCGGTGTCTTCAGATTTGATCTTGAGACTGGCCAATTTGCCAAAACCCGTGTTGACGCCATAAACCGGTACATCACCCGCAGCGGCGATAGCGATCCGTTTTGCGGCCGCCTCGACCGCAGGACGACACGTCGGATCAAGTATGACCGAGGCTTCATCCCAATAGATGGTTTCAAGCTGAGGCAGAGTAGCCTGCCCGGGCGCCAGAGTGAGAGTTGTCACGCTTGACCTCCAAAGATGCGTTTGTGAAGCGGGTTGAACCCGATACGATAAGAAAGCTCGGCCGGACGGCCCACATTCCAGACCGCCAGATCGGCCCGCTGACCCGCTGCGATCATACCGCGATCACTCAAACCAAGGGCACGCGCTGCGTTACAGGTTACGCCCGCAAGTGTTTCCTCTGGCGTCATGCGGAACAGGGTGCAGCCCATATTCATGGTCAGAAGAAGAGATGTCAGGGGGGATGATCCCGGATTGCAATCGGTTGCCAGTGCCATTGGGACATCGTGTTTGCGCAGAAACTCAATCGGAGGCTGACGCGTTTCGCGCAGAGTATAGAACGCACCGGGCAGGATTACGCCCGCTGTTCCCGCCTGGGCCATGGTGATCACGCCGTCTTCGTCAAGATACTCGATATGATCCGCAGACAATGCGCCATAGGAGGCGGCAAGCTGCGCCCCGCCCAGATTAGAAAGCTGCTCGGCATGCAGTTTAAGCGGAAGGCCAAGCGCAGCGGCGGCGTCAAAGACACGGGCGATCTGTTTGGGCTGAAAGGCGATCCCTTCGCAGAATCCGTCAACCGCATCGACCAGCCCTTCTATATGGGCGGCCCGCAAGGTCGGAATGACGACCTCGTCGATATAGGCGTCATCGCGCCCCTTGTACTCTGGCGGAGTCGCGTGGGCGCCCAGATATGTGGTTTGAACAGAAACCGGGCGACGTTTTCCAATTTCGCGCGCGGCGCGCAGCATGTTCAGCTCTGTCTGTTGTTCTAGCCCATAGCCGGACTTGATTTCGATAGTGGTCATGCCCTCTTGGATCATCGCGTCGACGCGGGGCAATGCACTTTCTATCAGCTCTTCCAGGCTGGCGGCCCGTGTCGCTTGAACGGTTGCGTTAATACCGCCTCCGGCGCGCGCAACCTGTTCATAGCTTGCACCATTCAGGCGCATTTCAAACTCTTGGGCGCGGTCGCCGCCAAATACAACATGGGTGTGGCAGTCGATCAAACCGGGCGTCACAAGGCGTCCGTTCAGATCCTCGGCCTCAAGCTCGGTATATTCATCGGGCAGATCGCGTCTGGGTCCGACCCATTCGATAAACTCACCTGATATTACGATGATGCCATCCTCGATTAGCCCATAAGGGCCCTGCTGGCTGGCTTGTGTTGCAATTTTTGCGCCACGAAGGGTTGTTTTACCAGTCATGAGAATCTGATCCCAAGTTGCAATGCTTCTGAAATAGGTATACTGATTACTGCATAATGTGTACACAAAATAATGAAAGGCATCGCGCCGAAGCCGCCTTCTTGGAGTCAAATTAGGTGGAGGTCTTAGGTGCGGGGCAGAGTTACATGCTTCATTGCAGATGTCTTATGTGTATGTATAAGCCAAATAAGGCTGGTTTTTGAGTTGGGGAGTTTTATGGCAAGACCTCAGGGGAACATGAGCTTTCGGGACATCAAGCAGGTGGTTTTGGATCGAATCCAAACCGGTATCTGGAGCCCGGATTCCATTTTGCCAAGCGAGATGGATTTGGCCGCTGAATTCTCAAGTACACGAACAACGGTCAACCGGGCGTTGAGAGAGCTTGCCGAAGAAGGATACCTGGAAAGAAAACGCAAGGCCGGCACGCGGGTTCTGAATTCTCCCATCAGAAAGGCGCAATTTGCGATCCCTTTGGTGCGTGACGAGATAACGGCCACCGGTGCGGCCTATCGGTACTCTTTGGTGGACCGAGAGGTGCAACCCGCACCGTCCTGGCTGGCATCACGCCTCGACCTGAAAAAAGAGCAGGACGTCTTGCACCTGCGATGTATGCATTATGCCGACAACGTAGCGTTTCAGCTTGAGGTGCGATGGATTGTTGCCGACGTTGTACCTGAAGTGTTGGAGGAAAGTTTCGAACAATCGGGGCCGAATGACTGGTTGGTTAACAGGGTGCCATTCAGCAATCTGGAGCTTAGTTTCATGGCGACCAAGGCTGATGGTGAAATCTCCAAGTTCCTGGACACGCCACCTGGCGACCCGATCTTTACTGCCGAACGCATTACCTGGCTGCGTCGCGCGCCGGTGACATATGCCAAGCTTTACTTTGCGCCGGGATACCGGATGACGACGCATCTCTGATCTGACCGGAGTCCAGCTTTTGGGGCGGTAAAAAATGTCGGTTTTCGTCGGTCCGCCGAATTATGGGCTGACAGAACATCAAACAAAGGGAACGCGATGGCTGTTCAGAATCTGATGACGTTTAAGGCGGGTTCAACGCCGATTTTGCTGAATGTCCCACATGCCGGAACCTTGCTGCATCCGGAGGTAGAACGCCGTTTGCGACCCGCCGCGCTGGAGCTGAAGGATACGGATTGGCACATGGACAAGCTGGCGCTGCCTTGTGCCGAATTGGGTGTGGGTGTCATGGCGGCGCAGTATTCGCGCTATGTGGTGGACCTGAACCGTTCAGCTGATGACGCGCCGCTTTATTCCGGTCCGACAACCGGCCTGATATCGCAAATCGATTTTGACGGTCAGCCGCTTTATCTGGAAGGGCAAGAGCCAGATGGGCAAGAGACAAAGGCGCGCATCCAATCCTATTGGGCACCGTATCATCAGGCGCTCAAGGCTGAGATTCTGCGGATCAGGGCGCAGTTTGGCACCTGCATACTGTTGGATCTGCATTCCATCCGTTCCGAGGTGCCAAGGCTGTTTGATGGGGTGCTGCCGGATTTGAATCTCGGCACAAATAGCGGGGCCAGCACAGCCGCGCGCTTTGAGGCCTGCGCCGAAAGATCGCTGGGGTCCGGCCAATACAGCTTTGTCAAAAACGGCCGCTTTAAGGGAGGCTATATTACCCGGCACTATGGCCAACCCGACCAGAACATTCATGCGCTGCAACTCGAAATTGCACAGTCCACCTATATGATCGAGCACGCCCCTTGGGACCTTGTGCCCCCTAAGGCAGAGATGCTTGGCGCCGCGATCAAGAACCTTGTTACCGCGTTGCTGGATGAGGTTAACACCACCCGTGGATGACCCAAACAGACTCGCCGATACGGCATCCAAGTAAAGGAAAGTGGATGACAACTGGATTTCATTTCAAACAGGCACTGACGGACCAGGGCTGGCTTAGCAATATCTCCGTAACCGTTACGGAATCTGGTGAGTTCGGAGCACTGGTCGCGGACGACAATCCCAACGCCTATCCGGTGATTGAAAGCCCGGTTGTGCCAGGCATGCCCAACCTGCACAGTCATTCCTTTCAATACGCGATGGCGGGGTTATCAGAAGTGCGCCGGAATCCGGTCGACAGCTTCTGGTCCTGGCGCGAAATGATGTATTATTTCGCTCATAACGTATCGCCCGAGGACCTGCAGGCAATCACTGCCAAGCTGTATATGGAATTGCTCAAAGGCGGCTATACCGAGATTGTCGAGTTTCATTATCTGCACAACGAAGAGGATGGAGCGTACTACGCCCGACCTGAGGAGCTGTCTTCTGCTATTGTCTCTGCTGCAGATCGAACGAGCCTCAGCCTGACGCATCTTCCGGTGTTTTATGCACACGCAAATTTCGGTGGCGTGTCTCCGCAAGATGCTCAGAGGCGTTTCACCAATGCACGTGATCAATACGCTTTGCTGATCGAAACCCTGAAGCAGCAGCATGAAAAGCTTAACCTCGGAATCGCGCCGCATTCCCTGCGCGCCGTAACCGAGGATGAAATGTCATGGCTTATGGAGCTTCGGCAAGACCAGTTGCCGAGGTGTCCAGTTCACATCCATGTGGCCGAACAGACTAAAGAGGTGGAAGACAGTATCGCCCATAGTGGCAAACGCTCTGTTTCGGCGCTGATGGACCAGGTCCAGATTGACGCCGCGTGGTGCCTGATCCATGCCACCCATCTGGATGACGCCGAGGTTGCGGCCATTGCCGCTTCGGGCGCGACCGTAGGTCTGTGCCCGCTGACGGAATCAAATCTTGGAGACGGGATTTTCCGGGCGGTCGATTTCGTGGCAGCAAATGGCCATTTTGGTATCGGCTCGGACAGCAATATCTGTACCCAGGCAGTTCAGGAGTTGCGCACACTGGAATATAGTCAGCGCCTGCTGCACCGGCAGCGCAATGTTATGTGCTCCAAGGACATGCCCAATGTCGGCGGTTATCTCTGGCAAGCCGCCGCCCAAGGTG
Source organism: Ruegeria sp. CDSC042 (assembly GCF_059610745.1). NCBI lineage: Bacteria > Pseudomonadati > Pseudomonadota > Alphaproteobacteria > Rhodobacterales > Roseobacteraceae > Ruegeria > Ruegeria sp. CDSC042. The sequence goes on from NZ_JBXWOF010000002.1 coordinate 262,229, forward strand.
GAGCACGTGCAGCCGGGCGCAATATCGGCCGTATCGCAGAAGGGTGCCGTGCTGATTTTGTAGAATTGTCTTACGATAGGAATGGTCTGATGGCGGCGGTGTCGCCCAAAGCCGTGCTGGATTTCCACATGTTCTCGGGTCAGCAGGCAGAAATCATTGCCGTCTATGTTGCTGGTCAAAAGGTCATTGAAGATGGTCAGCACCCCGATCACGAGTCCATCGACGCCGGATATATTTCCACCATGCGTCGGTTGGCGCAAAAACTATGATGAAGGGTGAATAGAACCAACGGAACTCATTACTGCGCGAGCTTAAGAACCTTGGGGCACTTGGTGCTGGTCAGGCTGAAAACATTGTCCGAGATCGCCAAGGAATTTTCTGTCACCCAGCCCATTGGATTCGAACATTCCAGTTGGTTCGCGCCTTCCGTACCTTGTCACATCAATTGCGCGCGTGATGCTGGCGGATCTGAGCGAAACGGAACTGGATCACCGTACCCCCCAATGACGGGTCTGGGCATGTGTGCGGTGCTATTAACAATTCCGGCCACCGCAATCAGCTGGGATCTGCGGAAGATCTGATCAAACAGGTCTGCCACTGCGCGGCGCAATATCAAATTGCAGTGATGCAGGTGGCGGCATCCCAGTTTGCCGATGTATTCCGTCATCGTGACAGGCTGCATAAGCGGCCTGAATTAGTCTGGTAAGTTCGACTCGGTTAGGGCCTTTTGAGGCATGGCTTCGAGGTGCAGTTCACCCAGCAATCAAGGTACCTGTATAAGCTTGCTCCGGTCAGAGATAATGCTGAAATCAGAGAGGTTTTTTGCCCCAAAACCTCATCTCTCCATCAAGTTGACAAGGCGAGGGATTTGGCTGATACAGCCAGAATATGAGCGGGCCGTTAGCTCAGCTGGATTAGAGCAGGGAACTTCTAATTCTCAGGTCGGGGGTTCGAGTCCTCCACGGCTCGCCAAATGCACAATTCCTAATTGAGTATTCATCCGCCACCCTCAGATTACGACGTTGGCAAAGCTCTCGACTGTGACGATCGGACGTGGTTGTCCCGCCAGGCTTTCTGCATCGGTCAGACGCTGCGCCAATGGGTCGGCGTCGCTAAGGGGGCCAAAGTTCAGCCCGGTTAATTTTTCCAAATCCCGGACGCGGATCTGGAATGTCTTATAGGCACCAAACTCAAATCCACCGACAGATTCCACGCTCCCCTGGTTCGAGAGCATCTGTTGGATGACCTCAACCTGGCTGAGTACATAGGCGGTGGAATGAAGGCGAAGAATGCCTTCGCTGCCATCCTCTTCGGCCAGCATGGTCACAAGCTTGAAGAACTTCAGGGGTACCGGCGATCCGGTATCTTTCAACATCGGCTCGTCACCGGTCAGGATTGGTCCGGTGAACACACAGGCCTTGAATCCATGTGTGCGCACATTTGTCATGATAAAGTTCTCAAGACCCAACCATTGCGCGTGGCTCCGGTTAAAGGCCCGGTGCTGCGGGGCAGCAGCGGTATAGTGAAAGCTGTCATCATTGGCCTGTTTGGCCTGTGCATCATCGACACCCCAATTTGTCGCCGCACGGCGAACCAGGTGGCCCCGGTCAATATCCGCGTGATCATAATCCTCTTTGCCGAGTTGGACATTTGCTGGGATGCGCAGGTCGGCGAACCACTTGTCGCTACCTCGTTTTTGCGGTCTGGTCTTGGCACCATCGATATTTAGCGCGGCAATGATCGGTGTTTTGAAAGTCGCAGAATAGAGAATGCCGAAATTCTGATAGCGCAATTCGTTGGGGCGTTCCGGGGTCGCATCCGACGGAGTGGCAAGTCCAAACGCATTCGGTACCACCGGCAGAGGCACCTCTGCCACCTGAAGGAAGTCCGGGTTGTACCCGTCGCGCGGTTCAAAATGGTCTGCGTCATGGTTTCCGTCAGGTCGTTCTGGCCGGACGATTTCAGTTCCGGGGATCGAGGTCGGCACCGCCCCGTCCAACAATGCGTTGACCGTGCTGATCCTGACCGCCGAGTTTCCGACGCCGAAGGTACCTGCATAATGCAGACCAACTGCTTTGCCGCTGTCCAACGAGATCACAGGCGAGCCCGAGTTGCCGCCCAAAGTCGTGCAGTCATGGCGCAGGATCGTCACGCCGCCATCTTCGATGAGAAATCCGGGCGAAAAGCGTTTCACGTCATACAGGTCGTTGAAATAGTTGGACATCTGCGTGGGGTCATTGCGCAGGGAATCCTTGGCGGGATACCCGATCACCGCGACGCATTCGCCGTGCTGGGCATCCGTATCGGCGCGCGGGATCGGCGCAGGCGTGAAATTGGCCGTATCTGCGGGCAGGTCGATCTTTCCAAGCGCGATATCTGCGGCCGCATCTTCGGCGATATAGGTGAACTTGCGAATGTCGAAAAGCCGTTCGGGGTCTTGTGCCGCGCCGACCTCTTCGAGGAAATCTATCCGGGCGCCATAGCGGGCATTGCCAGGGGCAAACATGAAGACACCATCGCCCAGGAAACTGCGCCGCGCGACCAGCTTGGCAACATGGCGATTGGTGATGATCAGCAGATGGTCGTCCTTCTTTTCGATCACCCAGCCAGTGCCACCCCAGCTAAAGTCATGATTGATAAACTCGATCCGCCCGACCGAGGCGATATTGTCTTCGGCCTTGCCGATACGAATGTCGATATCCGGCGGAAAGTCGGATGACAGCGATTGTTTGCCTTCAACCTTGCCGCCGCGCACGATCAGGGGCGGACGTCCGACCGCGCGCACGATGGCTTCAAGTTGCGAGGGCGTAGAGCCAAAGCTTTCTAGCTTATTCATCTGCGCGCCCATCAATTCACGGGCACGATCCGGTGTCAGGCCCATTTCGCCAAGAATGCCCGGACTGGTATCCAGAACCTCACGCGCCTTGTCGATTGTTCCGGCATTTCCAAGGCCTTCCAGCCGGCTGAATGTTTCCTTTTCGAAATCGCTCATGGCATTGGTTCCTCAGCTAGTATGAAGTTTTGAAACTCAGTCGATATGCCTCTAGGGATCGAGGTATTTTGGCCCCCGCCCTGTTTCGGCAAACATGGTCAGTGCCGGATGAAACACCACGGGCGCCCGGCTTTTGGTAAGCCAACCAAGGATTTCCTCTGTTCCTGAACCATGGGTGAGCCCCCGAGCAACTGGTGCAAGGCGGCGTTGCAGGGTTTGAGTGGACTTACCGCGCCCTTCGTTCAAAGGATCCGCCCAGAAGTTTAGAACTCGGTCTGCCAGACCATGACTGCCGCGTTCCAAAAGGTCGACGGTTCGACTTGATGTCAGGTCGCTCCATTTCCGTGTGGAATTCCATTCTGGTGGCGGTGGTGAGGGGAAGGCCCAATAGCCGCCGATGACTTGTTGCCAACGTCTTGCCGCGCGTGCGAGCGTTGGCAAGTCAGGGATCGGGTGGTAAAAACTGTACCCCTCGGCCCAATCAGCGGTAAGGCCCATCGCGCGCAATAGCGAAATCACATCCGTTGGACGCTCTGACAGCTGGGACATCGCATTGTTGATTCCCTGTAAACCCGGGGCAAAAATGTCAGCCGCTTCATAAAGGCCGGTGGCAAGGTTGGACAAATCGCGCAGAACACGACCCCGGCCACTTGCTTGAAACTCTTCCACAAGCGCCAGCATCCGGTCGAAATAGGGATTCAATGGGGCCAACGCGAGCCCGTAATCATCCGTCGGTAAAGCGGGGTCGGGCATGTCCGGCTCTGAATATTCCAGCCCGAACTCCTGACGGATACCCGCCGCATAGCGGAGCCTTTCATAGGTCAGCTCGCGTGGGCCGTGATCCAGATAGGGGGCGATCAGGCCCAGAACCTCATGATCACCCTCAAAGCTCATACCCGTTGCCAGAAGAGCGAATTCAAGCGCTGCTGACTGCATTCCAATTCGAGACGAGCTGTTCACGACGCGAAGAGCTATGTCGCGAAAGTCCTTATCGCGGAGTCGGTTAACGAGCTCCTCGAATTCAAACTCGGCATAAATCTCTAGGAGCATCCGGCCTTCCAGTTCGGGCCTTTGTTGTGCCTCTCTCAGCAAGGTATCTGCTGGCAACAAATTGAATAGGCTTCGCGCCATGGACCAATGACCGCTCTGCCAGTTGTGGCACAGGATCAGGATGCCAACTTCGCTTGCCGGATCATAGGCGCCTTTCAATCCTTCGCGTATGATATGTGTTGCCTCGCGGCGCTGGCCCTGCTCCAACATCGCTCGCAGGTCTTTGACTGCGCGACTATCTGGTGCGGCCACATAACCGCGACCTTTGACGATCCGTGCTCGTGCCGTCGCGGCCTTGGACTCAACCTGTACAAGGTCTTCGGGGGGAAGTTCAGAACCGCTGTCCAGCCCAGTGGCGCCGTATTCCCGTTGTTTGGTTTCTTGCACCGGGGCCGAGCGCTGGCCGCGAGCTTGACGGATCAGGTCCTGCGCGTCGATTGGCAGCTCTTTCAACAGCTGTTCGGGGAAGCGTTCAGCCAGTGAGGGATTGATGCTTGGAGGGGCTTCTCCGACGCGCATAAGCTGAAGCGAATGGTACAGGAACAGCAGCGGATCGCGGTCGGCGTAATACGCACAGGCCGCGCGGTTGACCTGCGCGGTTTCGATGGGGCTTTGGCTGTAGGTCGGTTCCAACAGGTCCCGCCGCATATCGGCCTTATGGGTCAGTTGACCTTCGGTGGCGGCGTCCATCAGCCAGGATTGCAGGCCAAGATCCGCGACGATTGTGCCTGCTTCGCTGCTGAGGTCACCCAGCCCAAGCGCCGGTGCAACGATGCCGTTCAGGTTGTCGGCGTTTATCTCGCTTAGAACCAAGCCGTAATTGGCAATGCCACGTAGGTGTACTGGCAGGCGCGATGTGATGGCCCGGTTCACGATGCCCGCGGCAATCGGGTCATTCTCGTCTTCGGTGACTTCGGCCAATCGGCCCTCGGTCTGCACCTCGTCAATCAGCAGCCGCAATTTCAACGGATTGCCCTGACAGCGCAAAATGATCTGATCGCGGAATTCCTCGGGGATTCCGGCCTCATCCAGCGTTTGATTGACCAACTCGTCTTCGATCTGGTCGAGCTTGATGTATTCGCCCCGTCTTGGGTGATCTTCGCCGAAAATCGGCCCGCGACCGGCTGAGATGATCGATACTTCGATCTGTTCCTTTTCGACAAAGCGATCCAGATCGTTCATGAGGTTATTCACGAAGGTCGCGCCCTGACCATGCAATACTTCGAGCGTATCCAGCAGGATAACCAGGCGCAGACCGGCATCAGCCACCGCATTGATCATCGCCCGGATCAACTGACGCGGTGTAAGGTCCGAGCTTTCGTATATCTCCCGTGTGACCTGTTCGGAATAGCGCAACCGCAATTTGCGGAGTTCGGGGGCCGCTTGGGGTATTGCGGTACCGATCTGACGCGAGATCTCTTCAAAGATTGGACCGGTCTGCAATGAAGGCTGATCGAAATCCAGCCGGATCAGGATGACGTCTTCGCGTTCGCTTGTAATCTGGATGATGCGTTCCAGCAGGTAGGATTTTCCGATCCCGTACTGACCTTCGATATGCAGGGTTTTCAAAGGGGCCGAGCGCATAGGGTGGTCGATCCAGCGTTGAATCTTGTCGATTTCGCTGACACGCCCCACGAATTTTTCACCCAGGCGCTCTTTTGACCGGCGCTCGCGTCTGAGCAGGTTCAATCGGCTGCGCAGCCTGAACAGGCGGTCATATCCCGGCGCTTTTTGGCCTGCACGCTCTAACGTGACAAGGTGCTGCGACAGGTTTTGTTCATCTGTTTCCGCCTCGATAAGGTGATCCAGAGCGCCCGGTGCGAAACCTTCTCGTCCCGACAGAGCCTGCACGATATCGGTCTGCGTTGCCGCCGAGTCGAACTCTTCGATCCCGGACAATTCGCGATGTCGTGCAGTCAGGCGCAGTATCCATTTCGTAGAGCTGCCCGACTTATCAACATGGCTCAACTCGCGCAGGGATGACATCAGCCGGGCCCGTAGCACCCGGTTGCCGTACTCATCTTCGCTAAGCACCTCGCGCATAAGCTGCCGTGGTTCAAATGCCCCGCGAAGGGCTGCGGCGCGCAGCAGACGCGAACGGAGTTCTTCCTGCGCCTGGTTCATTCTTCTATCTCCAGAAAGCGTTTGGCCTCTTGGCGAACACGGGTGACAACGGTTTCCAGATGTTCGCCATCGAATTCACCTGTGTTGTCAGGGCTCAACCCGGCCAGAGCAGAGTCCACCATTGCCCGTCGAGCAGCCGGTGTCAGCTCTTTTGCCGGGTCAAGCGAAGTGATCATGCTGTTAATTGTAGCCTCAACATCGCTACGTGTGAATGGTCCCAGCTCTTCCACCAATAGGCCGCTGCGCTGCGCGCCGTCGACAGCGCCGACATTGGCAAAACGCAGGGGCGACAGGCGATAGGTCTCATAGCCTGCGAGGATCAGGCGCAGATTCTCGGATGTGGGCAAGCATTTGGCGATGTGCTCGAACTGTACCTGGGCACGTGGTGAGAGCCCTTCGGGCGGGTTGTCGAAATAGATCCACCATGTTTGCCCTGCGGTTTTGGCGGCCTGATCCATGTCAGCAATCAGGGTCTCCGCGCGGCTGCCTTCGAATGCAACATCGGTAGTCTGGGCGGCGGTTGTTCCAGCAGCAGCGTCTGGCGAGGCGACGGTCCCGTTGGCCTTCTCGGCAAGATCAGCAAGCAAATCGTCCGTATTCAGGGTCGGCCCCAATCGGATGCAACGATGTTGCGGCGCGGCGTTAGGTGCTTCTTGCATCAACAGATAGGATTCCAGCATGTCATAGCTGAATCCGAGACCACGAATAGACGTCGTATCCTCGCGCCTGATCCAGATCCCACGCAGTTTGGATTTGGGATGATCCAGCATATGGGCAAGCCCGGATACGAATTGGTTGCGGCCGATGATGATGGTCCCGTCAATGTCGCGGCTCAGCGACCACATGTCCCGCTGTTTCGAGTTCTTGCTGATCAGATCTTGGAAGTCGGGGTCATCGTGGAACTGCTCGAAAGGGACAAGCCGTTTCGTTGTCTCCCATTTGCCCTGGTGGATGCCCAAAAACCTGAACTGGCTGTCAAAACCGGGGCCACCCGATGACCCGCCGGATGTGTCGATGTCATGAGGGAACCGCTTGGCGCCAGGTTCTCGGTGCACTTTGCCGGGCATGAACCCCTTGGTGACACCTTCGGGGTAGTGGACCAATGTGAACAGGTCCGCGCCCTCAAAATCGGGGGGGTCGCCGGTCACATCGACACTGCCATAGGTATGCCCCAGCGGCAGGAATATCCGCAGCAGCGCGATATCCACCTCATCGCCCGGCGGCAGGTTTCCGGTCTTTTCACTGGTGTGATAGGGCCAGAGCTTTACGCATTTTGCCCGGTACCGTTTTTCGTCCGAGGCAAGTATTTCAAGCCGTGGGTCGACCCCGGCGGGCACGGAGTTAAGCGGGTCCAGAACATGGGCTGCGGTCAGCACCAGGTTTGGGGCCACAAACGCGCCGGATCCTTCGAATGTGTTGTTGATCCAGATCTGACAGCGAAAGCTTTCCGCGCGCGGGGCAAAATCGCCCAATGCGGCAAAGTCGAACGAATTATTTGCCGGTGTGCCGATCAAGGTGCCGTCAAACCGAGCGATGTTTTCGGCAAAAATCAGGTTACGGTCGCGCGGCACAGGGTCGGCGCCGCGCGCGCGCAGAAAGTTGAGGAACTGCTTGACCTTCGCAGCGTCGACCAGAATTTCCAGCAAGACATCGGCAAGCGTTTCGCCGATATCTTCGTCTACACTTTCCTCGACGGCTTCATAATTCACCGGGTCATCAGGGTCGGGAAACAGCGCAGTCAGAGCATGACGCACAATCGGTTCATGCTTTCGGATTGCAATCCGGATATGCGCTGCATTCACCATCCGTGGCTTATCCCATGCCCAAATAGGCGCTGAGGGCCGGTTTGTCCGACAATGCGGTGTCCAGCCCCGAGGTCGGGGCGTCTTCGCCAACCATGGCCTCGGCCCCACCATCGCTTTCGACGATACGCTTCCGGGCCCCGCGACGATAGCTGAGCCAGATGATCTCATTGGCGTAATCGGCCATGTCTGGGGTAATTTCTCCGGCGGCCTCGCTGTCTGTTCCCGCAAGATGCGAGACCAGAATGTTCAATGTCGGGGTTGCATTCGGGTCGGGTGCTGCCGGACTTTCAGCGCCTGTTGGCAGTGGCGCATTCAGGACCGCCTGGGCATTGATGATGCCCGCGCCAAGATCGGTGGCGCCGTTCCAGACGGCTGGCTTGCTCATCCCGTGTTTGGCACAGTGCAACCACATCGCCTGAACGGTGGTCCCAGCATTCTGGGCCTTTTGCAACAGCGCCGCCCGACCGCCGTGATGTGCGACCCACAGCGCTGCAACGCCTCCAGTCATTGAGGTGGCAAGCGTGGTACCCTGGCTGGCGCGGATACCCGAGTTTGGGTCGGTCGCCTTGTTCTTGGCCGCGCCCCACACGTTTTCGCCATAGGCCGAAAAGCTGACCTCGGGGCCACGCCCAGTTTTGCGCCAGGGGCGTCTGTCGGGCTGCAGTGCAGCGACCGCTGTGCAGATTTCCAGTGATGCATAGGCGGCGGGAAAGACCACGTTCGGATAGCAGTTGCCCGCGGCGCAGACGATGACCAATCCGGCCTGTACCGCATTGCGCAACGCCTGTTCCGTCGAAGAGACCCGTACCGGCCCGCCAAGCGCCATCACGATGACATCGGCGTTTTGGCTGACCGCATGAGAGATTGCCGCAGGAATACGCAGCTGGGTCATGTCGATCACCGATTTGATCGCCCGGATTGGCAGAACCTTGGCCGCAGGGGCCGTACCGGTTATCGCCCCCGGCGAGGTGGTATCGCCATTCATATCGGCCCCGCCCCGCGATCCGACGACCGAGGTGACAAGCGTGCCATGACCGGGATGTTTAAGGACGCCGCCTGAAAACCGGTCACGCGCATCCCCGTTCCCTTCGACAAAATTCCACATGCCGTTGGTTTCGATCACGCCCGCCAGTTCGCTATGGTCGGAATAGCCCGTGTCGATCACCGCGACCTTGCTGCCCTGACCCCGGGTGTGCTGCCAGGCCAGCGGTGTCTTGATCCGTTTGTGGTGCCAGCCATAGGGCCGAGAGTTGTCACGCTTGGTTTCGCAGAAACTGAGAAAGCTCTCCGTACCCACATGTGCCGCGCCATACAGGCTGTCTGGCAAGACCGGGTTGGCCTCGGCTACGTCCAGCGCCATACGGAGGGCACGGCCAAATGCAAAAACCTCACGCTCTTGGCCTTTTGGATCGATCTCGGGGAATTCAACAAAGAAAAATCGATCCGCATCTGCGTCGAAGACCGCTTGGGTACTGGTGGCAACATCAGGAAGTGCACTACCCACACGTTCTTGAATAGCCGACAAGGATTGGGGTGTATCCGAGACCACTTCAATGACTAGCGGATCGCCGTCGAGCGAGACATCGGACCTTGTTAGGGCGTCATATTCCTGCATGGCAAATATCCTTATACAAAAGCAAAAGATGGTGGGGCGCATGGGCCAACGCCGTAAGCGCAAGCGCGGTCAGCAACAGGGTGAATGCGCTGGCGCGGGGGTCGGGGCGAAGAACGGCGCGCTCCGACAGGATGATCACAGTCAAAAAGATCATAATGGCAAAGTCATGGGTCCCTAGCATGACAAGCATCATCGGCAAGCAAGAGGTGATGCAATCGCGCGCATAGGTCAGCCCAAAGATCAGCACATCGCGGTCGGCACTAGGACCAAAGGCGGCCAGGACCGGACGGCTGTGGCATTTCCTTAATGCGCTGCGTTTTTGCGGGCTGAACTGCCATGCTGCGGCGCACAGGCAAGCCAACGGCGCGAACACGGTTTGGTGCAGAACCGGCGCCAGAAGAAACGCAGCAAGCGCGCCTGCGACCAGCCAGGCCAACAGATATGGCAGAACAAACAGAAGTGCCGCGCGTGATCTTCGATCTGCGAAGCTGCGCGCGCGGACATGTGCGATCTGCGGAACAAGCGTTGGAAGCATCATCGCCAGAACCATCGCCGGCCAATGCAATGAGGGCGCGGGCACCAAAGCAAGCCAAAGCCATGCAAGCGCTGCCACGCCAAGTGTCGTGCGTATTTCGATATCGGCCCGTCCAAACAGGCGAGGGCGATCTATTCCGGTAGCCGACGCCATGGGCGATCAGTCGAAATAAAGGTTTATGCGGCCGATCTCAATGTCTGGCTGCTGTTCTGTTGGGGCGATCTGTTCCAACCCTGGTACTTGGCCAAAGGCCTCGCTGTCATCAAACATCCGTTGAAACCGGATTTGCAACCTGTTGGCGTCGCCTTGGCTCAGCCCCAGTGCAAAGGCCAGCTTTGTGATCTCGTAAGTCACCGCAAGGCCGTTGCCGCCATGTGGACCGTCCGGGTTGCTTGCCTGTTCAAGGCCGAACGGCGACAAGGTGCCAATAATCGCTGGCGGCAAAGCGTCATCCGGAAGATCCAGCATGACGCGGTAAGATCCGGGCATGCCACGGCCCTTGATCCCCTCAAGATGCAGGTGAACGCGCCGGGTGGTGCCGGGGGCCTCTGCGCCGGAAATCAGCGCGACTGAAGTGTCGAGCTTTACGCCGGCAGTGGTCATTGCACCACGCAACTTGACCGGAGCTTCGCTTGCGCCGGCAAGCTCGGGTTCCTTGCCTGCCATGACAAACTCCTCTGCTGGAATGGCGGGTTCTACTGCGGGTGGAACGCCGTCATATTGAAACCCGTGCAGGACGTTTGTGCTGTCCAGCATTTCTTCGCTGTTGAAGGTGAATGCCGTGCCATCGCCATCATGCATCGAGAATGTCTGGCCAGTGCGCCACAGTGGCGAGGGTGGGGCGACATGGCTCGGGTCGGCGTTGCGCCAGACTTCCCATAGCCGATCAATGTTGCAATGGTGCAGCCAGAAAATCGGATCAAAGGCCGCAGTGGCCGGATTTGCCATAAAACCGCCAGAGCCCCCAATCCAAACGTGTATATCGTTATGGGGCGTGCTTTCCAATGCGCCATTGTCCCCACCGCCGGGGTGAAACCCGGTTTGCGGGCCACCAAACCCTGATGAGAATCCGGGCGTATCATTGGTGAAATCTTCATGATCCAACGCATCCAACGACACCACGTCGTCCGGAAATCCGAAATCTCCATTCACCACTACACGTCGGCGGGAAAACAGGAAGTTGCGCGTGCCGTCTGACTTGGTCGGCTCACGGAACGCCACAGGAAGGCGGCGCGCATTCGGGTTTTCTGACAGGGGTTGGGAATAGTCCCAATAAGGCAGCGCCCAATCCTGCGGCCCGCCCAGATCGGCGACGGCTTTGCCGACGACGGCCTCAAATGCGGTGATATATCCGCGGTGCCAGGGCAGGAAGAACCAGCTTTGGTGCTGGCATTGGTTCCAGAATTGTCCGGAACCGGGAATGTTCGGAAAATTCTGCGGCTGCCCATGAACTGCGCCCATGAAAAACCACGATGTCGGGTCTTCCAGATCTCGGTCCCAGAGAGCTTCGACAGCACGCTCATACCAGATCAGAGTTTCGTCGTTGGCTGGCAGGGTCCAAACGTTTTTGCGGATTCTTGTGGCCATAACAATACCTCAAACTGCAAATAAATCTTGGAATCTAATAATGCGCCGAGTGTAACACTTGCGTGGTTTTATGTTAACCAAAATGAATCCAAGCCATAGCAGGGTAGGCCTGGCAGGTGTTGACTGTGCCAATGTGCGTTTCCCAGATAAGATGAATTCAGGGTGACGCGCGGCCTTTCGCTTGCGTTCTAAGTCAGAGGCGCCAGTTACTGTATATTTGTGAATTGGACGGCCGCAGCTGCAGTGGGCACACATGCCGAGTACCCGAAAACAAGGGTGAATTCGAGTAACAGTGAAATAATTCTTGCAACCGGTTGCAAAGAGAATCATTGTGGTGTCGAAAAAAGGGATTCGGGGGCGCGGGATGCTAAAAGTAGGATTGCTGGGGGCTGGGCGCATTGGGCGTGTTCACGCGCAGGCTATTGCGGCGCATCCCTACAGTGAACTGAGCGCGGTGTCTGATGCACTGCCCGAAGCTTCGGCGCGTTTGGCTGAGGAATTCGGGGCCAGTGCGCGACAGTCACAAGAGATTATTTCCGATCCTTCGATAAATGCAGTGCTGATCGCCACGCCGACGGATACGCATTCCGACCTGATCGAAGCGGCCACTCAAGCCGGAAAAGCGGTATTGTGCGAGAAGCCGGTTGATTTGAGCCTTGATAGGGCTGTCGCCTGTCAATCCGTTGCAAAAGCCACCGGCCAGCCCGTCATGGTCGGTTTTAATCGTCGATTCGACCCGAATTTTGCTGCTTTGAAGGCCGCGTTTGAGGCTGGTGAGGTCGGCAAGGCCGAGTTGTTGTCCATTACATCTTTCGACCCAGCGCCGCCACCGGTGAGCTATGTCAAAGTATCAGGAGGGCTGTTTCGGGACATGATGATTCATGATTTCGACATGGCGAACTTCCTGATGGGTGACCTGCCGGAAGTAATCTCGGCAGTGGGCACATCGGTTGTTGACCCCGAAATCGGTGCCGTAGGTGATGTGGACACGGCGGTCGTGACAATGACTTATGCAGATGGCCGGATCGCTGTGATCAAAAACTCTCGGCGTGCGGCTTATGGGTATGATCAGAGGGTTGAACTGTTGGGATCAGAAGGGATGCTTCAGGCGCAAAATATCCTTGAAAACTCAGTAGTTAAGTCAACTTCGAATGGCGTGACCGGTGCCAAGCCGACTTACTTTTTCCTTGAACGCTACATGTCTGCCTATCGCGCCGAATGGGATGCATTCGTTAGGTCAGTAAATTCTGGATCAGGGGTGCCTGTAACTCTGGACGACGGTGTCGCCGCGCTTGCTATGGCCGAGGCCGCAACCCGTTCTGCGCAGTCCGGACAGTCGATGGTTTTGGCCAAAGTTTTGAAACCGGTTGCAAAATGATCGGATATGCGGAAACTTGGGGCAGCTTCGCCCCGGATCGGGGCGAAGAAGATTCGGTTTAATCGGAAGATTGGGGCCAAGACCCCAACACACTGTTCAAACGGGAGGAGAAACCATATGAATAATTTCTTTAAAGGCGCACTGGCAGCTGGTGCACTGGCGATGGCCACGCCTGCATTCGCGCAGGAGATCGTCGTTGTGTCTCATGGTCAGGCCAATGACGCCTTCTGGAACGTCGTGAAAAACGGCGTTGAGCAAGCGGGCAAGGATGTCGGCGTGAACGTGGAATACCGCGCACCCGAGACCTTTGACATGGTTGCGATGTCACAGCTGATCGACGCCGCCGTGAACCAGGAACCGGACGGGTTGATTGTCTCGATCCCGGATGCCGATGCGCTTGGCCCGTCAATCGAACGTGCTGTTGCTGCCGGAATTCCAGTGATCTCGATCAACTCGGGTTCGGACGTGTCCAAACAGCTGGGCGCATTGCTGCATGTCGGTCAGGACGAGTTTGATGCGGGCAAGGCCGCAGGCGAAAAGCTGGCTTCGATGGGTGGCGCGAATGCGATCTGTGTGAACCACGAAGTCGGAAACGTGGCGCTTGACCTGCGTTGCGCCGGTTTTGCCGAAGGCTTTGGTGGCAGCGTAGAAGTTCTGCCGACCTCGAACGATCCTTCAGAAATCGAAGCGAAGGTCTCGGCCGCTCTGGCCGCGAATGACGCTGTCGACACAGTCATGGCGCTGGGTGCAAGTTCGGCTGGTGAACCCACGGTAGCGGCTGTGAAAGCATCGGGCCGTGATGTGAACGTGGCCTCGTTCGACCTGTCTGCGAACTTCTTGCAGTCCATCGCCGATGGAGATGCGGCATTTGCCATTGACCAGCAGCAGTATCTGCAGGGCTATCTGTCTGTGAACTTCATGGGCCTGCATGCCAAATACGGTCTGATGCCAGGTGGCAACGTGCCATCGGGTCCGAACCTGATCACACAGGACAAGGCAGCCCAGGTTATCGACCTATCGGCACAGGGTATCCGCTGATCCGTTTGGGACAGTGAAAAACAGAAACGGCGCCAGGTGCGCCGTTTCAACCGAATTGGGAGGGAAACATGAGTGAGTCAGCGCCCGTCACTACGGACGAACGCGTAAAGAAAGAACCGTTTCTGACCAAGCTGATGAAACGTCCAGAGCTTGGTGCCATGGCCGGTGTGGTCCTGGTGGTCATTTTCTTCGCGCTCACGGCAGACGATTCCATGTTCACGCTGGCTGGAGTTATGAACTTCATGACGCCTGCGGCACAGCTGGGTATCCTGGCTATCGGAGCGGCGCTGCTGATGATCGGGGGTGAGTTTGACCTGTCGATCGGTTCGATGGTTGCCTTTGCAGGCTTGTTCTTTGGTGTCTGCGTGGTGACTTGGCAGTTACCTCTGATCATTGCGATCCCGATGACATTTGTTTTTGCGGCCTTTGTTGGGGCGGTGAACGGCAATATCGTCATACGGTCGGGCCTACCTTCTTTTATTGTAACTCTGGCTTTCCTTTTCATTCTGCGCGGTCTCTCACTGGTGGGTCTCAAAGCAGCCACTGGCGGGTCAACCCAGCTGCGTGGCGTGCGCGATGTAGTCGAAAACGACTGGCTGGCCCCGTTCTTCTCGGGCGAAGCTTTTGCCGGTTTGTTTGCCTGGCTGGCTGCAAACGGATTGATCGATACATTCAAAAACGGGGCGCCGAAAGTACCGGGCATTCCGGTCGAGATTCTGTGGTTTATCGTTCTGGCCCTAGCGGCGACCTATGTTTTGCTGCGGACCCCAGCTGGAAACTGGATTTTTGCCGCCGGTGGCGACAGCAATGCGGCGTCGAATTCTGGTGTGCCGGTGAGCCGTATCAAAGTGTCTTTGTTCATGCTAACCGCCTGCTGTGCGGCGCTGGTCGCAATCATCACCGTGATCGACGCGGGATCGACCGATGCGCGCCGTGGCTTCCAGAAAGAGTTTGAGGCCATCATTGCGGCGGTGATCGGAGGTTGTCTGCTGACCGGCGGCTATGGATCGGCCATCGGGGCATTCTTTGGCGCGATCATCTTTGGCATGGTGGTCATTGGGCTGACTTACACGGATTTCGATCAGGACTGGTTCCAGGTGTTCCTGGGCGCAATGCTTCTGATCGCGGTATTGTTCAACAACGCCATCCGCAAACGCGTAACCGGGGAGCGCTGATATGACTGAAGACAGCAAGTTCCATCACGGGGATGCGGTAAAGGATGTCGCGCCGATCGTGCAAATGAAGAATATCGAAAAGCACTTTGGCAACATTATTGCTTTAGCAGGCGTCAGCTTTGACGTCAGGCCTGGCGAATGCCACTGCCTGCTGGGCGACAACGGTGCCGGAAAGTCGACCTTCATCAAGACCATGTCCGGAGTTCACAAACCCACCAAGGGCGAGATCTTTTTCGAAGGCAAACCGCTGCAATTTGACACCCCACGCGATGCGATGGAGGCGGGCATTGCGACCGTGTTTCAGGATCTGGCGATGATCCCGCTGATGAGTGTGACGCGGAATTTCTTCATGGGCCGCGAACCGACTAAGGGCAAGGGATTGCTGAAACGGTTCGATATCGACCAGGCCAATGAGGTCTGTATGGCCGAGATGCGCAAGATGGGTATCAATCTGCGCGGGCCGGATCAGGCCGTTGGAACCTTGTCAGGAGGTGAGCGCCAGACAGTTGCCATTGCTCGCGCGGTTTACTTCGGGGCCAAGGTCCTGATCCTGGACGAACCGACCTCGGCACTTGGGGTACGTCAGACATCGAATGTTTTGGCAACCATCGACAAGGTGCGTAATCAGGGCGTGGGTGTGGTGTTTATCAGCCATAACGTGCGCCATGCGCTGGCAGTGGGTGATCGCTTTACCGTGCTCAATCGTGGCAAGACGCTGGGCACGGCCACACGTGGAGAGATCACACCCGAGGAATTGCAGGACCTGATGGCCGGAGGTCAGGAAATGGCCCAGCTGGAAGGCTCTTTGGGCGGAACGGTTTAACCGTTCCCCCGTCTGGGCCACAGGCCCGCTAATTTCGAAATTGCAGGAATGGCCGAGATGGCCTTGTGTTGAAAGGTATCACTATGGGCAACACAGTCCGACTGACCGCAGCGCAAGCTTTGGTGCGCTATCTGGGCGCGCAGATGAACGAAGCTGGCGAGCCCTTTATCGCCGGTGTCTGGGCCATTTTTGGCCATGGCAATGTGGCCGGGCTGGGCGAGGCGCTGCACGGCGCGAAAGACAGCCTGCCAACCTATCGCGGGCAAAATGAACAGACAATGGCACATTGCGCGATTGCCTATGCCAAGCAGACGCGGCGGACGCGGGCGATGGCGGTGACCTCATCCATTGGACCAGGGGCCACCAATATGGTCACCGCGGCGGCGTTGGCGCATGTGAATAGGTTGCCGGTTCTGATTATCCCCGGCGATGTGTTTGCCACCCGCGGGCCTGACCCTGTGTTGCAACAGATCGAAAGCTTTGGTGATGGTACGGTTAGCGCCAATGACTGTTTTCGCCCGGTCAGCCGGTACTATGATCGCATCTCGCGGCCTGAACATCTGTTGACGGCCTTGCCCCGCGCCTTTCGCACCATGACCGATCCGGCCGATTGCGGGCCTGTGACGTTGGCCTTTTGCCAGGATGTTCAGGCTGAAGCCTATGACTATCCCGAGAGTTTCTTCGAGCCGAGGGTCTGGTATCAGCGCCGCATTCGCCCGGATGAGGCGGAGTTGGCCCGTGCGGTGGCTGCGATCAGATCAGCCAAACGTCCCGTTATCGTTTCCGGAGGTGGCGTGCATTACTCCGGAGCGACGGATGTGCTGCAGAGCTTTGTGGAATCCCACAATATCCCGATCACCGAGACGCAAGCCGGGAAATCGGCGCTGGCTTGGGATCATCCGTTGAACCTTGGCCCGGTTGGTGTAACCGGTGGCGAACCGGCCAACGCCACCTGCGCCGAGGCCGATCTGGTGCTTGCTGTTGGGACGCGGTTGCAGGACTTTACCACCGGGTCCTGGGGGCTGTTTTCCAATCCGAACCGCGAGATGATCTGCCTGAACACAGCCGCCTATGACGCCGAAAAACACGGCGCAATGCCGCTGCAAAGCGATGCGCGTGTCGGGTTAGAGGAACTTGGCGAAGCCTTGCACGGCTACCGGGCCGACCCGGTGGCGGACACGGTGAAGGCAGATTGGTTTGGCAAGGTGGATGCACTGACCGACGCGCCCGGTGATGGAAACGCGTTGCCTACGGATATGCAGGTGGTGGGTGCAGTGCAACGCGCCTCGGACAATAACACGGTAGTCATGTGCGCCGCGGGCACGATGCCAGGTGAGCTGCACAAGCTGTGGAAAGCGCCCCGCCCAGGTGCCTATCACATGGAATACGGATTCAGTTGCATGGGCTATGAAATCGCCGGTGCAATGGGCATCAAGATGGCCCAGCCTGATCGCGACGTCATCTGCTTTACCGGTGACGGCACCTATATGATGGCGAACTCCGAAATGGCGACGGCAGCGATGATGGGCATCTCCTTTACTGTCGTCGTGACCGACAATCGTGGATTTGGCTGCATCAACCGCCTGCAAATGGGCACCGGCGGGGCCGAGTTTAACAATCTGCTGGATCATGCGGTGCACGAAACGCCCTCGGCCATAGACTTCGCTGCGCATGCGGCGGCGATGGGGGCGACTTCGGTCAAGGTGGGCTCGATCGTTGAGCTGGAGCAGGCATTGGCCAAACGTGGCGAAGTCACCGGCCCCTATGTGGTCGTCATAGACACCGATCCGTACCCGTCGACCGAATATGGCGGCACCTGGTGGGAAGTGGCCGTGCCCGAGGTCAGCATCCGCCCGGAAGTGAATGAAAAGCGCGCAGCCTATGAGGTTGCCATCAAAGAAAGAAACACGAAATGAGCGTGAAGATCGGCATCTCTCCGATTGCATGGCAGAATGATGATCTGCCGGACCTGACCGCGGCTTACACGATGGAACAGGCCCTGAAAGAGGCGCGCGAGATCGGCTATACCGGCGTCGAACGCGGTCAGCGGATGCCCGGCGATACCGAAGGTCTGCGCGCCTATCTCGACACCAATGATATCGCCCTGTGTGGCGGTTGGTGTTCTGGGGCTTCTCTGGTTAACGATTTTGCCGCCGAGCGCGAGGCCGTGCGAGCGCAGGTCGAACAATTCGTAGCGCTCAACAGCCCGTGCATCGTCTATGCCGAATGTTCGAACACCGTGCAGGGGCAGATCGGGGTCGCGGTTAATGACCGGGTGAAACTGTCCCGGGATGAGGTGTTGGCCTATGCCGCCAAAATCACCGAGCTGGCCAAATGGATGGCTGATCAGGGCATGCCGATGGCCTATCACCACCACATGGGCACGATTATCGAAAGCGAAGAGGATGTGAACTGGTTGATGGAAGGGTCGGGCCCCGAGGTCGGCTTGTGCTTTGATACCGGCCACTTGCTGTTTGGTGGCGGCAACGTGATGGCGACCCTCAATCGGTGGGGTGACCGGGTGCATCACGTCCATTTCAAGGATATCCGTCCGGCGGTCGTACAGGATGTGCGCGAAAACAACCGCAGCTTCCTGGATGCTGTCGTCGCGGGAGCGTTCACTGTGCCTGGCGATGGTTGCATTGATTTTCAAGCCGTGGCGAATGCGTTGAAATCTATGGGTTATAGCGGCTGGATCGTGGTCGAGGCCGAACAGGACCCCGCCAAGGCCCCACCCCAAGAGTATTCCAAGATGGGCTACGACCACATTGTCGATGTCTGCGCTCAGGCAAGATTGGAGATCACCAACTAACAAACCGTCCCAAGGGGCAACACCAAGGCCATGAAGAAGGAGAAAATCATGGTAAGTCAAAGAATTGGATATGTCGGGTATTTTGACCGGGAATCCTGTGATCTGGACGAATTCAAGGTGTTGACCTCTCGGAAACTGACCTCGGACATGGTTCCGCAGGCCGCGATGATCGAAAAGAACGTCCCCGTCTATGACATGAATGCCCTGCGTCCCGCGCTGGAAGATACAGGGCAACGGCGCGCTTTGATGGCGGAATGGGGCCATGTGCTGAACCAATCCGCCGGGGTGATCGCGCTGAAAGGGGCCTATCAGGATCTGTCGGTGATCGACCGGGCGACCGAGGTTTTTCGGCAGATCATCGACGAGGAACGCCAAAGCGGCGAAGGCGAGGGTGATCATTTTGCCGCCTCGGGTGCGAATGACCGGATCTGGAATGCGCTGCAAAAGCACTGCCTGCGCGATCCGGAAGGTTTCTCAAAATACTTCGGCAACGCTGCTGTTGCCACCGCCTGCGAGGCATGGCTGGGGCCGAACTATCAGGTCACGGCTCAGGTCAATCAGGTCCGCCCCAGCGGCAAGGCACAGCAGGCGCATAGGGACTACCATCTGGGCTTTCAGACCGCTGAAAGCGCTGCACGGTACCCTGTGCATGCACATCTGCTGACGGCGGCGCTGACCTTGCAGGGGGCAGTGGCACATTGTGACATGCCGGTGGAAAGCGGGCCCACCAAACTGTTGCCGTTTTCACAGCTATATCCAGCCGGATATATTGGCTTTCACGACCCCGCGCACAGGGACCACTTTGAGAAGAGCTATGTTCAGGTGCCGTTGAACAAAGGCGACGCGGTATTCTTCAACCCCGCGCTGTTCCACTCGGCCGGCGAGAACCGCAGCACGGATATCGACCGTATGGCGAACTTGTTGCAGATCTCATCCGCTTTTGGTCGTGCGATGGAGGCCATCGACCGCCGGTCCATGGCGCTGGCCGTACTGCCGTCACTGGTGGCCTTGAAGCGAAGCGGCGAGCTGACTGGGTCCGAGCTGGACGCGGCCATCGCGGCGACTGCCGAAGGCTATCCGTTTCCGACAAATCTGGACACAGATCCCCCGATTGGCGGTAATGCTCCGGAAAGCCAGGCGGATATCTTGCGGCGTGCGGTCGCCGAAGAATGGACGCCAGAGCAACTGACCTCGGCACTTTCGGCGTTGAAAACCCGACAATCCGCCTGACGTTACGAACCGGGCCGGCGCGCCCAGAAAGGAGGCCCCATGGCCAACCTGCTCAGGAAACCACGCGGCCCCGATGGCAAGGTGCATGACATCACCCCTGCCTCTGCGGGATGGCGCTATGTCGGGTTCGGTCTTTACCACCTACGCGCAGGTGACAAGGCGACCGAAGAAACCGGTGACAATGAGGTCATCCTGGTCATGGTCGAGGGCAAGGCGCATATCACCGGGGCCGGGCAGGATTGGGGTGTGCTGGGTGACCGCATGGATGTCTTTGAAAAGACGCCGCCGCATTGTCTGTACCTGCCCAACGGAACCGATTGGCAGGCTGTGGCGGAAACCGATTGTGTTGTGGCCGTGTGTTCGGCCCCCGGCAACGGCGGCCATCCGGCGCGTCGGATCGGGCCGGATGGCATCACGCTGACCGAGCGTGGAAAGGGTGTGAATACGCGCTATATCAACAATATCGCGATGGAGGCCGAAGACGTCGCCGACAGCCTGCTGGTGACCGAGGTCTTCACGCCCAACGGTCATTGGTCCTCCTACCCCAGCCACCGCCATGATGAGGATGACTATCCCCGCATTACCTATCTGGAAGAGACCTATTATCACCGTCTGAACCCCTCGAACGGGTTTGGCATCCAACGGGTCTATACCGATGATGGTGATCTGGACGAGGCTATGGCCGTGTCGGATGGTGATGTCGTGCTTGTGCCTCGGGGGCATCATCCCTGTGGCGCACCATATGGGTTTGAGATGTACTACCTGAACGTCATGGCCGGTCCATTGCGGAAATGGCGCTTTGTAGCCGCCCCCGAAGTAGAATGGATCATGGAGCGCGACGCATGAGCACGAATTTCGCCAACTACCCGGGTCTTGCGGGAAAAACAGTCTTTATCACCGGCGGGGCCGGGGGGATCGGCGCCGAAACGGTTCGCGCCTTTGCCGCCCAGGGGGCCAGGGTCGGGTTTGTTGATCTGAACGCAGATGCGGGCCAAGCGCTGTTGGCGGAGCTGGACGGGCAGCATGCCTTTGCCCAATGCGATTTGCGCGACATCGATGCGCTGCAAGAGGCATTCGGGCGGCTGGTCGCCGTGCTGGGCGAAGCGGATATTCTGGTTAACAACGCCGCACATGACGAACGCCACGACTGGCGCGAAGTGACGCCGGGATATTGGGATGACCGAATGGCCACCAATATCCGCCATATGTTCTTTGCCATCCAATCGGTGGCCCCGGGCATGATCGCTAAGGGCAAGGGGGCCATCGTCAACCTGGGCTCGAATTCCTGGTGGGAATGCGGGGCGGGATTCCCGGCCTATGCCACCGCCAAATCAGCCGTCCACGGCCTGACCCGCACCATGGCGCGCGAGCTGGGCGACCATCGCATCCGGGTGAACACGGTGGTTCCGGGCTGGATCATGACAGACAGGCAAAAAGAGCTATGGGTGACCCCCGAAGCGCTGGCCAAGCAATTGGATCGTCAATGCCTGCCGGACCCGATTGACCCGGTCTATGTCGCCAGAATGGTGCTGTTTCTGGCCTCGGACGACGCCGCGATGTGCAGCGCGGGGAACTTCATGGTCGAAGGGGGCTCGATCTGAGGAGAAGTTCAGAGTGAACGAACAGAAACCCCTTTTCATCAACATGTTTCAGAGTGCATTCGAAGCTGGATAGCTTTAGTGTATTGTAGATGTCGAAGATCACACGCAGAGATTTTCTGGTCGCCGGGGTGGCATCCGCGTCAGCAATAACGTCGCCATTGGCAGCAGACGCTCAGACATGGAGTCAAAAATACCGACGAAACCATCCGAAGGAAACGATCAGGGTCAATGTCGACGGAATGATCCCCGGCCAGCAGATCGAATTGAAACTAGATGGACTGCCGATTGCCATTCGGTATCGCACCCAAATTGAAATTGATCAGGCGCGTGCGATACCGATGTCAGATTTGATTGACCCACTTTCAAGAAATGCCAATTTGCCGGGCGATGCTTTGGCCTCGGATGAAAATCGGACACTCGACAAAGAGGGCAGATGGTTTGTCTACCGTCCCGTTTGCACCCATTTAGCTGTAGTCACGCTCCCATCAAAGCCCCCGGTTGGGAATGAGAAAAGCTGGATAAATTGCCCAGTTCACGGTGGACGGTTTGACTCGGCTGGGCGAGTCATCGCGGGCCCGGCGCCTCAAAACCTTCCGATCCCATTAGCCAGATTCACATCTGAAAACCTGGTCGAGATTGCCTCTCACGGCAGCTATATGCTTGAGAACCAGATCCGCGATGGGCTCCCGGCCGAATGGTAACGTGACGCCCTAGCGCTGCGGGGGGGCGCCGAAGGCTCGGATCACGGTGCGGGCGGCGGCCTCGACCGGGTTGTGGGTTTCCTTCAGGATGGTGACGCGGTCGAACCTGTCCGGATCGCGGTTGACGGCCTCTCGCATCGCTGTGCCGAAGGCCATGCGCAGTTCGGTCCCGATATTGAACTTGCAGATCGAGGTCTCGCGCGCCAGCTTCATACGCTGCTCTACCGGCACACCGGACCCGCCATGAATGACCAAAGGCACTTCGGTCACGGCATCGATTTCGGCGATACGCGCCTCATCCAGGCCACCTTCTTTGTTTTGCTGCAAGTGAACATTGCCAACCGAAATCGCCATCGCGTCGACGCCGCTTTCGCGTGCAAACTTCGCGGCTTCCTCGGGGTCGGTACCATTTGAGCCTTCGCCACCGGAATACCCCACAAAGCCGATCTCTCCCTCGCATGAAATCCCTGCCGCATGGGCCATTTCGGCAATGGCCGCGGTCTCATCGATGTTTTTCTGCAATGGCTTGCGCGACCCGTCGAACATCAGCGAGGTAAAGCCGCTGTCCAACGCGATTTTGCAGTCCTCGAACGTGTACCCATGGTCCAGGTGGGCGACGACGGGGACAGAGGCGTTTTCGGCCAGATAGCGGAACATCTTGCCCAGAATGGGCAGGGGTGTGTGCTCGCGACAACTGGGACCGGCCTGCAGGATCACGGGCGCGTTCTCAGCTTCGGCAGCGGCCACATAAGCGCGCATGTCTTCCCAGCCCAGGGTCACCAGACCACCGACGGCATAGCCTTGATCATAGGCAGGTTGCAGAACGTCTTTCAGTGTGGCGAGGGTCATTTGAATTTTGCAATCATGTCTTTGATGCCCGGTATGGTTTCGATCTGATAGGCATGGGTGGGCTGGAAATACTGGACCAGCGAGCGTTGGGTCAGGCCGCCGAGGATCGTGAAATAGTACATCTCATACCCCGGCAGGACGCAGCAGGGGTGATAACCCTTGTCGATACAGACGGTCGATCCGTCCATGATATGATAGGCGTCGCCCGGTTCGTTATCCTCGCGCTGCAGCATCTGCAGGCCCGAGCCCCAGTTGGGTTTGAAACGGAAATTATAGGTCTCGTCATGGCGGGTTTCATCCGGCAACCGGTTGGTATCGTGTTTGTGGCTGGGAAACCCCGACCATCCCCCCTGACCCACGGTGAACAACTCACTCACCAGCAGACGGCCCACCTTGTCATGCTGTTTCTGGCCCAGGATGTGCTTGATCTTGCGGTGGGTTTTGGTGTCGTCGCTGCCGTATTGTACCAGATCATGCTGGCGGACATCGAACGGGTCCAGAACCTTGTCGTATCTGGCGCCTGCGATGAAGACTTCGGAATGATCCGAGGCGCAGACGATCTGCACCTTGGCGCCAACGGGTGCATAAACGCCCTCTGGCTCTCCATCCCAGACATCCTCTCCTCGGTTGCCCAGCTTGGCAAATTGCACGCCTTCGACATCCACATCGACCGTACCTGTGGCCGGGACGATGCAGGTCTCATATCCCGGCACTTGATATTCGAACGCCTCGCCCTGTTTCAGTTTGACGATGTTGAAATAGTTCAGGGGCACCATTGGGTCATCGGCATCCACGATGGGTTTGTTCAGGTTCTCATAGGGGGCGATATGCATTGGGATCTCCTATGCCGTGGGGCCGGGATGGGTGGCCAGAAACGTGTCCAGCTGTTCGGTGGTCGGCATAGCGGGCGCGCAGCCGGGTTGAGACACGACGATCGAGGCGCAGGCCGAACCGCGCATCACCGCGTCCTTCAGCGAGTACCCCGCTGCAACCGAGGCCAGTAACCCGGCCATGAAACTGTCACCTGCGCCATTCGGCTTGACGGCAGTCACCGGATAGATGCCTGTCTGAAATTCCTGCCCGTCCATCAGCGTGATGGCGCCTTTTTCACCCATTTTATAGATCACCACGCGGCCTGGTTTGGCCGCCAGTTCCTGCGCCTTGGCAAACCCTTTGTTTATCCCGCCCGCCATGAAACCGAATTCTTCGTCATTGCCTACGATCAGATCACTGGCGTCACCGGCGCGGGACAGGACCTCGGACGCGACTTCGGGTGAGGGCCAACTGTAAGGGCGATAGTCTATGTCAAATATTACGGGCACACCGGCCTTACGGGCCATGTCGATGGCCCGGAATGTGGCGCTGCGCGAAGGCTCGGCCGCAAAGACGGTTCCGGCCGAGATCACAGCCGAGAAGGAGCTGAAATCGACCTGGTCCATATCCTCTTCGGTGACTTGGAAATCGACTGCGCCATTGCGGTAGATGACATTCTGGAAATCTTCTGTCCGGCTTTCGTAGATTGCCAGCGACATGCGGTATTCGCCCCTTACAACCCGTATGTTGGACGTATCGACGCCGTAATGCGCCAGCCGGTTCAGGCAGAACCGCGCGACCGCGTCGTCAGATACCGAGGTGATCAGCGACGCTTGACTGCCCAGCTTGACCAGACCCACACATATATTTGCCGATGAACCGCCCAGATCGGCCCGGAACGCGTCGGCATCCTCACTTTTCTCACCGATGGGATCGGCAAACAGGTCCATGCCCGCACGACCCAAGACGCCAAAGCGGTTTTCTTTGATACCGTCCATCAAAGCGGTCACGTCATTTCCTCCGGCGAAAAGGGTCGGCAAGGTGTGTTGATCCTTGCGTTGAATCGATTCACACGATACTGATTTTGCAACCGGTTGCAAATGATATGTGCGAGGCCGCGGCAGATGCCTGAAATCGGAATTGGAATTGTTGGCGGCGGCTATATGGGCAAGGCCCACTCCGTCGCGATGTCAGCGGTAGGTGCGGTGTTCGACACCGCGCTGCGCCCGCGACTTGAGGTGATCTGTGCCTCGACATCTGCAAGCGCGGAAGTCTATCGCGCCGCCTACGGGTTCCAGCGCGCCACCGATGACTGGCGCATGTTGGTCGAGGATCCAAAGGTCGAGGCCATTGTGATCGCCTCACCTCAGTCGACACACCGTCAAATCGCTGAGGCGGCGTTTGCCCTTGGTAAACCGGTGCTGTGCGAAAAACCCTTGGGGGCGTCATTGGACGACAGCCGCGCGATGGTGGCGGCAGCCGAGGCCACAGGTGCAATCAACATGGTTGGGTTCAACTATATCCGCACCCCCGCCAGCCAATATGCGCGTCAGCTTATTGCTGAAGGGGAAATCGGTCAGGTCACATGGTTCCGTGGCGAACATACCGAGGATTTCTATGCCGACCCCGAGGCCCCAGCAACCTGGCGCACTACGGGAATGGCCAACGGAACCATCGGCGATCTTGCTCCGCATATGGTGAATGGTGCGTTGGCGCTGATCGGGCCGATCACTCAGGTTATGGCCGATGTGGAGACGGTGCACCGGCATCGCCCCGGCGGCGAAGTTACCAATGATGATCACGCGCAGATGATGTGTCGTTTTGAAAACGGGGTCATGGGAAACCTTTATTTCAGCCGCGTCGCAACGGGTCGCAAGATGGGTTACGCCTATGAGATCTCGGGTACCAAAGGTGCGATCCGGTTCGATCAAGAGGATCAGAACGCCCTGTGGCTGTATCGCCGCGAAGGCCCCGAGGCCACGCGCGGGTTCACCAAGATCCTGACCGGCCCCGCGCATCCGGATTACGAGCCCTTTTGCCAGGGCCCTGGCCACGGCACAGGATATCAGGATCAGATCATTATCGAGGCCAAGGATTTCCTGCAGGCCATCCATTCTGGACAGAATACCTGGCCCACCTTCCGCGATGGGCACGAGGTGAACCGCGTTCTGGCGGCTGCATTGGCATCGTCAGACGGGCGGCAATGGACAGATATCAGCGATTTCTGAAAACTCACCACCCAATTTCCAAAGAGAGACTAAGACCATGACAAAGCTGAAATGGGGCATGATCGGTGGCGGTGAAGGCAGCCAGATTGGCCCTGCGCACCGCCTTGGCGCACAGGCCGATGGGCTGTTTGAGTTCGCTGCCGGAGCGTTGGACCACCGCCCCGACGTGGGACGTGAATATGCACGGCGTCTGGGCGTTGCAACTGATCGCGCCTATGGCGACTGGCAAGAGATGCTAGCCGGTGAAAAAGACCGTAGCGACCGCATCGATCTGGTTACCATCGCGACACCGAACTCGACCCATTTTGAAATTGCCAAGGCCTATCTCGAATCGGGTTTTAACGTTCTGTGCGAAAAGCCGATGACGATGACCGTGGAAGAAGGCGAAGAGATCGTGCGCATCGCCGAAGCATCGGGCAAGCTATGCGCCGTGAATTATTGCTATTCGGCTTATCCGATGGTGCGCCAGGCACGTGCAATGGTGAGAGTCGGGGATATCGGCAAGGTGCGTCTGGTCGTGACGAATTTCAGCCACGGCCACCACGGGGATGCCTCTGACGCCGACAATCCACGCGTGCGCTGGCGGTATGATCCGGCGATGGCCGGTGTCTCGGGGCAGTTCGCGGATTGCGGTATACACGCGCTGCATATGGCCAGCTTCATTTGCGATGATGAGGTCACGTCGCTGTCCGCCGACATGGCCTCGACCATCTCAAGCCGCGTGCTGGAGGATGATGCCATGGTCAACTTCCGGACAGAGCGTGGCACCGTCGGGCGCTTGTGGACTTCGTCCGTTGCGATCGGGCGCCAACATGGGTTCGACATTCAGGTCTTCGGTGAAACCGGCGGTCTGCGCTGGACCTCGGAACAGCCCAACCAGTTGCTCTATACACCGGTCGGCGGCCGCACACAGATCATTGAAAAGGGCGAAGGTGGCTTGTACGAGGACGCCCAGCGCCTGTCGCGGGTGGCCATCGCACATCCTGAAGGGTTTCCCTTGGCTGTGGCCAACATCTATTGCGATCTGGCCGATGCCATTCGTGGCGAAACCCGCGACGGGTTGCCAGGCGCAGCGGATGGGGTGCGGTCTATCGCAGCGGTCCATGCTGCCGTTGCGTCGGGCAATGAAGACGGAGCCTGGAAGGATGCGCGCCCCCCTATGTTCCGCTGACTAGGCGCGGGGGCGCAGCGTGCCCCTTTCGACTACGCGGCAGGGGAAAATGCGGGCCTCGGGATAACGCTCGGGGTCTTTCAGCATTTCTTCCACCAGATCCACAGACGAGGTGATGATTTGCTTGATCGGTTGGTGGATGGTTGTCAGATTTACGCTTTCCCAACGCGACATCTCCATGTCATTCAGGCCGATGATCCCGATATCCTTGCCCGGTTTAAGCCCGTGATCCGACAGGGCGGACAGCGCACCGACGGACAGAATGTCATCGCCGCAGAAATAGCTTTCGGCTGGTTGACCCTTTAGCAGATCCAGCATTTCCGCGCGCCCCGCCTCAAATGAATAGGCCCCGGCGAAAGAGTATGTGACCTCAAGACCAGGGTGCTTTTCGGCCTCTTCCATAAAGCCCTGATAGCGATCCATGGCCGAGGTCGCATCCTTTGGCCCGCCCAGATATCCAACACGCCGATAGCCCCGCGCCTGCAGCTCGCGGGCTGCCATGCGACCACATTCGACATTGTCGATCCCGACGACATGTACCTCTGGTGAGGTCGCCGAGCGCCCGAACGTATGCACAACCGGAACACCGGCATCGTGAAACGCCTTGGCGAAACTTGGCGGCAGGGTCGAAGAGGCCACGATGGCAGCGTCAACAGAATACTGGCGCAGCATCCGAACGGAATTGGCAGGCTCGGTCTCATCGGTCAGGTTCACGATCAACGGGCGCAAACCGCGTTCCTGCAAGGCGCGCGTGAATTGATCGAAGACTTCAAGGAAAATCGGGTTGTGAAAGTTGTTCGAGATCAACCCAATCAGTTTTGTCCGCCCCGTGGTCAGGGACGAGGCCAGGGCGTTTGGGCTGTAACCCAGTTCCGCCGCGGCCTTTTCCACCTTGCTTCGGGTTTTTGCCGAAACCGAGGCACCCTCGGTAAAGGTGCGCGACACGGCAGAGCGCGACACCCCGGCCAGAGCTGCGACGTCTTTTAGGGTGACGCTCATGTTTCGTACCTGCAGAAGAAAGGTGGGATGACAGACATTTTCATGTCGTGATACTAAGCCAGTTAGTCTGGTGGCTGCAATCGGTTGCAAATGATTGCTCGTTTGACGCGGGGCCCGGTTTATTGACCCCGAGCAGCTTCTCACCAATCGATTCTTTCTGACGGGAGATCAGGTAAATCTGCCGTCGCGCACCGTAAATCGGTCCGCGATTTGACACATTTCCGCCCAAAATGATCGAAAATTCGCCCTAAGCGGGAATTTCTTTTCGTTTGTGGGGAGGTTTCGGCACCGCCTCATCAGTAACGATTTAGTTAACGGGGGTGTGTTCCTCGTGTCAGTGCGGGATTTCGCACTTTGGTAAAACAGTCTGGAGTTCAAGTAATGTTGAATGGAATTCGCAAAGTATTTCTGAAGCTACGCAAAGACGAGAGTGGCGCCACCCTGGTTGAATATGGCATCGCGCTGTTTGTTGCGATTGTCGTCGGCGGGACAATTCTGACCAATTTGGCTGGCACGACCAGCAGCAACTTTAGTGATGCAAACTCGGCAGCCCAGCGGACAACGCCTTAAGCTGCGCGCCAATTTCCCAAGTGAAAAAAACCTGACTTCCCATTCGCAAGCGTGGGGCGTCAGTTTCCTACCAGGCCACCTTTGATTTGCATAAGCGGTCTGTTTGGCCATTCAGGCCCAATTAAGTAATTATCCTGAGTTTTCCCGGGAATTGGAGGATACCATGCGTATTAAATCATTTTTGATGACTTTCCTGGGAATAGGTTTGGCGGGTGGCGCAGTCATTCTGGCGCAGGATCAGATCCGAAGGAATCAGTCAGCGGGTGAACCAACCATAGTTCGTGTTGTGGCCGTGGCCGAAGATATCGCGTTCGGAACGCCGATCGAAGGGCACAAGCTGACGACCATTGATTGGCCTACTGCATCTGTGCCTGCAGGTGTTTTTACAAGCTTTGATGATGTCCTGCCTGCCGCCGGCATAGAACCTCGCCGGGCCAAGCGCGCTTTGGCGCAGGGCGAAATTCTTTTGACCTCTAAAGTTTCCGATTTTGGTGAAAAAGTGACAATCGTTCAGACGATTGGTGAGAATAACCGCGCGATGGCGATCAATGTCGACGCGCAGACAGGGGTAGGCGGATTTGTTACGCCTGGCGACTTTGTCGACATTGTTCTGACCCGCGGCACCAATGATACACTGCGTGCAGTGACGATCCTGCAGAATATCCGGGTCATCGGCGTGGACCAAACTGCGGATGAAGAGCTTGACCAACCGGGCATTGCCCGCACGGTTACGATCGAGGTCACCCCGGATGAAGGTCAGAAGTTGGCTCTGGCGCAGAAGGCCGGGCAGCTCAGCCTGTCTCTGCGGTCTCTGCAAACAGAAGAGGATAAGCCGCTGGAAGCGGTTCGCCTCAGCGACATCCTCCTTGAAAAATCACCGCTAGAAGAGGGCACGCCCAGGCCGATTGTGAAAGTTCGCCGTGGGGCAACCGACGTTCAGGAAATTCAGGTCTTTGGGAACACCAGTGCAACAACTGAGCCGGTGAACTGAGGTCAGGTTGGTCTTTCGAGGGAGGTTGATATGACTTCGCTACGCAAAATCAGGGACAAAGAAGACGGCACAATTCTGGTTTTTGTCGGCATGTTCATGGTCGTCATGATCGGAATGGCTGCACTGACTTTTGATCTGGGGCGTATCGCCTCTACCCAAACTGACATGCAAGCCTATACCGACCACGTGGCGCTTGCCGCCGCAGGAGAGCTGGATGGCAATGCTGACGCCATTACACGTGCAACAGCTGCGGCATCCGGCATGATCGACGACGAACAGTTTTTCGCTGATGGCAGCCAAAGCCTTGGAACTTCTGCGGATTTTTCGCTTCGTTTTCTGACCGGATTGCCTACTCCGGGGGCAGACCCAGACGATAACGACTCGGTTACGCCCTTTGTGACGACAGACCCGGCGCGTGCTGTCTTGGTCGAGGTGACCGCGACACCACGGACTGTTTTCCTGCCTTTTGGCCGATCGCTGGCCAGCTTGCTGGGCGTCGCCAGCCCGTCCGGAGAGGTGAATTCAGTCTCGATCGCTGGGTATTCAGCATATGCCTGTGACGTAACGCCGTTGATGTTCTGCATCCCGTCGGGCTGGACCTCCAGCGCCAATATCGGCGCTTCCATCAAATTGCGTACTGGCGGCAACAACTCGGCCTGGGGGCCGGGGAATTTCGGATTTCTGGATCCAACGGATATCGGGATCAATCCAAACGGGCCATGCGCCGGTCTGACTGGTTCAAAGCTGTATATCTGCCTCATTGCTGCGAATGGGAACCTGACCAAATGCGTGTCTCAGCGCGGTGTCGACACCGAACCCGGTCAGCGGAACGGGATTGGCAGCGCGATCTACAATTCGCGGTTCGATATGTTCCAGGCGACCATGAACCAACTGAAGAACGATCCAGACTATGCACCGGGCCCAAATGTGATCTCGGGCTGGGACCATACTGGTGGGGGATGTTTGAACAACAATCCGACCCTGTCGACCAATACTATTCCAATGCCGCCGGATGATTGCTTTGACCCGGTGAGTGGTCTTTGCAATGGCAGCCGTTTTGGCGATGGCAACTGGACGTCAGGGCAAGCAGCTTACAACCTTATGAATTATGGCGTTGGACCGGACGGTACGCTGACACCGCATGCGCAGGGTGCACCGACAGGAAACACCCGGTATCAGGTATATCTGGACGAGGTCAGCCGGGCCGGGTCAGGCGATATCGTCACCGGACGGGACGAGACCGGCCGCGCCCAATGTTCAAGCCAGCCCAGCACCGACCCCGACCGCCGGACATTTATCGCCGCAGCGATTGACTGCACCGCGAACCCGGTTTCCGGGCGGGCCACCGATGTGCCGGTGAAGGAGTTCGTAAAAGTCTTTCTGTTTCAGCCGCTTGAAGAATCCACAGGCTCGGATTTCGACATCTTCGTCGAGGTGGTCAA
The DNA here is from genome assembly GCF_059610745.1 of Ruegeria sp. CDSC042. NCBI lineage: Bacteria > Pseudomonadati > Pseudomonadota > Alphaproteobacteria > Rhodobacterales > Roseobacteraceae > Ruegeria > Ruegeria sp. CDSC042. The sequence goes on from NZ_JBXWOF010000002.1 coordinate 293,758, forward strand.
ACAGGTTGGCGGCGGAGTTGGCGGCAGTGCCGTTGATGGCATTTTCCGCGATGTTGTGAGGCTGTACCGATGAAGCCGCTGGGTCGCTTCCTCTCACGCTTTCAGCGCTGCGAGTCTGGCGCGCCGATGGTCGAGTTCGCCATGGTTCTGCCGGTTATCTTGCTGTTCTTTGTTGTGATCATCGAGGGCAGCCGGATCACCTGGATACATCAGGCGACATCTGCCGGCGTACGGGATGCGTCGCGCATGATCGCTCGCATCGCACCGCTGGATCTATGCAGCGCGGGCGGCGTCGCAAGCTATGATGCAATGGCCACAGATATTGTCGCCAACCGACTGGGCGGTGGGGCGCATTTGCCGGTCGGAACAACGCTGGTGGATGTAACCCCGACCTGCATATCGCGGTCTGGCAGCTATCGTATTGACCCGACCTCAGTGGTCGAAGTGACCGCGAAAATCCAGATTGATTTTATCCTGGGCAATGTTCTGGGCCTGTTCGGCGGGGCTGTTAGCACGCTTGACACGGTGATTTCGGATCAGAGCCGGGTGTTCGGCGTATGACCCGGGTGTCGCATATCCTGCGGACCTTCCGGCGTCAGGAGCGTGGCGCCGCCCTGGTCGAATTGGGGATGGTCATTCCACTGTTCCTGTTGCTGATGTTCGGCATTGTGGATTATGGCCGGTTGTTCTGGTCGACTACCATGGCGCAGAAGGCGATGCAAAAAGCATCCCGGCTGGCAACTCTTGGGCCTCCGCTTTGCGGCGCGTTGCCGACCGAGCACACGCTGGCAAGCGGCGCTCCTACAAGTACGAAATTTGGGGTGCTCTGCCGCAGTGGCAATGTCTGTGCCGTGCCTGCCCTGCCTGCGCCTTGCCCGTTGAATACCGCGACGGATTACGGCGCACGTGTCTGGAATGATATCCGCATGTTGCTGCCACCGGGAACGACTGCCGCCAACGTACAGATCGGATATTCGCATGACGCGCGCCTTGGATTTTTGGGGGGGCCATATACGCCGGTCGTTACCGCCGAACTTGTTAACGTAAACTTTAACTTCATGATGCCAATCGCCGGTCTGGCCGCTCTTGCGTCGAACGGCACAACACCTGCGTCAAATACCCCCAACAGTATTTCTCTTCCCGCGATGAGCACATCGGTTCCCGCCGAAGATCTGGCGGCCGGGGCGAGTGAGTAAGGAGAAACATAATGAGTGCCAAGCAGATTTCAGTATTGTTGATTTCACCGGACGAGCAGATTTACTCGGCCATCGAAGGCTCGTTGCGGGGGCAGGCGAACTGCCGGTTCACCGGTCGTCAGGACACCGTTGCGGGGGTAAACGGCTCTGCGATCTCGCTGACTGCAGAGCATGATGTTGTTCTGTTCGATGTGGATGAGAATTCCGGGGACCTACTGCAAACCGCACGGAAAATCTGTGATGCCCGTATGCCAAATGCGATCATCATTGCGTTGGCCCACGAGGATCTGCCCTTGGAAAAGGCGCGCCAGCTGAAAAAGCTTGGTGTCGACGACGTTCTTCCGAGAAAGTGGATCGACGAGGAAATTGTGCCGCAGGTGGACGCAATCCGGGCCCGCCGTCAGGCGCAGTTGCCGGCCGTGTGGGGCGGTCAGGCAACCCTGGGCAAAGTGATCGCCGTGGCCAAATCCCGTGGTGGGGTTGGATCGTCTATCGTCGCTGCCAATCTGGCCAACGAGCTACAGGCCAAGGAAGGGTTCTTCAAGAAGAAAGCCGCCAACGAAGTCGCGGTTGTCGATTTGGATTTTCAGTTCGGATCTATTGCCGCCCTGATGGATGTTGAGGAAAGTGACGCCATGTGGCGGATGGCGATGGATGAGAGCATTCCCGATGGCGCCTTTCTGGAACAGGCCATGACCAAGTCCCCCTGTGGGGTTGATGTTCTGGCTGCACCGTCGCGCTTTGGTCCTCTCAGTGCCATTAATGAAGAACAGATCTCGGCCATTTTGGACAGCCTTAAGCGCAGCCATGATTATGTGATTATTGATCTGCCGCGAGCTCTGGTCGAGTGGATCACGCCGGTGTTGTCGCAAGCCGACCGGCTGCTTTTGGTAACGGATGTCGCAGTGCCTTCGATCCGGTCAGCGCGGAAATTGATGGATTTCTATCACGCCGAAAACCCGGCCTTGGAAATCCAGCTGGTTGCGAGCCTGGAAAAGAAACCCCTGATCCCGGCCGCGCACCACCGCGCAGCGGCAAAGCTGTTGGAACAGGATTTCGCCCACTGGATCCCCAAGGATGAGCGAACCGTTCGTGAATGCGTGGATCGGGGCGTACCTCTGCAAGAGGTCTCAAACCGGGCGCCTCTGACACGGGCCATCCGCCGCATCGCGCAGGAAACCACAGTTTCTCTGCCGCCACGCGTGGGCAAACAGTAAATCGAAGTCCGAAGATGTGAAGATCAGTTAAGTAAAAGGTAAAGCAGAATGTTTCGTGAATTTGACAGAACGGGTCGCACAACATCCCAATCCCCAAAAGTTGTGCCGTTGGACACGAAACAGCCGAACGGAAATGTTGCTGATATCGAGGTCAAGAACGCCGAACGCCGTGCCATGGAGCGCGAGCGCGAGATGGACCGTATCGACCTCAAGGCCCGGATGCACAACTCGTTGCTTGATAAGCTGAATCTGGCTGTGATCGACAAGGTCGAAGAAGACACATTGCGGGGCGAAATCGGCAAACACGCAACTGATCTGTTGCGGTCCGAGGGCCGGGCCATGCGGTCTGAGGAAATCAAGCTTTTGGTCGAAGAACTGATGCACGAGGTGCTTGGGCTTGGGCCACTGGAGCCTTTGCTGGCCGACCCTTCGATCAACGATATTCTGGTGAACGGTCACAAGCAGATTTTCGTCGAACGTTCAGGTATTCTGGAAAAAACCTCGGCGCGTTTTCGGGATGAACGTCATTTGCTTCGGATCATCGACAAGATTGTCAGTCGTGTCGGCCGTCGTATTGATGAACGCCAACCCTGGGTGGATGCGCGGCTTGAGGATGGCAGCCGTGTAAACGCGATCATTCGGCCCTGCGCGCTGGACGGGCCGGCCTTGTCGATCCGTAAATTCGCGCGCGTACCGCTGACGATGGAGCGGTTGGTTAAGAACGATGCATTGAATGACAGTGCTGCGGCGTTGTTGCGCGGTCTGGTCGAGGCAAAGATGAATGTCCTGATTTCCGGAGGAACCGGATCAGGTAAAACGACAATGCTGAATGCCCTGTCTTCCTATATCGGCGGCAACGAACGGGTCGTGACCATCGAAGACGCTGCTGAACTGCAACTGCAGCAGGAACATGTTCTCCGCATGGAGACCCGCCCAGCCGGTTTGGACGGGACCGGCGCTGTGGCCCAGCGTGATCTTGTCCGCAACGCGCTGCGGATGCGCCCTGACCGTATTGTGGTCGGCGAGGTGCGCGGATCAGAGGCCTTCGACATGCTGCAGGCGATGAATACCGGCCATGACGGTTCGATGACGACCGTTCATGCCAACAGTCCACGCGATGCGCTGTCTCGGGTCGAACAGATGGTACAGATGGGCGGGATGGAGCTGCCGCATTCGGCGATCCGGGCCACCATCGCTTCGGCCATCCACTTTGTGCTTCAGTTGAACCGACTGTCAGACGGGACGCGCCGGGTTACTTCGATCTCGGAAGTGACTGGAATGGAAGGCGACATCATCACCATGCAGGACATCTTTGTTTTCAAGCGCGAAGGCAAGGATGAAGACGGCAAGGTTCTGGGCCGGTTCATGCCCACGGGAATTCGGCCAAAATCCAGTGATGCACTGGCGGCTGCCGGGGTCGACCTGTCCACCGTCAAGTTCAACTAAGGAGGTCCGGGATGTTCGAGAAAATCAGGTCATATCTGGCCAATCTGAACATCAACAACCTGATCGGCCCGGAAATGGAAGTTGCCGGGTTCGATGTCAGGTTTGTTCTGGCGCTTGCGGTTTTCCTGGGTGCGCTGATTGCTTTTGAAGGGCTGCGTCAGTTTATGCGGCGTGGCGAAAACCGCGAAGAGGCGATCAACCGCCGAATTCAGATGCTGTCCGAGGGGAAGTCGGGTGAGGATGTCCTCAGCCTGTTGAAACCGCAGGAAGCCAAGCCACTGTTGCGGAGTTTCCCGCTGGTGGGGGATTTGCCTCTGGCGTTGAAGGTTTCGGGCCTGAACATGGTTCCCGAAATGTTTCTGGCCGGTTGTGGCGCAGCCTTTCTGATCTCGGCCATTGGTGGGTCTATGGTGGCTGATCCATTGAAAGTGGTCCCCACCTGCGCCCTTGTTTTCTTGATTGCGCCACTGGTTGCGTTGGGGGTGACGTTGCGCAAGCGCAAGGCGGCGTTGATCAAGCAGTTGCCCGATGCGCTGGACCTGATGTCCCGTGGATTGAAGGTGGGGCACCCACTGAACACAACCTTACAAAGTGTCGCCGAAGAAATGCCTGACCCAATTGGAACTGAGTTTGGGCTGGTCGTTGATCAGGTCTCTTATGGCGAAGAACTGACGACTGCGATCAAAAGCATGGCTGACCGCATCGATGAAGAAGATATCCAGTATCTAGCTGTTGCGCTGATGATGCAGCACGGCACAGGTGGTGACCTGGCCGGCATCTTGCGCACGCTGGCCCGCGTGATCCGAGCGCGAATGTCATTGCGTCGCAAGGTCAAGGCCATCTCGGCCGAAGGCCGCATGACGGCTTATATCCTGTCATCCATTCCCGTTGGCATTGCCGTGTTCATGACCATCATGACGCCGACATATTATGGCGATGTCGCGGACTCTCCGGCCTTTGTGCCAGTCATGAGCGTTATCGCAGTGACCATCGTCCTGAACGCGATTGTGATGTTCAAGCTTGTGAATTTCCGGATTTGAAGAGGCGTATTCGATGGAGTATTTGAGTTCGATTTTTGATAGCGAATTATCAACGCAGATCCTGGTTCTGGGTTGTGTGCTGATAGGTGCGGTCGTAGCGTTTCTTGGTATCTCGTCCTCGCTTAGCGAACGGTCCACAGCCGCAGAGCGCATGGTGTCAAGCCGACCACGTCAGGCTTTGTCACGGGCAGTTCCTGAAAAAGTCGAGGGCGAAGCGCCGACAGGGTTGAGTGCGGCCCTGATACCCAGCGATGCCAGTGTACGTTTCGAAGTTGGGCAGGTGTTGGCGCGTTCCGGATTTCGCAGCAAAAACGCAATCGTGAATTTCTATCTTATCCGTTTGGGGCTGGCGACGTTCCTGCCGCTGGCCTTCCTCTTCCTGATGTCCTGGCAACCGGCAAACAACTTGGGTGCGCGGATCGCGGAATATACGTCCAGCCTGAACGCGTTCGAGATTATCCGGAATGTCGGCGTATTGTGCGGGATCGGGTATCTCATACCGCAGTTATGGATGGGCGCCCGGATCAAAGAGCGCAAGCGCCTGATGGAAAATGCGTTTCCGAACATGCTGGATCTACTTCAGATCGGTATCGAGGCTGGCCTCGGTTTTGATCAGGCCTTGCTGAAAGTGGCGGTTGAAATGCAGCTTGTCGCGCCGGAAATGTCCGAAGAGATGCTGATTGCGCTTTCCGAGATTCAGGCAGGGCGCGACCGAGATACCGCGCTGATGCGTATGGCGCGTCGAACAGGTATCGAGGAAATGAGCTCATTCGTAAGCGTTGTGCTGCAATCGACCCGGTTTGGCGTTCCCCTGGCTGCGGCTTTGAACACCTATGCCGAAGAAATGCGTGAACTGCGCGAGGTGCGGGCACAGGAAAAGGCCAACAAGTTGCCTGTCCAAATGTCGGCGGTTATGGCCAGTTTTATGCTGCCTGCAATCGCTGGGCTGATCCTGGCCCCGATCGTGATCCGTTATATGGATGCGTTTGGCCCCTAAGACGCTGACATGGTCAGAACCAAAGCGCAGTAGCCGACCAGATTGCAAGGATCACCCCGGATGATCCGATAGCGATTCCAAGAGGAAATTCGCGCGACTGGGCGGTCGACTTAATATGCGGGGAAGTTTGTCGGGCGAAGCGCCGAAACAGCGACATTCCGATCAGCCCCGCTGCCATGCAGCCTGCCAGTATTAGCAGATAGGTCGATACGACCGGGACCGGAATTGCGGCAAATACGATTGGCAATATCTTGGCGTCGCCGCCGCCAAGCCAACCCGCAGCAAACAGACCGAAACAAATCGCAAAACACGCTGCGGCCACAAGAAGGCGCAGCAGCAGTTGGTTCCAATCCGGAAACGGCGCGGTCACAAGCACGACTGCACCGCCCAGCAGGCAGTACAGGTTAGGGATGCGCATTTGGGTGAAATCCGTCCAGGCGATCATTACGAACAGCGGTGTGAATACCCACAATGTCAGCCAGGACTGCCAGTCCAGTTCAGGCATCAAGCACGTGCCTGGCCAGGTTTCCCAAAAAGGGCCTCGCGCTCTTCTACCGATACCAAGCGCCGGGCCAGCATGTGGAAGGTGTCCAGCGCCGTTTTTGAATAGATATGCTTGAGATGCGTGCGAACTGTCGCTGGTCCGATCTCAAGTTCGGCACCAATGGACTGGGGCGACAGCCCGCGTGAAACAAGAACGCAAACACGCCATTCGGCACGGGTCAGGCCCGTTGGGTTCTCGGTGCTGAGAATAGGTGCTTCACTGTATGATTTCCTGAGTGCGGTGACTGATTGCCGAGACAGTGATTCAGTGATCAGTCCGGCTCGGCGGGCCTGATAGGTCTCGGATAGTTGCGGAGCCACCTGTTCAATGGCTTCGCGGTAACCGGGTTCGGAACTCTGCCCAAAATGAAGTTCCAGAAAGTCGATTTCGCCGCCGTTATGGTCCAGGCATATGAACAGAATGTCATCCAGCTTGCGGTGCGACATCCAATCCAACAAAACTGCGGAGATATCACTGGGGTCTGCCCCGTCATCTCGCAGACTAAACACCGAGGCGCGTTTTGGTTTGTTCCGAAACGGGCCGAGGGCGTCGTTGGCGAAAGAATGAAACAATGGTCTTTGGAATTTTGGATCCCGTGTGTCAGCCCGTGCGGCAACACGATGGGCCCCCTTGTTCAGCCACACACGGCTGATGACAGCACAATCGGCGCCAAATGCTTTGACGATACCTTCAAGCGCGGCATCAAGAACGACGCCTGCCTGGCTCCAATGAATGAAATTAATGATGGCTCTGGCATGAAGCGCGTTTGGTAACCACGCAGCGCTCTGAGCATTCCCCCGGACCATAGATAACAACCTGTACTCGAACAAACATAAACGCGCATTTGCAATATAAGAGTGCGCAACCTCCTACCGATTCTTTACATTCCTATAGTTCTATATAATCGTCTAAAACTCATCTAAAAAATCATTAACCTAATTATGTACGATCAATTCGTCGCGTTTCAGTAAACAAACTGCACAAAATCCGCGGACTATTTCTTTGACCTATTCGCGGAATACGGGGCGAAGCGTAGTGGTTTATGCCTTTTTTGTAAGGTTATTGCGCTTGTTTGGTCGTCGGTTGGTCGGGCGGTTACCTGTATTCACCGATGCAGCCGTGGAGGGATTAACCGTTTTTCAATTTGTCACAATTCTTGATTTGCACGATGCTTCGGGTTTGAGAATCCAGGTTCAAACGGCTTGATCTGCAGGGGAAGTCAGCTCGTCCCGGTGACCATCTGAGCTGTATCATGCGGCCCGGGCTCTCCTTTAGATTTAGCAACAACTTCTTGTAGATTTAGCAACAACTTCTTGCTTGCCGAGCAGAGCGGCACTGCCTGCATGGTGATCACCGGCATGTTTTCAAATAATACCTTTTAATTTCAATTCTTAAGAAGCATAAGATGTTTGTAAATTTACAAAAATCCGCACCTAGGTGTTCATTTGTTTACATAACATAGCTGCTTTTTGAATAGGTTATTGAGAAATTTTCAGAACCCCCGCCATACTCGCGGTGCGTAAACCTGCGCAATCGTTTGCTGGAAGAGGAGCCAACAGACGTAAAACAGGGAACTGGGAGGAATGAATGACTAATAAATCTGTCACACGCCGCGGCGTGCTGAAGTCTGGTGCTGTTGCCGGTACCGGTCTGGCCCTACCTACGATTTTTACCGCATCGTCGGCTGCTGCATATACTAACGAACCTTCTGGGTCGTCTGTCACATTGGGTTTCAATGTTCCGCAGACCGGGCCTTATGCAGAAGAGGGTAATGATGAACTGCTGGCACAGCAGCTTGCAGTCGAGCATCTGAACGGTGAGGGAGATGGCGGTTGCCTGAACACCTTTACGTCCAAGGCCCTGAAAGGGAACGGGATTCTTGGTAAAAAGGTCGGGTTCGTAACCGGCGACACCCAGACCAAATCGGACGCCGCACGCGCATCGGCCAAGTCGATGATCGAAAAAGACGGTGCGATCATGATCAACGGCGGCTCGTCCTCGGGCGTGGCTGTCGCAGTTCAGGGTCTGTGTCAGGAAGCGGGCGTGATCTTCATGGCTGGCCTGACCCATGCCAACGACACGACCGGTAAGGACAAGAAGGCGAACGGTTTCCGCCATTTCTTCAATGCTTACATGTCGGGCGCTGCTCTGGCGCCGGTTCTTGCTGCCGAAATGGGCAGTGAACGCCGGGCCTATCATCTGACCGCTGACTACAACTGGGGCTGGACTCAGGAAGAGTCGATTGTGGCCTCGACCGAAGCCCTGGGATGGGAAACGGTCAACACGGTCAAAACACCGCTCGCGTCGACGGACTTCTCGTCCTATATCGCGCCGGTTCTGAACTCGGGCGCGGATGTGCTGGTTCTGAACCACTATGGCGGTAACATGGTGAACTCGCTGACCAATGCGATTCAGTTCGGTCTACTCGACAAGGTGGCCAACGGCAAAGACTTTAAGATTGTCGTGCCGCTGTATTCCGAATTGATGGCTGCTGGTGCTGGCGAGAACATCAAGGGCGTGCTGGGTTCGATGAACTGGAACTGGCAGCTGCAAGACGAAGGCACCAAGGCCTTTGTGAAATCCTTTGGTGAGAAATACGGCAAGCCGCCGTCCAATTCGGCTCAGACCTGCTATGCACAGGTTCTGCTCTATGCAGATGCGTGCGAACGGGCGGGTACCTTCAACCCCTGTGGTGTCGCCGAAGCGCTGGAAGACTTTGAGTTCGACGGTCTGGGCAACGGACCGACATGGTATCGTGGCGCGGATCATCAGTGCTTCAAGGATGTGCTGGTGGTGCGGGGCAACGAGAACCCGACCAACGCCTATGACACGCTGGAGATCGTCGAGATCACCCCACGCGCGCAGGTCGAATACGATCCCGAGCACCCGATGTTTGCCGGTGGCGAACTGGGTAAATGCAATCCGGGCGCGTAACACAAGCGCGAGAATTTTCGAAGAAAATTCTCTGACCTAGAAAACGGGCTCTCCCGCCTATGGGGGAGTCCACTGGACAGGCCAAAGGTGGGGACTATGGACGCCATTCTTCTGCAAATTCTGAACGGGTTGGACAAGGGGTCGGCTTATGCGCTGATCGCGCTTGGCCTGACGCTGATTTTCGGAACGCTTGGAGTTGTGAACTTTGCCCATGGGGCGCTGTTCATGATTGGCGCGTTCTGCGCGGTGTCTTTGCAAAAACTCTTTAACTTGAGCTACGTGACCCTTGATGAAAGTCAGAAAGATTTTCTGGGCAACCCGCTGAAGGTTGAAACCCCGTATATTGAGGCCTGGTTCGGCCCCGAGATTGGCGCGTCAATCATAGATTGGTCCGTTCCTCTGGCTGTCCTGTTCGCGATCCCGATCATGTTGTTTGTCGGCTATGTGATGGAGCGCGGGCTGATCAAACATTTTTACAAGCGCCCTCATGCGGATCAGATCCTTGTGACTTTTGGCCTGGCGATCGTGCTGCAGGAGATCATCAAATATTTCTTCGGTGCCAATCCGATCCAGACCCCGCCCCCCGATATGCTGAGTGGGTCTGTTGATCTTGGCATCATGGTTGGATTCGATCCCAACGCCATCATCTATCCGATCTGGCGGCTGGTCTATTTCGGGTTTGCCGTTGGCATTATCGGAGCGGTGTTCTCGTTCCTGCAATTCACAACCTTTGGCATGGTCGTGCGGGCTGGCATGGCAGATCGTGAAACGGTGGGCCTGCTGGGGATAAATATCGACAGGCGGTTTACCATCATGTTCGGGATTGCGGCCGCGGTCGCGGGTCTTGCCGGGGTGATGTACGGGCCGCTCAACCCCCCGAATTATCACATGGGCATGGACTTTCTGGTTCTCAGCTTTGTGGTTGTGGTTGTGGGGGGGATGGGCTCATTGCCGGGCGCGGTTCTGGCCGGGTTCCTGCTGGGCGTGCTCGAAAGCTTTGCGTCGACCACCTGGGCCACGACCACGATCCCCGGCATCAACCAGATCATCATCTACCTTGTCGCCATCATCGTGCTTTTGACCCGTCCACGCGGGTTGATGGGGCGCAAAGGCGTGATGGAGGAATAAGCCATGTTGGGACTGAACAAGAGAGATACCAGCCTGCTGATCATCGTCGCCATACTGACCCTGTTGGCGCCCTTTATCCTGAACCCGTTCCCCGAAGGCAGCGCCATGGCGCAGTTCAACGCGGGCTATCCCGATTTGATGCAGCGGTTCGTGATCTTTGGGATCTTTGCGATCGGCTTCAACATTCTGTTTGGATTGACCGGATACCTGTCCTTTGGCCATGCGGCCTTTCTTGGGGTGGGGTCGTATTCCGCTGTTTGGATGTTCAAACTGCTCAGCTATAACGTCATTCCGGCCATCGCACTCAGCGTTCTGGTTGCTGGATTGTTTTCGCTGCTGATCGGATTTGTCAGCCTGCGTCGGTCGGGCATCTATTTCTCGATCCTGACGCTGGCTTTTGCACAGATGAGCTTTGCGCTGGCCTATTCGGTGCTTTCGAACCCAAAATTCAACCTGACAAATGGTGAGACCGGCTTGCAGGTCTATGCGGACGATCCGCAGATCCTGCAATCGGCCAGCGCGCCAAACCTACCGCATCTGTTCGGCATTCCCATGCGCGCGACCTATACGTTGGATGTGGGTGCCTGGAGCTTTGACTTTAACGCGGGCTATTACCTGTGTGCGGTGATCATGATGGCGGTGTTCTATCTCTCTATCCGCATCTTCCGCTCGCCCTTTGGCATGATGCTGCGGGCGGTGAAATCCAACCAGCAGCGGATGAATTATACCGGTCTAAATTCGAAACCCTACACTCTGGCAGCCTTTGTGATTTCTGGCATGTATGCCGGCCTGGCGGGGGGGCTGATGGCCGCAATGGACCCGCTGGCCGGGGCCGAACGGATGCAGTGGACTGCCTCGGGCGAGGTGGTACTGATGACAATTCTGGGCGGTACAGGGACCCTGATCGGGCCGGTACTGGGAGCAGGCTTTATCAAGTATTTCGAAAACATCTTCTCGAAGATCAACGACAATGTTCTGCACAGTTGGTTCGCTTTCCTGCCCGATGGGCTTGAGGACGCGGTTGTGTTCTTGATCCATCCGTTCATCGGCAAGGGTTGGCATCTGACGCTGGGTATCCTGTTCATGCTGGTGGTGATCTATCTGCCGGGTGGGCTGGTTGAAGGTGGTCAGCGGCTGATGGGTTGGTTCAAGCGTAAGAAACCGGGCGCCGATGATGCCCCGAAGGGCAAAACCGAGCCAGCGGAATAAGGGGGCACCATGGCAATTCTACGAGTCAAAGACGTCAGCAAACGCTTCGGTGGCCTCAAGGCGCTGTCGGATGTGAACCTCAACGTCGAAGAAAACTCGGTCCACGCGATCATCGGCCCGAACGGTGCGGGCAAGTCAACCTTGCTGAACTGTTTGGTGGGAAAGCTGATGCCGGATACCGGTTCTGTTTTGTTCGACAACAATTCTGTTCTGGGGTTGGAACCCTATCAGATCAACCAGATGGGTATCAGCCGTGTGTTCCAGACGCCCGAGATTTTCGGCGATTTGACTGTGATGGAGAACATGTTGATCCCGATCTTTGCGATGCGGGACGGCGCATTTCGGATGCACGCCTATGAAACCATCTCCAGTGAAAGGGCGATTGTCGAGCAGGCCGAGGCGATGCTGTTAGAGATGAACATGGCTGACAAACGCGAGATGCACGCGGCATCGCTGTCACGCGGGGACAAGCGACGACTTGAGATCGGCATGTGCCTCAGCCAGAACCCGCGCTTGCTTTTGCTGGACGAACCCACCGCCGGGATGGCCCGGGCAGATACCAACAACACGATCGACCTGCTCAAACAGATCAAGGACGAGCGTGACATTACCATCGCCATCATTGAACATGACATGCATGTGGTGTTCAGCCTGGCCGAGCGCATCACCGTTCTGGCGCAGGGAACACCTCTGGTCGAAGATACGCCAGAAAACATCCGCGGGCATCCCAAGGTTCGCGAAGCTTATCTGGGTGAGGCCGCGTAAGGAAAAGCAATGAACGAGAAACCTGACTTTTCGAAAAACGCCAATATGGCCAGCACCGCCCCTGCGTTTTTGTCCGTATGGGACATGCATTCATACTATGGCGAAAGCTATATCGTGCAGGGCGTCAGCTTTAACGTGCACGAAGGTGAAATTCTGGCCCTGCTGGGCCGGAATGGTGCTGGCAAGACCTCGACGCTCAGATCCATCGCGCGGGTCAGTGACCCCGAGGTGCGTCATGGTGAGATCTGGCTGGATCACAAGCCGCTGCACAAAATGACCAGCTATGAGGCTGCCGCCGCAGGCCTTGGCCTTGTGCCCGAGGATCGCCGTATCATCCCCGGTCTGACGGTCGAAGAGAACCTGCAACTCGCCCAGATCGCTCCACCTGTCGGCTGGTCGCTGGAACGGCTTTATGAGCTGTTCCCAAGGCTGGGTGAGCGCCGCAAGCAAGAAGGCATTACCCTGTCTGGCGGAGAGCAGCAGATGCTGTCGATTGCGCGGGCTTTGGCACGGGACATCAAGGTGTTGCTTCTGGATGAACCCTATGAAGGGCTTGCCCCGGTGATCGTGGATGAGATCGAAAAGACTCTGCTTCACGTCAAACAGCAGGGTATGACCACGATCATTGTCGAGCAGAACGCGGTGCGCGCCCTGGAATTGGCGGACCGTGCGATCATTCTGGATACGGGCAGCATCGTGTTTGATGGAGCCGCCAGCGAGGTGTTAGAGAATCCACAGCTGCGCGAGGAATATCTGGCAATCTGAACATGCGGATTCAGAAATTGTTCTGAACCGTCGGGCGGGGTGTTCATCCCCGCCCGTTTTCGTTGTTCAGCTTTCGATTGGCGGTGTCCTGGGTCCGGGTCACCAACGGAAAATGACAATATTCAACGAATTTCTAGAATTTACGGATAATTTATTATTTAATTTCAACACTCTATCTAGGGCTACGGGAAACCCCCTATATCTTTGATTGGAGCGATTCGTTAACTTCAAATCATCCAAGGAGTTTCCAAGGACCTACCACTTTTTTCCCCCTTGAGGGGCTGGCTACTTACCCCCTCGGCCGGCCCCTCACTAGTTGGGGGACATCAACCCAATTCCCCCAAAAGCTCACTTACAAGCGCAGGCACTTCGTGCCAGTCGGCGAAGTTACGGGTATGATACAGTTCAGAAACCGGGCTTTTCCGATAACCTTCCGTGAATAGCAAAAAGGGCACCTGGGCCCGTTCAGCGGTTTCTGCATCGACCTCACTGTCACCCACGAACAGGCGCGGACCTATAGCGGCCACTGCGCTAAAACTTGCCTCAAGATGGGCTGGGTCTGGTTTGCGCGTGGCCAGGCTGTCACCACCCAGGGTGGCATCGAAATGATGGGTCAGGCCCATCGACTTCAGAACATGGTCAGCCGGTGCTTTGGGTTTGTTTGTACAAACACCCAGAACACAACCCATCTGGCGCAGCTGTTCAAGCGCTTCGGCCACGCCAGGGTAAACGACGGTTTTGTCGCTGGAGGCTGCGTTGTAGTGGGTCAGCGTCAGTTCCGATAGCTCGGCATGGCGATCCATAGGCAGGTCGCAATGAAACATCATGCGTTCTACCAATTTCGGGAGGCCATTGCCGACGAATTGTTTGATCGTGTCCTGGGGCAGGGGCGGGACACCAGTGTCCCGCAGCATTGCATTCGCAGCGGCGGTGATGTCCGGAAGGCTGTCGACCAGTGTTCCGTCCAAATCGAACATAATTGTAGCGCTCATTGAAATCCTTGCCTCTGAAGCTGCACCGCAAGTCCTAACTGGTGTGTTCAGGCAGTGCAATTCAACCCGGTTGCGAGAGTGGGATATTGAGGCTTGACATACCTGACTAAAATAATCAGATTATATTTCAAGCCGTCAGCAACCCCGGAATCGGGCCAGCCAGATACCCGAAAAGTAAACCGATAAGGCGCATTGCCCGAAACCCTCCGGAGTGATCCTGATGAATGTTCAGAACCCGAATCCCAGCCAGTCTTTTGCCGTATCAATGCTGCCTGCACATAAGGCTGAAGATCTGACCAAGGGGGGCAATCTGGCCCATATCGAGCTGGGCGATCAGCTGTACACCCTGCGCATCACGCGCGCGGGCAAACTGATCCTGACGAAATGAGCGCGCCTGCAGCCCGGGGTGGCGCGACCGTTGGTCGTCTGTCCGACCTAAGCCCTGTCGAGGCCGGTGCGGTCATGTACCTGCGCCTCTGGGGGGACGGAATGCAAACGCGTATGGATGCGGCGCAGGACTTTCAGATCGCCCTGGGCACGGATCAGGGCCGGGCAGCGATGTTGACGCTGGACCGGCTGTGCTCGCTTTGTGCCCATCACGGACGGCGCCCGCTGATCCGGCATGGGTTGGGCTGTGCCTGCCTTGGCGCGGATGAAAACTGTTTCGCCCAGATGATTGCGGCGGCATCAGAAGGCGCGCGCGAAGACGCTATGATGATGGCGTCCCTGATCGTCCGTCCCGATTTTGCCCCCGCATTGGCCGCTTTGTCTGAGGAATTAGGGCTGGCTTTGCGACGCATGACGGTCTCGATCCCGATGCCAACCTCAAGACATCAGAACCCCACTGCCACGCTGCACTAAGCAGCAGAGCAGGTGCAGAACCCCGGCGAATGCGCGCCGGGGTTCCGTGCCCTCAGCAGCAGCCGCACCCTGCGTGGTGATGGTCATGATCGCATGAGGGTGGCGGGCTGTAATCACCAACTTCTGCCAGCACATCCCGTAATGCCCACAGGATCATGTCCACATCTTCCGCTTCGATCGTCAGCGGCGGGCGAATTTTCAGGATGCTGTCCTTTGGGCCTTCGCTGCCAATAAGAATCCGGTGGTCGCGCATCCGGTTCTTGACATATTTGCAGATCTCACGGCCTTCAGAGCCATCGGGGTTGATCAGTTCGACTCCAACGAACAGGCCCATGCCGCGCACATCACCGACAGATCCGAAATCGGTCTCGATCTGACGCAGGCCTGTCATCAACCTTTCGCCCATCAGGCGGGCATTGTCCTGCAAGCCTTCATCATCGACGATATCCAGAACTTCTTTGCCGATGCGGCAGGACAGGGTCGATCCGCCAAAGGTCGAAAAGAACTCGATCCCGTTGTCAAAGCTGCGGGCGATCTCTTTGGTAGTAACCAGAACGCCCAATGGATGACCGTTGCCAATGGGTTTGCCCATGACCACGATATCCGGCAGCGCGCCTTGATGCTCAAAGCCGAAATAATATTTGCCCAGACGCCCCAGACCTGTCTGCACCTCGTCGGCGATGCAGACACCACCAGCGGCGCGGATTTTCTCATAAACCGCGGGCAGATAGCCTTTGGGTGGTATGATCTGCCCGCCAACTGAAGGGAAGGTCTCGGCAATGAAACCGGCAACGCCCTGACCTTTGTCCTGTAGGGCTGCAATCGCTGGGTCCACTAGATCTGCAAACTTCTGGGCGCGATCGGGGTCGTCGCGCCGGAAAGACCCTCGGTAGTCATCCGCGACCTCAACCAGTTCCACCCAATCCGCCTGACCAACTCCGCCCGGTTTGTTGAACTTATAGGCCGAAATTGCCACGGCGGCGGTGGTATTGCCGTGATACCCATGATCGGGCGTCACGATCCCTTTGGCGCCGGTATGGGCGCGGGCCAGCCGCAGGGCGAGCTCATTGGCTTCGGTGCCGGAATTCACAAAGAAGCAGACCTCGAGGTGATCGGGCAGCTTGGACAGAACCTTATCGGCAAAAGCCGTCTGGGCCGGATGCAGATACCGGGTGTTGGAATTCATCCGCTTGAGCTGATCTGCTGCGACAGCCTGAATGCGCGGGTGGGCGTGGCCCACATGGGGTACATTGTTATACGCATCCAGATAAGGGCGACCCCATTCGTCAAACAGGTGATGCTTCCAACCGCGTACCAGCATGACTGGATCGTCATAGGTCAGGGACAGGTTGCCTCCGAAGTGGTCCTGCCGTCCCTGCAGGATCGCCTGTTTATCGGTCGGCCGATAGAACACCTTGTCATCGGGAAGGTTCAGCAGAGCCGCCGGATTCGGGCAGACGGCGTGCCACAGTTCAAGCTCGTCAGGGTCGCCAACACCCGGCCAGTTGGCCTGCATCCCGTTCGTAGTCAGGGCCAGCTGGAAATGTACATGTGGGGCCCAGCCCCCGTTCTGTGTGACATCCCCAAGCCGTGCAAAAGCCGCTCCCTGTGCGACTGGATCGCCCGGGTTCAGCCTGTCGCAGACCTCGGGATCCAAATGTCCGTAGAGTGTATAGAACGGATCGCCTTGGGGTGTTTCGTGATGCAGGATCACCACCCCGCCATAGTCAAGGTGACTGTCGCGGTTCTCGACCGCCTCGACCCGGCCACTGATCGGGGCATTCAGGACAGTGCTGGAAGGCGCGAACACATCCACCGCTAGATGCACGGTGCGTCGGTCCGAAGCTTTCCATGGCCCTTTGCGGAACCCCGGCTCTGCGTAAATCAGGCGGGGTTCATTGTAATATCCCAACCAGAAGTCTGTGCCATTTTCCTCGCCAACACGTGCCGCCTCGGCCAGGGGCATGTGGAATGGGTTTTGCGGCCACACCGAGTTTTCGACCGATAGCGAGCCAATGGGCACATCTTTTAGACCCTGTCCAAACATCTCGGCGAATTGACCGCGATGCGCGGACAGATAGGCGTGGATGCGTTCGGCCCCATCGGTGACCGGCAGACTACAGGCGACGCGCAGGCGCGCTGGCATCAATCCGCCGTTGACGTTTTGGTCCTCAAGAAACCGCCAGGCCGGCGCCTGACTGATGGTGACATAAGGATCATCCGGGTTTTCAAGGGCCATCAGGGTCGAGTTCACAACCGACACAGCCAGTCGCATCCGCAAGAGAGGCCAGATCAGATCGACTTCGTCCGCGCGCAGGGGGTTTGCCGCCTGATAGCCGCGCACCAGTGCCGCCAATGCGCGTTCGGGTTGCGGATGATCCAATACGATATAGGCCCCGGCAATCGCCAGATCGCAAACGCGTGGCGCGGCACACATATCGCCAAGGTCAATCAAGCCCGACACCCCCAGGCGCTGGCCAGGCTCTGCTTCGACCAGAACGTTATAGTCATTGGCGTCATTATGAATCGCCTGACTGGGCAAGCCTGCCAACTTGTCTGATATCGCATTGAATTCGGAACATATCTCGGCCAGCACTGCCTGCCGTGCGGGGCTACTAACGGTGTCCAGATGCTGTTCGATCCACCCTGCCTGCGTCAGATTCCATTTGAAATCGCCCCGGGCCAAACCCTCATGCGTGAACCGCTCTAATGCGCGGTCTGTAGCACCCAGAACGCGACCCAGCTTTAGGATCAACTCTTCGGATTTGGGTGCCGATTTCGCATAGCATTGCCCAGGCAGGCATTCCAGCAACCAAACAAGGCGCGGTCCCCCCTCGTGATCTTCGATCCTGGGCAGATAATCCCCCTGCAAATCGGGAAACACTGTAGGAAATGGCAGCCCCGGTGCTTCTGAGGCGATATGTTCTAAGGCTTTGACCTGGAGGTCCACAAGCTCTGCTTCGCATCCGGGGCGCATGACTTTCAGAACATAATCCTGTCCGTTGGTTGCCCGGACCAGAAAATTAAGATCGTATTCGCCGTCCAATCGGGTCAGCCGCGCGTCCAGCCCCCAATTTTGCTGCAAAGCATCAGCCCAAAATGCGATGATGTCGTTCATTTGAAACCCTGTCCCAGTAAACCGGGGTCCTTTTCATCTGGCTAAAAATATCTTCGGGAGTGAAATGGCCCTGCGGGCCAAGAGGGGGCAGACAGCCCCCTTTTCCCGTTACCCCAATGCGCGCAACCGTTTAATAAGCGAGGACGTATCCCACCGATTCCCGCCCATTTTCTGCACATCCTTATAGAACTGATCAACCAAAGCCGTCACCGGCAGGGATGCCCCTGTTTCATCTGCGGTATCCAAGCAAATTCCCAGATCCTTGCGCATCCAGTCCACCGCGAAACCGTGCTCGAAATGATCGTCCAACATGGTTTCATAGCGGTTCGCCATCTGCCAACTGCCTGCGGCCCCCTGACTGATCACTTCCACAACCGCCCGGCCATCCAGCCCGGCTTTTTCGGCAAAATGCAGCGCCTCGCTGAGGCCCTGAACCAGTCCGGCAATGGCGATCTGGTTGCACATCTTGGTCATCTGACCGGCGCCACTGTCCCCAATGCGGCGGCAGATTTTGGAATAGACCTGCATAATGGGCTCGGCCGCGTCATAGGCAGCCTGATCCCCCCCGCACATGATCGACAGAACGCCGTTTTCGGCACCGGCCTGTCCGCCCGAGATCGGCGCATCTACAAAAGCGATTCCTGCAGTTTTCCCGGCACCATAAAGCTCTCGGGTTACCTTTGCGGAGACGGTCGTATGGTCGACGAAAACCGCGCCGCTGGACATTGCGCCGAAGGCGCCATCGTCGCCGGTGCAGACCATGCGAAGGTCATCATCATTGCCCACACAAGCCATGACAAACTCGGCTCGCTCAGCCGCCTCGCGCGGGGTAGCGGCCATTGAGCCGCCATATTGGGCGACCCAAGCCTCGGCCTTAGCGGTGGTTCGGTTGAAAACCGTGACCTCATGACCTGCAGCCTGCAGGTGGCCGGCCATTGGATATCCCATGACACCCAAACCAAGGAACGCAACTTTTGCCATTTGGTGAACCTCTCTGCTGTCCGGGTCCGGTCAGACGCCGCAAGCCGGATTGTTTGGCAGAGACAAAGCAAAGCTGAAGACAAAGGGCAACCCCGTGTCAGGGTTGTCCGCCCAAATCCTTCAGGATCGGACAATCAGGCCTGTCGTCGCCGGCGCAGGCGTCAATTAAATGACCCAACGTATCGCGCATCGCATTAAGGTCGGCAATCTTCGCTTCGATCTGGACCATATGCGCGCGGGCAACCTTCTTCACATCTGCACTTGCGCGGGATTCATCCTCATACAAGGCCATCAGGGTCCGGCAATCTTCGATCGTAAATCCCAATGCGCGGGCCCGGCCCAAAAAGTTCAGTTTGTGCACATCCTGACTGCGGAACCGGCGATAGCCATTATCATCGCGCAGGGGTTTGATCAGTCCGATATCTTCGTAATAGCGGATGGTCTTGGTAGGGAGACCGGTTTGGTTGGAAACGTCGCCGATATTCATGACGTCACCATTTGTGGAGCCGCCGTATGTGATCCCTCGGGCAGGCTGGCGCGAACCTGCGAAGACGCAGCGCGTTTGTGACGACAAAGACGCTGGACAAAGCCATGGCTCCGGCCGCCAGAACCGGGGAAAGAAGCGGGCCGCCAAAAGGATACAGCAGCCCGGCGGCGACGGGGATCAGCAAAACGTTATATCCAAACGCCCAGCCCAGATTCTGACGGATATTGCCCATAGTCCGGCGGCTGATTTCAACCGCATTGGCGACCCCGCGCAGATCGCCCGACATCAGCACCACATCCGCCGTTTCAATCGCCACATCCGTGCCAGTTCCGATTGCAATGCCGACATCCGCCGCAGCCAATGCCGGGGCGTCGTTGATCCCGTCACCGACAAAGGCCAGCTCTCCGAACTGGTCGCGCAGGGCGTTGATTGTGGCGAGCTTTCCGTCCGGCAGGACCTCGGCTGTGACATGATCGATGCCCAGCTTGTTTGCCAAGGCCTGCGCAGTCAGGGCGTTGTCCCCGGTGACCATCGCCAGCGTCAGGCCCATTGCGTGCAGCCTGCGCAACGCCTCGATCGTGCCGGGTTTGACCGGGTCTGAGACCGCAAGAAGTGTTGCGGCCTGACCGTCAATCGCGACGAATACGGGGGTCGCCCCTTCGGCGGCATGCTGGTCGGCCTGTCGGCTCAGCGCTGACAGATCAATTCCGTTCTGCGCCATCAATCTGGGTGAGCCGATCAGCAGATCATGCCCATCGACAGACGCGCGGGCGCCCAGCCCAGTCAGCGATTCAAAGCCGGAGATAGGGGGCAGGTCCGCCGGTCCGGCCCGCGTGATCGCCGTGGCAATCGGATGCTCGGACCGCGCCTCAACCGCAGCGGCCAGCCGCAGAACAGTATCGCGCTCAAACCCGTTCGTGGTCGTGACATTCGCCAGTTCGGGGCGCCCCAGTGTCAGAGTCCCCGTCTTGTCCAAAGCGATGATCTTGGCCTGTTGCAACTGCTGCAAAGCATCGCCTTTGCGGAACAGCACGCCCAGTTCAGCCGCGCGCCCCGTGCCCACCATGATCGACGTCGGAGTCGCCAGCCCCATGGCGCAAGGACAGGCAATGATCAAAACCGAAACCCCTGCGACCAATGCCATCGGCAAGGCAGGAGCGGGGCCAAAGACCAGCCAGACCGCAATGGTCAGTAGGGCAACGCCAATCACAACGGGAACAAACCACGCCGTGATCCGGTCGACCAGCCCCTGTATCGGCAACTTGGCACCCTGAGCTTGCTGAACCATCTGGATCACCTGTGCCAGCACCGTTTCGGACCCAACCCGCGTGGCGCGCACGCGCAGCGCACCCGTGCCGTTGACCGTGCCCCCTATCACCTGATCTTCGGCCGATTTCCCTATAGGAACGGGTTCGCCGGTAATCATGCTTTCATCCACGTATGAGGTGCCGTCCAACACTTGAGCATCCACTGGGACGCGCTCTCCGGGTCGGATCTGCAGCACATCGCCAACCAGGATTTCGGATATGGGCCGATCGACCGTGCCCCCGTCCTGTTCTAGCCGGGCTGTTTTCGGTTGAAGCCCGACCAGTTTGCGAATAGCGGCCCCGGTCCGGCCTTTTGCCCGCGCCTCCATCGCGCGACCCAGCAGGATAAGGACCACGATGACCGAGGCGGCCTCGTAATACACATTTGCACTGCCTTGCGGCAGAACCTGAGGCGCAAAGGTGGCCAGGACGGAATACAGATAGGCGGCACCGGTTCCCATCGCGACCAGCGCATTCATATCAGGTGTCCCGCGCAGCAAGGCCGGGATACCCTTGGCATAGAACACACTTCCGGGGCCGATCAGCAGAACTGACGTCAGGACAAACTGGATGAGATGGCTGGTCTGGGTTCCGATTGTCGCCTGAACCCAGTGATGGAAAGCGGGGATCATGTGCCCGCCCATCTCGAGTATGAACACGGGCAAAGCCAGCGCCGCAGCGATCAGGGTGGTACGAATCAGCGCAGAGGCTTCACCCGGTTTCTCATCTTTGCTTTCGGCCATTCTGGAAGGATGCGCCGGATAGCCCGCTTTGGTGCTTAGCTGCGCCAGCTTCACAGGATCAGTTGCCCCGTCGGCAAAACGAATGGTCGCGGTTTCAGTGGCCAGGTTGACCCGAGCACTTATGACGGCCGGATCTGCGCAGAGTGCTCGTTCAATCCTTGCGACGCAAGAAGCACAACTCATTCCGTCAATCTGCAGAACGGCTTCTGCCACTGACACCGGATAACCAGCTTTGTCCAGCGCGCCGGTCAGGTCGCTGATTGGCCCGTCATAAGTGACCTGTGCGGTCTCGGTTGGGAAGTTGACCGAAGCCTCGGTAACCCCGGGAACATTGCGCAACGCAGATTCCACGCGGCCTACGCAGGATGCGCAGCTCATTTCGGTGACCTTCAGTCTGATAGCATGTGGGGTGGCCAATCGACTCATCCTGTCCTGTTTCCAACCCTAGATGGGGGTTCCAGTCACAGGAAGGTCAAGGGCAGAGATCATGATTTAGGCACAATCTCTTGTTTCGGGGGCCGTACGGTTCTTAGTCTTGGGTCAGTTTTTCCAGCAGCAGCGAATTATAAAGCGCGGGCGGGGATGTCCGAACAGCTTCGGGAGATGCGAAAAATCCCAGCATAAGAAAGGCAATCGACAAAGCGAAACCAAACAGGACTATGAAGGCTCGGTGCAGCGTTAACGTTATCATGATGTCAGTCCTTAAATCACAAGTTGGGGAATGCTTGGCACTGGGGCTTATTTCTTATTTTCCAGTTCCCGTTTCAGCCGGTCATTTTCCGCCTGAAGTTGGGCCAGCTGCTGGCCCAATTCGTTCAGGTGGGGGCGCAGCTCGGCCTCGGTGAATCGTGGGGTAATGTGACTTGGGCAATTCCAGTCCAGACCTTTGACCTTGATAATGACGGCGCGTTCGGCCGGGGTCTGGGTGCCTTCGGGGGAGAGGCTGGCAGCCGCCGCAGCGCCTTCGGCAATTTCGACACGCCCAAGTATTTTAAGGCGTCGCTGGTTGGCATAATCCATCAGGATCAGCGCAACCCGGTCATTGCCATCCAAATTCCCGCGCGAGATATACTGTTTGTTGCCCGAAAGATCAGCATACCCAATGGTCTGCGCATCAAGTACTCGTAAAAACCCCGCGGGTCCGCCACGATACTGCACATATGGCCAGCCGGTCTCGGACACGGTTGATTGGTAGAACCCGTCGCGGGCCTCGATGAACTCTTTTTCGGCAGCTCTGATTTCGTGACCCTGCACAAGGCCGCTTTCCAGGAATTTCGCATAGGTTTTTGCCGATCCCATCCTTTCTTGATGGGTGAGAACAGCAGGCGTGAAGGTTAGTTTGGAAAAAGCACGTGGCATAATAGGTCCTTTCTACAGGTCCAGATCAGACAGGCCGGGATGGTCGTCAGGGCGCGGACCAAGAGGCCAAAGGAAAACCCTATCCTGTTGCCTGATCGAAAGGTCGTTCAGCGAGGCATGACGTTTAGCCATCCGACCATCCCTATCGAATTCCCAGTTCTCGTTACCATATGAGCGGAACCACTGGCCGCTGTCGTTCCGCCATTCATACGCATAGCGCACGGCAATACGGTTTTCCGAATAGGCCCAGAGTTCTTTGATCAGCCGGTACTCCTGCTCATTTCTCCACTTGCGGGTCAAAAGCGCGTGAATTTCAGCATGGCCCACGACAAACTCGGCCCGATTCCGCCATTGGCTGTGCTCGGTATAGGCGGGCGTCACGATATCCGGATCGCGGCTGTTCCAAGCATTTTCAGCCATGCGGACCTTTTGTGTAGCGGTCTCAGCAGTGAATGGCGGCAGAGGGGGGCGGCTCATGTCATGATCTTTCAGGTCAGCGATGCAGCGAGCAGCGCAAGGGTCAACAGAAATGGGATGTACTGGCGGTTGAAGGGGCTGGTACGGCGTTTCATGACGGCTCCATAGTTAACTGATCGGTACATCGTGTCGTTAAGGTGTACTGATCGGTACCTCTTTGCAAGGGGCGCCTGTAAAATATCTAGAATTTTTCTCTATACAGGTGGAAAATAAAGAGAATTTCCTGAACATTGGTGGCCCTTGCGGATTATGGAGGGTACAATTATGTACAGATCGGTACGTATAGGAGGCGAATCATGCGCCCAAACAAAAGGGATGAGCTGGTCCGCAAGGCCCTGAAGGTCTTTTATCGTGACGGTTTTCATGCGACCGGCATGGACAAGCTGGTGGCTGAGACGGGTGTGTCGAAGACTTCGATGTACAAACATTTCCGCACCAAGGAAGATCTGATTCTGGCGGCTTTGCGTCTGCGGGACGAGAATTTCCGCAACTGGTTCATGCGTCGTGTCGAGGAATTGGCCGACACCCCTGCGGACCAGTTGATTTCAAGCTTTGATGCACTGGGCGAGTGGTTCGCCGAAGACGGGTTTCGCGG
Organism: Ruegeria sp. CDSC042; assembly: GCF_059610745.1. Taxonomy (NCBI): domain Bacteria; kingdom Pseudomonadati; phylum Pseudomonadota; class Alphaproteobacteria; order Rhodobacterales; family Roseobacteraceae; genus Ruegeria; species Ruegeria sp. CDSC042. The sequence goes on from NZ_JBXWOF010000002.1 coordinate 317,919, forward strand.
CTGCATGTTCATCAAGGCTGGCGCCGAATTCCAGGAGAAAGAGCACCCGATCCACGTGCAGGCGGCGGAACACAAGCGGTTGTTGTTGGAATATTTCACGGATCTGGCCCGCAAAGCCGGTGCCTGCGACCCTGAAAGCCTGGGATGTCAGATTCTTCTGCTGAAAGAAGGGGCAATCGTGACGGCGGTTCTGTTGAAAAGCTGTGATCCCGCGCAAGATGCCAAAGCTGCAGCGCGGGTCTTGCTGGAAAACGCGTTGGCCGCACCGATCCCGTGACCCGGCGAAATCTTCCAAAAGACGTTGCGTAGCGTTTCATCCAACGCATTGGATTAATTGGCGGTCCAAATTACGCTGGCGGCAAGTTGATCTTGGAGGATGCGCAATGTCTCTTATTACCCCTACATCCAGCTGGGTGTCCGAAGAGCACCAGATGTTTGCCGAAATGGCGAACCGTTTCATGCAGGACGAACTGGTGCCCAATATCGAGCGCTGGACCGAAAACGGGGTTGTTGATCGTGCGTTCTGGCGCAAGGCCGGTGACATGGGACTGATGGCTGGCGCGATCACCGAAGAACACGGCGGTGTCGGTGGTGGCATGGGATTTGATGCTCTGACCATGTACGCCCAGACATCGCACGGAGATTCCGGTTGGGGCTATGCGATCCAGTCGATTGTCATCCACTATATCACCGCTTATGGCAGCGAAGATCAAAAGCTGAAATGGCTGCCGAAACTCGCTTCGGGCGAGATGGTCGGCGCGCTGGCCATGACAGAGCCCGGAACCGGTTCGGATGTGCAGTCGATCCGCACAACTGCGGAAAAGAATGGTAACTCCTACTGTCTGAACGGGTCCAAGATCTTTATCACCAATGGGCAATCTGCGGACTTGATCCTTGTGGCCGCAAAGACCGACAAGACTCAAGGGTCGAAAGGGGTATCGTTGGTCGCGGTCGAAACGCAGGGCGCAGATGGGTTCCGCAAGGGGCGGAACCTCAAGAAATTGGGCATGAAGTCCAATGACACGGCCGAGCTGTTCTTTGAGGACGCCAAGGTCCCGATGACAAACCTGATTGGTGCGGAAGAGGGGCAGGGTTTTTACCAGATGATGCGGCAACTTCCCTGGGAACGCCTGACGATTGCAATCGGTGCCCTGGGTGCGATTGATTTCGCGATTGCCGAAACAGTGAAATACACGCAGGAGCGCAAAGCCTTCGGTCAGCGCGTGATGGATTTCCAAAATACCCGCTTCAAGCTTGCCGAGTGTAAAACCAAGGCCGAAGTGCTGCGCAGTTTTGTCAACGATTGTATTGCCCGGCTTGAGGCTGGAACTTTGGATGCATCGACCGCGTCGATGGCCAAATACTGGGGGTCTGAGGTGCAGAATGAGATCATGCACGAATGTCTGCAGCTGTTTGGTGGCTATGGGTTCATGATGGAATATCCGATTGCTCGGCTTTATGCGGATGCGCGGGTTCAGATGATCTATGGCGGGACAAATGAGATCATGAAGGAACTCATTGCCCGGTCGTTGGACACATAATCCTGTTCCGAACGCTCCCTCCCCGCAGTTTTCTAGGGTGGTCGGAATGGCCCGGTCACGAGATTTGGTCGACTTGGCCTTGCAGCCAAGAACAGAACGACTTCAGCGGCTCGGATGCCACCCGGGATTGCGGCCAGACCAGAAAGAAATCGCCCAGACTGACGCCCGGGCCTTTCCAGGCGGGAACGAGTCGCCCGGTTTTCAGGTCGTCTTCGACCAGATAGCTGGGCAGCAGCGCCACCCCAAGCCCATGAATTGTGGCTTGTCCCATGGTCGAGAATTGGTCGAACAACATGCCGCCAAGCCCTGATGCCACAAGCCCTTGTGCGGCAAACCATTGCTCCCAGGCATCAGGGCGCGTTTCCAGGTGCAGCAGCGGGGCATTCATTAGCCAGTCAATCTGTTCCGGGTTTTTGGGCAGAATTTCCGGAGCGCAAACCGGTACAACATTTTCACGCATGATCGGCAGGTAGTTGACGCCGTGCCAATCTCGACGCCCGAAATGAATCGCGGCGTCGAAATGTTCCGTTTCGAAATCGAAGGGGCGAAGCCGGGTGTTCAGATTGACGGTCACCTCGGGATGTCGGCGAGCAAAGTCCTGAAGACGCGGCGCCAGCCAATGCATCCCAAACGCCGGCAGGATCGACAGGTTCAGCGATCCTCCGGTCGGATTGGCTCTGAGTTTTAGGGAGGCCTGCGCCAGTTGGTGCAAGCTTTTGCGCGCGACCTGAACGTATTCTTTTGCCGCCGGGGTAAGCTGCAGCCGCATCTGGGTTCGCTGGATCAGTTCGATGCCCAGCTGTTCCTCCATCGACTTGAGCTGTCGGCTGATGGCGCTTTGGGTCAGCGAAAGCTCTTCCGCTGCCGCTGAAGCACTGCCAAGGCGGTCAACGGCCTCGAGTGCCAGCAGAGAGGGGATAGACGGCAGAAAACGACGGGGGGCGATCATATGATAATTCCTCATACCTTTCGGATGGAATATCACTGGCTTTTAGGGCCCGCCAGCCCGATACCAAATGAATATTTTGGTCAAGAGAGACGTTGGCAGTGTCCAGGGAAATCGCAGCAGATAGTTTTAGGCGTGCAGACAGGCTGCGCGGGATTGAGTTGTCAGAGATTGTTCAGATCTCTGAGCAGGCTGCGCGCCTTAAGGCGCAGGGTGTCGATGTGGTCGCGCTCAGTACCGGCGAGCCTGATTTTCCGACCCCTGAACATGTGGTCGAAGCGGCTCATCAAGCGGCGCTGGCCGGGCAAACACGGTACCCGGCGACGGCAGGGGCGCCGGACCTCCGGGCGGCTATCGCCGTCGGGGCCAGTGTCCGGCCGGAAAACGTGATCGTCTCGACCGGTGCTAAACAGGTTTTGTCCGGGGCGCTGATGGCCACGCTCGATCCCGGGGATGAAGTTATTATCGCGGCGCCGTTCTGGACCAGCTATGCGGATATGGTCAGGCTGTCCGGCGGTATTCCGGTTGTGCTGGACTGTCCGGTTTCTCAGGGGTTCAAGCTGACCCTAGCACAGCTTGAGGCCGCAATTACGCCGCGCACTCGCTGGCTTTTGCTGAACACGCCCTCAAACCCGACCGGCGCGGTCCATACTGAATCGGAAATGCAGGCTCTGGGTCGTGTTTTGGACAGGCATCCCAATGTTTGGGTGATCTCGGATGAGATTTACCAACACCTGACCTATGTTCCCTTCACGCCATTTGTTCAGGCCGTGCCGCATCTGGCGGATAGAGTGCTGACCGTAAATGGAGTTTCCAAGGCCTATTCGATGACCGGGTGGCGGATCGGTTGGGGAATCGGGCCATCACCCTTGATCAAGGCGATGACCGCTGTTCAGGGGCAGATTACATCAGGCGCATGTTCCATCGCGCAGGCGGCAGCATTGGCTGCGATTACCGGGCCGCAAACGCTTTTGGGCGAACGCCTGCAGGCGATGCGGGCGCGCCGTGATCTTGTGGTTGCTGGGTTGAATGCCGCGGGTCTGGAGTGTGCCGTTCCGGATGGCGCGTTCTATGTCTTTCCCAAAACACCGGCTGAAATGCCGGTCGATCACGAATTCTGCCGGTATCTGCTGGACGAAGTCGGGGTGGCACTGGTGCCGGGGCGTGCCTTTGGTTTGCCGGGCCATCTGCGGCTTTCTTTTGCTTACGCCACCGAAAGCCTGCAAGAAGGGTTGCGGCGCATTTCTGTTGCGACCGCCAGATTGAAGTAGAGGGGCCGCCATGGATCGCGCTCAGATCGTTCATGAGAATTTCCTGACACGTGTGGCGCAAGGCCACCTGCCTGACGGCGCAGCCCCGCGCCCCGGACTTAGCAATACCGAGGCGGTGTCGCTGTACCGGTCGCAGGTTCTCAGCCGGGCACTGGACCGTACCAGCCGCGCAATGCAGAAGGCGGGGCAGGGGTTCTATACCATCGGCTCGTCCGGGCATGAGGGCATGGCGGCTGTCGCCCATGCTCTGCGGCCCGCGGACATCGCGTTTCTGCACTACCGGGATGCCGCCTTTCAGATCGCGCGATCCGAACAGGTGCCGGGTCAGCAAATCGCTTGGGATATGTTGCTGAGTTTCGCCTGCTCGAAAGAGGACCCGATCTCGGGTGGTCGGCACAAGGTACTGGGCTCGAAGGCACTGATGATCCCGCCGCAGACCTCGACCATCGCCAGCCATCTGCCGAAAGCTGTGGGTGCGGCCTATTCCCTGGGTGCAGCGCGGCGGCACCCGCCCGAACATCGCGAGCTGCCACAGGACGGGATCGCGATGTGTTCGTTCGGGGATGCGTCGGCCAATCATTCCACTGCGCAGGGGGCGATCAATACGGCGGGGTGGACCAGCGTGCAATCGACCCCTCTGCCGCTGTTGTTCGTCTGTGAGGATAACGGGATCGGTATTTCAGTCAGAACGCCAAAGGGATGGATTCAGGCGTCGATGGAGCACCGCCCGGGGATCAAGTATTTCCAGGCCAACGGTTTGGATATTTTCGAAACCTATGCGGTTGCGAAAGAGGCAGCGGAATACGTGCGCACTCGGCGCAAACCGGCTTTCCTGCATCTAAGAACCGTTCGGCTTTATGGCCATGCGGGGGCGGACGTCCCGACGACCTATATGGCGAAATCCGAAGTCGAAGCTGATGAGGCAAATGATCCGCTGCTGCATTCGGTGCGGCTGTTGGAACAGGCCGGGGCGCTATCGTCGGATCAGGCGCTGAAGATATATCAGGATACCTGCGCCCGCACCGACAGGATCGCGGCAGAGGCCGTGACCCGCCCGCATCTGACCACCGCGTCCGAAGTCATGGCCAGCTTGATCCCGCCAAAGCGCGACTGCAAACCCACCAATGGTCCGGGGGCCGAGGCCCGTGCAGCCGCTTTTGGCGGCGACATGCGCGCGATGGACGATCCCCAGCCGATGAGTCGTCTGATCAACTGGGCACTGACCGATCTGATGCTGGAACACGCCGAGATCGTGTGCATGGGCGAAGATGTGGGACGCAAGGGTGGCGTCTATGGCGTAACCCAAAAGCTGCAACAGCGGTTCGGCCCGGATCGGGTGATCGACACGCTGTTGGACGAACAGTCCATCCTGGGGCTGGCCATCGGTATGGGGCATAACGGCTTTGTCCCGATCCCTGAAATTCAGTTTCTGGCCTATCTCCACAATGCCGAGGACCAGATCAGGGGCGAGGCCGCGACCTTGCCCTTTTTCTCGAACGGGCAATTTACCAATCCGATGGTCCTGCGGATCGCCGGGCTGGGATATCAGAAGGGTTTCGGGGGGCATTTCCATAACGATAACTCTCTGGCCGTTCTGCGCGATATTCCTGGTGTGATCATTGCCTGCCCCTCGACCGGTTCGGACGCGGTGCAGATGCTTCGAGAAGGCTTAAGGCTGGCCCGCGAAGAGCAGCGCGTCGTGGTATTCCTGGAACCCATTGCGCTTTATCCGATGCGCGACCTCCATCAGGCACAAGATGCCGGATGGATGACGACCTATCCTTCGCCGGATCGCAGCATCCGCCTGGGCGAGGTCGGGGTACAGGGGGACGGCACCGATCTGGCGATTGTGACCTATGGCAATGGCCACTACCTGTCGCAGCAAGCCTTGCCCGAACTTGAGGCCGTAGGAATCCGAACCCGGATTATCGACATGCGATGGTTGGCTCCATTACCTGCAGAAGCGTTGCGCGAGGCCACCAAAACCTGTGCGCATATTCTGGTCGTTGACGAATGCCGTCGGACCGGAAGCCAGTCAGAAGCGCTGACAACTTTCTTCGTCGAAGAAAGCCCCGACACCCCAATCGCCCGTGTAGTGGCAGAAGACAGCTTTATCGCGACCGGGCCTGCATATGCTGCGCCATTGCCGTCAAAGGATAATATTGTCGCCGCCGCGATCAATCTGACTGGAAACCGCTCATGACCCGTACCGCCGTTGTGATCTGCCCGGGTCGGGGCACCTATAACAAGGCCGAGCTGGGTTATTTGCACCGTCATCACGCAAACCGAATGCAGATGATTGGCGGGTTTGACGCCATCCGCGCCAATGCGGGGCAAGCGGCAGTCACGGCGCTGGACGGTGCCGATCGGTTCACGGTCAGCGAGTATTCGCGCGGTGATGTGGCCTCACCTCTGATCTACGCGGCATCTCTGGCTGATGCTCAGGTGCTGGCCGATGACATTGAAGTGGTGGCTGTCACCGGCAACTCGATGGGCTGGTACATCGCCTTGGCCGCCGGAGGCGCGGTGTCGCCCGAGGATGGCTTTCGTGTGGTGAACACAATGGGGACGCTGATGCAGGACCACCTAATTGGTGGGCAGCTCGTATACCCATTCACAGACGATAGCTGGGTGGCTGATCCTCAGCGTAAGGCTGAATTGCTGGCGGATGTGGCGCAGATCAACGCGCAGGACGGTCAGGTGCTGGCATTGTCGATTGATTTGGGCGGAATGCTGGTTCTAGCGGGTAACGAAGAGGGCTTGCGCGCGTTCGAGGCATCGTGGCCGAGTGTGCAAGACAGGTTCCCCATGAGGTTGGCAAATCACGCCGCATTTCACACCCACCTTCAAGCTCCGGTGGCTGCGGAAGGGCGCACGCAACTTGGTGTGGAGCTGTTCAAACAGCCTGACCGGCCTCTGATCGACGGGCGTGGCAAAATCTGGTGGCCGGGTGCGACGGACACGCAGGCACTGTGGGATTACACCCTGGGGCATCAGGTGACCGCGGCCTATGACTTCACCCACGCAATCCAGACCGCCGCGCGCGAATTCGCGCCTGACCTGTTCATCGTGACAGGCCCCGGAGCGACTTTGGGCGGTGCCGTTGCGCAATCGCTGGTTCTGGCCGGGTGGCAGGGGATGTGCGATCGGGCAGCGTTTCAGTCGCAGCAAAAGGCGCGGCCTTTCCTGATCGCGATGGGGCGTGAGGATCAAAGGGCTCTTGCGACGACCTGATCCCGCGTCCTAATGGTTTTTGACACCGCAAGGAGCCCGCATTGAGCGACTACGATCAATCCCTTTGGCTACACACCTGCCGCGAGCATGTGGAGAGCGCCCCGCTGACCAGCGATTTGTCTGTGGACCTTGCGGTGATCGGCGGCGGTTATACTGGCTGTTCCGCGGCTTTGACGGCCGCACGGGCCGGAGCCTCGGTCTGTGTCTTGGAGGCGCAGGAGATCGGGCATGGGGGATCCGGGCGCAATGTGGGGCTGGTCAATGCCGGACTCTGGGTGCGCCCTGCTGACATTTGCGCCCATCTGGGGGATGCGGACGGAACGCGTCTTATCGAAATCCTTGCGGCGGCCCCAAGTGAAGTATTCAGCGTGATCCAGACACATGGGATCGAGTGCGAGCCGATGCGCAAGGGCACGTTGCATTGTGCGCATTCTGGCTCTGGTCTTGCTGATTTGAAAACACGCCATGCACAGTTGCGTCAGGCAGGCGCTCCGGTCGAGTTGCTGTCGTCGGACAAGACGTACCAGCGCACGGGCAGCGCCACCTTTCGTGGAGCTCTGTTCGATCCGCGCGCCGGAACGATCCAGCCGATGGCATATGTGCGTGGTCTGGCCCGCGCGGCTGCCGCAACCGGGGCACGCGTTCACACGCACAGCCCAGTGATGACGATGCGCCATGTCGATGGCCAGTGGCTGTTGGAAACCACGCAGGCCACGGTGCGCGCCAAATCAGTGATCCAGGCCACCAACGCGTATCATAAAAACCTGCCCGACACGTCGCCAGCCTATGTTCCTGTCTCGTATTTTCAATTCGCCACCGCGCCTTTGTCCGACAATCTGCGCGCCAGTATTTTGCCCGGAGCCGAAGGATGTTGGGATACCGGCCTGATCATGACCTCTTTCCGAATGGATCACGACAAGCGCTTTATCCTCGGCGCAATGGGCAATCTAGAACATGCGGGCAGCGCCGCGCATACCGGATGGATCAAGCGCAAACTGTCAGAGCTTTATCCTCAGCTTGCGGATCAACCCTTGCAGCAGGGATGGCATGGCCGCATTGCGATGACCTCGGATCACATTCCCAAGATCACCCGGATCGGACCGGATGCGGTTTCGATCCATGGCTATTCAGGCCGGGGTATCGGGCCGGGCACGGTGTTTGGCCGTATGGCGGCTGAGAGCCTTTTGGCAGGGGATCCGGCGTTGCTGCCAGTTCCCGCTGTGGCGGAACATACTGAACGCTGGACCCGCCTGCGTCACGCCTACTTTGAAACCGGTGCTGCACTGACCCATTTGATCAAGGCGCGCTGATGTCAGCCGCTATGGCTTCGATCCTTCTGCGCAGCCAACGATGCGCTGGATCATTGGCCGACCTTTGGTGCCAGACCATGTAAAGCGGAACCGGGGTGCATTCGAAGGGCAAATGCGCACAGTCCAACCCGGCCAGAGGACCTTGTCTCATCAAGGCGGTATCGGTCGAGATCAACGAGCTGCCCCGCACAAAGGCCGGTATCGCGTTGAAATGGGGCAGGGTAACAATCGGCGCTCTGATCTGGCTTTGATCAACACCCCGCATGACGGCACGGGCGTTGCGACCATCGGAAAAGCGCACCTCGATATGGTCGCTCTCGCAGTAGGTCTGCCAACTGTTTGGCGGGGTGCAATGGCTGGCATCATAAAACATCATCAGCGGGCTTTCGAGCAGCCGTTTCTGGTAAATGTCCGGCCCATCCGGCGGCAGAGGGGTGACCATCAACTGACACCGGTCGCTGCGCAACAGGTCCGGATCGGGAACGCCCGATGGGATGAACTCTAACCGTAGCCGTGCACCCTCGGCGCGTGTGTCGCGCAACAGCCTTGGGAATATCACTTCGCGAGGCATGTCATTTGTGGCGATGCGAATGTCGATCTGTTCGGATAACGGGTCAAAGGGGCGACCGTCGGTCAAGGCACGCATCCCGTCCAGCACCGTTTGAATAGGGTCCTTCAGGGACAAGGCCCGTTCGGTCGGGGTCAGGCCCTGACCTGAACGTACAAACAACGGATCGCCCAGCACCTGCCGCAGTTTGGACAGCGTGTGGCTGATTGCCGATTGCGTGACCCCCAGCCGATCGGCTGCTTTCGAGACCGAGCTTTCCTCGAGTATTGTCAGAAAGACCCGCAGGACTTTGCCGTCCAAATCAGTGAAATCAATTTTATTCATATTATTTATGATTAAGTATGAATGGTATTGCTGTCTACCGGGCATTAAGGGTCAGACGGGCAAGGGGAGGCACGCTATGGGAATCCGTTTCTTTTCAGACCGGAACAGGCCAGTTCATATGGGCGGCTACCCGCTAGAGCGGTTGGCGCGGCAGGACACAATGCCGGACCTGTCTCAGGTGACGCCTATGGGCGATCTTAGCTTTCGCCGACCCGATCAGCCCCACAGCATCGTCAATGCGATGGGTGAGTTTCAGGCGATGATGGATGCGATCCGCGACGGGTTGGTGAACCCGGCAATGGGCGATATCCCGTCAGATCCGAATGCGCGCGCCAACCATCTGAAAGCCTTTGGTTATTTCAACGATGCGTCGATGATTGGGTGCGGACCACTGCCGCCCGAAGCACTGTTGCCCGAGCCGCGCCGCAACCCTGATATCGACCGGCTGGCTGATGCCCTGAGGACACGGCAAACCAAGACGCTGGCCTCGGGCATTGATGTCATCATGGCGGATTTGAAGGACAGTATCGAGGCTGCGCCCAAGCCAATCGACAGCCACCGCCATGGAATCGTGTTCCTATATGAACACAACCGTGACCCGGACCCGTCCGAGCCCGGAGCCGATTGGATCGCGGATGCGCAGGATCATCGCGCTTGTTTGTTGGCGACCGAAAATGCGGTGGTTATTGCCAACTACATCCGCCTGCTTGGCTTTGATGCGCGGGCGCATACGGCGATGTCGTCGGACGTTGATCTGGGCAAACTGGCGGTCGCTGCGGGTCTTGCCGCGGTTGAAGGCGGAAAGCTTGTCGCCCCTTGGCTTGGGACTCGGTTCGGGCTGGCCGTAGTGACGACCGAGATGGAGATCGCCCATGACCGCCCGCTGTGCCCGATGGCCCAGCAACCGCGGTTTCGCACACAAGGGCCGGCATGGTGGTTGGGGGCGGGTTTTGCCAAGAATGCGTTGAACCGAGACTCCTATGCCAAACGGCGCTATGTCGACGGCGCGCATCCCTTCGAAAAGCTTAAGCGTGTCGAAACGCCGACAACTTATATTGACGAGGAAAACGTTGCACGCGTCCCCAAACGGGCTGACATGTTTGCCCGGGCGCAATTCGGCGACATGGGTAAGACTCTGCAGGACGCCGCCAAGGGTGGGCATTATGTGCGCAAGGCGGCCCCCAGTTTCGCGCAACGGCGCGCGCTGGGCGCGTTTGTTCTGCTGCAGGATGGCGACAGTGCCCAGACCACGCCACCGACAGATGCCGCCCGGAACGCCGCCAATATCAAGGCCGCGACCTATTTTCTGGGTGCGGATGCCGTCGGTCTCAGCCGGTGCCCCGATTGGGCGTGGTATTCACATGATGCTGCCGGAGAAGAGATCACGCCGCCGCATGATCAAGCCATCAGCATGATCATTGATCAGGGTTACGAGACCATGGAAGGGTCCAGTGGTGACGACTGGATTGCAGTGGCCCAATCCATGCGCGCCTATCTGCGGTTCTCGCTTTTGGGTGGGGTCGTTGCACAGCAGATCCGCAACCTTGGGTACAAGGCAAAGGCCCATACGGTGATGGATGGCGAGGTGCTGCAGCCTCCGCTTTTGCTGTTGTCGGGACTGGGAGAGGTCAGCCGGATTGGCGAGGTCATCCTGAACCCCTATTTGGGCCCGCGTCTGAAATCCGGTGCGGTCACAACAGATATGCCTCTGGCTCATGACAAGCCGATAGATTTCGGACTGCAGAGTTTTTGTGAAAGCTGCAACAAATGCGCGCGAGAATGCCCCTCGGGGGCGATCACCGCCGGGCCAAAACTGATGTTCAACGGCTATGAAATCTGGAAGTCCGACAGCCAGAAATGCGCGACTTACCGGGTGACAACATCGGGTGGTGCGATGTGCGGGCGGTGCATGAAAACCTGCCCATGGAATCTGGAAGGCATCTTCAAGGAACGTCCCTTCCGTTGGGCCGCGATGAACTTCCCCCAAGCCGCGCCAGCGCTGGCGAAACTGGACGATGCGGTGGGCAATGGTGGCTTGAACGACACCAAGAAATGGTGGTGGGATATCGAATTGCAGCCCGACGGCGCGTATCGCCCGACCCAGCATCCGCTGAACCGGCGCAACCTGCAGACGGACCTTGCCCTGAAATATGAGGATCAGACGCTGGCGGTCTATCCCGCCTATCTGGCCCCGCATCCCTGGCCCTATCCTTTTGCCATGGACCGCGAAGCCGGGATTGCAGCTTATGAAGCGATGGTCACGGCAGAGGAGTACAAGGCACGCAAGGCCGCCGGGGACATGTCTGTTGTTCACAACTATTCGATCGCAGGTGATGCCCCTGTCATGCGGGTCGAGCTGAGCATGGTCGACCGGATGACGGATGATGTGACCAAATATGAGTTCGCGACGCTGGATGGCGCGCCGCTGCCTCAGTGGACCGCAGGCGCCCATCTGGACGTGCTGGTCGCGCCAGAGTTCCTGCGGCAATATTCAATGTCCGGCAATCCGGCGAACCCAGCGACCTATCAGATCGGTGTCTTGCGCGAGGATGAGGGGCGGGGCGGCTCGGCCCTGTTGCACCGGATTTTTACCGAAGGGCGCAAGGTTTTCATCTCGAAACCCATCAACCATTTCGAACTGGATGAGACCGCCACCAGGACATTCCTGATGGGCGGCGGGATCGGCATCACGCCGATGATCGCCTTTGCCCACCGCCTGCACAGTCTGGGCAAACCCTTTGACCTGCATTACTCGGCCAGTACCCGCGCCGGGGCGGGGTATCTGGACGATCTGGCCGCAATGCCCTGGGCCGATCACGTGCACTATCATTTCTCGGACGAAGGTACGCGCGCTGATTTACAGTCAATCCTGTCGGGATATCAGGCAGGTTGGCACGTCTATACCTGCGGCCCGGATCGGTACATGGAAGGCGTGATGCAGGCAGCGGAACGTCAGGGGTTCCCAGACGAGGCGCGGCATCTGGAGTATTTCTCCGTTCCCGAGCAGCCCGAATATGAGAACCATTCTTTCACGCTGAAACTGGCCAAATCGGGGCGAGAGCTGCAGGTTCCCGCTGACAAACACGCGGCGCAGGTGCTGAACGAAGCCGGAATTCAGGTCGACGTGAAATGTTCGGACGGAATTTGCGGCGTCTGTAAATGCGGTGTGATTTCGGGTGAAATCGAGCACAGGGATTTCGTGCTGTCGAACAAGCAGCGCGAAGGCGCAATCATCCTGTGCCAAAGCCGTGCTGCGGACCCGGACGGGGTGGTCGAGATCGACCTCTGATCCGAGGTCTGGAAACGACATTTCGGGATCGAAAAATAGGTCGTTCTTGCCATGGACGCCAGTGTGTTGCTGCACTAACGTCCCTGCGAACCCCAGTGGATCCTGACCAACAGGCGCGAGGTAAAATCATGGATTATCACAGCCCTGCCAGCTTTGCCGAGGCGTCGGCTCTGGCAGAAAATGCAAAAGGCGTTACACGGTTTCTTGCCGGTGGCACCGATGTTCTGGTGCAGTTGCGCTCGGAATTGGTGACGCCTGATACATTGATAGACATCAAGAAAATCAATGGCGTAAGCGATATCACCTGCAATGCTGACGGCAGCTGGACGCTGGGTGTGGCGGCGACGGGTGCGGAAATGAGCGAACATCCCGGGTTGGGCCGCGACTGGCCCGGCGTGGTCGAAGCGATGGATTTGATCGGATCGACTCAGGTGCAGGGGCGGGCGACGCTGACTGGCAACCTGTGCAATGGCTCGCCTGCGGCGGATTCGGTGCCAGCCATGGTGGCAGCGGGCGTGACCGTGACAGTAACCGGACCAGGTGGCATCCGTGAGGTTGCCGTCGAAGATATTCCGACCGGCCCCGGCAGAACGTCCTTGGCCAAGGGTGAACTGATCTCGGCGGTCAATATTCCTGCACGCGGCGAAAACGGAGGTGATGCCTATCTGCGGTTCATCCCAAGGACCGAGATGGATATTGCGGTGGTTGGCGTAGGTGTGAATCTCCGTCTGGACGGGGATACCATCACCGAGGCCCGCGTGTCTCTGGGTGCCGTGGCTCCGACTGTTCTACTTGTCGAAGACTGCGCCAAGGCGATCATGGGCAGCACCCTTGACGATGCTGCATTGGACGCGCTTGCCGCTGCCGCATCTACTGCCTGTAACCCGATCGACGACAAGCGCGGCACGATCGCATTCCGTACCGAAGTGGCCGGGGTTCTGGCCAAACGCGCCGCGAAAATCGCCTATGCCCGCGCCAAGGGAGAGCAAGCATGAGCAAGTTCCACGTATCCACCACCGTCAATGGTGACACGGTCGAATACCTGTGTGACCCACGCGAGACCCTGCTGGACTGTCTGCGCGACAAGCTGAACCTGACCGGTGCGAAAGAAGGCTGCGGCACCGGCGATTGCGGTGCCTGCTCGGTAACTGTCGATGGCCGTTTGGTTTGTTCCTGCCTGATGCTTGGGATCGAAGCAGAGGGTAAACAGATCGAGACGGTCGAAGGTATTGCAGACGGGGACGTTCTGCATCCGCTGCAGAAGAAGATGATTGAATATGCTGCTCTTCAATGCGGTATCTGCACCCCCGGTATTCTGGTCGCGGCCAAATCGTTGCTGGAAAAGAACCCGAACCCGACCGAGGAAGAGACACGGTATTGGTTGGCTGGTAATCTCTGCCGCTGCACTGGGTATGACAAGATCATTCGCGCCGTGATGGATACAGCGGCTGAACTGCGGGAGGCTTCGTAATGGCACTCGACGATCGCAAATCTGAATTCACTTTCGTTGGCACCCGACCGAACCGCCCTGACGGGCTGGACAAGGTCACGGGGCGCGCGAAATTTGGCGCTGACGCCACCGCGCCGGGCATGTTGCACGGGGCTATTCTGCGCTCACCCCATGCCCATGCGCGGATCGTAAAGATCGATACCTCCAAGGCCCAAGCGCATAAAGACGTCAAAGCCGTTGTGACCCGTGACGATTTCGCTGAGGTGCCGTTTAAGCCCGGTCTTGAAGGTGAGTTCTGGAACGTGCTGGAAAACGTTATGGCAGGCGAGAAGGCCCTGTATGACGGCCACGCGGTGGCCGCTATTGCGGCAACTTCGGCGCTGTCGGCGCGTGATGCACTCAAGCTGATTGAGGTCGAATATGAGGTGCTGCCCCATGTGACCGATGTCGACAAAGCGATGGCCCCGGACGCTCCGGTTATACGCGAGGGGGCGGCGGATTATTCCGTGCCCGAAGGGATGCACCCGAACGTCGTGCGCTATCATGAAAGCGGGCATGGCAATGTCGAAGCCGGTTTCGCCGAGGCGGATCTGGTCGTTGAAGACAGCTTTGTCACCGAGGCAACCCATCAGGGCTATATCGAACCTCATGCCTGTTTGGCGACGCTGGGAAATGACGGCAAGGGTGAGCTGTGGTGCACCACCCAAGGTCACTGGATCGCGCAGAAAACCTGTGCGGCTTTGCTGGGGATCGAAACATCGCAACTGCGGGTGACGGCGTCCGAGATTGGCGGCGGCTTTGGTGGCAAAACAACCGTATTCATCGAGCCGGTCGCGCTGGCGCTGAGCCGCAAGGCCAACCGCCCGGTCAAGCTGGTGATGACCCGATCCGAGGTATTCCGGGCCACCGGTCCGACCGCCTCGGCATCGATGGATATCAAGATCGGGATGAAGAAAGACGGCACGATCACCGCAGCGCAAGGCGTGTTCCGCCTGCAGGGTGGGGCCTTCCCCGGCGCGCCGGGTGATATGACGGCCATGTGTGCCTTTGCTCCTTATAACCTAACTAACGTCAAGCAGGTGGGCTATGACGTAATGGCCAACCGCCCGAAACAGGCGGCCTACCGGGCGCCCGGTGCACCGATGGGAGCCTTTGCTGTTGAGTCGGTGATTGACGAGCTGTGCAAGAAACTGGGTCTGGACCCCGTGGATGTGCGTCTGAAAAACGCCGCCTACGAAGGTACGAAGGCCAGCTATGGCCCGCGCTACGAACGCATCGGTCTGGTCGAAACGCTTGAGGCCGCCAAGGCGCATCCGCACTATTCTGCGACACTGAAACCAGGGCAGGGGCGTGGGATATCCTGTGGATTCTGGTTCAACCACGGCGGCGAGACATCGGTGTCGCTTGCCCTGTCCGAGGACGGCTCGGCCCAGCTGATGGTCGGCACGCCCGATATCGGCGGCTCGCGCGCGTCGATGGCGCTGATGGCGGCCGAGGTTCTGGGCATCCCATACGAGAATATCCGCGTCACCATCGCGGACACGGCGACGCTGGGATACAATGACGTTAGCCACGGATCGCGCGTGACCTATGCCTCGGGTCTGGCCACGATCAAGGCGGCCCGGCACGCGGTCGAAAAGCTCAGCGAACGGGCGGCGGCCAAGTGGGGCATCCCGGTGGATGCGGTGAAATGGGAAAACGGCTGCGCGGTGCCCTCGGGCCCCAATGCGGGCGATTTCGATCCGATGCCGTTGGCCGATATCACCGCTGATATGGGCGCGACCGGTGGTCCGATTTCGGGCCATTTCGAAGCGACGCCCGAGGGCGCAGGCGTGTCCTTCGGCACCCATATCGTCGATGCCGAGGTCGACCCGGAGACCGGCAAGACCAGCATCACCCGCTATACGGTCATTCAAGACGCCGGAAAGGCGATCCACCCGACCTATGTCGAAGGCCAGTATCAGGGCGGCGCGGCGCAGGGCATCGGTTGGGCGCTGAACGAGGAATATGTCTATGGCGAGGATGGTCGTCTGCAGAATTCGATCTTCCTCGATTATCGCATCCCGGTCGCCAGCGACTTGCCGATGATCGATACGGTGATCGTCGAAGTTCCCAACCCCGGCCACCCGTTTGGGGTGCGCGGCGTGGGCGAGACCGGCATCGTGCCGCCGCTGGCAGCCATCGCCAACGCGGTTTCGAACGCTGCGGGTGTGCGGATGAAACAACTGCCAATGTCACCGCCGCGCATTTTGGCGGCGCTCAAGGACAATGGTTGAGGTCCACCTGTGGTCCGGCCTTCGGTCTTTGACCGGGGGCCAACAGGTGGTCGAGGTCGAGGCCAAAACCACCGGCGAGCTGCTGCGGGAACTTGCGCGGGTTCATCCGCAGCTTCAGGCGCCGATTGATGCCGGGGTTTCCATCTCAATCAACGGGCGCGTGATCGCCAGCGGGCTGACCGAACCGATCCCCGAGGGCAGCGAAGTGTATCTGATGCAAAGGCTGCGCGGCGGTTAGCCTTGGGGAGACCAGGGTTCGCGCCCGACCATCCTGTCTGCTTCGGCGGTGATGTCGTTCATATGCGCCTCAAGGCTGAGGCGAAGGGCCTCGAGTTCTTCTTCACTGGCCTTGCGGGGAACATTTTCGGTCCATTCCCGGCACAGAAACACGCCTTTGTTGCGCCAGGGGCGCGGCATCAGCAGGCGATCCCAGGTACCGGCCTCGCTGCCGTGGCGGGCGGAATAAGTGATACCGAAGACCCGCTTGCCCGAGGTGCGTGCCCAAACCAGAGGCACTGTCGACAGCACCCGTTCCGGACCGCGCGGGCCGTCAGCGGCGATACCGATGGAAATGCCCCGCTTGATCTTGCCGATCACTTCGCGTGACACCGCGATGTTGTTGGCGTTTTTGCTGGTCATGGCGATGGTGTCCATGCCGAACAGTTTCTGCACCCGACCAACCATGCTGCCAGCGCGTGCCGAAGATGTGATCGAGCAGATACGCCCCTTATCCAACGGAAAGAAATAGGGTGATTGTGCCAGTCGCTGATGCCAAAGGACAACGATGACCGGCTCGCCCTGATCGGCCAGTTGGTCCAGCTCTTCATAGCCGATGCGTTGCCATTGGGTGTTGCGGTTGACCATCCGAATATAGCTCGCGATGCGGCGGGCGGTCCAATTCAGGACGGCCTCGCTATCGGCGATTTTCTTGCGGATACTCACTAATGGTGACCCTCATATTGATCAAACCGTGTCTTATAGAACTCAACGCCATACGCAACTTGTTTGTCGTGCGCATAACTGAGGAGGAATCTGAAAAAGCCTCTTGAGTCCGCCGCGCGGCTGGCATATTTGAGGCGGACCTTAGGGGTATAGCTCAGTTGGTAGAGCGACGGTCTCCAAAACCGTAGGTCGCGGGTTCGAACCCTGCTGCCCCTGCCATTCTCTCCATTGCCAGAAGTTTGTGCCAGCTTGGGCGGAATGGGACACGCGTGACCCTTTGCGCAGCCTAGCTGTTACAACTTGGACCAGCAGAGCATTCGACCGATGCGATAAACCGCGTTCTGGTTGCTCAACAAATCACGGTCTAACCCAAAATCGGTGATATGCCACCGGCAAAAGCGGCCAAGATTGGGGCCGTCAGGGCGAAGCCGGCGCGGATGATGTCACCTGTGCCTTCTGTCAGCTTATGCGACGATCTCCAGTCATCAATGTCGAATGCCTGGTCTGTGCCGCCCTGATTTCGGGCAGCCAAAGCGAGGTTAGAAATTCTTCCGTCCAGAAGGACTGCCACGGGAAGAAAGTAGCTGAGCATTAGCAAGCAAAAATATGTGCCGGTGAACAAGGCCGATGCGTTGAGCAATGCGCTATAGGCGGCCCTTTCTGATTCAGCGATCATGGGCAAGGGCCAGTACATCCAGCTTGCGGCAAAGAACATGCCGAAGGTCAGCACCAGACTGGACAGGTAGAGCTGCTGCCGCATCTGCCGCAGGTTTTGCGCCAGCTCAGCTGCGGTTGCTTCGATGTCCTGAGATTCATGCCGACCAAGACACAATATCATTCCGACAATCAGCGACCCGATCGCAAGGCCGGCCATTGCATTCACCAGGTCCAGAATACGGTTGAACAGCGAAAGAACAGGGGCTTGCCCGCATTTCCCAAACATCCAGCTATCTTCCGAACCGGAACATGCCGGTAAGGTGCCTTGCGACAATGCTGTTTCAAAAATGGCTTTGCCGATCTGGTGGTAAATCTGCGGGCTTTGGTCGGTCATATGCTTTTGAATGGTCGGCACGAGAGCCAGAAACACGATGGCGACTACAATCGCGATTGCCGCGATCCGGGTGTTTTTTTCGATCGGGCGTGACAGGGTCCGGAACAAGACTGCCACGGGCAACAAGGCCAGCGATAAAAAGAACCAGGACGCGGCAAGAAACCGAAACCGACCAACGGCTTCTTGCCAAGAGCTACCGCTCAACACAAAGTTCACTGGAACGTCCAGTTCATTGGCGATCATTTGGTTCTGGATCAGTTTATGGATTGCGAAAACACATACCGGCAGCAGGGCGATGGCAAAATAGCGCGGTTTTACTCGGCTTTTTGACACGTGATACCTTTCTTGCCGGGGCGTTGCACAGCACACAGTTTAGCACAAAACTCGTACATCGATGCCTGGAGTTTCAGGCGGGCTTTCTGATGGTGACAATCGAACGGCCGGTACGCTTGCCCATTTGCCCCAGCCAGACCGCCAGAAGTACGATACAGACACCGGCGATCTGCACAAAGGTCAAGTTTTGCCCAAGCATGACCCAACCAATCAATACGGCGGATAACGGGCTGAGAAAGCCAAGTGCCGAGACCGCAGAGGGTTCGATCCGGGCGAGGCCTCGGAACCACAGGATATAGGTCAGGGCAGCCCCGATGACGCTCAGATATCCAATTCCGAGAAGGCTGTTTGTTTCAAGCGCTGGTAAGGCGGGCTCAAATATCAGTGCAAGCGGCACCAGCAACAGCCCGCCGGCGGTTAGTTGCCAAGCGGTAAATGTCAGCAGCGGCACTGGCGGTTGCCATTTGCGCGTCAGGACAGTTCCTGCCCCCATCGAAAGGGCGCCACCCAGTCCAGCGATCAGGCCAACCGTATCAAGATTGATAGCTGTTCCGAGGACAAGGCACCCGACGCCGATCACCCCCAGCAGCGCTGCGCCGACCGATCTCAGCCCAACCGGGGTGTTCAGCAGAAATGCCGACAGGAAGACTACAATAAGAGGTTGTACCGCGCCGACAGTGGCTGCGACCCCACCGGGGAGCCTGTAAGCCGCGACGAAAAGCAGGGTCCAGAACACGGTGAAATTGAGCGCGCCCAGAATGAATATGCGGCCCCACCAATGACCCCTTGGAAGTTGACGGGACAAAACTAGCAGCAGCAGTCCGGCAGGCAGCGCACGCAGCGCGGCCATCGTGATCGGATATCCGACGGGCAAAAATTCGGTCGTAACATAATAGGTGCTACCCCAGATCAAAGGGGCAACAGCAGTTAGGGCGATGTCGGTTTGGTGTCTCATGGCGAATCCCTTTATCTTGACGTCAAGATATATTGCAAAATCTTGACGTCAAGATAAAGTTGGGCTAGCCAGAACTCATGGATCATGTGGAGCGAATTATCGCGCAGTGGAACAGTGCCCGGCCCGACCTGGATGTGGGGCCGATGGAAACCGTTGGTCGACTGACGCGGTTGGCGGTTCAGTTGCGAAGGGCGATGGAGAATACTTGGGCTCTTCATGACATGAACGCTGCCAGCTTTGATGTCCTTGCCACGTTGCGAAGGTCTGGCAAGCCAGAGGGTCTTTCACCTGGCGAGCTTTTGGAGCTTACAATGGTGACGTCCGGCACAATGACGAATCGCGTCGATCAACTGGTTAAGGTGGGGATGGTCGAAAGAGTGCAAAACCCTGAGGATGGCCGGGGCTTCCTGATCCGTCTTACCCAAAATGGGTTCAAAGCGATCGAGGCCGCCGTTTCGGATCATGTAGAGACTCAGCAGCGCCTGGTTCAGGGTTTGTCCCTGCAACAGCGCGATCAGCTCAATCACCTGCTCAGATCGTTGTCTGAAACGCTGGACTGATCCAGGCAGGTAAGCATTCTGGACCGGGGTGCCAATTCCGATGTGGCATAAGCCGTTTTAGTGCGCACGGCTCAAATTCTATAATTCTTGGGCTATGCGGTTTCCTCGGTCAGGGGATTGGCATATTGTTCAAACGAATTTCAGGTAGCCGGATGAGGATACATGTCGCGCTTCGATGGATATTTCCTGCGGCAACTGCTGATTCTGTTCGGCTTTTTCACTCTGATTCTGGTGGGGGTTTTCTGGATCACCCGCTCGGTCAGCCTGTTTGACCGTGTCATCAGCGGTGGTCAATCGGCCATGGTGTTTCTTGAATTTACCGCTCTTACTTTGCCGACGCTGATCCGTACGGTGATGCCCATGGCCGTGTTCGCAGCGGCCGTCTATGCCACCAACCGCCTGAGCCGTGAAAGCGAGCTTACGGTGATGCTGGCCACAGGTTCCAGCCCGTGGCGGCTGGCTCGCGCTGTGGTTCTGTTCGGTCTTGTTGCTGGTCTGATGATGGCCTCGATCAGTGTTTTCCTGCGCCCGGCCTCGGTCGATCTACTGGAAAAACGGCAGGCCGAAGTGGCGGGTGACGTCACAGCGCAGTTATTGAATGAAGGCGAATTCCTGCATCCTGCAAGTGACGTGACCGTCTATATTGGGGGGATTGATCAGGACGGGACTTTGCGCGAAGTTTTTGTTTCGGACCGGCGGGATAAAACCAGCCCGGTCAGCTATTCCAGCCAAACAGCTTATCTGGTCAATAACGGCTCGGGCATTCATCTGGTGATGGTTGACGGGGTTGCCCTGCGTCAGGACCGGCAGGGACGTACCCTGTCGTCTACACTGTTTCAGGACGCGTCCTATGACATCTCAGAATTGACGAGTACCGACAACACGGCCGAGCGAAGCCTCGAGGCCATTCCCACCGCAGAGCTGTTGCGCGACCGGGCTGCGATTGCGGCAGCAGAAGGGTTCACTGAGGGCGCGTTGATCGACGAGCTGCATCAGCGATTTTCATGGATCACCATTTGTATCGCGGTCGCAATGGCGGGCTATGCAACCCTTATGTTGGGCAGCTTTTCCAGATTTGGCCTGTGGCCACAGATTTTTGGAGCATTCATAATTCTGGTCCTTTTGGAAGGTATGCGCGGCTTTGTGTCCCCGTTGGTGATCGAAGACCCGAAATTGTGGCTATTGCTCTATTTGCCTGCTGTCATGGGCATATTGATCTCGTGCCTGTTTCTTTTGATTGCAGGTCGTCCGCTTCTGCGCGTGCGCGCAAGAAAACACTCGCAGGCATTGTCCCAAGCCTGAAGTTACGGCGCATTTCGGCGCAATGTTCTTCGGCCAAGCTAATTCGTTTTTTCGCTCAGGTTTTCTGCGTTAGGCTGCGGTTGGATGATCAGTCAAAAGGACCGGACCATGCTGGACAAAACCCACAAACCCACCTGGACCAGCTTTGAAGAGGCGACCAAGGCCGATTGGGACGCCGTCATGGAATACGAAGAGGCCTATAACGCCGCGTTGCCGGACAGGATACTGGATGCGATCCGTTCGCTGGACGAGGATTGGACGCCCTATCCCGTGAACCGCTATCAGCACAGCCTGCAGGCCGCGACGCGCGCCTATGAGGATGGGGCGGAAGAAGAGCTGGTCGTCGCAGCGCTGATCCACGACACCGGCGATATCCTGTCTCCCTATAACCATGGAGAGCTGTCAGCGGCGATGATGAAGCCCTATGTCAGCCAGAAAACCCATTGGATCCTCAAACATCACTGCGTGTTCCAGGGCTATTACTACAATCACCACCTGGGCGGAGACCGCAACGCCCGAGACAAGTACCGCGACAGTCCTTATTGGGAGGAATGCCGCTATTTCTGCCATGAATACGACCAAAAGGCGTTCGATCCGGATTACCCGACCAAACCGTTGGAGTTCTTCGAGCCGATGCTGCGCCGTGTCCTAAGCCGCGGCGAGGGGCATATGGAGTTGAACGAAACCGCCGAAGGTTAGCAGGCGGCCATCAGACGGTAGACGATCTGTGCGGCGGTAAAGTCCCAGGCGGCATTGCCGTCCGGGGCCAGCTCGACCACGTCGAACCCCACGCATTTGCGCCCCCGAAGGGCATGCTCGACCAGTTGCAGCGCCTGATAATAGCCCAAGCCGCCGGGCACGGGTGTTCCTGTGGCCGGCATTTGCGAAGGGTCCAGCCCGTCGACATCAAAGCTGACATAGACCAGTTCGGGGAAATCCTTGGGCAGATCGACCGCGTTGATGTTGCCGGTGACCAGCTCCTCGGCATCAATGTGGAACACGCTGTTCTTCACCCGGCTCTGCGCCTCTTCGGTCGAAAAGGCCCGGACGCCGAATTGGGCCAGTCGGACGCCTTCTTCGGCCAGTAGATGCATGACCGAGGCATGGCTGTGCTTTTCACCCTGATACGTGTCGCGCAGGTCCGCATGCGCATCAATCTGGACGATCCCGATCGGTTGGTTCAACGCGCGGGCCACGCCCATCACCGCACCGTAGCTCAGAGAATGCTCACCGCCCAGAGTGACCGGCACTTTACCAGCGCGAATGGCGGCTTCGGTGCGCAGGGCAAGGCGTTCCATCACTGCAGGCATAGGGCCGTCACAGTTCAAAGGTTCCTCAGTGAAAATACCCGCTGTGCAAGGCTCGGCAAGGCCAGTGATGCGCTCCAGCTCGTTGCTGGCCTCGATGATCGCCGCCGGGCCACCGGCTGTACCCGAGCCGTAGGATACCGTGCGCTCCAGCGGTACTGGGATTACACGAAACCGGGCGTTTTCGGTCCGTTCCGATGTGGTCAATTCACTGTCGAGGAAAACGCTCATGAGAGCCTCTCTTTAAAGTCGTCATAGCCGAACTGTTTGATAATTTTCAACGCGTCGGTTTCGCTGTTCCACAGGGCGATTGTGGGCAGGGGGACACCGTTGAAGGTGTTGGTCTTGACCATCGAATAATGCGCCTGATCTAGGAAGGCAAAGCGTTGGCCGATCTCAAGCGGTTTGTCCCACGTATAGTCGCCGATCACATCCCCCGCCAGACAGGACGGGCCGCCCAGACGGTAGGTATGGCCTGCCTCGGCCTCGTCCATCAGGGCCGGGCGATAGGGGGCTTCGATCACGTCCGGCATGTGGCAGGTGGCCGAAATGTCGGTGATCGCAAGGGTCATGCCATTGGTCGGCAGGTCGAGAATTTCGCCCACCAGAATGCCCGCATCCAGTGCCACAGCCTCGCCGGGTTCAAGATAGACGTCGACGTCATGGGTTTCGCGGATCGCCTTGATGAACGCGATCAATCCATCACGATCATAGTCGTCACGGGTGATATGGTGGCCACCGCCGAAGTTCAGCCATTTGAGATGACCCAGGAACGGGGCGAGTTTTGGTGCAACGGCTTCCCAGGTGCGTCGCAAGGGCTCGAACCCTTGTTCGCAGAGGGTGTGCATATGCAAGCCATCGACCCCGGCCATGATTTCAGCGCTTAGATGGCTGACTGGCGTGCCCAGACGCGAACACGGCGCGCAGGGATCGTATTTAGGGATTTCACCTTCGGAGTGTTCGGGATTGATGCGCAGGCCGACCTGAACTTTGGCGGCCTGTGCTTTGGTCAGGAACCGGTCCTTTTGTGCGGGTGAGTTGAAGATGATGTGGTCGGACAGTGACAGGATTTCATCGATGTCAGCGTCTTTGTACCCGGCGCAGTAAGTGGCGACCTCACCGCCATATTCTTCGCGGCCTAGACGGGCTTCATAGATACCGCTGGCGCAGGTGCCGCCAAGGTGTTGGCGGACCAAGGGGGCCAGCGAGAACATCGAGAACGCTTTGAGCGCGCTGAGGACATGTGCACCGGACCTGCTGCCGACATCGGACAGGATCGCCAGATTTTTCTCAATTGCTTTTTCGTCGACCACAAAGCACGGGGTCGGCACGCGGGTGAGGTCGAAATTGCGGAAAGCACCGGCATCGCCTGCTTGTGTGGTCATCATGTCGGACATATCAGGCGTCTCCGAATTTGGAGAGGGCGGGGGGCGCTGCCCCCCGGACCCCCCGAGGTATTTAGGGCCAGATGAAGCTTTGCGGATCAGAACTCGACCGGGCCGTCTAGTTCGTGGACCTGCCATGGCAGACCATGTTCATTCAGCATGTCCATGAAATCATCCGGGTCGAGCTGTTCCATGTTCCACACTCCTGGCGCGGTCCAGTTGCCTTTGAGCACCTGCGCGGCACCGATCATAGCCGGAACGCCAGTAGTATAGCTAACCGCTTGGCTGCCGACCTCGGCGTAGCATTCCTCGTGGTCGCAGATGTTATAGATGTAATAGGTTTTCTCGCCCGAGCCATCCTTGGCCTGACCCGTGGCGATATCGCCGATACAGGCCTTGCCCTTGGTTTCGGCACCCAGATCGCCGGGATCGGGCAGTAGGGTTTTCAGGAACTGGATCGGGATGATCTCTTTACCGTCGTGCATCACCGGGTCGATGCGGGTCATGCCGACATTCTCCAACACCTTGGCGTGGGTGATGTAGGCGTCGCCGAAGGTCATCCAGAAGCGGGCACGCTCAATCTCGGGGAAGTGGGTGGAGAGGCTCTCCAACTCCTCGTGATACATCAGGTACATGTTTTTGGGGCCGATAGCGGGAAAGTCGAACTCGACCTTATGGGTCATGGCGGGGGAGTGTTTCCATTCGCCGCCTTCCCAGTGGCGCACCTCGGCGAGAACCTCACGCAGGTTGATCTCGGGGTTGAAGTTGGTGGCGAATTCCTGATCGTTGCTGCCGCCATTGGCGTCCAGCACGTCGATCTGGCGGATCGTATCCAGCTTGTGTTTTCTCAGCCACGTCGCAAAGACGGAGGTCACGCCGGGATCAAAGCCAGAGCCGAGGACTGCGGTCAGGCCCGCCTGTTTGAACCGGTCCTGATAGGCCCATTGCCAATGGTATTCGAACTTGGCCTCATCCTCGGGCTCGTAATTCGCGGTGTCGATATAGTGGATGCCGGCCTCTAGACAGGCGTCCATCAGCACGAGGTCCTGATAGGGCAGGGCCAGGTTCACAAGGATTTCGGCACCGGTGTCCTTGATCAGCTTGACCGTGTCGGCGACCTTGTAGGCGTCCAGCTCCGCAGTTGCGATGTCCACACCCACGCGTTCTTTTACCGCTGCGGCGATGGCGTCGCATTTCGACTTGGTGCGGCTGGCCAGGGTGATTTCGGTGAAGATATCCGAATTCATCGCCATCTTGTGCACCGCAGCGTGAGAGACGCCGCCCGCGCCGACAACCAGTGTTTTGCCACTCAAAGTTCCCATGGGGTCATCTCCTCTCGGGGGTTATTCGTAATAGGTGTAGCCGTTGATCGAGTCGCGATAGGCGCTCATCAGGGTTTTGCGGTCTTTGGCCAGCAGAGTACCGGTCGAGATCGCCTCGTCCACCATTTTGCGGAAGGCGGCGACACAGTCGGCCGGATCAAACTCGACATAGGACAGGACCTGACCAATGGTGTCGCCTTCTTGCTCGTGCAGCAGATCGAAACCGCCATCAGAGCGCAGGTCGATGGTAACCACATTGGTGTCGCCGAACAGGTTGTGCAGATCGCCCAGCGTTTCCTGATAAGCACCAACAAAGAAGACGCCCATGAAGTATTCGTCATTCTCGGGCAGGGAATGTACCGGCAGGCTGGGCGAGACACCGTCGGCCAGAATGAACCGGTCGATCTTGCCGTCGCTGTCACAAGTGATATCGGACAGCACAGCGCGGCGGTCGGGCGTATCGTTCAGACCCTGCAGCGGCACAATCGGGTGTAGCTGGTCAATGGCCCAGACGTCGGGCAGCGATTGGAACAGCGAGAAATTGCAGTGATAGATATCAGCCACTTTTTCCAACTGTTCGTCGACATCCGTGTCGAGCTCATCGCTGGCAGCCAACGCCTTGAGGCGGGCCATCAATGACAGATAAATGCGTTCGGCGCGCGCCATCTGGCGCAGGTCGATATATCCGCGGCGGAACAGGGCGCGCAGCTCGTTGCGATAGAAGGTGGCATCGTTCCAGCACTCTTGCAACCGGTCGCTGGAGAGGTATCCGTGCACAGCTGCAAGGTCTGACACCAGATGATGGTCATCCGCCTCGACTTCCGGCCCATCCGGCGCGTCATAAAGCGTGCTTTCCAGCACGTTGAACACCAGCATGGATGAGGTCGCAACGATAGCGCGCCCGCTTTCGGTGACCAATGTGGGGTGCTCGACCTCGGCTTCATCCATGGCATAGGCGACGGTTTCGACCACGTTGGCGCAGTATTCTTCGACCGTGTAGTTGATCGAGTTTTCGGCGGCTTTCTTTTCGCCCGTGTAGTCCACGCCCATGCCGCCACCCAAGTCCAGATGGGTCAGCGGTACGCCTTCGCGGGTCAGTTCGGTATAGTATCGGCAGGCCTCACCCACGGCGCGGCGCACGTCATTGACGTCCTGCACCTGCGATCCAAGATGCGAGTGCTGCAGCTTCAGGCAGTGCAGCAATCCGGCGGCCTTCAGCTTGTCCACCGTGGCGACCAGCTGATCGGTGTTCATGCCAAAGGCGGAACGGTCGCCCGAGCTTTCTTCCCATTTCCCGCTGATCTGGTTGGTCAGTTTAACCCGTACCCCGATCAGCGGTTCGATGCCCAGTTGGTTATAGACTTCGATCACCGTGTCGGCCTCTTTCGGGCTTTCCAGCACGATCACCGTATTGAACCCGATTTTGCGGCTGAGGATGGCCAGTTGGATAAACTCGGCATCCTTGACGCCGTTGCAGACGATCAGCGCCTCATTGGCCAGACGATGGGCAAGCGCGACCACAAGTTCCGGTTTCGAGCCAGCCTCAAGGCCATAATTGTACTTCTTCCCAAACTCGACGATCCGGTCGACCACCTGAGCCTGTTGGTTGACCTTGATCGGAAAGACACCGCGATAGCCGCTTTTGTACCCAACCCGGGCAATCGCCTCTGCAAAGCTTTCGTTAATATGGACAATCTCGTGCTCCAGATAGGAGCTGACGCGCAGGATCATCGGAGCTTTGATGCCGCGATCGTCCAGATCACGCAGAATACCGGGCAGGCTGATTGCAGCAGTCTCTGGTGCAAGGGGATTGCGCAGACCGATTTCGCCGTCTTCCGTCACCTCGATGAGGTCTTTGCCCCATTTCTCAACCCCGTAGATGGAATGCGGTGCGTCGGGCGTCTGTTTCAATCAAGTCTGTCCTTAACCTAGGGTGCCTGCTTCGCGCCCGCCAATACGGCAGCAATTCGATTCGTCCAAGTGTAATCTATGTGACGGGTATTTCCGAATTTATACAGGCAGACCAACGGGAACCAGATGGTTATCCCACTGACAATCCGGCCGGGCGGAAATGCGGGCCTTGGCAGTAAGCGCTCCGACCAGCCCGGTGCCGGTGGTGAAAACAAAACCGGAAGGCCCGGCACCCAGGCCGCAAACATCCTCAAGCGGGGTCGTGTCGTTAAGTTGACCGGTCAAGCTGTCGAACCGAAGCAAACTGTTGCCGCGAGGGCAAGTGATGGCGATGGTTTTGCCGTCCCCGGCAAAAGCAATGCTGCCAGCGTAACCCTGCAAGGCACTTTGCACCGATTCCGGGGCTGCAAGCAGGCGCGGAGCCTCGCCTCTTTTGTGCAGTCCCAGCAAAGGCGGGTGGTTTGACTTGTTGCCCTGCCATTGCATTGCAAACCCGACCAGACCGTCGGATCGAACGGCAAGGTGTCGGATCGAATTTTTATGCAGTGTCCGGGGCAACTCTATCTGTTCCAGGACCGAGCCTGACAGACTCAGATAACTTAGGCGCGGTTGCATGATGGGCAGATTCAGCTTGGTTCGGCCCATTTCAGGATGTGTTTCAATGCCGCCATTTGCGATGATCAGAGTTTCCCCATCCGGCATGAGCCGCATATCATGCGGCCCGACCCCGCCCGAAGAAAACTCGCCCAACCGCGTGTAGTCCTCCGAGTCCCAGACGCCAATCACACCCTCACCGGCCTCATAGTCGTTCTCGGTGGTGAACAGATGGGTTCCATCTCGGGAAAACACGCCATGGCCATAGAAATGGCGGCCTTTGGGAGCATCCATCCGTGCGGTTTGGGTTCCGCTCTTGCAATCGATCACCACGCCAAAGGTGCCAGGGCGGCGAGCGAAAGCCACGGCTTGCGCGCGTGACGGATGCGCCGCAGCGGCATGGCCGCGCGCCGGCAGGGGGAGAGAGAATAAGATACCGCCTTCAGAACTCAGGCCCGCCAGCCGATAGGTGCCGTCCGGAAACAGCGCCGCCGCCAGGAAATCTGGCGCGCCGACAGTCGACCAACCTTGTGTTGGGGCAAGGCTAGCTGCAGCCAGGCCCGCAAGGAATTGACGGCGGCTTGTCATGGCTTAGTCCCCGTCCAGCGAATTGAATCCGGCACTGATACCCAAGGTCGGGCCCAGCTCGGTTGCTGCAATCGTGCGGATGTCGTTGATCATCTGCTGCAAGGCTTCGACCCGTATCCGACCCGAAGGTGTCGAGACACCGGCCAGTGTAGGGTCGTCTAACTCACGCGTGCGGATGATAGCCTTGTCGAACGCATTATCCAAATCAGCGGCAATCTGCGGATGATCTGCGGACAGCCTGGTGGCCAGATCGCGCAGCGTGATCAATGACAGTTCGACCTGGCGTAGTGACCGTTCAGACCTGCGCGCTTCGGCCCGATTGGCGCGGGGGCGCTCTAGGGTGCCCATGGGGCGTCCAAGGCGTGTTTCGGCCGTGAATTCCAATCCGGTGATCAGAGCTTTGTAAAGTTCCTGCATGGCTTCATCAGCAGACCGGTAAGGACTGTCTCCGCCGGGCATGGTCAGGTTGGCAGAGAAAGGTTGCCAGTCGTGATCCATCGCCTTCGCATTGCGGTTTAAATCTGCAGCAATCGCCCGGATCAAAGCGCATCGATAGGCCCTGTCGCCCTGATCCGCGAGGGCTGGGTCGAATAGCATCATTTCAAGCGCAAGAAACCCGCGTCCCGCGATCGAAGCCTCGGCATAGGCCTCGGGGGTGTCAACCACCGCGTCTTGGGTGGCAATCAGGCCGGATAGGGTTTTGGGTGTAAACCCTTTTGTGTCTGGCCAGAATGCCATCGCAAATGCGCGGTCATCGACCTCGGAGGGGCCAAAGCGCAAGTGGCTTACCGTGACCCAGCGGTCGAATGCCAGGTGATAGGCTGCACGAAGGTTCGGTGAAGCGGCTGTGCAATCCGCCTGCGCTGCCGCATCCAGCGCAGCTGTTGCGTCAGATAGCTGTGCGTATCCGGGGAGAATGTGCCCTT
This sequence comes from Ruegeria sp. CDSC042, assembly GCF_059610745.1. Classification (NCBI taxonomy): domain Bacteria; kingdom Pseudomonadati; phylum Pseudomonadota; class Alphaproteobacteria; order Rhodobacterales; family Roseobacteraceae; genus Ruegeria; species Ruegeria sp. CDSC042. The sequence continues at coordinate 347,304 of NZ_JBXWOF010000002.1, forward strand.
CAACAACATCTGTCAGGATCTGGCTGGGATTTTGCGCCAAGGCTGACAGGGGCAGAATAAGGGCAATGGCCAGGCCGAGGGCACGCATCAGAGGCTCTCCAGAAAGCGGATCAAAGCGTCGCGGTCGGGTTTGGGCATCGAGACAACGGTGTCGCGCGCCGTCTGCGCCTCTCCGCCGTGCCACAGAACGGCCTCCAGCAGCGATTGCGCCCGCCCGTCATGCAGGAATTGGGTATGACCCGAGACCTGCTCGGTCAGGCCGACACCCCAAAGAGGTGGCGTGCGCCATTCCCGGCCTGTTGCCCGCGCTTCGGGGCGGTTGTCGGCCAGACCATCGCCCATGTCGTGCAACAGCAGATCGGTATAGGGCCAGATCAGCTGAAAACTGTGTTCGGGCCGGTCGTCCATCCGGTGGGTGACATAAGACGGCGTGTGGCACGAGGCACAGCCGGTATCAAAGAACACCTGCTTGCCGCGCAGGACCTGCGGGTCATCAATGTCGCGCCGCCCTGGGACGCCGAGATTGCGGCTGTAAAACGCCACAAGGTCCATGCCTTGCTGGTCAATCTCGAACACGCGGTCGTCGTTGTCGCCATGGGGAGCGGTGACGCAATCCGCCTGCAATTCGGTGCAATCGCCATGGGCTGTAGGGAAAAGCGGGCTCGAAATCCCGATATCCCCGGCAAAAGCCGCCGCTGATTGCTCCATGATCGTGGGCATCCCGGCCTTGTATCCGAACCGGCCCATCATCGGCGCGTCGTATTCGGCTGACCAAACGATGTTGGGACGGCCCGAGATGCCGTCGCCATCCGCGTCGTCCGGGTCGGCCTTTGCCAGCAGGTCCGCGACCGGAATCGCTTCAAGCAATCCCAGACCGATCATCTGTGGGGCCACGCGCGGGCTCAGCATCGCCTCGGGGTGCAGCGGGCCATATCCAAGATCCGCCGCGGTATAGGTCGGGCTGCGGAGAATGACCGTTTCGCCGTCTGATAGCGCGACAGGAAGGTTTTCATAGGTGATGTCCAGCCGGTACTCGGCGGGGTGGCCCGCGAGGGCCAGATCCTGCATCTGCCCGCCGTAATTGGGTTCGGGCTGAGTGGCGATGTAGTCCGCGATTTCATCGATTGTGCCGCCACCGGGGATTGAGACCCGAAGGAACATCGAAACAGCCCCGTCATAGGGCCCATTTGGTGTGTGGCCGCGCCCGTCCTTGATGTGACATCGTTGGCAAGAGCGCGCGTTGTACAATGGCCCCAAACCGTCCGAGGCCAGGGTCGAGGAAGGCGAAGACACCCAGATTTTCTTGAACAGCCCGTTGCCGACCTTGAAATCCAGTTCCTGTTCGAATTTCAGATTGCCCGAAGGTTGCGAAAATGCATCTGCGTCCTGACGTGCCCTTACGGTTGCGGCACCGGCGGGCAGGTCCTCGAACCGTTGCGCGGCGTCGAAATCCGTGGGCGCGGCGATCACATCCGCGATCCGGGCCTTTTCATCTTCGGTTCTGGGTTGGAAGTTGAGATGCAGATCCTGCAGTTCAGCGGACAGGATCGGGGTGGCTGCAATCGCAGCCACCGCCACAAGCGAGAGCTTACTCGCCTTCGTCCATTTTCGATGCGTTAAGTTGCGCATAATTGGCTTCGCCAATCCTTTCGTACAAATCAAGCTGTGTTTCGAGGAAGTCGATGTGGCCTTCTTCGTCACTGATCAGGTTCTCGAACAGAGACATAGTGACGTAGTCGCCCGCCTCTCGACAATATTCACGGGCCTCAACGTACAGGGCACGCGCATCATTCTCGGCAGCCAAATCACATTCCAGAGTTTCCTTCGGGGTCTGTCCAATCCGAAGCGGGTCCAGTTTCTGCAGGTTGGGGTGACCTTCCAGAAAGATTATGCGCTCGATCAGCTTGTCGGCATGGCCCATCTCTTCGATGCTTTCCTCACGGCTTTTCTTTGCCATGTGGGTCAGGCCCCAATCCTCTTGCAGACGGTAATGCAGCCAATACTGGCTGACTGCCGTCAGTTCATGCCGCAGAGATTTGTTGAGGTATTCTATGACTTTGGGATCGCCCTTCATCTACACTCTCCTGTGATGCCTTGGTGCGTAATGCACAAAGCTGCATGGGGACTTCCAGATTATCGCTGGAGCGCATGGTGTCTAGGAAAAGCGGCATGCATCCGCCACAATCCGCTGATTTTCCAAGGGCATGATAGATCTTGCCAGGGGTTATGACTGCCCTAGGGTCGGAAACGCGCATCCAGTCGATGGCGGCATGAATCTCGGTGTCTGTGATCTTGGTGCAATGGCAGACAATCATGGAGGTGGCGCTCTGGTTTGTATTCTTACTATATTAGTCAGTTATTAAGTGCATGTCCTGCGGCATACTGTCAATTAGCCGAAAATAAGTTGGGGGCGGGATAATCCTCCGCCCCCGAACCGCTAGGTTTACTGGAAAACAGCCGTCGGGTTGTCCAGGCTTTCAGAACCTTCGAACTCAATCTGATCGACGTCCAGAATGGTGACGATCCGCTCGATTGTCTTGGTCTGGTCCACCAGCCCGTTCACACCGCCCATGATCAAAACTTCGCCACCTTCGTTGCCGCGTTCCAGCATCTGGTCATAGGCGAACCCGGCCTCGGCTGTGGATTTGATCCGACCCAGCGCCTGCATTGTGTTGGCCAGCTTCAGCTTCATCTCGGCGTCTAGAGATGGGTCGGAGGCAATCACCAAATCCGAAAGCGATGCGCCGCTGACAGGAGTTCCGTCGATGCGGGTATAGCTGCCTAAATAGACGTTCTGAATGCCAAGACCATCATAGTAGTGGCTGTTATGCGTGTTGTCCGAGAAGCAGTCATGCTCTTCCTCGGGATCGTTCAACATCAAGCCAAGACGCATCCGCTCACCGGCCTGCTCACCATAGGACAGCGAGCCCATTCCGGTGAGGATCGCGCTTATTCCTGCGCTCTCATTTTCGGTCAGGGCAGTTCGGGCCGCACCTCCGTCCTGCCATTGGGTCGCCATCCATTCCAAATCGGTGACCAGCAGTTCAGTCACGGCCTCAAGGTACTGGGCGCGGCGGTCACAGTTACCGCCGGTGCAGGCATCACCTTGGGCATAGTCCGTCCATGGACGGCTACCCGCGCCTTCACCGTGGCCGTTCAGGTCCTGGCCCCACAACAGGAACTCAATCGCGTGGTAACCAGTGGCGACGTTGGCCTCGATCCCGTCTGCCTCGTGCAAAGTGCCCGACAGCAGTTCCGGGGTGATGTCGTTGGCATCGATTGGTTCGCCTGAAAGTTCAAAGCTTGGGTTGGCGATGACGTTCAATGCGGCGAACTCATTCTCGTCGCTCGGGCCGCCGTAGGTGGTGTCTACATAGTCGATCAAGCCCTCATCCAGGGGCCATGCGTTCACTTTACCTTCCCAATCATCAACGATCGCATTTCCGAACCGATAAACCTCGGTCTGCTGATAAGGGACGCGGGCCGCAATCCAAGCGGAACGGGCGGCATTCAGTGTTGCGTCGTTTGGTTCGGAAATCAGCGCGGTCACGGCGCGTTGCAGCGATTTGGCTGCAATCAGGCTGTCATCGTACTTCGCCTCGGCGATATTGGCGTAGGTATTCAGAACATCGGCTTTCGAGGGGGTCTCGGTTGCAAAAGCAGAGGTGGCGGCCATCAGAGCCACGGCGCTTGTCAGGTTCAGGGGGGTATTCATTGGGGGGTAGTCTTTCTTGTCAGATAACAATGGGTTCGCGCGATGCGACGCTCGACCAATTAACTGATAGAAATAGTCAACTAAGTCAACCTGAGTTTTATAGTCAGGTAAATTGTGAGTGAAAATAGCTCATTCCTACCCAAATCTAGTGGGCTTTGGTGTATTGTGACGCGATTGCGCGAATGTTTTTTCAGTTTAGAGTCGCTTAGTTGATTCTTTTCAGATGGTTCCATGGTCATGAAGTTCTTAGTGTTTGTTTTAACGCTTTTCCCGGTAAACGCGTTGCCTCAGTCCCAGGTTGCAAATCAGCACGAGCATGGGCAGGGCCGATTGGCGGTTTCCTTTTCGGAAGCCGGGATTTCAATTTCCCTTGTGGTTCCCGGTCTTGACGTCCTGGGGTTCGAAGGTCCAGCGGAAACCGAAGGCGATCAGGCCTCGGTCGCCGGAGCCATTTCCGAATTGTCTAACCCGCTTGATCTGTTCAGTTTGCCTGAAGAGGCGGGGTGTTTCACTGTCTCGGCCAATGTCACCCTGTCTGGTGAAGGGTTGGGACCGGTCGTAGACAACGGATCAAATGTGCATACCGAATTCAGGGCAGACTATCAGATGCAGTGCCAGGACATGACGCATCTGGACCACGTCACCTTTCCTTATTTTGACCGCTTTCAACGTGCTGAATCTCTGATTGTTCAGATCGACATATCCGGGAAGGTTGATCGTCACACCGTGACGCGCGACGCGCCTGATTTAGACCTCAACACAGGCCTGTAGTTTGGCAAAGAATGCAAAGGCTTTGCTGCCGGAATAGGTAGAGCTTTCCTGCGTTCTTCAGCACCAGTTTCCAGTGCAAAGGCCATCGCATGTCTGAAGCCAGAGGACCCCACATCCAACGTTAGTCTTCTTGCACCCACCGGCAAGACATTCCTGCATTGCCCCACAATCATTGTGCCACCACATACAGGATCTCGAAGACGAACATGTGCAGGTAGGCGGCGCGCCTTTAGCAATTTCGATAATCGGGCTATCGCAAGCATTGCCGCCGAGTTGCTGCGTATATTTATGAAACACCGAGTGATCTGGAAAAACCTTCTCGATCACAGGCGACAACTCCTCAAGACGAGAAGTGGCCGTATGGTTCGCTTTGTCTTCGGAGTAGCAGTCAGGATTGAGTAAATCCTCTAGCTCGGAAAGTAACCGGCACTGAGACTTGTCAGACAGTGCCGCAATGCCTTCACTAAGCCGGTCTTGCCACACTGCCGCCTGAACAGCGGCGGGAAGGCAGTCAAAAATTGACTTCTGTTCGGCGATGTTCAATGCAGACAAGCCGATCCGAAATTTTGAGATAGATGATACGGGATTGTACATAGTAGCCCCCTTTTCTAAGGGGCCATCATAACACATTTTTCGTTTGCGCGTTTGTCACGACCTTCTGAGGGCGCAGAGAACAGGCTGAATCAAGGGCTCGATAAGCTTGGTATGTCCTTAGAAGCGAGATCGAGGACGAAGTCGGAAAGAGAGCGTTTTGGCTTGCTTTTGTGATGGCAGAGTCGCCAGCACCATCACAAATTAACCGGGTTTCTTTAGGTCTTGGTGCAGCGCATCAGCTGCACCGGTGCAAACCCGGATTCCCGCTGATTTGAACTGTGAACTCAACGCTCAGTTATGAAGGACAGTCCAGACACGAGCTGTCTCAATCCAAGTGCTGCGCCTGCAAAGATTGCAGCGAATGTTACGGGCGCGCTGTAGGCCAGAAGTGAGAATGCAGATATGCCTTGCCCGACGCTGCAACCAACCGCGATGATCGCACCTGGACCCATAATCGCAGCGCCCAGCATTTGTCGCTTGAGTTCACGTGGATCTTCGCATGCTTCCCATCGGAAATGGCCTTTAGACCACGACCCCAGAAACGCGCCAATGAGAACGCCGGAGACTGATCCGACCGCAAAGGACAAAGTGTTTCCGGACGCAGTCATAAGGTAGAAAATAGTGTCACCCAGGGGTGCCGCGAAGGTATGGGTTTGCACCGGCTCACCATCGAAACCATGTGTCGCAACCCAATTCGTGCCAAGCCAGCCCGAAACGATTGCCAGTCCAACTACAGACCCCCAAAACACCTGTGCCGGAGTGCGGCGGAAGCGATGGCTTGCCAAAGCAAAAAACACCAAAGCCACACCGATAACAGAGCCAACGCGCCAAGCTGGAATAGAGGTCAACCGTTCGGCAAGAAAGCTAATGCTCTGGGGGCCATTGAGATCCATTTCCTCTGGAAAGATCCATACCCGCAGATAGGCGAGGGGTCCGGACATTACGACGTAAGCGGAAAGACCCATGATCAAAACAATTACGAATGATCGAAGGTCACCACCTCCCAGCCTTGCCAGCGCGCCATAGCCGCAGTTACCGCAGATGGCCATTCCGTACCCGAACATGAGGCCCCCCACGATCGAACCGAGGGGGTTCCAGGTCTGTGCAAGATACCTTGTTCCGACAGGGTCAAGTCCCCCCAATGCCATAGCTGTGTGGCTGCCGACAATCGCAACACCGATTGCCATTGCCCACATGCGCAGCCGCCGGTCATCATCTGCGTAAAGGTAGTCTTCGATTGCACCCAACGTGCAAAAACGGCCGATGCGTGCGGCCAATCCCAATACGATGCCACCAATCAAACCGATCAGAGCAACGGTATTTGTGTCTCCCAATGCTTCGAGCATTGCCAGTCTCCTCCCAAAGCTGGCGGCTTTCTGACCGGCTTCTACTTCTCCCTGCAGAAAAGGTCGTAAACGACTTCCAGGATTTGGGTCGAACGATCATCAGCCAATCTGTAGTAGATCGTTTTCCCCTCGCGTCGTGTCTTCACCAAGCCCTCGAAGCGTAAGCGGGAGAGTTGTTGAGACACCGCGGCTTGACGCGCTGAGAGCATTTCCTCCATCTGCGTGACCGATTTTTCCCCTGACGACAGATAACACAAAATCATCAGGCGCCCCTCATGGCTGATTGCCTTGAGGAAATTTGACGCGGTCTGAGCATTCTCCATCATTCTGTCCATGTCTTCGGCGCACATGTCCTTGGAGAACACAGGCAGGTTCGAAGATTTGTCCAACAAGATCGCCTCGCTTTCATGGCTTCACGCATTCAAAACAGTTTATGTAATATACCGCAGTTTATCCAGAGGTCTCAATTAGTATCCCAGCGTCACGCAGTAAAACGCCCAACACACCCCAGAAAAAATCTTCACCGGGATAGCCTTCGATTCGTCCGACCTCTCGGCCATTGTCCAACAGAACAAAGGTTGGTGTGTAGTAGAGAGGCCGTTCCAATGTGATGTCGTCAGGCATGGCTGCGTGGATATCGACACGCCGAAGCGGTGCGGCATTTCCTTCAGGTGTCTTAGTGTAGATTTCTGAAATTTCGGAGTCCCAGCGGGCGCACCACATGCACCCATCTTCTTCTGCCATCAGAAGTGTCATTTCGGCCCGTAAAGCCACGGGAAAAACAAGCAACGTGATCGCAAGCAAACGTGGGATTAGGTGGCGCATCCAAAGCTCCGATTGACCGCAGTGACATATCTTTATAATTTTGAATGTGTGAATGATAGCGCGCCAGGACAGGTTTGACCATGCTCGACATTACAATTGCAGGAGCTTTGGTCGCCGGACTTTTGTCCTTTCTGTCGCCCTGCATCCTGCCAATTGTGCCGTTTTACCTCAGTTATCTGGCGGGTGTCGGGATGGAGCAGATTACTGCGACATCCGCCATTTCCAGCGAGGTTCGCCGCCGGGCAACGCTTGCTGCAATCGCATTTGCGGCTGGAATCATAACCATCTTTATGGCTCTCGGGGCCACGGCTTCGATATTTGGTCAGCTGGTACGAGAATACTTCGATATTCTGCGTTGGATTGCTGCAGCCATCATCATAGCGATGGGCCTGCATTTCCTGGGGTTAATTCGCATCGGGTTCCTGTATCGGCAGTTACGTGCAGATATTGGCGAGACATCAAACGTGAGCCTCACTGGGGCATATGTACTTGGATTGGCATTTGCTTTTGGCTGGACGCCCTGTGTTGGGCCGGTGCTCGCTGCAATCCTGTTTACAGCGGCCGGAACTGAAACGGCTTGGCGGGGCGCGGGGCTTCTGTTCGTTTACGGGGTTGGAATGACTGCACCGTTTGTTCTGGCGGCCTTTTTGGTTCGCCCCTTCATGCAATGGATGGTGCGGTTCAGGAAGCACTTGCCGCAGATCGAAATGGCAATGGGGGGGCTGTTGATCCTGTTCGGGGTCCTGATCGCAACCAACTCGATCAATCACATAGCACAATGGATGCTGGACTATATGCCCTGGCTTGCGGCCATTGGTTAATCCGGGAGGAAGACATGAAACGCACTTTGTCAGTTTTGATCGCATGCATGATAGGGGCTGCAGTCTCTGCTGCTGATCTGGGCGACGATGGATTGCATAAAACACCGTGGATGCGTGATACGTTCAAAGATCTTCGCGAGGATCTTGAAGAGGCGTCAGGTGAAGGTAAGCGGTTGGTTTTGTTCATTGAACAACGGGGCTGCATCTACTGTAAAAAGATGCACGAAGAGGTTTTCCCACAGCCCGACCTGGCGGCGTTTATCGAAGAGAACTTTTTTGTCGTCCAGCTGGATTTGCATGGAAGCACCACTGCCACTGATTTTGACGGAGAAGAGAGTGAGCAAAGAGCGCTGATGCGCAAATGGGGGATTCTGTTTACCCCAACGCTTGTTTTTCTGCCGGAAGAGGTGCCCGAGGCTGCCTCAGCCATCGATGCTGCCGTTGCTGTAATGCCGGGAGCATTCTCCAAGGGAACAACCTTAGACCTTTTCACCTGGGTCGATCAGAAGCGATATGAACTTGATAATGGCGAAGATTTCCAAAGGTATCACGCGCGGCGCATTCAGGAGCGAAACAATATTTCGCAGGAGTGAGATTGGACGTTACAGATAAAAAAATTCATTATGATGAATTTGATGTTGCGATGAACCATGTTCGTCGACTACGGTGCACAAAGTCTTTGGGTCGCAAAGCGCCACAGGCGCGGTAGCAAATGGGAGGGATCATGAAGCTGAGACTCTTAACACTGGCATCCGCTATGATGGGCGTTGCCGCATTTGCCGAAGAGACAAGTCCGAAAGACGTACCCTATGACGACTATGGTGCAATCGAGGTCTCTCTGACCGATGTTAATGGTGACGCGGCAAACGGTGCACTCATCGTTGGCGACAAGTCCAAAGGCAATTGCGTGGCATGCCACGCGGTCTCAGCTTTGGCGGACATTCCGTTCCATGGTGAGGTTGGCCCGATGCTGGATGGCGCCGGTGATCGTTGGACCGAAGCAGAGCTTCGCGGTTTAGTAGCAAACGCAAAAATGACGTTCGAAGGCACGGTAATGCCGGCGTTCTACAAGGATGACGGTTATATCCGGCCAGGCGATGCCTATACGGGCAAAGCGCCAACGGCGCCTCTAACGACGATCCTGACTGCACAGGAAATTGAGGACGTGGTCGCGTTTCTAGCGACACTGAAAGAGGAATAATCTCGCCTTCTGGCGTGGCTTTTCGAAGATTCAAAGGAGATTGAAAATGGAACTCTCTCGCCGCGAGACTCTGGCCCTTGGGCTGGGCGCCGCGTTCCTGACAATTATGCCGCTACGAGCGAATGCAGCTGCTGAAGATGCGATCTCCGCATTTTCAGGCGGGGCAGATGTGGCTGATGGCGGTGTTACACTGACGGCACCGGAAATCGCGGAAAACGGAAACACCGTACCAATCGAAGTCAGTGCTCCGGGCGCAGCTGCAATTCTGATCGTGGCCGCAGGCAACCCCGAACCGGGCGTGGCAACGTTCAATTTCGGCCCGCTGGCTGCTGAACAAGCCGCTTCAACCCGCATCCGTCTTGCCGGAACGCAGGATGTCATTGCTGTGGCGAAGATGGCAGATGGCAGTTTTGCCAAAGCGTCCGCGACCGTAAAAGTGACAATCGGCGGTTGCGGCGGTTAATCGCCACGCGCCCTGAAGAACAGGAGATTAACCAATGGCATCCGGTGTAAAGCCCCGCGTCAAGGTTCCAAAGACAGCCGCTGCTGGCGAAGCTGTTACGATCAAGACTCTGATCAGCCACAAGATGGAAAGCGGCCAGCGCAAGGATAAAGAAGGCAACGTCATCCCGCGCTCGATCATCAACCGTTTCACCTGCGAGTTTAACGGTGAAATGGTGATTGATGTGACTATGGAGCCTGCGATTTCGACAAATCCGTACTTCCAGTTCGAAGCAACCGTGCCCGAGGCTGGTGAGTTTGTCTTCACCTGGTACGATGATGATGGCTCAGTTTACGACGAGAAGAAAACGATCGAGATCGCCTGACGGCTCGACCACTAAGGAAGGTTAGCGCTGGTTGTGATTTCTGGCGCTGGCCCACCAAGGGAGGAACGTAATGAATACCAAGGCACTTACGGCGATCGCGGCTGTTCTGGCTTTCCCAATGGCAGCAATGGCTGGACCGGACGAAGATAATCTTGTGATCAATGACGAGCTGAATATGACCTCGGTCACCGAGGCCGCGGCGCATCTGGAGAATTTGGACACGATCTATTCGGGTTGGCATTTCCGCACAGATGAAACTCAGGCACTGCAGATTGATGATTTTGACAATCCGGCAATGATCTTCGTCGATCAGGCAGCCGACCTCTATGAGACAGTTGATGGTGCTGCAGGTGAAAGTTGTGCCTCGTGCCATGATGGAGTGGAAAGCTTCAAAGGACTGCAGGCGTCCATGCCCAAGGTCGATGCTGAAAGCGGCGAGCTGGTGGTTATGGAAGATCTGATAAACAAATGCCGTACCGATCGCATGGAGGCCGATGCCTGGAAATGGTCTGGTGGTGACATGCAGGGTATGGTCGCATTGATCGGTCTGCAGTCACGCGGGATGCCCATGAACGTTGCTATTGATGGTGATGCCGCGCCATTCTGGGAAGAGGGCAAGGAAATCTATTATACCCGCTACGGTCAGTTGGAACTGAGCTGCGCCAACTGTCATGAAGAAAACTGGGGCAATATGATCCGAGCGGATCACCTGAGCCAGGGTATGATAAATGGATTCCCTACCTATCGTTTGAAGCAGGCCAAACTGATCTCGCGCCACAATCGGTTCCGCGGTTGTATTCGCGATACACGTGCTGAAACCTTTGCCGAAGGGTCGGACGAGTTCCGGGCACTGGAGCTCTATGTCGCTTCGCGTGGCAACGGGCTTTCAGTCGAAACCCCAGCTGTACGTCAATAACGAATGACCCGCCTGGGCAATGCCCGGAGCGGGTTTTTCACCTATATAACATTCACACATATATATGTGTAAAAGGAAAGCTGATAGATGATTTCTCGACGTGACTTCTTGCAGGTTTCAATGGCGGCCTCGGCTCTGTTCGGAGCGTCCGGGTTTGGCAACTGGGCCAGGCTTGCTGCGCAGCAAAGTCTAACGCAGGATCAACTGCTAGAGTTCGAGACCTTTGGCAATATCAGCCTGATTCATGTCACCGACATTCACGCGCAACTCAAACCAATTTATTTCCGTGAACCCGAAGTCAATCTTGGTATTGGCGATGCAAGAGGACAGATGCCACATGTTACTGGCGCCGCGTTCCGCAAGGCATACGGGATAGAAGATGGAAGCCCGTCGGCCTATGCGCTGACCTACACTGATTTTGAGTCACTGGCCAAGACCTACGGTCGGGTGGGTGGCTTGGATCGGGTCTCAACTGTCATCAACGCCATTCGAGCGGACCGTCCTGATGCGTTGCTTCTTGACGGGGGTGATACTTGGCACGGTTCTTACACCTGCTATCAGACGGCCGGTCAGGACATGGTTAACGTCATGAATGCGCTGAAACCCGATGCGATGACTTTCCATTGGGAGTTCACGTTGGGCAGTGATCGTGTCAATGAGATTGTTGAAGGTTTGCCTTTTGCCGCCTTGGGGCAGAACATTTTTGATGCGGAATGGGATGAACCCGCAGAGATGTTCAAACCCTACAAGTTCTTTGATCGGGGCGGTTCCAAGATTGCGGTGATCGGACAGGCCTTCCCGTACATGCCGATTGCAAATCCGGGATGGATGTTCCCCGAATACTCGTTTGGGATCCGGGATGAGAACATGCAGGCAATGGTGGACGAAGTTCGCGATGCCGGCGCCGATGTCGTTGTTGTCCTAAGCCATAACGGCTTTGATGTGGATAAGAAGATGGCGGGTCGTGTTCAGGGGATAGACGTTATCCTCAGTGGCCACACCCATGACGCGCTGCCCGAGCCGGTTCTGGTGGGTAAAACGCATATCATCGCCTCTGGATCGAACGGCAAATTCGTCAGCCGTGTGGATCTCGACGTGCGCGATGGGCAGATGATGGGGCTAAAGCACAAACTTATCCCGATTTTCTCTGATGTTATTGCACCAGATCCTGCGATCACTGCTCTGATAAATGATCAGCGCGCGCCTTATGAGGCGGCGCTGAGCGAGGTGATCGGCAAAACAGACTCGTTGCTGTACCGCCGCGGCAACTTCAACGGCACTTGGGATGACCTGATCTGCGATGCTCTGATCAATGAGCGTGAGGCAGATATCGCAATGTCGCCCGGCGTCCGTTGGGGGCCGTCAATCCTTCCGGGACAGGAAATAACGCGCGAGGATATTTGGAACGTCACTTCAATGTCCTATCCGAACGCCTATCGCACAGAAATGACCGGGGAGTTCATCCATGTCATCCTGGAAGATGTCGGCGACAATCTGTTCAATCCCGACCCCTATTACCAGCAGGGTGGCGACATGGTCCGCGTTGGCGGGCTGGGCTATCGGATCGACGTAACCAAGCCGCAGGGGCAGAGGATCAGCGACATGACGCTGTTGAAAACCGGTGAGGCGATCGACCCGGCCAAGTCCTATGTCGTGGCCGGTTGGGCCAGCGTCAACGAAGGCACCGAGGGCCCGCCGATTTGGGATGTCGTCGAAAACCATGTTCGCAACCTTGGCACCGTAACGGTGCAAGAGAACACCAGTGTCGAAGTAATCGGCGCTTAAGAAACCGATGGAGACCTAAGAGATATGGATGACGCGTTCAAACCGTCCCGCCGGGCCTTCCTGAAAGGCAGTGCCGCGGTCGCCGCAGGATCCGTTGCAGGTGCGGCAGCGGCAGAAACACCCGACCCACTGATAACAGAGCTTCAGGATTGGGCATCTTATACGGGGGCAGGTGTTGATGAGACTCCTTATGGCATGCCGATCAGCTTTGAATCCCATGTCGTGCGCCGCAATGTGGAATGGCTGACCGCCTCTCCGATTTCGTCGATCAACTTCACGCCGATCCACGCGCTCGATGGCACGATCACTCCGCAGGGATGCGCCTTTGAGCGTCACCATTCAGGCGCGATCGAGCTGCGCAAGGAGGACTACCGCCTGATGATCAACGGGCTGGTTGATCGCCCGCTTGTCTTTACATACGAAGACATTGAGCGGTTCCCGCGCGAAAACCACGTGTATTTCTGCGAATGTGCGGCGAACACAGGTATGGAGTGGGCTGGTGCGCAACTCAACGGCGTCCAATTTACTCATGGCATGATTCACAACATGGAATACACCGGTGTTCCGCTGCGCGCGCTGTTGCAGGAAGCAGGTGCCGACATCTCACCTGACAAATGGGTCTATGTTGAGGGCGCAGATGCGTCGTCCAATGGCCGCTCTATCCCGATGGAAAAAGCGCTGGATGACGTGTTGGTTGCATTCAAGGCGAATGGCGAAGCGCTGCGGATGGAGCATGGGTACCCTGTGCGTCTCGTGGTGCCGGGTTGGGAAGGCAACATGTGGGTCAAGTGGCTGCGCCGGATCGAGGTTGTTGATATGGCGGTCGAAAGCCGCGAAGAAACATCAAAATACACCGATGTTTACGTCGATGGCACGGCCCAGAAATGGACTTGGGTGATGGATGCTAAATCTGTCATCACCTCACCCAGCCCGCAAATGCCGATCAAACACGGACCGGGTCCGCTGGTCATTTCCGGGCTTGCCTGGTCAGGCCACGGACAAATTACACGGGTCGATGTGTCAATGGACGGTGGAATCACATGGGAGACAGCGCGTCTTGGTAAGCAGGGCGACACCAAGGCTCTTACACGTTTCTATCTCGATACGAACTGGGACGGGGCGCCAATGCTCTTGCAGGCCCGGGCGATAGACGAGACCGGTTATGTGCAACCAACCAAAGACCAGTTGCGTGAAAAACGCGGAGAAAACTCGGTCTACCACAACAACTGTATCCAGACTTGGTACGTGAGCGCAGAAGGGATCGCCGAGAATGTTGAAGTCTCTTAGTCATGTTTTCCTGCCCGTATTTGGCGGTACGGCGTTGGTGCTTGCGGTAGCTGTGTCTTTCGCGAACCGGAACTACGGCCACTCGAAGATAGAGACATTGGAAACCCGGATAGGGCAGGTTGAGGCGCATGCAGCAGTTGCCCAGGGGAATGCGGAAGCAGAATCCAAACGAGCAGCCGAACTGGAGATCAAAGTCGAAGAAATCCAGGCAGCGGCGGCAGAACGGGTCGCCAATGGTGCGAACTTGACCGCATCCGCGCCCATCCGCGAGAGTAGCCTTGGGCTTGGGCGGTCGGCACTGAAGGAAGAGATCGCGGCCTGGGACGTTGACGTCTTGCCTGATGGGCGTGGCCTACCCGTAGGTTCAGGCGACGTCTGGACCGGAGAAGAGGTGTTTGTGGCCCGCTGTGCGTCGTGCCACGGTGAATTTGCCGAAGGTGCCGATAACTGGCCTGTTCTGGCCGGTGGGTTTGACACGCTTGCAGACGAAGATCCTGTAAAAACCGTTGGGTCATATTGGCCACATTTGTCGACTGCCTGGGATTACATTTCCCGCTCAATGCCTTTTGGTGAAGCGGGCACGCTGACAGCGGATGAGACCTACGCAATTGTCGCATACATCCTCTACTCCAATGATTTGGTGGATGACGATTTCGAGCTAAACAACGAAAACTTCGCCGAGTTCAAAATGTACAATATGGACGGTTTCGTTGTCGATGTACGACCCGAGACCGAATACACTGAATGGCGCGAAGAGCCTTGCATGGAGAACTGCAAGGCAGAGACCGCCGTCACGATGCGTTCTGTTTTTCTGGTTGAAACACCCGCGGAGGGTGGTTCGAACTCGGTCATGAATAATGCCAGCCCGGATGAGTTGCCGACGTTTTCGGCAGAAGGCCCCTCGTTCATTCCAACTGCAGCACCAAAGCCTGATGAAGAGGTCGCAGCCATACCGGCCGCTCAAGAAACCGAAGTGACAGACGAGGTTACAGAACTGGCTGCTGCCGGAGAGAAAGTCTTTAAGAAGTGTAAATCCTGCCATCAAATTGGTGAAGGTGCAAAGCACAGCACTGGGCCTGCTCTGAACGGGGTAATCGGAGCTAATGCTGGATCGGTCGAGGGCTTCAAATACTCCAAAGCGATGCAGGCGTCTGCGGAGGCGGGACTAGTCTGGACCGATGAAGAAATGACTGCCTTTCTTACGAAGCCCAAGGAATACATGAAAGGCACAAGGATGTCTTTTGCAGGTCTCAGAAAACAGGACGATATCGAAGCTTTGATCATCTATCTTAAGACGTTTGGAAGTTGACGATGCGTTTGTCGAACGCGCTTGTCTGTGCCGCGTTCTTTGGGGCTACTGCTTCATCGACCTACGCTGCAGAAGACCTTGGCGATGCTGAGGCAGGGAAAGCTGTGTTTGCCAAATGCAAAGGCTGTCATCAGGTTGGAAAGGGGGCCGAAAACAAAATCGGTCCGCATCTGAATGGGATTTTTGGGCGCAGGGCAGCTGGTCTGGATGGCTTTAGCTATTCCAAAAGCCTTGCGCGCGCGGGTAGCTCGGGTCTGGAGTGGCACGCTGACACACTGTCTGCGTACATCGAAAACCCACGTGCATTCGCGTCAGGCACCAGGATGAGTTTTGGTGGCCTGAAAGACCCGGAAGACCGCGCCAACGTGATCGCCTATTTGCGGGATTTTTCCGACAATCCTCAGGACATCCCAGAAGCGGACCCGACGGCGAAGGGCACGGATCATTCTATCGACCCCGCGATCTTGGCGATTCAAGGAGATCCGGAGTACGGCGCATATCTCAGCAGCGAATGTACAACGTGCCATCAGATCGACGGAGGCGATGAGGGCATTCCCTCGATCGTGTACTGGCCTGACGAAGACTTCGTGGTCGCCATGCACGCATATAAAGACAAACAGCGGCCACACCCGGTCATGCGAATGATTGCCGGACGGCTGAGCAATGACGAGATCGCGGCATTGGCTGCCTACTTCAATAATCCATAGTGACTGTGTCCAAGAGGAGGAAACGCGATGACGCTAAATAGACGAGTATTTCTTGGAGCCGCCGGGGTGGTAGCAGCCGGGTTATCGGCACCGATGGTGTTGGCGCAAGGCAAACCACGCGTGGTAATTGTCGGCGGCGGTGCGGGCGGTGCAACTGCTGCGCGCTACATCGCAAAAGACAGCAGGGGTGAGATCGACGTAACGTTGATCGAGCCGTCGCGGACCTATTACACCTGTTTCTTCTCAAACCTGTATCTGGGAGGGTTTCAGGAGCTTTCGGACATTGCCCACAGCTATGGCACGCTTGCCGCGAACTACGGCATCAACGTGGTGCATGATTGGGCCACAGGGGTGGATCGCGATGCCAAGACGGTGTCCTTGGCAGGTGGCGGGTCTGTTCCATATGACAAGCTGATCCTGAGCCCGGGTATCGACTTTGTTGATGGTGCGGTCGAGGGCTGGGACGTCTCGGCGCAAAATAAAATGCCGCATGCGTACAAGGCTGGATCTCAGACCGAGCTTCTCAAGGCGCAGATCATGGCAATGCCTGAAGGCGGTACATTTGCAATGGTCGCGCCACCGAATCCGTACCGTTGCCCACCCGGACCGTATGAGCGGGTTTCAATGGTTGCGCATGTTCTGAAGGCGAACAACCCGACAGCAAAGATCATCGTTGCTGACCCGAAACCGAAGTTTTCCAAGATGTCATTGTTCCAAGAGGGTTGGGCCAACCACTACGAAGGAATGGTTGACTGGATCGGCGAAGATTTCGGCGGCGGCAATGTCGCCGTAAACCCGGATGCAATGACCGTTACTATCGACGGCGAAGAAACCAAGGTCGATGTCTGCAACGTGATCCCAGCGATGAAAGCCGGACGCATTGCGGAAATGGCAGGGGTGACCGATGGCAACTGGGCACCCGTGAACGCCGCGGATATGTCCTCCAAAGCCGACCTAGATATCTACGTTCTTGGTGACGCCAGCCAACAGGGTGACATGCCCAAATCCGGCTTCTCGGCCAACAGTCAGGCGAAAGTCTGTGCGAATGCCGTGCGAGGTGCGTTGACCGGGTCCAAAGTTTTTCCGGCCAAGTTCTCCAACACGTGCTGGTCGCTCATCGACACCGATGATGGTGTCAAGGTTGGCGCAACTTACGAAGCGACTCCCGAAAAGATTGCCAAAGTGGACGGCTTTATCAGCCAGACCGGCGAAGATGCGGACTTGAGAAAAGCAACTTATGAAGAGTCGCTGGGTTGGTACGCTGGTATCACTTCAGACATGTTCGGTTAAGGTATTCAGGGGCTTTGACTGGTGTCAAAGACCCTGATGAGCAATCTGAGAAGATGCGGCTCAAGAGGAGGATTAAAATCATGAAACACTTTATCGCTGTAGCCGCGTTTTCCACTGTTCTGGTGAGCCATGCGTTTGCGGAAGAGATCATCACCGCCCCATTTGACGGCAGTTTTGATGATGCAACCTTCGCCGTCGAGTCCGCGATTGTCGGACAGGGACTGGTCATCGACCATGTAAGCCACGTAGGCGACATGTTGAATCGCACGGGCGCTGATGTCGGCAGTGACAAGCAGATATTTGCGGCCGCAGACATCTTCATTTTCTGCTCGGCAAAAATCTCGCGCGAGGTGATGGAAGCCGACCCTATGAATATCGGCTTCTGCCCCTACGGGATTTTTGTAGCCGAGGACGACAGTGGCGTGATGGTGGGATATCGAGGCTACCCTGACGGGCCAATGCAAAAGGTTCAGACCCTGTTATCCGAGATCGTCGAAGAGGCCGTAGGGAATTGAAATGAACTATCAGCAGTTTTTTCGTGATCAACTGGACCAGCTTCAAGAGGAAGGGAACTATAGGGTCTTTGCGGATCTCGGAAGGCAGTGCGGTGCATTCCCGACCGCGCGCAATTACGAAGAAGGCGGTCCCGAAAAAGTCACTGTCTGGTGCTCAAATGATTATCTTGGCATGGGTCAACACCCCTGCATTCTTGCAGCAATGCACCATGCGATTGATGAGTGTGGTGCCGGGGCGGGTGGTACGCGGAATATCTCTGGAACCACTCATGAGCACGTTTTGCTGGAACAGGAACTTGCCGACTTGCACTGCAAAGAGGCGGCATTGCTATTTACGTCCGGCTACGTCTCAAACTGGGCGGCTTTGGGAACTTTGGCCTCCCGCATTCCTGGCATCACTGTACTGTCAGACGAGTTGAACCATGCCTCGATGATAGAGGGAATTCGCCACAGCCGTTGTCAAAAGCGGATCTGGAAGCACAATGATATTGCAGACCTTGAAAGGCAACTTGCTGACATACCAGCCAACGCACCAAAGCTCATCGCGTTCGAAAGCGTCTATTCCATGGATGGTGATATAGCGCCAGTTGCCGAGATCTGTGATCTGGCGGATCGCTATGGCGCGATGACCTATTTGGATGAGGTTCACGCCGTAGGGCTTTATGGACCGCGCGGCGGTGGCATCGCCGAACGTGAAGGCCTGATGGATCGCCTAACCGTTATCGAGGGGACATTAGGCAAAGCCTTCGGTGTCGTCGGTGGATACATCGCGGCGTCGAAAGAGCTTGTGGACTTCGTCCGGTCCTTTGCCAGCGGGTTTATCTTTACCACTGCATTGCCTCCGGCCGTAGCCGCAGGTGCGGCAGCCTCGGTTCGGCACCTGAAGCAAAGCAATGCGGAACGATATCTGCACCAGCAGCGAGTGCGCGAAGTTCGAGACAGGCTGGACGAACTGAGTATTCCCCATACTCCGAACCCAAGTCACATCATTCCGGTCATGGTCGGCGATCCGGTTAAGTGTCGCTTCATCTCTGATGTACTGATGCGTGACTATGGAATTTACATCCAGCCGATCAACTATCCAACCGTTCCCAAGGGAACGGAGCGTCTACGGATTACACCGTCGCCGGTGCATTCTACTGAAGACGTGGATCGACTGGTATCTGCATTGGGTGAGTTGTGGACGCAATGCCAGTTGGCGCGCAGGCCAATGGTCGCGCAATGACAACTTGACCGAAGACAAGGATGCACACGTTACGAAGTGAGAGTTTCTGTTGATGGAGAGACTCATCGATCTGTTGGGAGACTCTGGTGCCTTGGCATCTGCCGGAGTGCTCGTCGGTATCTTGTTCGGCGTGACGGCTCAGAAGTCTCACTTTTGTTTAAGAGCGTCGGCAGTCGAAGTCGCCGAAGGCGAGCTAGGTCCCCGCTTGGCGGTTTGGCTGATCGCCTTCACCACTGCGCTCGCCTTGGTACAGGCGCTTATCGCGTTTGAGTGGCTAGACCTGTCCGAGACACGTGCAATCGCGTCGACAGGTAGCCTGAGCGGCGCGGTAATCGGTGGAGCGATGTTCGGCGCAGGCATGGTTCTGGCGCGTGGATGTGCATCTCGCCTTTTGGTATTAGCCTCCTGCGGTAATTTGCGCGCCCTGGTTACGGGATTGGTTTTGACCTTAGTGGCTCAAGCCGCCTACACAGGTGTTCTTAGTCCCGCCCGCGAGTTGCTGTCTGGTATCTGGGCTGTCCCAGGAGGCGCGCCGCGTGATCTTTCAGAAATACTTGGGCTCTCGCCAACGGTTTATACAGCCGTTGCAGCGTTGGGATTGGTGTCGGCCATTGTCTTTGCGTCCCACCGGAAAGTCGCGCCTATAAGGATCATAGCGGCCGCAGGAGTTGGCCTGGCTGTGGCGCTCGGCTGGTTGATAACATTTGCCATCGCGCAAGCATCTTTTGAAGTCGTGCCTGTGTCTTCAGTCACGTTTACCGGACCGGCCACGGACACACTAATGGCGTTGGTTGCAAGTCGAAACGTTGTGTTGTCCTTCGGTATCGGCCTTGTCCCAGGCGTAGTAATTGGCGCGGCAGGCTCAGCCTTGACTGCAGGGGAGTGGAAGATCGAACGATTTGGCTCGGATACTCCGATGGAACGCTACCTCGTAGGGGCTGTTCTCATGGGGTTTGGGGCCATGCTGGCGGGAGGTTGCGCGGTGGGTGCCGGGCTTTCAGGAGGGTCCGCCCTGTCATTGACCGCATGGGTTGCCGTATTTTTCATGTGGGTCGGGGCGATCAGCACGCATAGACTATTGATGCTAATCCCTGTTCCGCAACATTCCTGAGCTACTCGAATTCCATCTGTTCGAAAACGCGCCCTGCATTTTTCGTGGCCAGTTCTTCAAACGTGTCCAGGTTGGCATAAGGTGACTGATCGACGTAGTAAGCCTCAGCCAGATCACCTCCTGCATCCATATGCTCTTGAATCTTGCCGCGCAGATATATCAGGTAGTCGCGTGTATAGCGGCGCACCTGATCCATGTTCGTAGGATGGCCGTGTCCCGGTATCACATAAGTGGCATCTAAAGCCTCGAATTCGGTGTCCCAAGTTTCAAGCCAATCCGCTGTATAGGTGTCTTGAAAGATTGGCAGCATGCGTTCGTGAAACGCCATGTCTCCCGCAATGACAAGGCTTTGGTTCGGCAACCAGATCGAGATATCGCCGGGACTATGGGCAGGGCCGAGGTACTTTGCCTCAATCCGGAATTCACCCATCTCAACCACGTACTCATCATCGAATGTCTCGGTTGGGCCAGCCAGGAATGTTCCGTCTGCCTTGTCCTGATTGTATCGCTGCATTCCCTGCAGAATTTGCGGGCCATATTCCTCGAATTCGGCCGCTGCTTCTGAATGTGCGATGATCGGAATGCCGAGTTCTGACCAGTAAGCGTTGCCAAGCATCGCGTGCCCCTGGCCATTCTCGTTGAAGACAAGTCTGACCGGCTGATCCGTGATGGCCTGAATTTCCTTGTGAAGCGCTTCGGCAAGGACATAGGCTGCACCGCCGTTTATGACGACTACACCTTCACCGGTTACAATGAAGCTGAGATTGTTGTTGTGACCAGAGTTCTCGTAGGTCGGTGGGGCGGTTGCGCCAATGGCGGAATAGACGCCAGGGAAATACTCGACCGGTTTGGAATACAGCACGCTTTGCGGATATTGGTCTGCAATTTCCTCGCTTGCCCAAGCTGGTGCGGCCAAGGCCAAGGCAATCGCAAGCGTTCGTATCATGTTGGTTCTCCAATGAACTTATACGCAGAGCCAGTTTTTTCGACCCGGCCGATTCCACCATTCGGCAGGTGGAAGCCAATTATCTTCATTTGCTCGCGAGAAATCTGATCTAGCAGCAAACTACGAGTTGCTGCAGCTGCCTGTGGATCCTGATCCGTGCCACTGTGCCAATCAGGCCGTTCAAAAGCCACGTGTGGATTTCCCAACGCGTCGCCGACAATCATCACGGATTCACTGCCGTTGCGGATTTCAAACGCCATGTGGCCAGGTGTGTGCCCAAAGCTTGCACGGGCGGCAATGCCTGGAAGGATCTCTTGTCCGTCGTCAAAGAACGCCACCTGATCCTCAATTTCTTCCATCCGGCGCTTCGCGCCTACAGCGAACGCAGCGCGATCTTCTCCTATTGAATCCACCGTTGAAGGGTTCCACCAATAATCCCACTCTTTACGACCAAAGTGATGCGTCGCGTTGGGGAAAAGCAGGTCGTCGAAGTCATCCAAAATGCCCCAGATGTGATCCGGATGCGCATGGGTGAAAATCACGTGCGAAACGTCTTCGGGCGACAGGCCGATTGTTTCAACAGTTTCCATAAGTTTGCCAGACGTAGGCATGAAATCCGGCCCAGCTCCGACATCGAATAATACCGTGTTTTTACCATCACGATAGAGCGCCACGTTGCACTCTGGCTCGTACTTGGTCGCGTCCACTCGATTGCGATTCAGAAGCTGCTCGAGTTCTTCTTTCGGCATGGAATCAAAGATCATTTCCGGTGGCAATGACAGGTACCCGTCTGATACGGTTGAAATCCGAGCTGAAGGGCCGAGTTGCAACTCGGCCCTCACGATCCTGGATTGAGTACCAAGCATCCCAAGGCAAGCGGCGCTGTACAAGAAAGTGCGGCGAGAAAATGTATTTCCATCCATACACAATCAATAAAATGAATGTTATTATTTGTAAATGGAGAAAGAAAGGCTGTGTGTGCAAAGCTGCTTTCGTCTTGATCACTAAGAAGTCTACTCAACTTCTTCGGTACCGGCGGGTAAGTTAGCGATTACACCGGTGCCCCTGAGAGCCTGCATCTCAACTCTTGGAGCGAAATGGGACTGGTTGCGGCGTGTGGCGTTTCCCGCTTTTTCGTGACGATTCCCAGTTCTTTTTGAACACAAAATTCGTCTGCTGTTACCCAAAATGCCACCCAAACCATGTTTGCGGTACGTGAGAGCAACGCTGAGTTCACGTTTCTAACTGATATGTTATGGGAATTTGGTAGCGGAGGAGGGACTTGAACCCCCGACACGCGGATTATGATTCCGCTGCTCTAACCAACTGAGCTACTCCGCCATGAGTGAATGGCGATTTAAGGGAGGGGTTGGGGAGGGTCAAGAGGGAAATGGCGCCTTTGTTGGGAATATTTTAGCTGGGACTAATCCGAATTCGGCACAACCGTCGCCCTGGGTTCTGTATTTTGTACCACGCCGCGAATGAAGTTGTTGCAGATGTCCGGGACTGTCAGGGGGATCATATGGCCCAGCCCTTCGATCTGTTCAAAACTCAGACCAAACGCCTGCATTGATTCACCGTGTTGCGTGGCTGACAAGAGCGCATCCTGTGCACCAAACAATATGGAGCCAGGCACTTTTAGGTCGCCATAACGGGCGACCTGCGCCGGCATGCTCTGTTCAATCCCGATCACATCCTGTGAGGCGCTGATAAACGCGGATGGACGCATCCCCAAAGCGCCGCCGGCGCGGTCCAGAAAGTCTTGGGGCGCGGGTTCTGGCGCAAAAGCCGCGCTAAGGGTGTGCGGTGCGGTTTTTGCGGCCAGCGGGACGGCAATCGTGTTGCCGATCAGACTGCGCAGCCATGCTGTCCGGATTTCAAGCGGTTTGAACACGGCGGGCGGCCCGGGCATCGCCTGAGTAAGCGGAGCTAGCAGGGCCAGCGCTTTGATCTTGTCCGGGTAATCCAGCGCCATCGCCAGAGAAACCGCGCCACCCAGCGAATGGCCGACCAGAATTGGGTTGCTGACCCCCTTTGCCTCTAGAAATTCATGTATCATGCGGCCCTGTTCGGGCAACCGCCCAAGCTCTGCCGTCTCACGAGTTGAGTATCCGCAACCGGGGCGATCCACGGCAATGACGTGAAAATCCTCGGCCAGTTTATTCATCAAGGCGTAGGTGAAATGTTGCAACTGCCCGGCCAGCCCATGAATGAGCACAACCGTCTGATTGGAAGGGTCGCCCTTTTCCACATAGTGGATATTGCCGCCGCGCACGGGAATGATAACCCCCGGTTGTGGGACACGCATCCGGCCGTCACGGGTCAGCTTGCGTGTCCAAAGATTCATCGCAACAAGAAACAGCGCAATGAACAGCGCAATAGTCAGGAAGATTGTCATCAGCCTATCCTCTGGATGGAGCAGATCAGATTACTGACCGGATAGCGCCACAACCCGAAGGCAATGTCCACAGCTCGCTTAAAGGATCTAATGCGGACTGGGTTAGCCGCGCAAGATCGTCCCAGTTGGATCAAAGGGCGGTTCTTTCAGGATCGTTGCCCTATGCGGGCGCCCTAATACCATGACCTCGACCCTATCGCCGGCCTCGGCACCCGAAACATAGCCCAAGGCCAGCGACATACCCACGGAATAGCCATAAGCGCCCGATGTCACCCGACCGATTCCGCGCCCGTCCATGAAAATGGGTTCGCCTCCGGTCGCGTCAGCGTTCGAAGCTGCGGTGTCGGCTTCGTCCAGATGCAGCAGGACAAGCTGCTCTCTGGCCGGAGAGGTCATGGCAGAATTGGCGGCATCTTTGTTTAGGAACGATTTGTCGAATTTGCACAACCGGTCCAAACCGACCTCGTGTGGCCAGTATTCGGGGCTGTATTCGCGCCCCCAAGACCCATAGCCCTTTTCGATCCTCAGCGACATCAGTGCGCGGCTGCCAACTGGGCCTGCGCCGAACTCTTTTCCGGTCTCGATCAGCGCCTCATACAGGCGGAGCTGATCTTTCGCGGCGCAATGCACCTCCCAGCCCAGATCGCCGGTGAAGGAGACACGCAGCGCCAGGACCGCAATTCCGGCGATTTCGATCTGTTGCGAGCGCATGAAGGGGAAATCCTCGGGGCTGAGCGAGGTATTCGTAAGCCGTTGCAGGATTTCCCGCGATTTCGGGCCAGCCACGTTAAAGCCGCAAGTCTCTTCGGTGCGGCTTTCGAAACGGGTGCCATCGGGCAGAGGAACCTGTTTGAAGAACCGTTTGTGATAGCGCTCGGCCATGCCCGAGCCGATGATCCAGAATTCGTCGTCGGCCACGCGGGTCACGGTGAAATCGCCGGCAATACCTCCCCGTTTTGAGATCAGCGGGGTCAGGCAGGATCGACCAACCGATCTCGGCATGGAATTTGCGAATACGGCATTAAGCCAACCCTCGGCTCCCGGACCTTTGCAAACATATTTGGCAAAGTTTGAGATGTCGATGATCCCGGCCCGATCGCGCAGCATCCGGCATTCCGCGCCCACCGGTTCCCACCAGTTCTGGCGTATGAATCCGTTGGTGTCCGTGGCGCCGGGCGCCTCTGCGAACCACAGCGGGTGTTCCCATCCGACATTCAGGCCAAAGACCGCACCCATGTCCTTTTGCCTGTCATAAATCGGGCGGGTCCGGGCAGGGCGTCCTGCGCTGCGTTCTTCATTTGGGAAGTGGATGGCAAAGCGGTGTGCGTACTGGTCCTGCACGCGGGCTTTGATGAAATCTTTGGTGGCCCATGTGTCGAACCGCGCCACGTCCCAGGCGAACATGTCGTATTGGGTTTCGCCTTCGATGATCCACTGCGCCGCCATCAGGCCCATGCCACCCGATTGCGAGAATCCCGGGATGATGCCGTTGCAGCAGAAATAGCCGTCGACCTCGGGCACTGGTCCCATCAGAACGTTGGCATCCGGTGACCAGATCATCGGTCCGTTGATGACCCGTTTGATCCCGGCGTCGCCCACGGCAGGTACGCGTTCGATGGCGTTCATCATATTCTCTTCGATCCGCTCCAGATCGTCGGGAAACAGATCATGGGCAAAATCCAGGGGTGTGCCGTCCTCGGCCCAGAATTTCATATCCTTTTCATAAGCCCCCACCAAAAGGCCCTGACCTTCCTGCCGCAAATAGTACTCGCCATCGCGGTCACTGACCGAGGGCAGGCGGGTATCATGCGCCGCGACGTCAGCCATGGTTTCGGTGACGAAATACTGATGCTCGGTCGGTTGCAGGGGTAGCTCGATCCCGGCCAACATGGCAACTTCGCGGCCCCAAAGACCGGCGGCATTCACAACCCACGGCGTTTGGATGTCCCCCTTAGGGGTGCGTACGATCCAGGTGCCGTCTTCTTGCTGATCTGTCGCAGTGACTGGCGTAAAGCGGTGGATTTCGGCCCCACGCTGGCGCGCGCCGACAGCGTAGGCGTTGGTGACCCCCGAGGGATCAACATTACCGCCATCAGGTTCGTACATGACACATCGGATGCCATCGTAATTGACCAGCGGGTTCAGACGCTGCGCCTCTTCGATGCTGATCTCATAGAAATTCATCCCGTACAGCTTGGCCTTGGCGGCCTGCAGCCTCAGCTGGTGCTCGCGCTCTTCGGTTTGGGCCAGATATAACGAGCCGGGCTGGAACACGCCGCAGCTTTGGCCGGTTTCAGCCTCAAGCTCTTTGTACAGCGTCATCGTATAGTGTTGGATGCGGCTGATATTGGTGCTGTCATGCAGTCCGTGGATGTTCGCCGCCGCGTGCCAGGTCGAGCCGGATGTCAGTTCATCCCGTTCCAACAGCACCACGTCTGACCACCCCGATTTGGTCAGGTGATACAGGATCGAGCACCCAATCACACCCCCGCCGATTACCACTGCCTGTGCATTTGTCTTCATGAGTCTGTCATCCAAAATTTTGGTCTTGTCGTCATGTGTTACCAGTACTGAACCCAAGACAACGGGTTTAAATTTCACGTGGGATTGAACAGATATAAACCAAGGTTAGTCTCCGATGCCCACCACTATGCACGTCCATACTCGACCAGTCTGCGGTTCAATTCATCTGTTTCAGAGGCCCCGGCTTCCAGGGCGAATACAAAGGCGTGGGTCAGGTAAAAACAGGCCGCGTCGATATCTTGCACCGCTTCGCATTCATCTGCTGCAATAGTGTAATAGCGGACCAACGCGGCGGGATCATCATGATCATGCGCCTCAAGTAGCAAGCGATCCAGTTCTGTTCTGTCCATCGGGTCTCCGTCGCGTCTGGCCAGTCGTGCGTGGCCAGACAGCTGGTTCAGTCGGCGCGACCGCTTTCAATCTGCGTCGCAACCCAGTGATGGAAATTATGGGTCGGACCATCCATCACCGGAGAGAACCGACCGCCGTCGAACAACATTCCGTGCCGACCCTTTTGCATCCCTTCAACAACGAACACATCCTCTTCAAACACAGTTTTCCATTGCTGGGCGTTTGCCGCCCTCAGGCCATCATGTTCAGGTGTGTCTTCGATGCTTTTGGCATAATAAAGCTCGATATGCTCAACGGTATTTTCGTGATCAACGGGTTCCAGGACAATGGCAAAGGCATGGTCACGCTGCACACCCAAAAGAACATTTGGATACACGGCCACATACTCTGCGCCCTCATTCCATTGATCGCTTAGCCCGTCGAAATCGGCGAATGTGGTGCCGTCATGGTCAGTGAGTTGTCGATAGACCAGCGTGCCTTGACCGGAATAATGCCCGCGCATTTCGATGTTATAGTGATCTTCAAGTCGCGAATAACTGTTCAGGCCGGGATGCACCCAGGGCAGGTGATAGCTTTCGCAATAGTTCTCAACCGCCAGCTTCCAGTTGGTCTTGACCTCCAACTTGAACGAAGAGGCCTCACCGCCGTGATGTACTGGTTGATCAAACTCTTTCCAGCGTTCCAATAAGGTGGCGTGCGCCTCTTCGAATTCGGGTGCATTGCCGTCCACATTAACAAAGACCACGTCCCGCCAGACATAAGAGCGAATACGGATAAGGCCCAGAGATTTGCGATCCACGTCCTCATGGGTGTTGTGACCGGCGCCGCCAACATGTGGCGTCGCACGCAGCTCTCCCTTCAGGCTGTAGCACCAGCTGTGATAGGGGCAACGGATCGCGCCACTTATCTTGCGAGGGGTATCGACAAGGATCATCCCGCGGTGACGGCAGGTATTTTGAAATACGCCAACCTCACCATCCCGATCCCGCACGATTAGTAAAGGCATGCCTAGGAAATCGACCGGCATGGCATCGCCTTCCTCGGGCACGTCTTTGCCAAAGCCGATCCCGGACCAGTTGGCGTACAAAACCGATCTACGCTCTTCGGCGAAAAGTGCCGGGTCGATATAGTGTTCGTTTGGCAGGCCGTTTGCGACATTCACATCGACCAGAACGGAAGACAGCGCAGTATGCTTGTTCATCGGGCTCTCCTGCAGGTGTTGTTTGGTCTCTATTGGCGGATACGCTGGCATCCACTCAATATCAGAAAACCTCATCACAGAGTGATTTCACCTAAACCGAACCGTCCTGAACCTCTTGAATGATCCAATCTTTCAGCGCCCGGGCACTTTCGGACAAGTCTTCATCCGAGCGGCCAACCAGATAAAACTGGTTTGGAGCGATCTGGAGGTGGGGCCCGATTGCCACCAGCTTTCCCGATTGCAGCATGGGTTGGATCAATCGTTGCCATCCAAGAACCAACCCGGCCCCCTTACGCGCCCGCTGGAGGGCTACCGAATAGCTGTTCACACGAGAATCGATCGGAATGGTTCCCGTGTACCCGAGTTGTTGAAACCATTCGGGCCAAGTGGTCCAGCTGCGGTCTTCAGAGTCCAGATGTATCAGTCGTTCAGCGGCGAGATCTTCGAGGCTTGCACCGGCCAACCGATCCGCCACCTCTGGGCAGGCGACGGGGACCAGGCAATCCCGAAACAGAGGGGTGTGCGACAGGTCACCGTTGCCGTCCCGGCCGTAGCGAATAAAGAAATCGATATCCGGCCGATCCCGAAATGGT
The DNA here is from genome assembly GCF_059610745.1 of Ruegeria sp. CDSC042. Classification (NCBI taxonomy): domain Bacteria; kingdom Pseudomonadati; phylum Pseudomonadota; class Alphaproteobacteria; order Rhodobacterales; family Roseobacteraceae; genus Ruegeria; species Ruegeria sp. CDSC042. Next base: position 375,561 of record NZ_JBXWOF010000002.1, read on the forward strand.
CGATCCTGTGAAAGCTGGTCAACATTTACTTCAGGCATTTCGCGCCAGAACCGGATTACCGATGGCGACAACCAAAGAGCAGCCACTGCAGTGGTTGATCCTACGGTTACCTTTTCGACGGTGGCACGGTCGCGGATTGTTGCCAGTGTTTTTGAGATGCGGGTAAACGAAGAAGCCAGCGCGTCATACAGCGCTTTGCCGTCTTCCGTCAGTTCGACCCCCCGGTGTTTGCGCTGGAACAAGGCGGTGCCAAGATCACCTTCCAACGCTTTGATCTGATGACTGACCGCGCCCGGCGTCACTGACAGTTCTTCAGCCGCATTCTTGAAGCTTAGATGGCGCGCAGCGGCTTCGAAGGCCGACAGCGTGGTGAGTGGCGGCAGATTATAGTGACGTCTGGACATGACAGGTGTAGCCGTTGGCGGTCTTCAGGTTAATTATTCTCACTCAAATATTGGACTTTTTAAGATTGTGCGCCAGAAGAAATTTTCAAAAACGATGATGTCGAGTGCCGTGTTTCCGATGCGTGCCGTCAAAATCAGGTAATGTTTCTGTGACGACCGGGTTTGGTGTCAGCCAGTTCATTGACGGTTCTTATGCAATCACCGGCATGGAGTGGATCATAGATATGGGCGGAGATGATCCCGAGCCAAGCAAGGTTGAACTGATAGCAGGTCTAGTCGTCATCATGGGTCTGTAGATCATTTCGGCGGTTTCGGGTGTGGGTCGCTTCCTGCAAACATGTATCGCAATTAGTGAGGCTTGCTTTGACCAAATACCGCAATCTTTTGGGGAGGATTGGAGGATCGCCCTGTGAATATTCGTACCATGACCCGAACCGGTGGCCGCGCGGCCCGGCGCGCGCTGCGCTCTGCTCCAAATTTCGAGATGTTGCCCGGCCTGACCCGAGGCATCCCCCTATGCGAGGTGATGGATGGCAGCCAGATCGACCGGATCGACAGCGCCTCAATGGATATTCTTGAGAATGTCGGTGTTCAGTTTCGCGATGCAATCGCACTGGAGGATTGGAAAAAAGCTGGCGCAAAGGTCGAGGGCGAACTGGTCTATCTGGACCGGGGCCTGGTCCGAGAGCTGATCGCCACCATTCCCAGCACCTTCACTTATCATGCACGCGATCCGAACAAGAACGTGCGACTGGGTGGACGGCACTCGATCTTTGTGCCGATGACCGGCGCGCCCTTTCTGCGCGATCTCGATGACGTGAGGCGCAATCCGACGCTCGATGATCTGGCAATGTTCCACAAACTAAGCCACATGCTGCCGGCGATGCATTCCTCGGCGCATCACATTGTCGAACCTTACGACCACCCGATCAGTCAGCGACATCTGCGGATTACCTATTCGTCGATGAAACATTCGGACAAGACGTTCATGGGTATGACCACCTCGCCCAGAAACGCCGAAGACGTCATTGAGATGTGTGCGATCCTGTTCGGGGAAGATTTCATTGAAGATCATCCGGTCACCACGGGCAACTGCAACGGAAACTCTCCGCTGGTCTGGGACGAAACGATGCTGGGCGCGATGCGGGCCTTTTCTCGCCGCAATCAGCCTGTCTTGTGCTCGCCCTTTGTGCTGGGCGGGGCCAATACGCCCGCATCGGTTCCCGCCACAGTGGCGCAGTTGAACGCCGAAGCACTGAGCGCGCTGGCCTATACCCAAGTCATTCGCAAAGGTGCTCCGGCGATTTACGGGCACTACCTGTCGACGGTGTCGATGAAATCAGGTGCCCCGATGGCCGGCACGCCCGAGATCAGCCTGATGAACTTTATGATCGGGCAGATGGCCCGGTTCTACGACGTTCCATGGCGCACCTCGAACACGCTGGGTGGAGCCAAGACATTTGATGCGCAGGCCGGGTACGAATCCGCCACGACGCTGCAGGCGGTTCTTCATTCCGGTGCGAACTATATTTGGCATTCGGCTGGCTGGAATGAGGCTGGGATGCATTGTTCCACCGCCAAGTTCATTGTCGATGCTGAACAATGTGCGATGGCTTATCGCATGGCAGAAGGCCCGCAATGGGATGATTTCGACCAAGCTCTTGCCGCCATTCCAGAGGTCGGTCCAGGCGGGCACTATCTGGGTCATCCGCACACGCAGGACAATTTTCAAACGGCGTTTTTCATGCCCGAGATGTTCGACAATAACTCGATTGAGCAATGGGTGGCAGAAGGCGGGGTTGAGATCACTGAGCGCGCGTTGAAGCACGCGCGCAAGCTGCTGGCCGAATACCAGGAACCGACACTGGACGTGGCCAAAAACGAGGCCCTGCTGGACTATATTGCCCGGCGAGAACGGGAAATTCCCGCCGCTGACGAGCTGAACCAAACCTATTAAAGATTTCGCCTTGGACCTATCCCGACTGCATTGTCGGGTGGGTTTCCATTTAGCACTCGGAGGGAAAATGGAGCTGACGGGCAAAACAGCGCTCATCACAGGGGCTGCGGGCGGCATCGGATCTGCTATTGCACAGCGGATGCGGCAGGCAGGAGCACGAGTTGCGGTTGCGGACGTTTCGGTTGAGGGTATCGAGGCCGACGCCCATTTGCCCGGCGATTTGCGCGAGAGTGCTTATGCAGATGCATTGCCGCAACATGCGGCGGATGCGCTGGGCGGGCTGGATATCGTCGTCAACAATGCGGGGGTCATCACCCGCGGAGCGGTGACCGAGACTTCGGATACCGACTGGGCATTGTCGCTGGGCGTAAATGTCGAGGCGCCCTTTCGCATCTGTCGCGCCGCAATCCCGATCATGGCGGCGCGTGGTGGTGGCGCGATCGTGAACACCGCGTCATGCTGGGGGCTGCGCCCTGGGCCGAACCACGCGGTCTATTGCATGACCAAGGCAGCTATTGCGTCGTTGACACAATGCATGGGTATGGACCACGCGCATCAGGGCATCCGCATTAACGCCGTCTGCCCGAATGAAGTAAACACGCCGATGCTGCGGTCGGGGTTTGAAAAACGCGGCTTCGATCCGGATACTGCCGTGGCCGAGCTGGGCCGGACGGTGCCCTTGGGGCGTATCGCCGAGCCCGAGGATATTGCTGATGTGGTGATGTTTCTTGCCTCGGACGCCGCGCGCTATGTGTGTGGGGCATTGCTGGAAGTGAACGGAGGAAAACCGGTTTCATGACGCGATTTACCGGCAAAACCGCACTGGTCACGGGCGGGCGCAGCGGTATCGGACGCGCCATCGCGGAACGTTTGCAACACGAAGGTGCACGGGTCTTTACCGCGCAACGTGGGAGCGATCCGGAATTCGAAGGGTTCGAGGCCGATTTCAGAGATCCCCACAGCCCGCAAACGGTGGTCAATCAGGTCGTTGATCTGTCCGGGCGATTGGACATTCTGGTCAATAATGCAGGCATGATGCAGGAAGCCGGCGTCGAGCAGATGAGCCTTGCAGACTGGCAGCGCACGCTGACAGTCAACCTCACGGCCCCGTTCCTGCTGATCAAGGCGGCGCTGCCCCATCTACGGCGGGCGGGCGGGGCGATTGTCAATATCGGCTCGATTGAGGGGCTGGGCAGCAATCCCGGCCATGCTGCCTATTGCGCATCCAAAGCCGGGTTGCATGGCCTGACACGAGCGGTGGCCGTGGATCATGGGGCAGAGGGTATTCGTTGCAACGCCGTGGCCCCTGGCTGGATCGACACCGAGTTGAACGTGGATTTCATCGCCTCAATGCCGGACCCGGAGACATTTCACGAGGATATCAAGCGCATACACCCCGTTGCCCGAACCGGAAGCCCGCAAGAGGTTGCGGCGCTGGTCGCCTTCCTGGCGTCGGATGATGCCAGCTTTATCACCGGGCAGGTCTACACAGTCGACGGAGGCCGCATGGCCAAGCTGAGCCTGCCCTGATCACTCGTCCCGCGCGCGCCATTCTTTCCAGCGCAGCACTGCATTGGCACCGATCTCTCGGAATGGCTTTGGGGGCAGGCGTTTGGGTTGATCCTGGGCGTCGAAATACCGGGTGATATTCGAGCTGTGGCCGCAGGTGCGTTCTGCTGCCGCGATACCGGTCAGGGTGCCGCGCGCCGTGCCCAGCCCGTTCTGGACACAGCCGGAAATCACGCCCTGTTCGACCTCTCGCGCGACGGAAACGCCGTTCAGGCTGAGGCAGAGATGACCGGCCCAGTGATATTGCATGTCCAGCCCCGCCAACTGCGGAAATCGCTGGTCGAATTTGCGCTGCATCACCCGCGAGGCGCGCGCCAGATCACCAGCAGTTGAGGTCATGCCCGGGCGCAGGGCCGCGCAGGTACGGGTTATGATCCGATTGCCGCCCTGCGCCGTATCAATGCGCCGCATCGTTGTACCCAACGGATCAGATGGTGTGACACTCCAGCGGGGTTGCCCCCCAAGCCGCGACAGCACTTCGGCGTCCAGCTCAGGGGTCATTGCCGCAAAAAGGAACAGTTGCATCAGCCGGTCGCGCTCGATCCCAAAGCTTTCCAGATGCCCGTTCACCGTCAGGATGACTGTACCAGTGCTGACGGTACCGCGCGCGGTTTTTACCAGCCACGCACCGCCTTGCTTCTCAAACCCGGTCACGCCAGAGCTCTCGTACAATGCAATGCCATCCTTGATCAGTCCCGCAGCCAGACCGCGAATATAGCCTGCTGGTTGCAACATAACCGTGCCGGGTGTGTATAGCCCCGACCGATAGTGGCGCGACCCTGTCAGGGCGTGCATCTGCTGTTGGTCGAGCATTTCACTGGTCTCACCCAAAGTGCTGAGATGATGCGCATAGCTGATATTATGTGCATGTCCCGCCGCGCTCACCGCTCCGTTAACCTTGCCAGCCGGATCAAAGAAATTCGGGTCGATCTGATATTGCTCGACCGCCGATCGGGCAAAATCAATTGCAAGTCGGTTTAATGTGATCATGGTGCGATCATCCCCCGGCCCGGAATAATTGTCCGAGGCCAGGTCATGTGGCAGATCGATCATAAAACCCGTATTGCGCCCCGCAGCCCCTTCGGCCACGCGGCCAGCCTCAAGCACGATGATCTTTGCGTCGCTTTGCAGCTGCCTCAAACGCTGTGCCGCTGACAGGCCTGCGAAACCGGCACCAACAATCACGACATCCGCCGTCAGATCACCATCCAGTTCTTGGGCTGGGGGTGGATCGCCTAATATGACGCTCCAGGCCGCAGGTCCGCGATGGACAGGCAGGGTTCGGGCGGCATAGCTGCTCAATCCACGGCCTCATCCGCATCGTCGGACAGGTCGACCCAGATGGTTTTTAGCTGGGTATACTGGTCATGCGCATGGATCGAGTTGTCGCGCCCACCAAAGCCAGACTGTTTATAACCGCCAAAGGGCGTGGTGATATCGCCCTCTCCAAAACTGTTTACAGTCACCGTTCCCGCCCGGATCATCCGCGCCCCGCGGATGGCGCGTTTCGCATTGGCTGTGAAGATCGACGCACACAAACCATACTCGGTATCGTTGGCGATCTTGATGGCCTCATCGAAGCTGGAAACCGTGATCACCGAAAGAATAGGACCAAAGATCTCGTCACGTGCCAGGATGGCGTCATTGCCAGGGAGTTCGACTACGGTGGCCTCGACAAAGCCATTGTCCGCTTTGCCTCCGATCACTACGTTTTCGGCCTGATCCAGATATCCGCAGACCTTATCGAAATGAGCTTCGCTGACCATTGCGCCCAATCGTGTTTCCGGGTTCAGAGGCTCGCCGATATTCCATTGCTTTACATGATGGGCGATGCGGTCGAGCAACTCGGCCTTTACGGCCTTGTGGACAATCAGGCGGGACGTGGCCGAGCAGTTCTCACCCATGTTCCAGAACGCACCATTGACGATATGTGCCGCCACGCGGTCCAGATTTTCTGCATCTTCCATCACAATGGCCGGATTCTTGCCGCCCATTTCAAGCACCACCTCTTTGGCGTTGCTTTCCGCCGAATAGCTCAGAAACCGTTTGCCAGTCACGGTTGAACCGGTGAAGGACACCATATCGATATCCATGTGCCGTCCGATAGGTTCGCCCACCTCGGCACCTGCGCCGGGGACGATGTTTAGGACGCCGCGTGGCAGACCGGCCTCCATCGCCAGTTCGGCCAGCCGCAATGCCGTCAGTGAAGTTTCCTCGGCCGGTTTCACAACCACCGAGCAGCCCGCAGCCAGAGCGGGCCCGATTTTCCATGCCAGCATCAGCAATGGGAAATTCCAGGGCAGGATTAGCCCGACAACGCCAATCGGCTCGCGCACGACCAAAGCGATGTGGTCGTCACTGGCGGGCGAGACCTGATCATAGATCTTGTCGATCGCCTCAGCATGCCATTTCAGGCAATGAATGGTCTCGGGCAGGTCGACGGTCTCGCAGTCAAAGATGGTCTTGCCACTGTCGATACTTTCCATCACCGCCAGTTCACGTGCATTGCGTGTGATCAGTTTGGTCAACCGGATCAGCACATTTTTGCGCTCGGATGGGTGCAGCCTCGACCAGCGGCCATCTTCGAACGCTTCGCGCGCCTTCTCGACGGCGAAATCCACGTCCGCTACACCGCAGGCGGCAATGTTGGCCAATTTCTTATTGGTCGCCGGGTTAACCGTTGTGAAGGACTGCCCGGAAATCGCCGGGCGATACGCGCCATCAATAAAGGCGCCGGTTGGCAAGGTCAGACCCGCGGCGATGGAGTCGTATTCGTCCTGCGTCAGCAATGTCATACCTTACTCCTCTGCCATGATGTCAGCGATTTTCTGTTTCAGCACGCGCGTCACTTGCTCTAGCGCGCGTTTGTCATCTTTGTTCAAAGATTTCAGCGGCGGCCGAACGATGCCCGCGTCAATCCCATTCATTGTGACACCATGCTTGATGGTCTGGATGAATTTGCCACCCTGTTCTAATACCCGCATCAAGGGCATCAGCGCCGACATGATCCGACGGCCCTTGGCAAAATCGCCCTCGATTACACAGGCCTGGTATAGCGCCACATGCTCGGCAGGCAGAAAGTTCGAGCCGCCACAGACCCAGAACGGCGCGCCCCAGGCAAAGAATTCCAGCGCCTGATCGTCCATACCGCATCCCAGTTGGATATGCGGATAGTCCCGCGCCAGAAGATGAACCCGGTTGATATCGCCCGAACTTTCCTTGATGCCGCAGAAATTCCTGCTGCGTCCGACGCGGTCCAGGAATTCCTCGCCCATCATCGTGCCTGTGCGGTGAGGATAATTGTACAGCATTACCGGCAGGTCGGCGGCCTTGTCGATGGCCAGCGCATTCAGCGCATTTTCGCGGTCGGTGGGCACCGAATAGGGCGGGCTGGCCAACAGGATCGCATCCGCCCCGATTTCCTTGGCACCCGACGCCAGCGCAACCGAGTCCGACGTCAACATCGCGCCCGTGCCAACAACCAGAGGCAAACGGCCTTTCAGACGCACATGGGTGAACCGCGCCAATTCGAGCCGTTCCTCCACGGTCTGCGCATAATTCTCACCGGTCGACCCGCCCGAGATCAGACCATGCACGCCATTCTTGATCAGAAGCTCAATCACCTGCGCCAGCGCGTCCCAGTTCACGCTGTCATCGGCCTGATAGGGCGTGACCACCGGGGTATAGACCCCCTCAAATCGGAAAATTGGGTTCATTCCGTCCTCATGCAGGTTTCGAAAGCGGTGGGAGGCCCATTGGGACATCCAGCGCATCGGGCATCACGAACAGTTCGATCTGATCGCGTGACAGGTTCCAGTGATCTTCGGCCAGCTGCGCAGCAGCCGTTTCATCGCGTGCTTCGATGGCGTCGATGATGGCGTCGTGTTGCTGGCTTGCCTCGGACAGGTTTTCGACCATCCTGCCCGACTGTGGCCGGTAGAAGGTCATGCCGATACGGGCATGGTCTATCAGCAAACGGTTGAAAGAGGGCAATAGATAGACATTGCCCGACATTTCGCCGGTCACTTCGTGAAAGCGGTTATTGGCCAGGGCGCGCTCTTCGGCTGCCCCATCCCGCAGCGCGGCCTTGAATGCCTGCTGTGCGGTTTTCAGGGCTTCAATCTGCACAGGCTTTGCATTCGCCGCTGCCAGTCGCAGGATTGCACCATAGATCATCGGAGCGGCCAGAAAGAAATCGCGCAAGGTGGTATACGACATTTCGGACACGCGCGCGCTGCGGTTTGTTCGCAGGTCCAGATATCCTTCTCCGGCGAGTTGTCGGAACACTTCGCGTAAAGGCGTTCTCGACAGGCCAAACGCATCGGACAGATGCACCTCGTCCAGATCGGTGCCAGGTTGCAGGCGCAAAGTCAGGATCGAGACCTTCAAGTGCTCGGCCAGCTGCGTTTTGCGGGTTTTTGCGACGTCCTTCATCCGGATCCTCCAGCCCAGCCAGCAAGAATCGATTGGGTTCGATTGCCTCCTTTTTGTATCCGAATAAAATACATATTGTATACATAGAAATTTCGTGCAGCATAATCCAACGACAAAGACTCAGCCAATCCGGCCGAACAAAGTGGAAAACCCTATGCCTCAGATGCGGCACATCACCATTGTTCTGATCGAGGAGTTCTCGCATCTCGCCTTTTCATGTGCCGTCGAACCACTGCGGATCGCCAATCTGGTCAGTGAGAAAACGCTATATGATTGGACGCTGATATCGGAGGACGCAGAGCGTGCAGTGTGTTCCAATAAGGTGGTGACACTTGTGCATGGCGGGTTGGGCGATATTCCAAAGACTGATCAGCTGTTTGTCTTGTCGGGCATCCACATGCGCAACCATGTCTCACGCGACCTTCTGGCGACGTTGCGACGCGAACGTGCGCGGGGCACGCCGATCGGGGCATTGTGTTCTGGTGCTTGGCTTCTAGCAGAGGCTGGATTTCTGGATGGCTCTCAGGCTGCGATCCACTGGGAATATCACGATGCGTTTATGGAAGCGTTCCCAGAGGTGAACCTTGTGCGCAGTGTCTTCGTGGCAGACGCGAAACACATCACGGCATCGGGTGGGACGGCAACTGCCGATCTTTTGCTGCATCTGATCGGACGCGATCACGGCGAGGAGCTGGCGATCGCGGTTGCAGACCAGATGGTGTATAATGCTGCCCGCAACGCAACGGCCAAACAAAGGGTATCATTGCAATCGCGCAACGGGATGCGTAACGCACATCTGGCTCGGGCTATCCATACCATGCGCGAATGCCTTGAAGCACCGGTTTCTCCGTCAAAGATCGCGGATGATCTTGGCATATCCACGCGCCAGTTAGAGCGGTTATTTGGTAAGTATCTCAACACTTCGCCCAAAAAATACTTTATGGAATTACGCCTGGAACGCGCGCAAAAGCTTTTGCTTCAGACCGAAGCATCCGTCACTGAGGTCGCCTTGGCTTGTGGCTTTGAAAATCCCGGTCATTTCTCGCGGGTTTATCGATCCAGTTTTGGTGTCACACCGCATTCGCAAAAAAGCAAAATCGACTGACGGAAGGCGGCGGGGGGAGCTGCTCTGCCCTAGGGCGAGCCCGGCCCGGCAGGCGCTCACCCCCTAGTCCCGCTTGTACCCCCTCGTTAAATTCAAACTCGTAAACTGATCAGCAGGATTGACTGTTTGTATTTGGTAAAAAGGGCACAAATTCTGCAAGATCGTGTCAGATGTAAGGGGGTTTAGGGCGATATAAAGGCCCAGATTTCAGCAAAAAAATGCGGCCCAAATCCCACACAATTAATAACTCAATTAGCCAAGTTTGTCCTTGAGTTTGCGTTACATATGAAAAATGGCTTTTAAGTTTAGCCAAAATACCGGGTATACTTACAAACTATGGCAGAGATTCACATCGGGATGCATTTTCGAACCCCCATGTTCCCTTCAGCAACCAAAGCCGGAGGCCATGCATGAATTTCGAAACTTACCAGCCGGTCGTGACACCTGTCCCGCCAGTCATACCCGTAGACGTGCGCGAGGATCAGATTATTCAGGCCTCACAGGCGGCCAGTGCAGCATTTGAAAAGATCTCCGCCACGGCATTATTTGAGGTGGATACAGTCACTGATACTCAGAAGCGCATACTTGCGATCTTTCGCTGGTATTTTCTGGCGGCCTTTTGCACGCGCATGTTGTCTGGGGCAACGCATCGGCTGGATCATTTGACGATGCAAGTTGGCATGGATGTATACAGTGCGGTTGGTATGATTTTGTCCCGCGATGAGATCGAGTATTCGAGAAACCTGGTTGAAAAAATGCCGGATTCTGCGGCTGATGCACGGATGAAGGCGATCGGCGCGCGGGGTCACAAGGCAGGTTGGATCGCGGCCAATCAATATAAACAGGGCAGAGGCATGCCCTCAGAGATCAAGGTCGCTCTGTCGGGTGCTTTGGCGGCTGTGGATCGTTTGAATTGAACAGCGGTCCCAATTTGACATGAATTTACAAGTGTAGGTGAATTTGCCTCGCATCAGGCAGGTGCGCGCCTTTCGTTGAAGCTCAGGTCGAAGGGTAGGAATGCTGCCCATTCACAGTAGGGGATTGAAAACCGTACCAAATCACTACATTCACCCCTGATAGATCCAACAGGTTAATGCTACATGCCCCTTTCAAGAAGATTGCTAGCCTATGGCTCGGTTCCCGTGGTTGCGATTGTATGCTTTGCCGTTTGGTATACCAGTATCGGTTCCAAACCAGGTCCTGAGTTTGTCCGGCTGGATGGTGGAGAATTCCTGATGGGCTCACAAAACTTTCAAGCGGAAGAGACTCCGGTCCATCCAGTGAATGTCAGGTCCTTTGACATTACGCGGACAGAAATTACCAACGACCAATTTGCGAATTTTGTCGAAGAAACCGGGTATCAGACAACGGCAGAGCGTGGCTTGTCGGCGGAGGATTTCCCGGGTCTGCCTGCAGATTTGCTTGAGCCTGGGTCGATGGTCTTCGCCCAGCCTAAGGAAGCGGTGTCGCTCAATAATCCCAACGCATGGTGGCGCTATGTCAAAGGTGCAAGCTGGCAACACCCGGCAGGACCGGGCAGTTCGATTGCGGAACTGGGCGACCATCCGGTGGTGCATGTGTCACCCGAGGATGCCGCAGAATTTGCAGGGTGGATCGGAGGTCGTCTGCCGACCGAGGCCGAATGGGAATTTGCAGCTCGCGGTGGGATCGAAGGCGCCGACTACACCTGGGGTGACAGCTATGATCCCAGCAATGGGTGGAAAGCAAACACCTGGCAAGGACAGTTCCCAAGCGAAAACCTGGCTGACGATGGCCATGTCGGAACCGCACCCGTAGCTTCATATGTGGCCAATGGCTACGGCCTTTATGACATGGCGGGCAATGTCTGGGAGCACGTGGCCGACTGGTGGGTGCCGGGGCACATTCCTGGCGACCAAATAGATCCTACCGGCCCGGAAAAGGCCTTTGCCGCCCAGTTCGGTAGCGCATCGATGGGTGCAATGCGGTTGGTCAAAGGGGGCTCATGGCTTTGCGCGCCGAATTTCTGTCTGCGTTACCGACCTGCAGCGCGGCAGCCGGTTGAGATGTCGTTGGGCAGCAATCATGTCGGATTTCGCGTTGTCCGCGATGTAGACTAACCGCCGGGTATTCCGGTCATGCGGCGGGCTTATTCCGCTCCGTACCGGTGGCACAATCGATTCCAGAACATATCAAGCGCGGCAAATTTGACGCCCTTGCGACGGGCAGCGCATATGTTCCAGGTCAGAGGTTGCGTGGTTCGTATCTCTTTCAACATCCCCAATTTCAGGTGCTGATCAAAATCTTCCTTCATTCCTCCGGCAATCAGGTCTGCTCTGCAGGCCATATCGGCAACTAAAGAGAAATCGTCACTTTCGATCTGGGGCAATTGGTCAACAATATGCCAGGCTTTCTCGTCATTCCCCAGAGTGGCGGCAATGGCAGAGCGCCAGTGGCGATGCATATGCGCGGTTATAAACGGATGCCGAAACACCTCAGCGATTGAGACCGGAGTTGCCTGATGAATGGGATGGTCGGGGCGAGCGCAGAAGAAAACGGGTTCCTTTCGAACGACCTGAATGTCCAGATCGCTTAGGTTGGGCGTGTGCGTCAGATCGCAAACCGCCACGTCCAGGCGCCCTATCCGCAATGCTTCGAGGGGTTCCATGGTGGCCCGCACATCAACGCGGACACGAAGATCTGGCCAGTTATCAAGCAGCTCTGCCAGAAGCGGCGTGATGATCGTCCGGGTCGTCAGGGGTCCGCAGCCGATATTCAGCACCTCCGGGCCGACCGAACGCAGCCGTTCGACTCCTGCTTCAAACTGGCTGGTCGCATCGTGCAGCGCGTCCAGAAGTTGCAGAAAGCGTTTCCCCGCCGGTCTGATGGTTGCGCCGCGGCCTGTCCGTTCAAATAGCGCCTGACCGGCATAAGTTTCTGCCTGGCCGATATAGCGTGAGAAACTTGCGGGAGAGGTTCCGATTGCATCCGCTGCCACGCGAAAGTTGCCGTGTCTGGCCAATGAGCGCACCGCATCTATGGCTTTGGAATCAATCATTTGCACCCTCGTTCCAATATTCAGAACGCTCATACCAATTGATGGAATGGTCGTCTCTTTCTGTAGTCGGAATTGTCGTTTCCTGCGACATTATTGTCGACCGTGGCACGACGCCCCGGACTTCCCACATAACGGAGGATTCAATGGTTCCTTTAAGGAATATATTAGCTGTGCTTGGCGCTTCGGCGTTATCAACGACTGCAGCACTTGCCGATTCTGAGGATACACGCCCAAACGTTCTTATTCTAATCGCAGATGACATGGGGTTTTCCGATGTTGGCGCATTTGGCAGTGAAATCGAAACGCCCTCGATCGACCAACTGGCAGATGACGGTATGCTGTTCACCAATTTCCACGTCGGTGCGTCTTGCTCGCCCACTCGGACTATGCTGATCAGCGGTGTCGACAACCATCTCGCAGGCCTCGGCAATATGTTAGAGATTCAGGCCGATAACCAATTCGGCAAGCCTGGCTATGAAGGTCATTTGAACGACAAGGTTGTTGCGTTGCCGCGTTTGTTGCGCGACGCAGGATACCACACCTATATGGCCGGCAAATGGCACCTGGGTCATGAGCCTGGCACGATCGCTTATGACCGCGGATTTGAGAAATCCTTTATGCTGGGCGAAAGCGGTGCGGATAACTGGGTCGAGCAGCCCTATGCCCCGTTCTATACGCGGGTGCACTATTACGAGGACGACAAGCTTGTCAGCCTGCCAACGGACGACTACTTCTCGTCCGATTTTTATACCCAAACGATGATCGATTACATCGACAGCAACCTGGATGACGGCAAACCATTTTTGGCCTGGGTCGGGTATCAAGCCGTCCATTACCCTCATCAGGCGCCAAAAGAATTCATCGACAAATATGACGGCGTCTATGACGAAGGGTTCGAGGCCCTGCGGGTTTCGCGTCTAGAAAAGCAGAAGGAACTTGGGCTGATCTCTCCGGATGTGGAATTGGACCCGGAGTTTGCGAAAACCTCTTATGAACCGTGGCAGATGCCGGATTGGGAAAAGCTTAACGACGAAGAAAAAGCATTCAACGCGCGACGGATGCAGACCTATGCCGGAATGCTGGACAATATGGATGTCAATATCGGCAGGATCCTGAGCTATCTGGATGAAAAAGGTATTGCGGACAACACGATCGTCATTTTCCTTGCGGATAACGGCCCGGATCCGAACCAGTTGCCGCTGTCTGAAGCCTATCGTGATTGGTACAAAGCCCACTACGACAAGGTCTATATCGAGGATTTTGACGGCGATTATTCGGATATGGGGCAGCAGGGTGTCTATGCTGATTACGGCCCTGGCTGGGCGGCAGCCGCAGCGGTTCCGGGCAGCTACTTTAAGACATTCTCGACCGAGGGTGGTTTGCGTGTCCCTTTGATCGTGAAATTCCCGGGCGTTGTCGAGCCCGGATCGCAAGTCGATAAATTTGCCTTTGTTCGCGATATCGTTCCAACACTTCTTGACGTTGCCGGCGTAGACGTTCCCGGACCGGTCTATGACGGTCGCGAAATTTATACGCCAGACGGTATCAGTATGATGCCGGTCCTGAAGGGTGAGACGGAAACCGTGCGCGACGATAACAACCCGGTTGGATATGAGCTTGCAGGGTCCTCGGCAGTATTCCAGGGCAAATATAAACTGATGCAGAATCTGGCCCCTAAAGGCACAGGCGAATGGGAGCTGTTTGATATCGAAGCTGATCCGTCGGAATTACACAATCTGGCGGACCAGATGCCCGAGCGTGTCGCAGCGATGCAGGCCTATTTTGAGGACTATGCAAAAAGGGTAAATCTTGTGCCTGTTCCAGAAGGCTATAACCCTCTGGAGCAGACGGTCGTCAACGCCAAGCGCAGTGGCGCGCATTAACTGAAATGTCATCGCGCCGTTTCGGGACGGAAACGGCGCGATGCGTATATTTGAAAAAGGCACAGTGCTGGTTGGTCCGCCGATAGATATGTGGCGCTACTGCGGGTGCAGCCACTGTTTGCCGCAAGCACACGCCCATGGAACAGGCCGGTGCATTGTTAGGAGGAGATGCGGGTTATTGCCCTGTGATTTCCGTGCAAGTTCCTTTGCCCCAACCGGTTCTACTACCAGAGGCAGAGAAATCGAACGTGCCTTTCTGGGGGTGGACGTTATAACTCAGCGTGTGATCCTCGCCGATATACAGGTAGGTCAAGGTATCGAGCCCCGGGAAAACATCGACCTCTTTGTCGATGTCACCGATCTTGATACGACCTTTGTTTTGATCTTCATATTTGATCAGTTTCGCAGCCATTTCGGGATGCTGTTCGTCTGGCGACTGACATTCAAACACCCGCTCTTCTGCAAGCGCCGTGAAGGGCATAAATATAAGAAGAATGGCCAACTTTTTCATTTGATCTCACCTAGAGCAGATTCGTTTCGAACGCCGCAGCTAGGTGTGATTTCTGTCATAAATTTGCTGAAATTCTGGCCAGACTGTGCCTTGGGCACAACCAAAGAAAATATAGGTGTTGGACCGTCTGCAAAATCAAGATTCTAGCGTCTCGGCAAGAAGCCTGTGGCAAAGATCGCATCCCAGAACAGAATGCAGGTCGGCTCCACTGAGCATTGCATTCACTACCAATCAAATCTCTCATAAGTATCTGTTTCAATACAAGTAATATTTGCATCTCCGAGGGTTGAGATCGGCTCGTCCAGAACATCCACCTCTGGGGCATTGTCGGTCGAATGGATAGCATCCCAAGGCAGGGTTCCAGGAGTACTCGAGTACAGCGCTTCGTAAGCCAGTTCTTCGTCCAAAGAATTCCCTGCGCTGACAGGGTCGTCACCGACGGTCAGGGCAAATGGGTTTTCCGAAGTGATGAGAGTGCCGGCGCTGTCTATGTCTGACACAACGATCTGACCATGAATTACGCCCTCGAAACCTACTGGCGGGGAAAGCTCCAGGTGGTTCAGGTTACAACCCGACAAATCCACCGGATCACCATTGGTGATCACCGAATGCTCACCACTGATTATCAGGGTATTTGCCGGTAACCCCTCCAGTGTAACATTCGCCTGATCAGACGCATGCGACACCTGGATGCCAACTTGGATCGCGTCGTCCTTAGGAACCGACAAACCGGGATCGGCCTGCATCACCTCACGGCCATCGGTATCCGGACCGTCCCATTCCAGCTTCAGCCCCGCATGGCCTTGGTTCTCGACATATCGGACTTCGATGCCATAAGTCCCAGGCTCAAGGTTGACCTCTTCTGAATACGTGCGAAACCCATGTGGCTTATCGTACTCGATGATCTTTGTTCCATCGATGAAAACAGCAATCCCATCATCTGCTCCGGCAAAGAAAGTATAGCTGCCCCCTTCCTCGACAGTGAAGGACCCTTCCAGCCTGGCACCGAATGTGTCGGAGGATCCGCCTTCCCAGAATGAGTCTTTTCCAAGTTCGTAGTCGATTTCGGAAACAACTTCCTGATGAGTCGGGGCTGAGTTCCAGTCGACTTGATCCATTCGGGTCAGTCTCTGGTCTACATCGTAGTAACTTGCATGAAAACCAGTTTGCATTTCGGCGCTTGGGGCAGGGGGCTGTGCTCCGCTCTCATATGGTGCCGAAGGTTGGTTTGGATCAGCAGGCGATTCAGGCTGAACCGGACCGAGACCATCTGGCTGAAACTCTGCCTTTTCCGAAATGGGGTCTTGGGCATCACTCCCATCAGAGAGTTTTGCATCTGGTTCAGGCTCGTCAGGCTCGCTCTCGGTGACTTGGGGCTGGTCCCCATCTGTGCCGGCGGAAATACGGGGATCGACCATGTCCGCGACATTGACGGTAAAGCTTTCGGTCAGAGTAAGACCGCCCTCGTCAATGACAGTTACATCCACCGTTACAGATGAGGCCTCTTCGTGATCAAGCGCCACATCAGGTTTTAGCCGCAACTGGTTGTCGACAACCTCGAACCGGTCATCAGAGACTTCAAACCGATGCGAGCCGCCAAGGTCAGGGTCGTCAAAAGAGATTTTTCCAACAACGGCACCTTCAACATTCTCGGCCACCGTTAGCTCGGCCGCAGTCAGAGTAATGTTGTCGACAAGCGCGCCATAGCTGTCATTTTGGTTTTCAGCTTCCCTCAACTCCAGGTTGTCCTGACCGGTTCCAACCACCTGAAGGTCGAATGTTTGCCATTCGGCGGATTGAGGATCAAGCTCCGCGACCAAATTGCCATTCCAGCAGACCTCAACCGTGTCCGTCCCACCTGCAAGGCGTTCGCGCAGGTCGATGCCAAGATCATAAAGCTGGCCTGCCTCGGTTTCGACGACCTGAGAGATGCTGTCTACGCCGCGCGCATGGTCCATTTCCATTAGTTGATCACCCTCAGAAGCCTGGGTTCCGCCGAGACGGTCCCAGATTTCGATCCCGTTTGCGTCGGTCCAGGCGCCGCTATCGTCGCCGTCAAATCCCCGCCAGCGACCTTCATCAAGGTCAAACTCTTCGAAACTACCGTTGCGGATCAGGTTTTCGGTGTCATTGCCAAGGCTAAGATCTGTGGGTTCTTCGTTGATGTCTTTGATGTTGATGACAAAAGACTCGGTCACGCTCAGCCCTTCAGAATCGGTGGCGGTGACCTGCAGGTCGATCTGAGCGGTCTCTTCGTGATCAAACTGCATCCCGGGTTTCACGCGAAGCTCTCCATTGAAGACCTCGAACCGGTCATCTGACACTTCGAATACGTGGTCATCTTCAGCGTCCGGGTCGATCGCCTCGATTCGGCCAATAATCGCACCGGCGACGTTTTCCGATATTGTGGTATCGTCCAGCGCGATACCTACTGGGCCTTCATTCACGTCGAGAACATCAACCGTAAATCTTTCCGTCAGGCTTAACCCGCCGGCATCGGTGACTGTGACATCCACCTCGACCTGCGCCGCCTCCTCATGATCCAGCGAGAGGCCGGGTTTTAGTTGTAGCTGACCGTCGACAACTTCGAACCGGGCATCCGAGACTTCGAATGTATGTGTGTCGCTGTCATCCGTGTCAGTGATTGTGATGTGGCCGACGACCGTGCCTGTCGAGTTCTCGGAAATGGTATTGCCTTCCAAGGTGATTTTTTCTGGTCCTTCATTCACGTCGAGAACATCAACCGCAAATCTTTCCGTCAGGCTCAACCCGCCGGCATCGGTGACTTTGACATCCACCTCGACGTGCGCCGCCTCCTCATGATCCAGCGAGAGGCCGGGTTTTAGCTGTAGCTGACCGTCGACAATTTCGAAGCGGGCATCCGAGACTTCGAATGTATGTGTTTCCCCGTCATTCGGGTCCACAACCGAAAGGGTTCCGACCACGCCGCCTACTGCATTTTCGGCTATAGTCGTGCCGTCCAACAAGATTTCTTCGGGGGCGTCGTTCAAGTCCGGCTCCGAAATATCTGGAGACTGTCCGGCAGTTTTCTGGAATGAAATCGGCTGACTTGCTTCCGCCGCTTGCATAGCCAGTGGGTCAATTTCAATGGCCTGTTGCAGCTCGAAAGGAGTTTGGGCGGGCATGTTCCCTTCGAGAGGCGGGGTATGCACCGCGGGTGTGTCCGCTGTGTCCTCAGACTGCAAAGGCTGCGCGGCACCTGAGGATCCAGTTTCGCTGAAATTGGATAGGCTCTGGTCGGTTGGTGCCTCGAAACTTTCAACCGCGGTTGGCGCGGTTACGTTCAGCGTTTCAATCGACTCTTCAAAGCGCGCGCGGTCTTCCAGCGCGCCGGATTGTTGCTCGCCGGTATGCAATGTACTGCGGCTGGGATCGTCAGAGGTGTTGACGGTATTGCGTGATAGATGAGCGGCGATTTCATGCGTTTCGTCGTGTTCGGCCTGCAGTGTTTTCGCCCGAAATTCCGGATTGTCTTTCATATTGCTCATCGCGTGACACCTCAGGAAATTTGTTGATTCACGTCACCTTTTACAATGCAGGTGTTCAGCGAAGGTCAATTAAACCTTTAAATTTTAAGAGAAAATATACTCTCTCACGACGCTCAGATTTACTGTTCTTCAATTTTACGTCCCCAAAGCTGAAGGCCAACCAACTGGGTGAAGAGAACGATGAAACCGCGTGGGTTATCCGGGCGAATGACGGCAGGACAAAGCGATATCCCTGTCTGGGCCGCATCCATTTCGCTGAATGTGCTTTCGTTGCTGATGCCAATTTCGATCCTGCTGATCTTTGATCGGATCATTCCGTTTCAGTCGGTCGACACCCTGCGGGTCCTGACAGTTGTGTTATTGGTCAGCGCAGTGTTGGAGCTGATTTTGCGTCAATGCCGTGCAATTTTGCTCTCGGCTGCAGCTGAGGATGCCGCTGTATCGAATTTCCAGCGGTTTATGACCACGGTGATCACAGCGAATACGCTAAGCTTTTCCAAGGTTCCGGCAAGCACTTACGCGGAACGTTTCGGGGCGATCGGCCAATTAAGAGATCACCAGGCCGGGCAGGGGCAAACTCTTTTGATTGATCTGCCATTCACCCTGTTGTTTGCGGTGCTGATCGGGTTGATCGGGGGTTGGCTTGTTTTGGTCCCGCTTGGAGCATTTTGTACGGTCACCATTTTCGCGGCCATCATGAAGCGTGCGCAATGGCATTTGTTCCGCCGTCGCAAATCAATCGACACGCGCCGCTATGCGTTTCTATCCGAGATTTTGACCAGCATGCAGACGGTCAAGGTCAACCGGATGGAGCCGCAAATGACCCGTCGGTTCGAGATGCTCGAAAGCCAGACGGTGGATATGAGCCGGAAGTTGATCCAGTTTTCCGGGTTCGCACAGAACTTCGGCGCTATCTTTTCGCAAATGACCGTGGCGGCGATGGGTCTGCTTGGGGCCTATCTGGTGATTAACAACCTGATTGGCATCGCCGAAATGGCCGCCTGCATGTTGCTGAACGGCCGAATTGTGCAGCCGTTAACCAAGCTGATGGCGCTTTGGGTGCAATCCGAGAATGTCGCGATCTCGCGCAGCAGGCTCGGCGAAATGGACAGTCTGCAGACGGTTTCCAGTGCGGTCTCTGATCAGCCAGCCTTGACCGGCAGGATCGAGATCAATGATGTCTCGATGAAGCGGTTGAATGGTTCTGGGCATAGTTTCGGCCCTATCAGATTTCGCGGCGCGCCTTCTGTTGGGGTTTTGATTGAAGCTGAGAAAAGCTGGATGGTAGACGAGCTTTTCGATGCCTTGTCCGGGCAACGAATGCCCGATCAAGGAGAAGTTTGGATCGACGAACGGCCCGCAGTCCAACGTGCGGCACAGCGTGGGCAGAACGCCATGGTCATGCTCGAGGCTCAGCCAGCGATCCTGTCCGGCACGCTGTTGCAAAACCTCAGTGCTTTTGGTGATGCCGCGATGGTCGAGCGAGCAAAAACAGTAGCTGCAACATTAGGGCTGGAGAAACGCATTCATCGTCTTCCTCTGGGCTATAACACTCCGCTGAACACCGGGACAGCATTTGAAAAAGACCCGGTGAACAGGCAGATGATCGCCCTGACACGGGCTCTGGCCTTGCAGCCGCGCATCCTGCTTATGAATGAGCCAACGGCAGTTTTGGACACCGCCGAAAGGCAAGCGCTGGCTGACTATCTGATGTCTGTTTCGCCGCGACTGACCCTGATTATTGCCAGCCCCGATCCCCGAATGAAGAATCTCACACAAGAGACAGTTCGCCTCAGGTCCTCTGCCGAGGGTGTGTATGCGGAATGGGAACTCGACACGACTTTAGAGCAAACAGCGGCAAAGCTGATCAGAAGGGGGGCGGCATGATTGCTTTGAACGCGCAAATTGCAGGGCAGTTGTTACAGCAGCTTCTGGTTCAGGGCGGATGGCGAAACCGTCCGGATGCGATCATCGAAGCTACGCCACACTTGTCCGAATGGTTTCGGGTAGAGGATATTCTTCAGACGCTCCGCAACCTTGGTCTTCCCCATACGCAGTTGAGGTGCCGCGAAAACGAGATATCTGATTGGCAATGCCCGGCCATGGTCTTTCCAGATCAGGGAGGCTGCTATCTTGCGATAGGACGAACAGGGCGCGGCATCCAGGTCAGCGACGATCACAATCCCGATCTGCGTTTATTACAGCCAACACATCGTTTTTGCAGGGTTATCAGGATCGACCGGTTTGATCATCAACACGAAGACGACCGCCCAATAACTGTAGGAGCAGCATTTGGTGGCTTGCGGGCGATGATGCCATGGCTGATTATTTCGTCGTTCCTAACTAACCTGCTGGGGCTGACCGCGCCCCTGTTGGTTATGGCCATTTACGATCGCGTGATTCCGTCAGGATCAGTCGATCTTCTAATTTCATTGGCTTTCGGTGTGGCCATAATCGGCCTCTCCGACCTGTGTTTTCGTCACGCTCGTACCCGAGCGCTTGCTTACATTGGCTGGAATGGCGAACGACAGATGATGGAGGCATTGTTTCGCAAGTTGATGTCCCTTCCACTGAGCCAGCTTCAGAAGTCTGACATAAATCAGCAACTGTCCCGGTTCAGACAATTCGAATCCCTGCGCGACATGTTTACCGGTCCGGTAATGGGAGCTTTTCTTGACCTGCCCTTCGTTCTGATTTTCTTTGCGGTTTTGTGTTATCTGGCGCCATCTGTCGGTCTGTTGACATTGGGTTCGATCCTGTTCCTTGTCGGCCTTGGTATCTTTACCACTGCCTTTCAACAACGATTGGACAAGTCGGCGGCCGAGGCTAATGCGGCCAGTCAAGCCGCCATTCATGACGCGGTGCTGCATCAACAGGTGATGGTCAATCTGGGAATGCAGAAACAATGGCTGGCACGCAGTCTGCCCCTTGCTGAAGCCGGCGAACGCGCGACAGCACGTGCGCGTTTGTTTCAGTCATTTACCCAGTCGCTTGTACAGTCAATCTGTGGGTTGGCGACGGTCGGGGCAGTCGTTTTAAGCGCATATGGGGCCCTGAATGGCTCATTGAGCTTTGGCGCAATGATCGCCTCCATCGCGTTGGTGTCCAAAGTGCTGGCTCCGATTCAATCTCTGTACACCAGCTTCCCTCAAATTCTGTCGTTCCGGTCCAGCAGCACACAAGCCGATCGAGTTCTTGGACTGCCCGAAGAGTTGGAAATGGGGCTCAAGCAATCGCATCAGAAGACGCTTAGCGGTTGGGTCTGTTTTTCGGGGGTGACGTACCGTACCGATCCGTTGAATCCTCCGATCCTTTCGCAGGTCAGTTTCCAGTGCAATCCGGGTGAGGTCGTGCTGGTCATGGGGAGTGATACGGCAAGTCGCACTGCCATTCTCGACCTGATAGACGGGCTGTATAGCCCCCTGAGCGGCACCATCGAGCATGATGGGATAGATATTCGCCAGATCGCCTGTGACGAATTACGGAAATCCGTCACATACGCAACCTATGAGAAATCCTTGTTCTACGGCACGGTCGCGCAGAATTTCCGCCTGGCGGTGCCCAGCCTTTCTCCGGACCAGGTTGCCGAGGCTCTGGACAGGACGGACCTGCTGCATGATCTCGAACTTTTACCAGAAGGCCAGGAAACGCGCCTGACCGACACTGTGCTGACGCAGTTGCCTGAAGAGGCGGTCAAAGCGCTGACTCTGGCTCGTTGTATGGCGCGGCCTTCTTCGCTCTTTCTGTTTTCCGAACCGACCAATGGTCTTTCGGATCGTCGGCGTCACCTGTTTAAGCACTGGGTTGGTGACAAGCGGGGGAAATGCACTGTAGTCATCGCAACCGCCGACCGCTCATTCATGCAGATCGCCGACCGTTTCATATTTCTCAATGGCGACAAGGTTGCTGTGAATGCCACCGGAGAGGCTGGCCGGAAGAAGCTGCAAGCCGTGTTGAAAGCGCTCGGAGGATAGCCATGGCCATATTCTTGAATAAACCAATCCCGCAAGAGGCGTCGGAAGTGAACAGCCGAAATCGCAGCAGGCAGAAACCGCGCCTGGCAGCCTTTTTGGCATTGACCTCTTTGGGGATGATCGCCGGCCTGATTGCTCTGTCAACGCAAACGGCGATCCCGCAAATCACGCGCGCACCGGGTACAATCATCCCTTTCGGAGACTATTTACAGATCGAGACACTGCAGGGCGGTGTCGTTCAGTCTGTGCATGTCCATGACGGTCAGATTGTCGAAGAGGGCGATGTCCTGATTCAGCTTCAACACCCAGACCTGTTGCACGAGCGCGATGTCCTTGCGGGGCAGATGTCAGCGGTCGGGCAGGAATTGGCGAACGCGCGCGCCGTGCTGACAAAACTGGGCAGTTCAGAACCGTTGTCTCAGTCGGAAATCGGGGTTCTTGCCCTGAGCGGTTTAACAAGCGCTTCGGCGGCGCTGGAGCTGTATGCCGAAAGTCAGCGTATCCAGCGCCTGTCCATCGCCCAGCAGGAGGGGACACTTTCTATCCTAGCCAAGGCGGCTACGGTCGCTCAGGAACGGGTGGACAAGAAAGAGATTGCCTTGCAGCGATACGCGCAGCTGCAGTCACAAGGCCTCAAATCCCTAAGCGATTTTCTGGAGGAAGAGGACGAGGTTGATGCATTGCGCGCTGCCGTCTCTGACGCGCGGGTCCGGGTTGCGGAACTCAGGAACGCCCTGACTTTGGCAAAGGCATCTCTGGCCCGGGAAACCCTTTCGTTACGCGAAGAAACGCTTATTCGGCTTTCCGAATTGGAACAGGAAGATGCGCGCCTGCGTGTATCGGTTGGCGTGGTAACCTCCAAGTTGGACGCCCTGCGCATTTCTGCTCCGGCTCGTGGCATCATCCAGGCGGTCACACACCCTAGCCCCGGTGAGGTCATCGCCCCCGGAGAGGCGATATTTGAACTATTGCCGACACGACAGGAACTGGTTGTCGAGGCGAGGATACCCAATTCCGAAGTTGGGCATGTAAGCACTGATCAGCCGGTCGCCGTCAGCATTGATACTTTTGATGTGCGTCGATTTGGGAAAGTCCCGGCGCGTCTGCAATCGGTCTATCCGTTGCCGTTGACAGATGAGCAGACCGGAGAGACCTATTTCCGCGCAGCCTTTGCCCTGTCCCAAGACAAAATCGGATCGGGATCGTTCCAACGTCCTTTGAGTGCAGGCATGACCGTGGTGGCCGAAATGACAACCGGAGAGCAGACTCTTTTGTCATACCTATTGAAGCCTGTTCAACAGACTATCGAGCGGGCATTCAAAGAGCGCTAGATTTTTTAGCGCATCTCAGAGCCAGAGGAAATGAAGATGTAACTGCCAAAATCCAGCCTGAATTCGCTTTCCCAAGGGCCGCCTTACAACAGCATCGGTTTCGTAAAACAAAGCATACAAACATCCAAAACACTGGGCATTCAGTGTCGATTTGTCCACAGCAAGGATATTAGAAACTAGCGGGAAATGGTGGGTGATGAGAGACTCGAACTCCCGGCATCTTCGATGTAAACGAAGCGCTCTATCCTAATCCGCACGTGCAACAAGGTGCTGTTTTTCCCCTGCCGCAATCAGCACTACCTTGGAGAGATATCTAGTGTTGTCAGTGGCTTGAAGGTTGGACAATCTTCTGGACGTATCAAGATCATATGACATCTTTCTTAGATCAGGTCTGTCGCTGATCGAACTGAAACAAAGAGTTGGTGCAGCGGTGGCGCAGCGCTGCATGCACAGCCGCAGGGGCTATGGTGGCAATTGTCCCTCTGTGATCCTTAGATAGGGGCTCCAAAAAGTGTGTTGCAAATCCTTGTCGGCCCCCACTTAGTGTGTAGTGGAAAAGCAATCTAACTATTCGCAACGTAACAATACACCGAGGCGGAACTTGGTCGGTGTCATTCCGGTTTGACCTCGGAAAAAGCGAGTGAAATGGGACTTGTCGGAATAGCCGAGCATCAGACCAATCTCTGCGATTGTCATCTGGTCTTCTTTGAGGTGCTCTTTGGCGACATCGACACGCAGCCGTTTGATTTCACGGGGTAGCGTTGTGCCTTGTCGCTGAAGCGCTTTCAGAAACCGTTCCGGTTGTATTCCCAGCATTCCAGCCACCATCTCTGGCCCCAAATCGGTTTCATCCAGTTTGTCGCGTAAGACAGAGCGCAAAGCTGCCACCACGGTTACTTCTTCCTCTTGTTGAGGTGAGGCTATGGGCTTGGCAGAGCCCTCAGAGACATGGTGCAAAAACAACCAATCCACAGGAAAACTAATTTGCATTCCGGGATCACTCCCAAGGCCAACCTCGATCCCTTTGTAGTCGATAGGCAGACCATTGATGTATCTGCTTTCCCATCGCACGCGCGAAGAATCCCAAGAATCTCCGACGACGGTCTGCAATAGGCGTACATAGATTGCGGCACCAAAACCGGTCACCTGAATGGGCGGGACAGTTGGTTCCTGTTGCCTCTCGATACGGTAAGTCGCTTTGTCTGCTTCGATGACGAGACTGTGCCGCACAGAATTGGACTCCTGCGGTACGAGCCCAACAAAGCGGGTAAAAAACTCGAATAACGTTTTCGTAGATTGCAAGGCTTGAGCGAAGGGCGGCCATCCTTGTAGGTCAAACGCCTCCCCTACATTCAGTCCTAGGTATCGATCTCCTGATACTTCTGAGAAGGCATTCACCAATCCGTAGACCAGCTCTGAGTGAACGAACACGGATGGGTCAGACAACAGTTCGGCTTTCAATCCGACCTGGTCCAATGCTGGTTGCGGATTGATCTTGCGTTCGGTGAGATATTGCAAAAACGGAGCGGCTAAGGAGAGGCGAATAAAGCCCTCGCTATGCTCTTGAGAGGCGGAGTTGAAAGGCAAGCTCGTCACCCTTGTGATGATTAGTATTTGTATTCAGTGGCCATTTTTACGAACACATTCGAACATGCTAATTCAAAAGTGGCAACCGAGGAAAAGTTTTCCGGACTACAGTTGGCAAAACATGAATATGAAGGGAGTACTTATGTCCGGTCTACGAATGTCGCTTTGCTCGACCGTAATTGTCGCTGCAGGTCTTTCTTTTTCAGCATCCGCGCAGGCTCAGGATCAAGAAGAACCCCAAACGTTGTTTACCAACGTGCATATCTTCGATGGCGTGAATGAACAGCGTATCGAGAATGCCAGCGTATTGGTCGAGGGCAACCTGATTAAGTCCGTATCGACCGATGCGATCGATGCCCCCAATGCTACAGTCATTGACGGAGAGGGGCGGACACTGACACCCGGGTTTATTGAACTACACGCACATCTCATGCTGATGGGGCCGACCTTGCCTGCGATGGAGGCCAACACGACCTGGGAGGACTTTGCCATACACGGTGCGCGGATGGCCGAGATGTATTTGATGCAGGGTTTCACCACTGTCCGGGATGCTGGTGGCGCTAATGGCGGACTACGTAGGGCGATTGACTCGGGGCAAATCGAGGGCCCTCGTTACTATCCATCTGGGGCGTTTATCGGAACACGCGGTGGTCACGCTGACTTCGCGAATTTCACAGCACCACCTGGTTCGGAGACAAACATGGGTCGGCTGAACATGGCTCAGGAGGTCAGTGGTGTTGATGACGTCTATAAATTCGCACGTAACAACTTTCGTATGGGCGCGACGCAATTGAAATTCATGCAATCCGGTGGTGTCGTGTCGGCATTCGACCCTTGGCAATTGCTGGCCGGGTCGCCCGAAGAAATCAGAGCCGCCGTGCAGGTCGCGAATGAATATGGCAGCTATGTCATGGCGCATTCCTATCGTAAGGAAGCTATCCTGAGTGCGCTCGACGCAGGTGTTATGTCAATCGAACATGGTTTTTCTTTTGACTGCGAAATTGCCGAAGTCATGAACGAGAAGGGTGCGTACATTACAACAAACCTAACGGCATTTGACCCCGGCCTTCTCGACATTCCAGCTGTGGCGAATGTTCCGGCGAGCCTTGCCAAGGCAAAGTCTGCCTCGGCCACATTTGCAGGCTATATCGACAATATGAAAGAATGCCCGGTGAAGCGGGGTTTCCAGACAGACTGTGTTGGTTCGGTAGAGGCGTGCAATATCCAGATTGCCTACGAAAAACACTTAAACAATGATTTTTTCGGCCCCTACACGTCAATGGTCACGTTGACATCGACGGGTGGCGAGGTAGTCGCTCTATCAGGAGACTTTATGAACCCTTATACCGCAGGAAAACTGGGTGTGATCGAGGAAGGCGCCTATGCAGACATCCTGCTGATCGATGGTAACCCCCTCGAAGACTTCTCGGTCGTTGGCACGGGTGATCAGTGGTTTGGTGCCGATCCGAGGCCGGAAAGCCCTGAAACGATCCGGCTTATCATGAAGGACGGTGTGATATACAAAAATACACTGAATTGACCCCAAAACTCGACTGGAGAGTATTCATGTTCCTTTGGTTTCGTTCCGTCTTGCTCGCGGGTTTGGTCTGTTACGGTCATTCCGCCATGGCAACGCCAGGAGCAGCGCTGGACTGGGCAGACCTCCCGGACCCATCTGTGCAGGTCTTTGAGGATCCCTATCGGGTGCTCAGCCCCGAACAGTTCGACGACGTCCTATTCGTTGTGCGGATGCGTGGCAGGCTGCAGCAAGACACTGGCAGCGCGGAAGAAAGACTGAATTGGCAGGAGCTTCTGACCGAGACCGAGGATGCCTTGGCGGGAGTTGGCGTTGATGTCGATTGGCTGCTCGATCAAAGAGAGCTTGTGAAAGAACGGCGAAGAAAGGCAGGAACAAACGGAAATCCGCAATTCGACGGTCAAACAATAACAATCGCGGGCTTTGCCATCCCGGGCCCGAGCGATCCAGACGGGCGATCTGTGGCGTATCTAGTGCCAGAACGAGGAATGTGTAGCCACATGCCCCCGCCCCAACCCAATCAAATGATTCGCGTGCGGTTGAATGGCGACTGGACGCCCAGCTATTTCCACGAACCCGTTCGGCTGACGGGCACGCTGACTATCGATCCCACTGTTCAGAATATGATGGTTGTGGACGGCCTCATGCCTATGAGTGCGACATTCCAGTTGGAGACGGAACGTGTCGAAACTCTGGAAACCGAAGCAGACAGGCTGGAATGGAAGCAGCGTGCCGCTGATCGTATCCGAGCGGCGGGCAATCGCAAGACCGGCGGGGCAAAAGCGTCTGAATGATAAGACTTCTCGTTGTCGTACTGAGTATTGTCTTTGCCGGCGCGGCGTCGGCTCAAGGTCTGTCCGGGCCCTCTTCGGTCGAAGCTGATCTTGAGCCCGGAGATGGACTGACCGATCCACAATATCGTTCCGATTTTCCGCGCAATACCGCACCGGGTTGGTTTCAGTGGAAAGACCGACTGGCGGAGAATGGGTTTCGGTTCAACATTGATTACTTGGCATTGGGCCAAACCACGAACGCGGATCTGGGGGAGGGCGAAGCTGCCAGCGGAAATGCGCGGTTCTATGGCAGTTGGCAGGCGACTGAACAGGGGTCTTTGACATTCAAGATCGAAGACCGGCACAACTATACCGATGTTGCCCCACAGTTTCTTGGTCTGGATGGTGGAGCCCTTTCGATCACGGGAACAGCCTTCAACGATAATGGTTTGCTATTGACCAACCTGTTCTGGACCCAAAGGGCCGAGAACGGTTCGTGGACGCTGCAAGTCGGCCAGATTGATGTAACGGACTTTGTGGACATTTATGGGTTGGTAAGCCCATACAGTGGTTTCCAAAACCTGTCTTTCAATACCAACCCGACAATCAACGCACCCAACCAAGGCCTTGGCATTGCGGGCGGGATAAAGCTGAGCAAGAACCTCTACGCCGTTGCGAGCGTCTCAGACGCAAACGCCGACCCGTCTGATCCAAACTTTGATGTGTTTAGCGACGGCAATCTCTTCAAATCACTCGAACTTGGTTACACCTCTGGCTTTGATCGCATTTACTTCGACAATATCCATCTGACCCTCTGGCATGCGGATGCGGCTGACGATGGTAGCCGTCCAGAAGATTACGGTGCCGCGTTCTCAGCAGCATGGTTTATTGACAATAAGTGGATGCCGTTCTTCCGGGCAGGGGCCTCAAAAGGGGCAGCAGCACTCTATGATCGGTCCGTTTCTGCGGGTATTGGCTACTACGGTCGCAATACCGATTTGGCCGGGTTGGGCCTGAACTGGGCCGAGGCAAGAGGCATAGATGGCGATCAGTTCACACTCGAAGCATTCTACCGTTTTTCAATCGCACCCGGACTGCAGATCACGCCATCACTGCAGTTCATTTCTGACCCGCTGCTGAATCCCGCTCAGGATAGCATTACGCTGTTCGGCCTAAGAACCCGGATCGTTTTCTGAGGTGGATCGAAAGTAGCAGCTAAGATCAAAACAGTTAGGGACGTTCTGTCATGAAGACCCTGTTGGCCGTAAGCGCCATAGCGACCACTTTTGGTGGCGCGCTACACGCCAGCGAGGAAAGCAAGACTTGGGATGCGTCAGAAGAGGCGAAGCATTTCGTGCAAGACATAATCGTCCTCGGCATGTTGGCTAGCCCCTACGGCACTCGTTGAACCGACTACAACCAGCTTCATACCTACTTCGCGCGGGCTCGGGACTTTCGCAGCACTTCACCAAGTGTCATCTTGGATACGCCCACACTGAGGGTTGGGGTTAGCAATCCCCTGTCGGTGCTCATCTCCGTTTCACTAGCCCACTTCGTCGCATCAGCACGCTTATGAATAGACTGAGTTCGGGATTGCCCGTCCTTCCGCACAATCGCTTGCCACTTCCCGCTGGGTCGTTTTACGATTGTTGCCAGAGCTCATATCTCCTGTGTTGGAGACTTTTTCTCCGTTTAAGTGCAGCGGAGGCGCAGCGGACACGGTTTCATGCGCAGCACAGCAAGAGGTGCTAGTCGCGTAAGACCTTGATACGTTGTGGGGAATGGGTGGTGGGTGATGAGAGACTCGAACTCCCGACATCTTCGGTGTAAACGAAGCGCTCTACCAACTGAGCTAATCACCCGTGAGGCTGCATTTAGCCAAGCCAGCGCGCGGGCGCAAGAGGGTCTGGCACAATTTCTTTCACTGAATTTAGACAAGGCGGGAATCTGGGGTGATATCACAGCCAACCGGGCTCCGATTTATCAGACTTTCTGAGGGATCACGAAATCTGAACCGGTCGTTTCGGACCAGGCACCTTCAAAATATCTTGGGTGTTGTAGCGGCTATGGATTGCCCGTTTCAAAGGTTCTTATTCACGATGCGTCCTATCGATGCTTGCGCGCCCCCCGCCGCCTCAGATATCCCCTGATGGAACCTTAACCTACGAGACGGGAACAATATGACCCTGTCATCCGCAAGCCGTTTTCTGGTTGCTGCTATTGTTTTGGGTAGTTTGATATCGACTCCGCAGCGTGCAGAGGCCGACGATGTTTTGGTTTTTGCTGCTGCCAGTCTGAAAAATGCTCTGGATTCACTTGTGCCGAGTTTTGAACGGCAAAGTGGTCAGGAGGTTGTCATATCGTATGCGGCGTCTTCTATACTGGCACGTCAAATTCAACAGGGCGCCCCGGCGGATGTGTATATTTCAGCCAACAGTGACTGGATGGATGTCCTTCAGGAGAATGGGCTGATTGATGCTGGATCGCGGGTTAACCTTTTGGGAAATGGGCTTGTCCTGATCGGTGGGCCGACGGCCGTTGAAATTGAGAGGTTTTCCCCGCAGACGGACATCTCAGCCGCTTTGTCAGGTGGGCATCTTGCGATGGCCCTGGTCGATGCCGTGCCTGCGGGAATTTACGGCAAAGCGGCGCTGCAAAACCTAGGTCTTTGGGATAGTGTTCAGCAGCAGGTGGCGCAGACCGACAATGTACGCGCGGCTCTGGCTTTGGTTGCCGCGGGGGCTGCCCCCTTGGGTGTTGTCTACCGATCGGATGCCCAGGCCGAGGATCGGGTGCGGGTTGTGGCCTCTTTCCCTGCAAATCTTCACCCGGAAATTGTCTACCCGGCCGCTGTAACAACGCAAGCCTCAGCCGAGGCATATGCTTTCCTAAGCTACCTACAGACCGACGCAGCGATGGCAGTCTTTGCAGAGCAGGGATTTGCCCTGCCGGGCGACTAGCCGATGGGTTGGCTGGGACCGGAAGAACTTGAGGCGCTGAAATTGTCGCTGCGTGTCTCTTTCTGGGCAACGCTGGTTACTTTGCCCTTTGGTGTATTCGTTGCCTATGCACTGGCACGCTGGCGCTTTCCCGGGCGACAAGTGTTGAATGGGTTGGTGCATTTGCCATTGATCCTGCCGCCCGTTGTTACGGGATATCTGCTGCTATTGACCTTTGGTATTCAGGGCCCGATTGGTGGACCTCTGGCGGGGCTTGGAATTGTCTTTGCGTTTCGCTGGACCGGCGCAGCGCTGGCCGCTGGGATCATGGCGTTTCCGCTGATGGTCCGTGCTATTCGCCTTTCGATCGAAGCCGTCGACCCTAAGCTCGAACAGGCCGGAGCCACGCTGGGTGCCTCGCGTCTGTGGGTTTTTGTCACCGTAACCTTGCCGATGATTCTACCGGGGGTGATCGCCGGGACCATCCTTGCCTTTGCAAAAGCCATGGGTGAGTTCGGCGCGACGATCACCTTTGTTTCGAACATACCTGGACAGACACAGACGTTGCCATCGGCCGTTTATGCGTTTCTGCAGGTTCCGGGTGGTGAGGCGGCGGCGATGCGGCTAGTGGTGATATCGGTCATCATCGCGATGGGGGCGCTGCTTTTGTCAGAGTTTGTCGGTCGTCGCGCCGCGGCAAGGGTGTCGGGGACATGAGCCTTTCCGTCAATCTGCAACATGATCTGCCAGGTATTCAGTTGGATGCCAAATTTGATGCGCCTGCCGGGGTGACGGTTCTGTATGGAAGGTCCGGCGCCGGTAAGACGACAATCGTTAACGCTGTTGCGGGATTGCTGGAGCCCAAAGCTGGTCGCGTATCCGTGGACGGATGGACGTTGTTCGATACGGAAAAGCGCCTTTGGCTGCCTCCGCATAAACGCCGCTTGGGGTATATTTTTCAGGAAGGACGGTTGTTCCCGCATCTGACAGTGCGCCAGAACCTGTCCTATGGGCGCTGGTTTGCGCCCAAAAGCGTGCCGCGCGAAGACCCCGATAAGGTAATTGAGATGTTGGGGATCGGGCATCTTCTGGACCGTCGTCCACTGAGCTTGTCAGGTGGCGAGAAGCAGCGTGTCGCCATAGGCCGCGCCTTATTGGCCAGCCCGCGTCTGATCCTCGCGGATGAGCCTCTGGCCGCATTGGATGATGCACGGAAGGCCGAGATACTGCCCTATTTCGAACGGCTTCGGGATGAGATTTCGGTGCCGATCCTTTATGTGACCCACTCGGCAGCCGAAGTTGCGCGGCTGGCAACTTCTGTCGTTGCCCTGCAGGACGGCAAGGTGGTTCGGCAAGGCCCGGCTTCCGAAGTGATGGCTGATCCTTCTGTGGCCCCGCTCGGTGTCAGAGCCGTTGGTGCGGTGCTTCAGGTGCAGGTATCAGCTCACCATGCAGACGGGTTGACCGAGTTGGCAGCCGAAGAGGCGCGCCTATTTCTGCCGCGTATTCCCCATAAGGTCGGCGAAAGCCTGCGTATTCGCATCCCCGCACAAGAGGTGATCCTTGCCAGTAAGCGGCCCGAGGGCCTGTCAGCGCTGAATGTACTGGAGGGCAGGGTTGATACGATCCGAGCCGGGGAAGGCCCCGGTGCGATCGTCTCTGTCATTACACCTGCAGGGACTATTCTGGCTCGGATCACCCGACGTTCGGTAGAAGCCCTTGGGCTTGCTGCGGGCAAACCTTGCTTTGCGGTGATAAAAACCGTGGCGCTTGCGCCGCAGGATGTCGGTGGGCGGCTGCACTTTGAGAATTGAAACGGCGCTTTACGGAAAGCGCATCTGTTCTATGATTTCCCAAGGAAACCATTTTGTCCGGGGTCGAGCACCATGAAATACTTTGTATCAACATGTATTCTAACGCTGATGATGGTGCCTGCCATGGCCCAGGCTGTTGGGTTCGGGGTCGGTATAAACCCCGCATTCCAAACGACAGTGACACCACGTGACAATGGCGTTTACGAGGTCTCAACCAGCGGCAGTTCTGCGCCAGTGGCCTATTGGTGCGGGATCGGGGATTTTGCGATACGCACGCTTAGAACCAAATCGAACCAGCGTATTTACATAACCCGGGCCTATGACAAACAGACACGGACGGTGCAATTCTCGCTGTCTGCGCCCGAAGGGGTTGATACGACGCCGGGCTATTCGGTTACTGTCAAACGCGTTGGCGAGAACATGTCAGCGGCATCGGCGCAGCGCTATTGCTCTGACAATTTCATGGATTTCGGGTTCTGAAACCTCGGAAGTAAAAAGCACCGCAGAGGCAGGTCAGGCGTTAGACCCATTTGGCCAAGGGCGGCAGGCTCATAAGCACTGCGTCCGGGTCGTGCCCGGTCTCTAGCCCGAATTTGGTTCCGCGGTCATAGACAAGGTTGTATTCGGCATAGAGCCCGCGATGAATCAGTTGGGTATCCTTATCGGCGGCGTCAAAGCTCTGTTGCCTGCGCTTTTCAACCAAAGGCAGAAAGGCTGGCAAGAAGGCCCGCCCGATATCCTGTGTCAGGGCAAAGTCCGATGACCAGTCCCCGGTGCAATAGTCATCCAGAAAGATACCGCCGACACCGCGGGCGCGCTTGCGGTGCGGGATAAAGAAATACTCGTCGGCCCACTCTTTCAAACGCGGATAATGGCCCGGTCCGTGGGGATCCAGATGGGCCTTCTGGGTTGCGTGGAAATGGGCAGTGTCTTCGTCATATTCGATACAGGGATTCAGGTCTGATCCGCCGCCGAACCACCAGGCGTGAGGTGTCCAGAACATGCGCGTATTCATGTGAACAGCAGGAGCGTGCGGGTTCTGCATATGGGCAACCAAGCTGATACCCGAGGCCCAGAACCGCGGGTCCTCGGTCATTCCGGGAATGCCTTTTCGGGCAGCCATTGCCTGTTGCGCCCGTTCCCCGAGCTGGCCGAATACTGTCGAGACATTGACGCCGACTTTCTCGAACACGCGGCCGCCGCGCATCACGGACATCAAACCGCCACCGGCGTCCGCCCCGTCATCGGAATGCCGTTTGGTCTCTTTGACTTCGAAACGACCGGGTTGAGCATCGGAAAAAGGTCCGGTGTCGTGGGAATCCTCAAGCTGCTCAAAAGCGTTTACGATTTCATTGCGCAAGTCACGAAACCAGGCTGCGGCGGTGGCTTTTTCAGTATCGAACATCTGTTTAATGGGCCGGGGCTGCGACGGGGTCCAGCAAAGTGCGTCCACCGTCAATGGTTAGGATTTGTCCAGTGATGAAACCTGCGGCGTCCGAGGCAAGGTACTGTGCGGTTTCGGCCAGTTCGTTTGGCGCGGCAATCCGGGAAAGGGGTGTGTGCTTTTCGATATCATCCCGAAATGTGCGATTTTCCTTGAGCGTGGATTGCAGCGAAGCGCTCATCACCGATCCCAGCGCGATCGAGTTCACGCGGATGCGGTTTGGGGCAAGGGCAACGGCCAAGGATCGGGTCAACTGATCAAGCGCTGCTGTAGACACCGAATAGGCCATCAGATCGGGATGGGTGCGACGGGCAGCAATCGAGGATAAATTGATGATGGATCCCGCAGGGTTTTCGTTTTCATCATCACCGGATTGCTTGATCATCCGTTTGGCAACAAGTTGGCTCAGTCGCAAGGCCGGCATCAGGTTCTGGTTCAATAAGGTGCGGACCGAGTCGTCTTCCATGTCCAATGGATCAGACGGGATAACCTGGCGCGAGCCATTTATCAGGATGTCGACCTGTTCGAAAGCGTCAATCGTGGCCGAAAGCAGGTTCGCAATCGTCAGCTTTTCACGCAGATCCCCGGCGAAGAAACGGATGTTGCTGTCATCTGCCTGCTCGCCCAGTTCATTGGCCAGTCGTTTTTCATCCATGTCGGCGAACATGACATTGGCCCCGGCATCCGCGAAGTGACGTCCGATGGCCAATCCGACACCATTTGCACCACCTGTGACGATCGCGGTCTTGCCGGCTATGGAAAAGGACATGCGTATTCTCCTGATATGCGGTGCAGGTTAGCGGGGTTCACCGCCGAGGGCGAGAGGCGTGGAAGACCTTGAAACGATTGTCCCCGGTTACTTCCTTCACCTGCGCAAAGGCCTCGTTCAGCGTGATTTCATAGGGCAGGTGCCGATTGGCGACCATCCAAAGGGAACCGCCCCGTGTCAGACTGCGCGCAGCAGATTTGATGAATCCCTGACCCAACGTGGGATCAGCACTGCGCGATGTGTGAAACGGCGGGTTCATAATGACCGTATCCAGCGGCTCAGGCGCGCGCCATGTGACCGCGTCGGCCCAATGGAACTGCGCACGGTCGTCTTTTACATTTGCACGAGCACATTGCAGGGCGATGTGATCGGCCTCGACCAGATGCAATTCCTGCAGCCCCTTTGCACCCATTAGCCCTGTGGATAGGTATCCCCAGCCAGCCCCCAGATCGGCGACCCGACCGCCCAGTTTTTCAGGCAGGGCGGCAAGCAGTATTACTGAGGCCGGGTCGACCCCGTCTGCAGAAAATACTCCGGGCGCTGTCTGAAATCCGTCGGCGGATTGGGTGGCGGGTGCGGCCCAGTCCTCGAACGCGTTTACGTCGGACTGGAACCAAAAGATCTTGCCATGTGCTTTTGCGATGGGCCCCTGCACGGTTACGCGTTTGCGAATATCCTTCAACAGGCTGTCGACGCCATTTGTCTTGGCGCCATCAATCACAACCAACCCGTCCGCGCGCTGGCAGGCCTGATGCACAAGGCTGCGGGCCAAGGCCTTGGCGCGGGGCAGGAACACGATTGCATCCTGGCACGGGTCATCAGCCTCGGGCGTGGCCGTGAACCCATGGTCTGCAAAATGGTCGTGAAACGGCTTGAAGGGCTGAACCACTTGCGTCTCTGAGGCCAGCCCAGAGAGGTCTTCCTCGGGCGTTGGCCCAATCACGGACAGGGGTTGCGCGATTTCAAGGCCGCTTTGCAAGGCAAGGTCTAGGCGAGGGGACATTGGCAATTCCGAAAAGAGGTCAGGCGTCGCCTTACTCTTCGCGTTCCATAGTGCACTGCAGGGGGTGTTGATGGCGGCGAGCAAAATCCATGACTTGCCCGACCTTGGTTTCGGCAATCTCATGACTGAAGACACCAACAACGGCGACGCCCTTCTTGTGGACGGTTAGCATGATCTCGAACGCCTCTGCGTGGGTCATGCCAAAAAAACGTTCCAATACGTGAACGACAAACTCCATCGGGGTGTAGTCGTCATTCAAAAGCAGCACTTTGTACAGCGGCGGGCGTTTGGTCTTGGGGCGCGTCTGTACCAGGATCGACGAATCTGCATCGTCGTCCGGTTTGTCAGACATCATCCATTGGTTCTCAAACATTAGGCGCAAACGTCCGATTCAGGCTTCGGTTTATCTGTGCGCTTATATAACGTCCAATGCGTCAGATAAAAGAGCCAGCAGGACGTTATCCAAATGGGCGAAAAACTAACCACAATCGGGTTCGATGCCGATGACACGCTGTGGCACAACGAACGGTTCTTTCAGCTGACGCAGGCACATTTTGTCGACCTGCTATCAGATCATGCCGAATCGGATCACCTGATGGACCGATTGCTGGCTGCCGAAAAACGCAATATCCGGCATTATGGGTATGGAATCAAAGGCTTCACTCTCTCCATGATCGAAACGGCGATCGAAGTGACCGAAGACCGTGTTCCTGCAGCGGTCATTCGCCAACTGATCGAAGCGGGGCAAGAGATGTTGGCCCATCCGATCGAGCTGTTGCCCTATGCCCGGCAGGCCATCGAAAGCGCTGCCGACACCCACCGCGTAATCCTGATCACCAAGGGTGATCTGATAGACCAGGAACGCAAACTTGCGCAATCCGGTTTGGGCGATCTTTTCGACGGGGTCGAGATCGTGTCTGAAAAGACCCCGGAAATCTATCGCCAGATCTTCGCGCAGCATGGCGAGGGGCCCGCTGCGGCTATGATGGTCGGAAATTCGATGCGGTCCGATGTGGTTGCTCCGATTCAGGCCGGATGCTGGGGCGTATACGTGCCGCATGGGCTGGTCTGGGAGATCGAACAGGCCGACGTGCCGGCCGACAGTTCCAGATACCACGAATTGCCCGATCTTGGTGGATTGACGGCGCTTGTTCGCTCTTTGAGTTGATGTTGCCATTTGGTCGCAGTTTCCGAAAATAGGGGCCGGTCGACGACACAGTCTTGACGAAATGGCAGGTTTAGCGGTGCACCGCCGTTTGCACCGCCACATCTAGTGGGTCTTTGACATACGCTGAAAGCGTTAAAGATATGAGCTTTCGGTTTCTTTCGCGGGGGTGCTGTGCTACGCTGATGGGTAATAAAATAAATAGTAGCTGACCGGGAAAACCCGGCGGCCTGAGGTAGACAGAGGCAAAAATCGTGCAGGTACGGCGGACAGTTCCGGCCCCTATGGGCGTATTCCTTGCAGCATTCCTGTTGTTGTTTTCCTTCGCTCCGGCGCAGGGCATTGCTGCCCCATATGCGGCGATGGTGATCGACGCGCGAACGGGCGAAGTGCTGCATTCCCGAAACGCCGATACACGCCTCCATCCGGCCTCGTTAACCAAAATGATGACACTGTACATCGCATTTGAAGCGGTTCGGAACGGCGAAATCACTCTCGATACGCAGGTGACCATCACCAAAAAGGCTTCCTCTGAACCGCCTTCAAAGCTGGGTTTGCGTTCGGGGCAGAAGATTGCTTTCCGCTATTTGATCCGTGCGGCGGCGGTGAAGTCGGCCAATGACGCAGCCACTGCCATTGGTGTTGCCCTCAGCGGGTCCGAGGCCGCCTTTGCGCGCCGCATGACACGTACCGCCAAGGCGATGGGAATGAGCCGTACAACCTTTAAGAACGCACATGGTCTGACCGAGGCCGGACATCTGTCGACCGCACGGGACATGACCACGCTGGGGCGGCATCTGCTGTATGATTACCCGCAATATTACAACCTGTTTTCGCGCCAATCCACGAATGCGGGGATCAAAACCGTTCCCAATACGAACCGTCGCCTGCTAGCGGCCTATCGCGGTGC
The DNA here is from genome assembly GCF_059610745.1 of Ruegeria sp. CDSC042. NCBI lineage: Bacteria > Pseudomonadati > Pseudomonadota > Alphaproteobacteria > Rhodobacterales > Roseobacteraceae > Ruegeria > Ruegeria sp. CDSC042. Next base: position 413,216 of record NZ_JBXWOF010000002.1, read on the forward strand.
GGATGGGATCAAGACGGGCTATACCCGTGCAGCTGGGTTCAATCTGGTTGCCTCGGCCAAGCGCAAGGACGAACGGATCATCGCGACTGTCTTTGGTGGCAAATCCGGCGCATCGCGCAATGCCAAAGTAGCCGAGCTGTTGGACATGGGTTTCCGCCGCGCCCCGTCGCGCGCGCCGATCCGCAAACCAGCCCGGCCGGCCTATGCCGGTAATGCAGGTTTGAATGCGAAAGTCGCCAGCGTAAGCGGCGCGCCCACCAGAAGCCTGCGACCGGTTCTTCGACCCCAGCGGGGGAGTACCGTTCTAGTGGCGAACAACGTCGCCGCAACCGCAGCCAAGAACGACGCGCGGATTCAGGACGGTATCGCCGCAGCCATCGCCTCGGCAGGTGTAGAGACGCCGACCGAAGGAACGACGCGCCCGACGGTACGCACGGATGATCTGGTGCTGGCCTCGGCAGAACAGCCCGAGCCAGAGCAGGAAATCGTCACACGCTTGTCGACCTCTGGCGGTCATTTGTGGGGCGTGAATGTGGGGCGCTATACGACCCGGTACGAGGCTGAAAAGGTTCTACTGAAAACGGCCCTGTCGGAAATGACCACATTGGAAGGCACGCTGCGCAAGGTCAATCAAAACTCACGCGGGTTCGATGCGACGTTCCAGGGCATGACCCGAGAGCAAGCCGATCTGGCCTGCCGCAGACTTCAGGCCCGCAATGTCACCTGTTTCATGATCGGGCCGTCATAAGACCCGACATATACTCTCCTGGATGGGTCTGGCCACGGAATTCCGTGGCCTTTTTTTGCTGAGCGAGCGTGCCGTAGTAGGCGGCAGGGATCAGGTCAGTCGAATACGTGGCCGTGCTGATATTGCTCATCCTGACCGGCGGCCGCAGTCAGGGCCGCGACGTTATCTTTGGTAAAGAACCCATCATACTTATGACAGCGCTCGATATACTCGGTGATCAGCAGAGTGTTCTTCGAGTGTTTTGAGAAGATCTGCTTGAGGTTCGGATCGTCTTTGCACTCTCCAACCACATGGGCCAGGAATGGCACCCCTTGGTCTTTCAGAGTGTTCACAACGAAATCCACATTCTTTTCGCCCGCACCGTGATCGCCGTCCAGAATCTCGATCGCCATGTGATGCAGCCGACGTCCGAAATTGCGGACGAAATCCTCGGTTGGCATGGGCCGTTTGGCAAAAGAGTTTACAAACGAAGGCGTATTATTGGCTGTAAATACCTTAGCCGGGGATTTCTTGTCATCATCCACACCAGCATTGCGGTTCACATTGGTCGACGAATTCATGTCGAAAATGTTGTACGCCCCCCAGAAATAGTAGGGCACCATCGTCAGAAATTCGAGGATCGCATCCTCGCGCTCACCAGCCAGAACGCGTGTCGCCAGATGGTCGATGCCCAACATCAGTGAAGAGATATTGCTATCGGCACCAAAGGCAGCAGCCTCATCCAGTCGCGCTTGTTCTGCGCTGCTGAGCAATACCCTGTCGCCCAGACCCAAACTGTCGGTATCGTTGAAATCCAGCGTTGAATAACCGACCCGGTTGCAGGTGAAATCAGAAGGGGTGGTGAACCGAAGGCCCTTTAGCGTGTAAAACGGGTTCTCGGTGTCGCCGGAATATTCGAACCGGATATTCTGATCCTCCAGCGTTTTGGTCAGCGTGTTCAGGTCAGTGGCGCCAAACACTTCGCCAACATAGCGCGTTTGCGGCGTGTTTCGTGCCAACGGGTACATGCGGTTGATGCGCGGGATGAAGTCTTCGAATGTCGGGCTAAGCGGAGCCATCACGATGAGCGCCGGGTAGTCCAGGTGTGAATGCAGGACCGAGTATTTATGCGTCCGTCCAAGATAGCTGGCCGTGTGGCGGTATGGCGACATCACATATAGCTCGACCAGAGTGTCGAAAAGAACGTCAGTTTCGACCTGAAGCACGACAGCGCGCATGGACCCAACCTGCTGGGCGACACCAGAGCTGGCACGGCGTTCGTAAATTTTTGGCAAATACTCGTTGAAGAAGTCCGAATTCTTCTTGTCGCCGCGTGGTTCGTAAGACGCTAAATCAAAAGACATAAAGTAACTCCTTGCCCAGACTAGGCAAACCAGGTGCGGTTCGTTGCCGGGATTGTGGTATTCAGAACATATGCTTGCTGACATGCTAGGGAGGGAATTCAACCTCGGCAACAGTCTGAGTACGGGCGGACGCATTGCACCCGCGGGATTAACGCAGGAACTTTGTCACCTCGACACCGCCCGCGATCAGGTTTTCGCGGACCGAATGCGCAATCTGAACGGCGGTTGGTCCATCCCCGTGCAGGCAGATCGTGTCGATCGCGGTATTAAGCCTTTTGCCGGTTTCGGTAATGATGGCCCCCTCGCTGACCATTTCCAGAATTCGAGGCCCTGCAATTTCGGGGTCGTGGATGACGGCGCCGGGCAAGCTTCGGTCGACCAGAGTGCCATCGTCGTTATAGGCGCGGTCGGCAAAGATCTCGCCGACCCACTTGCAGCCCAATTCCCGAACGGCTTCTTCCTGCTTGGTGACGGCCAGCACCATGATGATGATATCTGGGTTCACGTCCAGCGCGCCCTGATAACAGGCCCGCGCCATGTCGATATCGACCGAACACATGTTGGACAATGCACCGTGCAGCTTCAGATGCCGGACCTGCGTTCCAACGGCGTTTGCCATACCGATCGCCGATCCCAACTGATACCGAACAAGATTTCGCAGGCTATCGTGGGGTATTTTCATATTGCGACGGCCAAATCCCTGTAGGTCAGGAAAGCCGGGATGCGCGCCAATGCCGACACCGTTTTCCGCAGCCAGGGTCATCGTTTGCGCCATGACGTCCGGATCGCCCGCGTGAACGCCACAGGCAATGTTGGCCGAAGTGATAATCCGCAACAGGCTTTTGTCATCGCCCATGCTCCAGGGGCCAAAGCTTTCCCCCATATCGGCATTAAGATCTACGCTGAGCATCGGCAAACTCCTTAATCTGTGGCAGAGATCATTCCGCTGACCAGTTGATAAGATAGCAGGTCAGCAATGTCATGAGGATCACGGATCAGCGGTTCGACCTTGGATGGCAGGTTGGCCAGTTCTTTTTGAAAAGCCGCCTGCAGGGAAATGGCCTCGTCCATTTCGACCAGCCTGAACTGAAGCTGTACGCCCGCCGGGGTTTGCGCAGCCCGCGGCAGGTCACAGGGAAGGACGGTCGCAATTCTGGGATACCCGCCGGTTGTCTGACACTCGGGCAGCAGAATAAAGGGATTGCCAGTGCCGGTCATCTGAATGTCGCCGGGGGTGATGACCTCGGACAATATGTTCAGCTGCCCCTTTGCGGCGAAGCCCTCTCCGTCGCTTTCCAGCTGCATTCCCATGCGATTTGCGCGGGACCCGCGAGTGAATGTCGTGCGCAAAAAGCGGCCCAGCGTTTGCCGGTCGAACAGTTCGGTCTGAAAACTGGCCACAACCCGCAGCGAACCGCCCGAGAACCGATCTTCAGCCCGCAACTTCTGTCCTGCCTGCTGTGACGCTGCCCCGGCGGATAAGCTGTCTCCGGCCTGTAGGGCGCGCCCGATTTTGGCAGTAAGGTGAGTTGAGCGGGACCCCAGAAACTCCTGCATCTCAATACCGCCGCCCAGGTGCAAATATCCATAGGTTCCCCGTGTGGCGGCCCCGATCATCACCCGCTGTCCGGTTTCAAGGCGGTAAGAGGCATTCCACGAAATGGCAGTGCCATCAATACTGGCCCGCATCGGTGCGCCCGTCAGTGCAATCTGTATGGGATGAGTGGCCTCAAATTCACCGCCCATTCCGACCATTTCAAGCGCGGCAAGTTTTGGGCTTTGTCCCAGCAATGCAGCGCCTTCGTGCAGGGCCAGTAAATCTGCTGCGCCAGATCGGGACAGCCCTTGATCCAGATACCCGTGGCGGCCTTGATCCTGTATTGTACAAGCAGGCCCTATGCGCAGGACAGACAGGCTCAAACCGCGATCTCCTGACAGGTTGCGCCGCCTGATCCATCAACGTCATTGGCGCGTATCGCCTCTATTTCCTCACGCGTGACTGATACGAACTGCATTTCGTCGCCGGGTTTCAGGGCAAAGTTGTTCTGTGCTTCAGGGCGAAAACAGCGAAAAGCGGTTTGGCCGATATGTCGCCACCCGGTTGGTGTGGGTCCCGAGAAAAGGACAAATTGCGAAATCGCCAATACCAAAGCGCCCTCGGGCACCATCGGGGTCAACTTCTTGAGGCGCGGTATGTTGAACTCGGGGCCGAGCGGGCCAAGATATGGCTGACCGGGAGCAAATCCGATCGTCAGGACGCGGACGGTTGTGGCGCTCAATCGATAAACGGCTTCATCGGGGGACAGCCTGGCTGCAGCCGCTGCCTCATCTAATTGAGGGGCAAGCGCGCCACCATAAACCGTGGGGACACGCCATAACCTGCGCCCCTGGGGGAGGGGCGCTTTGTACCAATCCTGCCGCCGCAGCAGCTGCTCGACCCGGTCGCGAAGGTTTGCGAGGGCAAACTGGGATGGTTCAAATCGGATATAAGTCGACGCCAGCGTCGCTGAGGTTTCAATGACATCTTCCCACCGTTCAGAATCCACCGCAGCTCGAAACGCCAATGCTGCCCTGTTCGATGGCTCGGCCATGGTTTCGGCGAAAGAGACCAGCAGGCCGTCAAAGCCGACGGTGCATATGCGTGGGAAGATGGCGGCGTGTGTTCGTGTCATCTCGCTGCGTGCCAGTATGTAACTAGTCAGGTGACCTGAACGCAATCCAGAGCGTTTCGCAAGAGAGGGTGCAAAGTATTTGCCGGTGCATCGCCGTTTCAGACCGCGTGCAGGCAAATTCCGACTCGGTGCGGGTGTGTTTCATACCCGGCGACTCATACGAGTCTTGTAGTAGACGTGGGGAGCTCAACAATATGTTGATATCGGGCATAGCTCGTACGGAAAGCAGTGTGGATACCTTAGGCGTGATAATGGGCTTTCCTGGGTGCATCGGTCGAATTTATCACCTTAATTATCTGAATTTATTGAGTAAAATAAGAAAGTGCAAAAAAGTTTCTCAGGGCGTGATTTTCTGCTTGCGGTGTATGTTTGTAATGCTTAGAACCCCCTTCACCGGCGCTGCTGAGGCGCTTGTGACACACTGGAGAGACGGTGGGACGGGTTGGAGAGACGGCCGGACGC
>NZ_JBXWOF010000003.1:0-416516 GCF_059610745.1 Ruegeria sp. CDSC042
CCAATCTCCTGAATCGGCTTCTTCTTCGCCTCACGCGCAATTTCGATGTCAGATTTATAGCTCATTGGGTTTCGGTCCCTGATTGAATTCCGTGCAAACCCGACGCAGAACGCCGGCGCTGCTCACTCCATACCGTTGTGTACCAAATTGGTGGCTATGGATTCCGACATAATTGCGCCTTGAAACGTCGTAGCGTCACATCGGCGCCTTCCGATCGGAAATTGCGGTCCCTTATGGTGTCCAGGCTCTCTGATCGGGGACAAACAGTGTAAGCTCATCGGCTAGCTTCAGCTCTCCGGGTCTTTCGACCCAAGCCGTGACTCCCCGCCGTCCTTGCGCTGCAGGCTTGAAGGCCGCACCATATCCGGGCAAGTCAGCCTCGATCTCGCGCCCTGGCAGGATACAGGGCCGGTTTTCCATGTCGATCGTCAGCGTCAGGCCATTTTCCACCTGCAAACGAGACGAGGGCGGAATATGGGTGAAATCCGGAATGCCGCGCAAGACAATGCTGACACCCAGATGGGACGGGTCCAGCTTACCCAAGCCCATTTCCTGCGCGATGGCATCAAGTTCTTCTGCGGACAGGATCGATAACTGTCGCACATTGCGAATTTCGGTGCCCACCGGGTACAGGTTTTTGACCCGTACGCAAGAGGTACGATTCACGCCTTCGTGACGCGCGCCTTGATCACCCGAGAAACCCAAATCCAGACTGTCCACGGAATTGGCCCGGAGAGTTTTACCTGCTGGTACGTGGCCCAACCAAACAACTTCGCCCGTGAATTCGGTTTCGCGCAATACCGGCATATTTATCCCTTTTTCAGAACTGACATCTGATGCGGAATAAAGGGCAAACCTTCGCGATTGAAAAGAAAAAAGACCCGGGACAGGCCCGGGTCTTTGAAAGTTTAAGCCGTTGGTTCCGGCTCCATCCCGCCATCGGGCGGAGTTTTCTTAACCTTGGTTTTCGGAATGGCTGTCACGCTGGGGGCGCTGCCCTCATCAGGTTTGTCGCCCTCGTCATCGCTTTCGCTGGGCGGCTCGCCATTCATGACGCGTTTGATCTCGTCACCGGTCAGGGTTTCATATTCCAGCAGCCCCTGGGCCAGACGTTCCCATTGCTCGTTCTGTTCTGACAAGATCTGATGCGCACGCTCATATCCTTGCTGGATCAGGCGCTTGACCTCTTCCTCGATCAGTTCCTTGGTATGGGCCGAAACCGAGAACCCGGCAGTGTTGCCAGAATAGCCATCATGCGCTTCGGCATAGTCGATATTGCCGACCTTGTCCGACATGCCCCAGCGCATCACCATCGCCCGCGACAGTTGGCTGGCCTGCATGATATCGCCCGCCGGACCGTTCGAGACATGGTCCTCGCCATATTTGATCACCTCAGCCGCCTTACCGGCCATCGTCATGGCCAGCTTTTGCTCACACTCATCGCGGTGATAGTTCAGGCGGTCCATTTCTGGCAGTGACACCACCATGCCCAGCGCACCACCGCGCGGAATGATCGTTGCCTTATAGACCGGATCACACAATGGCAGCGTCATACCAACAACGGCATGCCCCGATTCGTGATAGGCAGTCTTTTCCTTCTGGTCCTGGGTCAGCACCATCGAGCGGCGCTCGGCACCCATCATCACCTTGTCCTTGGCATTCTCGAAATCTTCCATGGTAACAAAGCGGCGACCGACGCGGGCGGCCATCAGCGCGGCCTCATTCACGAGGTTGGCCAGATCAGCACCCGAGAAGCCCGGAGTCCCGCGCGCGATGATGCGCAGATCGACATCAGGTCCGAGGGGTGTCTTGCGTGCGTGAACGCCCAGGATCTTTTCGCGGCCTTTAATGTCGGGGTTGCCGACAGTCACGTTGCGGTCGAAACGGCCTGGACGCAGCAGCGCAGGGTCCAAAACGTCCTTACGGTTGGTGGCCGCCAGGATAATCACGCCCTCATTGGCCTCGAACCCGTCCATCTCGACGAGCAACTGGTTGAGCGTTTGTTCACGTTCGTCATTACCCCCGCCATAACCGGCACCACGATGGCGGCCAACGGCGTCAATCTCGTCAATAAAGACGATACAGGGAGCGTTTTTCTTGGCCTGTTCGAACATGTCGCGGACACGGGATGCACCGACACCGACGAACATCTCAACAAAGTCCGAACCCGAAATGGTGAAGAAGGGCACACCCGCCTCACCCGCAATGGCGCGGGCCAGCAGCGTTTTACCGGTCCCCGGAGGGCCCACCAACAAAGCGCCTTTTGGAATCTTGCCACCCAGACGACTGAATTTCTGCGGATTGCGCAAGAATTCTACGATCTCTTCCAGTTCTTCCTTGGCCTCGTCGATGCCAGCGACATCATCAAAGGTTACACGGCCATGCTTTTCGGTCAGCATCTTGGCCTTGGACTTGCCAAAGCCCATCGCGCCACCTTTGCCGCCACCCTGCATCCGGTTCATGAAGTAGACCCAGACACCGATCAGCAGCAGGAAAGGAAGAAGAGTGACCAGGAAAGACTGAATGCCCGATTGCTGTTGTTTCACAGCCTGAACCGGGATGCTTTCATCGATCAGCAGTTTGGTCACCTCGGCATCGCCGGGCTTGATCGTGACATAGCTTGCGCCGCTTTGCGTGGTATAGCGAATTTGCTCGCCATCCAATGTCACGTTTTTGACTTCGCCGCCTTCAACAGCGGTCACGAAATCAGAATAGGTTCTTTCATTGCTCTGAAGCGTTCCACCTGGTCCGCTGAACAGATTGAACAGTGCAAGGATCAGCAAAAACAGAACGACCCAAAAGGCGATGTTACGAGCGTTGCCCAAGAAAAATCTCCCAAAAGATTTCGGCAGATGGGGATCTGCCGGGTTGCTCTTTAAAATAGAGATGATTCAAGCAGGTTCAATGCGATAAAACCGAAGAGTGAAACTCGGGCTCTTCTGGCGTCAGTTCTGCAAGCCAACCATTTGAGAATCCCACCATAGGTGCAGATACCAAGACCTCTCCACTCCAGACGGACGGAGACGCCAGAAGCGCGGCGCGCGGTTTTCCAAGTGCACGCCAATCTGGCACGGCCTTCAAACCAGCCGCACCTAACGGGTGAACCTGCGCGTCGGGAATCGCTGGGCCAGACAGGATCCACCGTCCATCCCAAATCTGACCGGGTGCGCCGGGTGCGCTCTCAACGGCATTTAGCTCTCTGCAAATCCACATTTTATCGGCTTTTGGGATCAAGAGGCATCCACCAATCGTTGCCGCCTCACCCTGATCAATCGCGAGCAGCGCCCGGTCTGTTGCAGCCTGACGCGGTGGATATCCGCGGCCCGCAATCCAGCGGACACAACCTGTAAGAAGACGACGTCGAATTTCCGCAGGCAGAGTGGAAAATTGCGCGCGATCGACACAGATATCGCCGCCATCGACACTCAGGACCTGACGGGCGGAATCCTGCGTAATCTGCTCTAATGCTTCACGGGCTTGAGCAAGGTTTTCAGCAACGCGGGACAGAGAATGTGCCGAAATCCCAATTTCGGACAAGCCGGTCAACGCGTCGCGCGCCTTGATACGATCAAACCGCCGGTCGTGATTCGATGGATCCTCGATCCAATCTGCCCCAATCTTGGCAAGATAATCGCGCAGTTGTTGCCGGGTGACCCCCAACATCGGCCGCAGCAGCATGATCCCTTGATAGTTCCGCATTGCGGGCATGCCGGACAATCCCGTCACACCAGCAGCGCGCGCCAATCGCATCAGCATGGTTTCGGCTTGATCATCGGCGGTGTGTCCCAGGGCAATCGCGCCGATCTGCTTGTCACGCGCCCAGTCTGACAGCAACTGGTACCGGGCCTGCCGCGCCCTATCCTGCAGGTTACCTGTCTGGTCCCACCCCTGCCAGTGCAACGTCTCATGTGGAAGGCCCAGACCCTGGGCAAGCTGCGCCACCCAATCTGCCTCCGCCACCGCTTCGGGGCGCAGATTGTGGTTCACCGTGGCGACAAACAGCTCAACCTGTTCCTCTTGGGCGATGTGCTTCAACAAACTCAGCAAAGCAACTGAGTCACCGCCACCGGATACCGCAACGCCTAGACGGCGCGGAAGGTTTTCCGGCAATCGCGCGCGGAGTTCGGATTTCAGGAGTGTGCCTTGTGTGGTCAAGTACAACCCAGTGACGTCATTTCCTGCGTGGCGCTGGAGGCCAATGCCGAGGCCGGGAACCGGACGCTGACCTCGCTCAGTGTTATACACGCCTGTTCGGTCTGTCCCAGACGGCCCAGAGCAGCACCCAGTTCGAACAAAGCCTCAGGCGCATAGGCGCCTTCGGAATCACCCGTGAAGCTGGCCAGAAAAGCCCTTGCAGCTTCGCGGGTGTCGCCAATGCCTTCCAACGCCTGCCCGCGCTTTAGGTGTGCTTCGGGCGCAAGCGGGCTTCCGGGATATGATGTATCGAATACTGCGAACTGATCCGCGGCGGCCTGGAAGTTTCCATCGGCCAGCGCCTGAGCAGCAGCATTGAAATCCGCTTGCTCGCCTACTGCCAACTCACCCAGGTCGGAATCGGTTGGCGCTGTCGGAGCAGTAGGGGCTACGGATGTGATGTCCGTTTCTCCGCCCAGAGTTGTTGTATCACCGAGCGTACTCAGGTCGCCGCCTTCCAGTTCGACCAAGCGAAACTCAAGATCACCGATGCGGTTGGTGCCGTCGGTTACAATATTCTGTACACGCTGGTTCAACTGTTCGGTCTGGCGCGTCAGGCGCTGCAACTCGGCCTCTATGGCATCAACACGTTCAAGTATCGAACTGCCGGACAGGTTCGGGGCCGGAGAGCCAGTTGTTGAAAACTCGCGCTTGAGCCGCTGAATTTCCACATGCAGCACCGTCAGTTCCTGCCGGATATCCGCCAAGGTTTGCTGATCTTGTGCTTGTGCCAAACCGGCGGTCGCCAAAACTGCGGCCAGAACCCATCCTGCTAGTTTCATCGTCTTATCCCAAAGTTGATCCGGTCAGCACCGTCACTGCACGACGGTTTTTCGAATAGCAGTCCTCGGTGCTGCAAATCTCGATCGGACGTTCTTTGCCATAGCTGACAGTTGTCAGCCGGTTGCCCGCAACCCCGCGCGAAATCAGGAACTCGCGGGCGGCATTTGCCCGGCGCGCACCCAGTGCGAGGTTATACTCACGCGTGCCCTGCTCATCCGCATGGCCTTCGATCGTTGCCACAAAGTCGGGGTTGGCCATCAGCCAGTCGGCCTGCCCCTGCAGCACTGACTGCGCCTGCGGAGTAAGCGTCGACTGATCGACCGAAAACAGAACCCGGTCACCAACAGTTTGCTGGAAATATGCAGGCGAGCGCGGATCACTTGGAGAGCCCGCGGCCAGCCCGCCATTTGCGCCATTGCCAAAGCCGCCGCCCAGCGCAGACGGATCGTTATTGGTGCAGGCCGCCAACGCGCCAAACACACCTAGTGCTAGGATTTTGCCCAATACGTTCATCTCAGGTGCCTCGTTGTTTTTTCTCTTTATTGCCGTCTCTGTAGCATAGTGCAGGTTCCTTGTGAACTTTTCCTGCCAGCAGCCGTGATCAATTCTGCAGTGGGCCCCATGACGGATCGCTGCCCCCATCCGGGGTGCGGATCGGGCGCAGGTTCCGTCCCGAGATATCAACCGAATACAGCGTCGCCCGGCCACTTGCGCCCTGAGTTTCTCGGGTGAACATGATCACGCGACCATTAGGGGACCATGTCGGTCCTTCGTCCAGAAACGACGAGGTCAGCAAACGCTCTTCGCTGCCATCTGTTCGCATGACACCGATATGAAATCGGCCTTTGTTCTGCTTGGTAAACGCAACCAGATCGCCACGGGGGGACCAGACCGGGGTTCCATAACGGCCCTGACCAAAGCTGATCCGCGTCGCCTCACCCCCGTTTGCGGGCATGATGTAAAGCTGTGGCGTGCCCGAACGGTCACTTTCAAACACGATCTGTGAACCGTCCGGCGAATAGCTGGGGGCGGTTTCAATCGCGGGCGTATTGGTCAGCCGTACGCTTTGCCCGGAAGCCAGGTCCATTTTCCACAGGTCCGTATTGCCGCCCTGGATAAGCGAATAGACGATCGACCGTCCATCCGGCGAAAACCGGGGCGAAAAGCTCATCGTGCCGCCCTGAGTGTTCAACTCGGTCCGCCTGACCCGTTCAATATCCAGAACATAAATGCGCGGCTGACCGGATTCGTAACTGGTATAAAGCAGTTGATCACCGGCAGGTGAAAAGCGTGGTGCCAGAACAATGGCGGCGCTGTCGGTCAGGTACTGCACATTCGCGCCGTCATAATCCATGATCGCCAGCCGTTTCAGGCGCTGGTTTTTGGGGCCGCTTTCCGAGACAAAGGCAACGCGACTGTCGAAATAGGCGCCCTCGCCCGTTACACGGCTATAGACTTGATCCGCCACTTTATGGGCCATGCGCCGCCACCCTTCAGTCGTCCCGGCAAACTGGAGACCGTTGCCCAGTTCCTGCCCCGAAAACACATCCCAGACCCTGAACCGCACCGTCAGGCGATTGCCCGACACATTCACAGCACCTGTCACCAAAGCCTCGGCATTGATGGCTTTCCAATCCGCGAACCGAACGGGATCTTCAAAGCTGGCCACTTGGCTGATGAAAGCATCAGACAGAATTTCGCGGAACAGCCCTGTTCCGGTTAGATCGGCGGCCACAACCCGCGAGATATCCTGGGCATATTGCGCAGCTGCTGTGCTGTCCGGCACAAAATTCGGAACCGAAAAGGGCAAGGGTTCGATAATCCCCTGATCCAATTCCAAGCGAAGCGGTCCACTTTGGGCGTGAACAGGTGCCGACACCAGTGTCAGGCCAAGCAACAGGCTGGTCAGAAGTCTCATCATTTGATCCGCATCCTCTCGGGATTGAATGTAATCTCAATATCCTGCCAATGCTCGTATTTATCGGTTGGCAGGTCATATCCTTTGGCTCCACAGCGCAAAATGGCACGTCGAGCGGCCTCATAGGCTTGTCTGGCTGCGCCGTCAGAACCGCCTGAGCTGTCGATCAAGCGCAAGCTGCCGCCAACGACCTTGCCATCAGGGGTCAACGAAAATCCGACAACAACAACTGTCTGCAGAGCATCCGTGGACAAGGACCCGACGTTCCAGCATTGGGAAACGGCCAATCGCATCGCGTCCTTTTCGCCGCTGGTCAAGGGCGGACCAGAGGGTTCACTCCCTTGTCCCAACGCCTCGGCCAGCGCATCGTTGATGGCTGTTTCCGTCTGCGCGGGCTCTGTGGGTTCGGGCTCGGGCGTCTCCGCCACTTCGGGCTCGACCGGTGGTGTCGGGCGGTTGGGACGGATCCGCGGGCGCGGCGATGTTCGGGGAGCGTTTTCTTTGGGCTCTTCCGCTTCGGTCACAATCTCGTCAGCCTTTTCCTCGGGGGCGGTCTGATCCTGCTGTTCCTGCTGGGTCTCGGCTCCCTCGTCCAAAGATACGGCCGGGGTTTCGATTTCATCAGGCGCGGCCTCGGGCGGAGGCGGCGCAACCGGCACCGGCGCAACATTCTCGGCCGGGCTGGGCTGTGCTTCTGGCCCAGAAGGCACCGTAACGTCGACAATCTCGGGGGCGGGAGTGTCCAACACCGGTGGCTGTTCAATCACCACCGGCTCTGGCGGCGGCTCAACCGGTTCAGGCTCAGGATCCGGGTCCGGGTCGGATTCAGCAGGTTCCGCCTCTTGCAACGAAGGCTGCTCTTCCACTACCGGTTCCGACGCTGGATCCTCTTCTGTTGGGGCCTCAGGCGGCTGCAGCGCTGTTGGCGTCGGCACTTCGGGCGCATCCCGCTGAGCGGTCATTGCCGCAAATTGCTCAGCCGAAATGACCGAGACATCCTGCACAGCCATAGGTAATGGTTCGGACCGGAAGGTGCCGCCGAAAAATGCCCAACCAATCAGACTGACATGGGCAATCGCCGAGATCTTGGTGCCGGTATCCACCGTGCGGCCTCACTCTCCACCGTCGTCCAGTGTCGGGCCGCCCGTATCGGTCACCAGCCCCACATTGGAGAACCCACCCGCATTAAGCGCGCCCATTACCTGCATCACCTGCGCATAAGGGATCGCACCATCCGCGCGCAAAAACACTCGGTCGCTACTGCGTTCTGCTGCGATGGCACGCAGTTTTCCAATCAGCTCTTCGCGCAGAATATCCGTGGTTTGGATTTGCACCCTGCCATCCGCGGTCAGCGTGACGGTCAAAGGTTCCTCGTTATCGCCGGGCAGCGCACTGGCCGCTGTTTTGGGCAGATCAACAGGCACACCAACAGTCAGCAAGGGCGCGGCCACCATGAAGATGATCAGCAGCACCAGCATAACGTCCACAAAGGGTGTGACGTTGATCTCAGCCATCGGCTGCGCGCGACCGCGACGCCGGCCCCGCCGGCGTCCATTCCCGCCCGAGGATTGCTGAACCGCAGCCCCCATCTCAGCTGTCCAGCTGGCGCGACAGAATGGTGGCGAACTCATCGGCAAAGGCTTCATAGCCTCCAACGATCCGATCACTATCTGCGCTGAGTTTGTTATAGAAAATCACCGCCGGAATCGCGGCCAACAGGCCCAGGCCGGTGGCCAGCAACGCCTCGGCAATACCGGGCGCGACAACAGCCAGGTTGGTGTTCTGCTGCTCGGCAATCTCGATGAACGCATTCATGATACCCCAAACCGTTCCGAACAGACCAATGAAGGGTGCAGTTGAGCCGACCGTGGCCAGAATGGGCAAGCCCTTTTGCAGCGCCTCGGCCTCTTTCGCGATGGCCACATCCATCGACCGATCAATGCGTGCGGTGGCACCAGCTATCAGACCGCCATCAGTGCGGTGCGAGCGGCGCCATTCGATCATGCCCGAGGCAAATATCTTCTCCGAACTGCCATCGGGTTGGGTACCGATCTGCTCGAACAGTTCATCCAGGGGGTTCCCGGACCAGAAAGCCTCATCAAAAACCTGAGCTTCACGCCTTGCAGCACGGTAATTGATCAGTTTCTGGATGATGATCCCCCAGGACCAGACTGATGCGCCAATCAGCATCAGCATTACCAGTTTAACGATAAAAGTCGCGCGGGCAAAAAGCCCCCACATGGAGAAATCGATCTCCTGCGCCAGCGCCAGCGTTTCAGCTTCCATGAACCTGCTCTTTGTTTTGCCTGACAGCCTTACGGCCTTGTTTTGTCAAACGCTAACGCAGATGGGGGCGAATTGCCAACAGAACCACCCGGGCCCTGCAAATTGTTACAACAATGCGCGAATCTCTGCCGGAAGGCGTACGGGCTTGCCCTGCGCATTCATACAGACGGCGGTAACGATGGCGCGAAAAATCTCCTCTTCGCCCCGTTTGACCACTTGCGCCATGATCAGACGGACACCGGACAGAGATTTGATTTCGGTCTCGATCTCCAGATTGTCGTCAAATTTGGCCGGGGCCAGGTATTCCGCCTCGATCCGGCGCACGACCCAAACGATACCTGCGTCACGCATGGCATTCTGGTCATTGCCCAGGCGCCGCACATAGTCCGACCGGGCGCGTTCGATGTATTTCAAATAGTTAGCGTGATAGACCACGCCGCCCATATCGGTGTCTTCGTAATATACTTTAGCGGAATAGACGTGCTTCATTGCGGTTGATCCAATCTGGCAAACAATCTCAGCGCATGAGAGGCATCTTGCGCCGCGCCCGGCAGGACAGGATCGTATGCCGCCCGGATCAACCCGGCAATGTCTGGTCGCAATATCGTCGCGTCACCCGCCACTGCCAAAGGCGACTGGTTGCGAAAAGCGGTATCGGACCAGAGCAGCACCGTTTGCACCACCTGGCTGAGCGCAAGCGTTTCAGCGGGGACTTGCGACAATTCATTGTCCATCCGCAAAAACACAAAGGCCGCACGAATGGCGCCGTCTTCTTCAAAACGGAATATCCGGTACTGGTTGGCATCGGCCGCGATCAACCGATCAACCAACGGCCCCAGATCAGGGACCAAACGGTCCAGATCGGGCACTTCTGTCAGTTCTTTCCAGTCGCGGAAGAAAAAAACCATGCAGTTGGCGCCAAGCTCGGAGTCGGTTTCTGCCATCTGATGCCCTGCCAGTGTTACCACTGCCTCGAACGCGCCTTTGACCGTGGCCAAACTTTCATCTTCGACCCCAAAGACGATCGGCACGATGGGGCGGCCCCACCGCGCAAACAGGAACTCTCCGCTTTCGCGGGTGAACAGGGCTTGAATGTCGTCGGGTGTCACGCGCAATCCTCGGCAATCGGACAATGTTTGGCGAAATCCTTAAAAGCTCGCACGCGCGGCTTCAACCAAACAGATCATTTTGCCCCTTGGGTGCGGCCATGCCCAGATGCGTCCACGCCTTCTGCGCCAGCATCCGGCCACGCGGTGTGCGTTGGATCAGGCCTTGCTGCAAGAGGAAGGGTTCGATCACCTCCTCCAGCGAGTCCCGGCTTTCCGACAGAGCTGCCGACAAGGTTTCGATACCTACCGGCCCGCCCGCGTAATTCTCGGCGATCAGCTTCAGATACCGGCGGTCCGCGCCGTCCAGCCCCAGATGATCGACCCCCAGCCGCGTCAACGCCCCATCAGCCAAATCGCGGGTGATCCGTCCATCGCCTTCGACGATTGCGAAATCCACCACCCGCCGCAGCAGGCGCCCGGCGATCCGAGGTGTTCCGCGTGACCGGCGCGCGATCTCTCGGGCACCACTGTCATCAGCCGGTGCTCCAAGCTTGCGCGCGTTGCGGGTGACAATCTCGTGCAATTCATCAACGGTATAGAACTGCAGGCGTGTCGGGATGCCAAAGCGGTCGCGCAGCGGCGTGGTCAGCAGCCCCATCCGGGTTGTGGCCCCGACCAGAGTAAACGGCTGCAACTCGATCCTCACCGTGCGCGCGGCCGGGCCTTCACCAATCACCAGATCCAGCTCGAAATCCTCCATCGCCGGGTACAGGACCTCTTCGACCGCTGGATTCAATCGATGGATTTCGTCAATGAACAGCACATCGCGCGCTTCCAGATTGGTCAGGATCGCCGCCAGATCGCCCGCCTTTGCCAGAACCGGGCCAGATGTCATCCGAAAATTCACGCCCAACTCACGCGCGATGATCTGCGCCAGCGTGGTCTTGCCCAGACCGGGAGGGCCATGGAACAGCGTATGATCCATTGCCTCACCCCTTTGGCGAGCGGATTGGATAAAGATACGCAGATTGGCGCGCGCCTCGGCTTGACCGATGAATTCGTCCAGTCCCTGCGGGCGCAAGGCGCGGTCATTGTCTTCCGGCAACGGCTCGGGGCGCAGGGTGGGATCGGCATCTACCATTCAATCACCCTTTCGGAGCCAATAGTTTCAACGCAGCGCGGATCAGGTCCGCCTCACCCGCTTCGGGCAAGCTTGCCGCGGCTTCGGCCACGGCTGACGCGGCCTCGGACGGGCCGTAGCCCAGATTGGAGAGTGCCGACAATGCCCCGGCAGATGCTGCTGCATTACCTGATGCGCTTATGGTGGGCCGCTTTGGCACAGGTGTCGGTTCAGTCAGTTCCACCACATCCAGCGCGGGGCCATCCATTGCCTCGGTCACCGTGCCGCCCATGGCCATAACGCCGGGCGCCTTGTCTTTGAGGTCCAGCACGATCCGCTGCGCGGTTTTTGGGCCCACGCCCTTGGCTGCCTTGACCGCCCCCCAATCGCCCAGAGCAATCGCCCGGCTAACACCATCGGGGCCCAAGGCGCTGAGGATTGCTAGCGAAACCTTGGCCCCGACCCCTTGCACCGAGCACAGCAGGCGATGCCACTCCTTCTCGACCAGCGAAAGGAACCCGTAAAGCTGCATCAAATCCTCGCGCACCACCATGTCGGTGTAGATCGAGATCGCCTCACCCACGCCCGGCAGCGCAGCCATCGTACGGTCCGAGCAATAGACCAGATAGCCGACCCCACGCACGTCGATCAGCACGTGATCCGCCGCGCGGTAATCCAACCGGCCTGTCAGCTTGCCAATCATGCCCGCACCTGTTTCATCCGCGACTGTGGCGTTGCCCCATAAAAGGAATGACAGATCGCTATCGCCAGCGCATCCGCGGCATCCGCGCCCTTGGGCTGACAGCCCGGCAGTTGCAACTTGACCATATGAAGAACCTGTTCCTTTTCGGCATGGCCCACGCCCACAACCGTTTTCTTGACTCGATTGGGCGCATATTCCCCCACCGGCAACCCGGCCTGCGCCAGCGTCAACAGTGCCACACCTCGTGCCTGACCCAGCTTAAGCGTACCGGCTCCGTCCTTGTTCACAAAGGTCTGTTCGATGGCGGCCTGATCGGGCTGATGCTCGGCAATCACTTCGACGATCTGATTATGGAGCGATAGCAACCGCTCTCCCAGATCATCCCCGTCCGATTTACATAACCCATTGGCAACATGACTGAGACGGCTGCCATGTGATTCGATGACGCCCCATCCCAGGGTCCGTAGCCCCGGATCAATGCCCAGAATTCGCATATATAGCCTCGGCCTGCTCGGGTTTGTGTGTTCTTTTTTACCGACTAGCACGAAACAAGAACATTTTCCAAGCGAATTGACTGATGGTCAGATTGCGACACGGTCGTCCTGTCTCCGACAGAATGAGCTGATTACGACCGGAAAATGTCGGGTTTCGACCAGTTTGATGAAGGCAAAATTGCCAATAAATTAAGGCGTTTCCATGTTTTTCGAGCATTGCAAAAAACGCATAGGACACATGCAATTTCTATGCTTGTGCAGTCAGAAAACCATCCCTAAATGCCCGTCAGATCGCAAGATCAGAGTTTAACACAAACCGGAAGGAAACAGGATATGGCTGCACTGGACACAACCCGCACCACCACTGGCTCATTTGGCCTCGTCGGCCGTATCGGTACGACTTTCGCAATGGTCGTAAACGCCGTTGTCGAATGGAATGATGCCCGCGTTACACGCAACGCGCTGAGCGGTCTGTCGGACCGCGAGCTGGAAGATATCGGCCTGTGCCGTGGCGACATTGAAATCGTCGTGGAAGGCCGCCGTTAAGGCAAAGCAAACCTACCGTTGATTTTCCCCTTCTCCCTCGGGGCAAAGAAGAACGCCGCGTATCCCCGGATACGCGGCGTTTCTAATCAAAGCGGAAGAAACTTAGCGGAGAACTTTGCTGAGTTGAGACGAGAGGGCCTGTGATACCGGGTCGATCTGCATGATCCATGCCCCCGCCTTCTCCACTTCGGTCCCTTGCGCAAGGCTATCGACACGATACTGGTAGGCCGACGACCCCAAGCTGGTCAGCAAAAGCGTTTTGAATGCGAACAGCCCAGCCAAGCAGATCAGCAGAGCCTTTGCAGGCACCGCGGACTGAACCCGCTGTGGTTTCATAACAACCAGGCCATCTTTGCGCATAGTCGCACGATAACCACGGGTCATCTTCGAATGCTTCTTGTTCAGCCGATGAACGCGCTGATCAAATTCAATTTGTTTTCCAGTCATGGCAGCCTCCAAATCAACCGCCCCCCAATTCCACGTCATTGACGGTAAAAACAGATTGCGACAAAAAAGAGGCGAAACTCCACAAAACTCCTGCAAATGGCCCGATTTTAGCCCTGTTTGGTTAAGACTAGCGACGTCCATTCACCAATTTGGTCATTTCTAGAGGCATTGAAACCATTTTGGAGATAAACGGAAACAACGTCCTCGGCTTGCTCGTTAAGGATTCCCGATAGAATCGCCTTACCCCCAACCCGCAGATTCGCTGAAATTTCGGGCGCCAGGGCCACCAATGGGCCCTTGAGGATGTTGGCGAATATCAGGTCATAGGGCGCAAGAGATTTCAGCTCCGGATGATCGAACCCCGCAGCCTCGACACATTGAACCTTCCCTGACATGCCGTTTGCCTTCAGGTTGGCTTCAGCAACTTCGACAGCAACCTGATCAATATCGCTGGCAATGATGTCCCCCTCCCAAACACGAGCGGCGGCCATCGCAAGAACGGCGGTGCCGCAACCGATATCTGCAACTTTTGTCGCGGTAAAACCCTGATCGAGCAGAAAATCCAGAGCCTTGAGACACCCAAGGGTGGTGCCGTGATGCCCGGTACCGAAAGCCATTGCGGCCTCAATCAACAAAGGGATACGGCCTTCGGGCAGCTTGTCGGCATCGTGACAGCCATAGACGAAAAAGCGGCCAGCCTCGACAGGCGCCAATTCACGGCGAACATGGGCGACCCAGTCGGTTTCGGGCAGTTCCGAGATTACAAAGGGTTTGGATCCGAACGCAGCCGCCAGAACCGCCAGTGCCGTTTCATCCGGCGCTTCGGTGAAGTAACCGCCAATCTCCCACAGGCCCGAGCCATCTTCGACTTCGAATACGCCCACGCCCGTGGGTTCGGGATCAAGACGCTCCATGGCTTCGCCCAGACCATCGGCTGATTTTTTGCCGGTCAGGGTGGTAAGCGCGGTGAATGTGGGCATGGGAGCCTCCTGTGTCAGCTGACACAGCGCCTAGGGTGCGGGCCCGCGAAGGTCAAGCATTGGCAGCTATTCCGCCGGAGCGGGCGCGTATTTCGACAGTATCGTCTCATTCCCAAGCTCTGGGTGGCGCGGGATCAGCAGCGACAGCGATAACGAAATCAACGCCATCGCCGCAGCCACCGCAAAGACCGCTCCGGGCGAGTACACCCAGAGCAGGCCCAGAAGCGCTGGTAGGAATACCGCGGCGATATGGTTGATCGTAAAGGCAACCGCTGCGGTTGGCGCAATATCTGCCGGATCGGCGATTTTCTGGAAATAGGTTTTAAGCGCCAGAGCCAGCGCGAAAAGCACATGGTCAATCACATAGAGAGTAGCCGCCAGAACAACGCCCCAACCGAACCAATAAATGCCGCCATAGGCTGCAAATACAACTGCCAGGCCTGCATATTCGAAAATCAAAGTGCGACGTTCACCGAATACGGACACAGCTTTGCCTAGCATCGGCGCAACCGAAATGTTGATAACCAGGTTGATCAAGAAAAGACCGGTGAGTTCGTGGACCTCAAACCCGAATTTCTCGACCATCATGAATCCGGCGAAAACGACAAAGATCTGACGACGCGCGCCCGCCATGAACTGAAGCGCATAGTACAGCCAGTATCGGCGGCGCAGCACAATTTTTTTGGTTTGCGGAGTCGGCGCGTCGAACTGCGGATAGGCGACCAGACAGAACAACGCCAGCAAAGCCGTCAGCCCGCCCGCAGCCATGAATACAGTGTTATAGGACAGATCGAACCGATCCCACGTCAGGACAATCAGCCCATAGATAACCAATGTCGAAGCTGATCCCATGGCGACCATCCAGCCCAGAAATTGCGGCGCTCGGTCCTTGGGCAACCACTGCAGCTGAAGGGATTGGTTCACGGTTTCATAATAGTGGAACCCGATCGAGCTCAGCAGTGTGACGAACAACAAGCCACCAAGGCTTGGGAACCACGCTGTCACCGCAGTCGCAACACCCAGCATGATCAGCGAGATCATCGCCAGCACCTGCTCCCGAACAAACAAGATCACGGCAATTACGCCTACAGCCAGAAAGCCTGGGATCTCGCGCACGGTATGCAGCAGGCCGATGTCGGCACCGTCGAAATTCGCCACTTCAATAACGAAATTGTTCAACAACGCGCTCCATGCGTTGAAAGCAATGGGCATGGTCAGTGCCATCACGAATAAAAGCGTGATGGGACGGCGCCAGAACGGAAGGCTTTGCGCCTCGGAAAGTGGCATGGGTTTCAGCATGAGAGTCCCTCTACGCCCATTTTCAGGTTTTGGCGAGTGGGAAGAAGGGCACGCACATTAGCTCTGCATGAATGCAGAGGTCAGTAGAAATTTTGCGGGTCAATATCAACGGTCAGCCTGATGTCACCCTTCAGCCGCAGCGGTGCTATCCAACGGGCGATGGCATCTTGAATTGGCGCTCCTTTGGGGGCTTTGACCAGCAGCCGCACCCTGTGTCGCCCGCGGATACGCGCAATGGGCGCAGGCGCTGGACCAAAGACCTGGGCACCGATCTGCCGCAACGGGGCGTCGTTGCGGGCCATGGCGTTGCCGATGTCAAAAACGGGACCGACCTCGGGGCCAGACAGAACGATACCGGCCATGCGTCCATAGGGGGGAACACCGGCGGCCAGCCGCCCGGCGGCCTCGGCTTTCCAGAATCCTTCTTCATCGCCCGAAAGGATGGCGCGAATGACGGGATGTTCCGGTTGAAAGGTCTGCAACAGCGCCTGTCCGGGCTTATCCGCGCGCCCGGCGCGGCCAGCCACCTGCCGCATCAGCTGGAATGTGCGTTCGGCGGCGCGCAGGTCCGCCCCATGCAGACTGAGATCGGCGTCAATGACACCCACCAATGTCAGTTTCGGAAAATTGTGCCCCTTGGCCACCAGCTGCGTACCAATGACGATATCGGCGTCACCGGCAGCAATCTCTTCGATCTTTGCTTTCAATGCGCGCGCCGATCCAAACAGATCGGATGACAGCATGGCAATATTTGCCTCGGGAAATGTTGCCTCAGCCTCTTCAGCCAGCCGTTCGATCCCCGGCCCGACCGGGGCCAGCTTGCCCTCGACCTGACAGGAGGGGCAGACCTCGGGCATGGGTTTGGTCTCACCGCATTGGTGGCACATCAGACGCTTGAGAAACCGGTGTTCAACCATGCGCGCATCGCAGTGATCACAGGCAATCTGCTCGCCACAAGCCCGGCACAGGGTGACCGGCGCATATCCCCGGCGGTTAATAAACAGAAGGGATTGTTCACCCCGCTCGATCCGCTGATGGACGGCCTGCCGCAGCGATGGAGAAATCCACGTCCCCGGCTGCATCTTCTCGGCCCGCATGTCGATGGGCTTCATCTCGGGCAACACCGCATCGCCAAAGCGCGAAGTCAAATCGAGCCGCTCATACTTGCCTGCTTCGGCATTGGCCCAGCTTTCCAGTGACGGCGTCGCACTTGCCAGAATAACGCGCGCGCCGCAAATGGCGGACCGCAGCACAGCCATGTCACGGGCGCTGTAATGCACACCATCTTCCTGTTTGTACGAAGTGTCATGTTCTTCATCGACCACGACCAACCCAAGATTGCGAAACGGCAGAAACAGGGCCGAGCGCGCGCCGACAACAAGCTGTGCATCGCCCTGCCCCACCATGCGCCAGACTCGTCGGCGTTCGGTCATCGTCGCGCCCGAATGCCACTCTGCCGGGCGCGCGCCGAAACGTGCCTCAACGCGCGTCAGGAATTCGGCGGTCAGGGCAATCTCGGGCAGCAGAACCAGCGCCTGCCGCCCCTGGCGCAACGCTTCGGCGACGGCCTCAAGATAAACCTCGGTCTTGCCCGACCCGGTGACGCCTTTCAGCAAGGTCGTGCCATAATCACCCGTTCGCAGACCAGATTGCAGGGTTTCCACTGCTGAGGCCTGATCATCGGTCAACGCCTTGCCCGGCAGATCCGGATCCAGATGTGGATAGGGCAGATCGCGCGGGCTGTCTTCTTCGCGAACCGCACCGAGTTTGACCAACCCCTTCACGACTGAAGAGGTCACACCCGCCTGTTCGGCCAGTTCCTTCAGCGTAAAGGCCAACCCGCCGTAGTCGCGCAGCACCTCCAACACACGGGTCCGCGCGTCGGTCACCCTGTCAGGGTCCCTGTCGCCAAGCCGATAGACCTTGCGCATCGAAGGCGGATCGCCCAATCCGGGTGCGCGCGTAGCCAATCGCAACATCGCAGGCATCGGAGTCAGCGTGTAATCGGCGACGCGCCCCAGAAACAGGCGCATCTCTTCGCGCATCGGCGCGACTTCAAGCACCCGGATCACCGAGCGGGCCTTGGCAAGGTCAAAGCCACCCTGCCCCGGCCCCCAGACCACGCCCAAGACTTTGCGCGGGCCCAGCGGCACCTCGACAAAAGCGCCCAGAAAGCACCCGCCCTCGGGCGCCTTATAGTCCAGCGTCCGGTCCAGCGGCTGGGCGGTCAGCACCGCCACCAGCTCACCTTGGTCGAAAAACTCCTGAGTGCTCAATGCATATCCTTGGCAAGGGGTTCCAGCATGGGTCTCTTTGAGGTAAAGCCATCCGCGACCAAGGCCAACCCATCAAAGGACTGCCCGCATGAAATTCTTCGTAGACACAGCCGAGATCGACGCAATCGCCGAACTGAACGATCTGGGCATGGTGGACGGTGTCACCACCAACCCTTCGCTGATCCTCAAGTCAGGCCGCGATATTCTGGAAGTGACCAAGGAAATCTGCGATCTGGTCGACGGACCGGTCTCGGCCGAGGTCGTGGCAACCGAAGCCGACGACATGATCGCCGAAGGTCGCAAGCTGGCCAAGATCGCCCCGAATATCGCTGTCAAAGTGCCGCTGACATGGGCGGGCCTGAAAACCTGCAAAACGCTTAGTGACGAAGGCCAGATGGTCAATGTGACCCTCTGCTTCTCGACCAATCAGGCGATTCTGGCCGCCAAAGCCGGCGCAACTTTCATCTCGCCCTTCATCGGACGTCTGGATGACATCAACCTAGATGGCATGGACCTGATCGCTGATATCCGTCAGGTCTATGACAATTACGGATATGAGACCGAAATCCTCGCCGCCTCGATCCGCACCGTGAACCACGTGACCGACAGCGCCCGCATCGGTG
The DNA here is from genome assembly GCF_059610745.1 of Ruegeria sp. CDSC042. NCBI lineage: Bacteria > Pseudomonadati > Pseudomonadota > Alphaproteobacteria > Rhodobacterales > Roseobacteraceae > Ruegeria > Ruegeria sp. CDSC042. The sequence goes on from NZ_JBXWOF010000003.1 coordinate 18,719, forward strand.
CCGACGTGATCACCGCACCACCCGCCGTGATCAAAAAGCTGGCCGATCATCCGCTGACCGATAAAGGCCTTGAAACTTTCCTGTCCGATTGGGCCAAAACGGGTCAGAAAATCCTCTGATTCTGCGCGAACCCGCGCGGCGCCCCTGGCGCCGCGCTCGGCCCAGCTGCATTGAATCTGATCTCGGATCAGATCCCTGCAGACGGGAGTTTTCCCGACCACATTCCCCGCGAAATTCAAATTGACGCTCATTTTTCCCGAGGCAGATCCGGCAAGCCGTGCTATAAGGCCAAAAAATAAAAAAGACCGGACAGGACATGAGCAGCAACACCATACTCAAGGACACCTTGCGCGAGGCGATTCTGGCCGAACCAGATGCCATTCTGGATGACAAGGACTTGATGCAGGCCCTCGTCACCGCAAATGAGCAGGCGCGCGGGAATAACGTCATCGACCTGCGCGGCATAGCCATGCAACGGCTCGAGGCCCGGCTGGACCGGCTGGAGGATACGCACCGCTCGGTCATTGCGGCAGCCTATGAAAATCTGGCCGGCACAAATCAGGTTCATCGGGCCATTCTTCGGCTACTTGAACCGGTCGGATTTGAGGAATTCCTGCATATACTTGGTGCAGATGTGGCTGACATACTGCGTGTCGACCGCATTACGCTGGTTCTTGAAACGACGGCAGTCCAGAAAGACCCGGCAATCTCAAGACTGGCAGGCGTGCTGGCCATCGTCGAACCCGGTTTCGTCGACAACTATCTGACCTTTGACCACAGCGGCCCAGCACGCGAGGTCGTCTTGCGTGAAATCATCCACCCCGCACACAGGATATTCGGCAGTGATGCGGATCACCTGCGCTCCGAAGCTTGTCTGAGGCTGGATTTGGGCGAAGGCCGCCTGCCTGGCATGATCATCATGAGCGCAAAAGACCCCAGGCACTTTACGCCAAAGCTGGGCACGGATCTTCTGACTTTCTTTGCTGGTGTCTTCGAACGGTCGATGCGCCATTGGCTGTCGTGAGCCTTATTTCTCCGGCTTGTCGTGACGCACTGCAAAACTGGCTTGATGGCCTGGGGGCCTTGTCAGGCCGGTCCGAAAACACGCTGACCGCCTATCGGGGGGATGTGTCCGAATTTCTGTCCTTCATGACACTGCACCATAGCGAAAGTCAGGGGATGGCGGCGATTGCACGGATTACAATCTCGGACATGCGGGCATGGATGGCCGATCAGCGCGCATCCGGCGTTGGCTCGCGCTCACTTGCGCGCAAACTTTCCGCTGTGAAAACCTTCTACCGTTGGCTTTCCGAGCGTGAAGGGTTTGAGCCGACCGCAGTTCTGTCGACGCGCGCCCCCAAATTTACCCAAAAACTCCCTCGACCCATGGCCGAGGATGCCGCACGTGCGATGATTGAAACGGTCGAGATGCAATCCGCCAGCGACTGGGTTTCTGCCCGCGACGTTGCGGTCGTTACTCTTTTATATGGCTGCGGTTTGCGTATTTCCGAGGCTCTCTCACTGACCGGAGCGGATACCCCTTTGCCCAACTCGCTGCGGATCACCGGCAAGGGCAACAAAGAAAGGGTCGTTCCGGTCCTGCCGGTCGCGCAAACAGCTGTAGATCAATATGTAAAGCTGTGCCCTCACCCCCAATCCAGGGAGAAGGCACTGTTTCGCGGGGTTCGCGGAGGCCCCCTGAACCCCCGAGCCATTCAAGGTGTGATGGCCAGAGCGCGCCAGCAGCTTGGGCTGCCCTCCACTGTAACACCCCATGCCATGCGCCACAGTTTCGCGACCCACCTGCTGTCTGCGGGCGGTGATCTACGCACCATTCAGGAATTGCTGGGCCACGCGTCGCTGTCCACCACCCAAGCATATACTGCGGTCGACACGGCGCGCCTGATGGAAGTTTACAACCGCACCCACCCAAAAGCCTAAGCAAACGCTATCCACATTGACCGGGCTTTTGGTTTGCATCTGGCCCGCGCATCATTCAAGAGACACCATGACACACAGATTTAAAGCTCTTTCCGTACATCTATTCACCGCGACCGGCGCCGTATTTGCAATGCTCGCCATGCTGGCCGCCGTCGAAGAGAAGTGGAGCCTGATGTATCTGTGGTTGGTCGTCTCGTTCATTGTGGACGGTATCGACGGCCCCTTGGCGCGGCACTATCACGTCAAAAAGAACGCCCCGGAATTTGACGGCGTGCTTCTGGATCTGATCATTGATTACCTGACCTATGTGTTCATCCCGGCCTTTGCCCTGTTCAAATCGGGCTTGATGGACGGCTGGACCGGCTGGTTCGCCATCATTGTCATCACCTTTGCCAGCGCTATGTATTTTGCCGACACTAGGATGAAGACGAAGGACAATTCCTTTTCCGGCTTTCCGGGCTGCTGGAACATGTTCGTCATTGTGATCTTCGCGCTCGAGCCCAATTTCTGGGTTATCCTGCTGCTGGTGACGCTGCTTTCGCTGGCGATGTTCCTGCCATTGAAGTTCATCCACCCGGTGCGCACAGAACGCTGGCGCAATGTGTCATTGCCGATGGCATTTGCCTGGACCTTCTTCGCCGGATGGGCTGCCTGGGTCGATTTCCACCCCGAAAGCTGGGCCCATTGGGGTCTGGTGATCACCAGCTTGTATCTGGTGTTCGCAGGAATTGCCCAGCAGGTGATCCCGCCGCGCAGAGCTTAAGGTCACAGGACCTCCTGCACCTCGAACTCGGTTCCGTTATGGGCGAACACATCACCCTGTTGCAGGCCTGCCATCGCCAGGTAAATCGGGCTTTGGGTTGAGATGCCCATATAGGTTTTGCCGTCCACTTCGAACCGCGTGGTCGAGACGCAGACCACAAAGCGCCGGTTGTTGAACTTGACCACCGCACCCGGTTGCACCCTGTCGGTCAGATCAAAATCCGTATTCTCGATCACATCGATCTTGGCATGATGAGCATGAACCGGCGCATCGAAGGCTGCTGCCAGATCGGCATTCTCGCGCGAGGCTGCGATGTCATCCTTGTCATGCCCTTCCCGGTCATCAAGCTGCGAATCTTTCAGGAAAGCGTCGTAATGCGCCTGTGCGGTCGCAAGCTCTTGCTCCTCAAGCGACATAAGGCGGTCGATGATGGCCTTTTTACGAGCTGCCAGGTCTGGTTGATCGGTCATACCATGCGATCCTTTGAAATCTCTATTTGAAACAAATTGGGCATCAACCAGCGGGATTGCAACAGAATTCCGCTTTCTAGATCAGCAGACCGGCGGCGCGTTCATGGCGCAACAGCGCGACTTTGGTTTCAATCCCGCCATCACCTGAAAACCCGCCCAGCCCGTTTGCGGCCAGCACCCGGTGGCAGGGGATAATCACCGGAATGGGATTGGCGCCACAGGCCTGCCCCACCGGTTGCGGGGGCTGACCGAGTTCCTTCGCGAGATCACCATAAGTTCTGGTTTCGCCCAGCGGAATGGCAAACATCAGGTCGCAAACCTGACGCAGGAATTCCGACCCCTCGATACGGTAAGGCAGATCGAACCTGTCCAACCGCCCCTGATCATAGGCGCGCAGCTGCGCGGCGGCCTCCTGCAACAGGGGCGTGACTTCGCCCTGATTGCCGCCATTCCAGATCAGACGCGTCACCGCGCCATCTGTTCCTTCAACACCCAAAGTCCCGAAACGGGTCTCAACCGCAATCATTCCCATGCGAACAGGCTGACAGAAACCGCGCGCATCACAACCCGAATTCTGCGGATCCGGATCTTCATCTGGCCAAAAATACCTCGGAGCGCGAGGCAGAGCCTCGCAAAAGACTCCGCCTCAGCCGCAGAACACTGATTAGCTCAGCGCGTCGTTACAACGCCCGCACACGCCGTCATGCGCATGGCGCCCAACATCAGGCAGGGTTTTCCAGCAGCGCTGACATTTCTCGCCCTCAGCCTTTTCGAACACCACGGCCACGCCCTCGATTTCCGGCAGGCGGAACGCCTCGGCCGGGGCCGGATCTCCGGTGACGGTCAAACCGGACGTGATGCACATGTCATCGACGTCAAACGTTGCCAGAAGATTGCGGGTTTCACCATCTTCGACATGCACGATCGGTGCGGCCTCAAGGCTGGAACCGATGACCTTATCCTGTCTCTGAACTTCGAGCGCGGCAGTCACAGCGCGGCGGACCCGGCGGATCTTGGCCATGCCAGCCTCAAGCTCGGTATTGCGCCAGTCGGCAGGCGTCTCAGGGAAGTCCACCAGATGGACCGAGCTGTCGTCATCCGGGAAACGCTCCAGCCAGACCTCTTCCATAGTGAAGACCAGAACTGGGGCCAGCCATGTGGTCAGACGGTGGAACAGTATATCCAGCACGGTGCGCGCGGCACGACGGCGCAGATTGTCGCCGTCGCAATACAGCGCATCCTTGCGGACGTCGAAATAGAAGGACGACAGATCAACGGTTGCAAAGGTGAACACCGCACTGAATACGCCCTGGAAGTCGAAAGACGCATATCCTTTTCGCACCTGTTCATCCAAATCGGCCAGACGGCTGAGCACCCAGCGTTCCAGGCGCGGCATATCCGCAGGGTCCACCCGGTCGGCCTCAGAAAAATCAGCCAGCGAGCCCAGCATGAACCGCATGGTGTTGCGCAACCGACGATAGCTGTCGGCGGTGCCCTTCAGGATTTCAGGTCCGATCCGCTGGTCAGCGGTGTAATCGGTCTGAGCCACCCACAGGCGCAGGATATCGGCACCGTATTGCTTGATGACCTCTTCGGGCACGATGGTGTTTCCCAGCGATTTGGACATCTTGTTGCCCTTGGCATCGAGCGTAAAGCCATGGGTCACCACGTTGCGATAGGGCGCGCGGCCCTTGGTGCCGCAGGCCTGCAGCATGGACGAATGGAACCACCCACGATGCTGGTCGGTGCCTTCCATATATACATCGGCGATGCCGTCCTCGGTGCCGTCCTCACGGTCGCGCAGCACAAAGGCATGGGTCGAGCCCGAATCGAACCAAACATCCAGAACGTCGAACACCTGATCCCAGTCATCCGGATTATAGTCATTGCCCAGGAAGCGCTCTTTCGCGCCGTCAAGATACCAGCAATCGGCCCCGTCCTGTTCAAACGCTTCTTTGACGCGCGCATTCACGCCAGGGTCGCGCAGCAGAAAATCGGGATCGGTCGGCAAAGCGCCCTTCTTGGTAAAGCAGGTCAACGGTACGCCCCAGGCGCGCTGGCGCGACAGAACCCAGTCTGGCCGGGCCTCGATCATGGAATACAGGCGGTTGCGGCCGGTCTGCGGGGTCCATTTCACCAACTCGTCGATCGAACGCAGGGCGCGTTCGCGGATGCTATCGCCCATTTCGCCCATGCCGTCGTCCAGTTTGCGGTCGACCGAGGCAAACCATTGCGGCGTGTTGCGATAGATGATCGGAGCCTTCGAGCGCCAGGAATGCGGATAGCTGTGCTTGATCTTTCCGCGCGCCAGCAACCCGCCAACCTCAACCAGCTTATCGATCACGGACTTGTTGGCATCACCCTCACCGCCCTTGCGGGACAGGATGTATTTGCCGCCAAAGAACGGCAGATCAGCGCGGAACGAACCATCGTCCATCACGTTATAGGTGATGACCTGCTCCAGCATGCCAAGATCACGGTAGAGCTCAAATTCCTCCATCCCGTGCGACGGCGCGCAGTGAACAAACCCCGTTCCTTCGGTGTCGGTCACGAACTCAGCCGCGCGGAAGTCACGGATGTCGTCCCATTCGCCATTGCCGCCCTTGGCCCCGGCCAGCGGGTGGGCCAGTTGGACAGATGACAGCACATCGGCTGTGACATCACGGACGCGGGTCCACTGGTCGTCGTTCAAGCGGGCGCGGCCCAGCACGTCAGCGGCCAGATTGTCCGCCAGCAGAAACTTGTCGCCAACAGCAGCCCAGCATTCCTCTGGCGCATCAGTGACTTCGTACAGCCCGTAGGAGATGTCCTTGCCATAGACCACAGCCTTGTTCGACGGCATGGTCCAAGGTGTCGTCGTCCAGATCACAACAAACGCGTCATCCAGATCGCCCGCATTCACAACCTTGAACTTCACCCAGATGGTGAAGCTTTCCTTGTCGTGATACTCGACCTCGGCTTCGGCCAGCGCGGTTTTTTCAACCGGCGACCACATGACTGGCTTGGACCCCTGATAGAGCGTTCCGTTCATCAGGAACTTCATGAACTCATCCGCGATCACAGCCTCGGCGTGATAGTCCATGGTGATGTAGGGATCGGCCCAGTTGCCGGTGATGCCCAGACGCTTGAACTCTTCACGCTGGATGTCGATCCAGCCCTCGGCGAACTTGCGGCATTCCTGACGGAAGTCGACAACGTTCACCTCGTCCTTGTTCTTGCCCTTCTTGCGGTACTGTTCCTCGATCTTCCATTCGATCGGCAGACCGTGACAATCCCATCCTGGCACATAGCGCGCGTCGTGGCCCATCATCTGATGGCTGCGCACGATCATGTCTTTGATCGTCTTGTTCAGCGCGTGACCGATATGAAGGTGACCGTTCGCATACGGAGGGCCATCGTGCAGGGTAAAGGGCGTGCGGCCCTGTTTTTCACGCAGGCGGTCATAGACACCGATCTCTTCCCAACGTTCCAGCCATGCGGGTTCGCGTTTGGGCAGGCCTGCGCGCATGGGGAAATCGGTTTTCGGCAGGTTCAGCGTGTCTTTGTAATCAGGTGTTTGGGTCGTGTCGGCGCACATTGGGGGCGTCCTTTGGATGATCTGGTCGTATTGGGATCGAAGCGGTCGGTGCGAGTTCTCAAACACCTTTGCCCGGCGTCTCAGTGGTCAGAGCGCCGGGGAAATAATTCGAATAATGATGGCCAGACGGGCATACATGGCCGCGCTTATAGGACGCCCACAGCTAATGGTCCAGAGGTTCCGCCCCTTGTGGCGATTGGCGCAGCTTTGCCCAGCGATTCAGCCACGCCAAACCGGCCAGTGCAAGCCCCAGCACCAGCAGCGAAAAGACCCGGATCAGGCCGCCCAGCCCGGCGATGTCGATCAGAAATACCTTTGCCACGGCCAGTCCGATCACAACCAGCCCCACTTTGCGCAACAGGTCGGACCGACGGGCCAAAGATTGATAAAACAGCGCCGCGCCTGCAATCAAAAGGGCCAAGGTATAGGTGTAAAGCTCTGGTTGGCTGACCCCAGCCTCGGCATACATGCCACCGGGACCCTGCCAGAAATGGCGAATAGAAGCACCCAGCCAATATGCTGCAAGCGCACCCGCAAGACCGAAACAGCCCTGCCGCAACCAAACCGGCATCTGTTCAATGCGCCAGGCTGACATGGCAAGGACCCCGGCAGGAAGAAGGTAGGCTATGGCAAGCGTGTTCATCAGCGCAGGCCCCAACACGGGATCACTGTGCACATAAAGAACGGGATTTGCCTCGGTCAGCGCTTGCGCGAGTCGGAACAGGGCATGGGCGGCAAAGAACGTCGCCAGCCCATAGCGAACATAGTTCAACGGCCCGCCCAAATCGAACCGCCGTATCTGTGCCGCCGCCAACAGCAGCCAGATCACCGCCATCAGGCCCAACCCCCAATGGCTATCCTCCATCCCGCCTTGACCGAACCCTTCCAGCCAGCGCAGCAGCAGCAATGACAGCAATATCCCCGCGGTTGCCCAGGCTGCGCTTTCCAGCAGCAAGATTGCAACGGGGCGGTTCAATCCCCGGATCAGGCCCCAGGCGAGAACATATCCAAGGGTGGCGGCGCCATAGACCAACGTCATTTCACCGACCGGCACCGTATTGGCCCAGTACAGGCCCGGGTTTAGGATTAGCCGCACAGTCACCGTGAAGACCCCGGCCCAGATAAACCAACTGAGCTGAGGCAGGTTGAACCGACGATCCAGCGCGGCAGCGGCTACAACGGTCACAACCAGCGCAATCGTCAGGGCGCCAGAACTCAGCACGATGACACAGGCAAATGCAAGACAGGACAGCGCGGATAACGTGGCCAGCGCAGAACGTATACGTTGTTCACCATCCACGCGCGCATAGCGTTCGGCAAAGACCACCATCAAGGCACCCAGAGCCATTGCGTGCAGCCCCCAGAAATACGCGCCCAAAACCTCGGCCGGGCGCCAAGCGATCTCAAGAGCGATGGCAAGTATCGGTGCGGTTATTACCGCCCCAGCCGCCCAGACCACGCCATAGCGCCCCTGCTGCATCGACCGCCACGCCGCCGCAACTGACAGGGCTGCACCCAGTGCCACAAGCAATGTCACGACAAAGGGAAAATCCGCCTCGGGCGTTTCGGCATAGGTCTCAGCAAAACGCTGTGCGACTTTGCCACGATCCCACCCCTGGAGAAATACGAGCGAGACAAGGCCAACAATCGGGAAAACACTGATGTCCTGAAGTGCCCTCGCCCCGCTTGTCCAAACGATCATCGCAAAGGCCAGACCAGCCAAAAGCGTCAGGCTCAACCAGAACTCACCGGCGGAATCCGGCCAGTGCAGCGCCAGGATGGCCGAGCTGACCGCAACCGCACCAAATGCCAGACGCGTCGGAAACTCGGGCCATGCCTCGCCGCTTTGGCGTCGGATCATTTCGCTGACCATCGGGCCGGTGTGATCAGGCCAAATTCGCCGGACCGGAATCGCAATAGTGATGAGCGCAAAGGCGGTGATGCAGGTCAGATAGCCCGGCTCTGTCATCGGTTCCGACAGGACCAGCAGCAGACACGAAGAATAACCTCCGACCAGTGTCAGAACCGAAATCCAGGCCCATCGGCGGACGGTGTCTATGCCCAGGCCCAGAACCGTTATGGTTAGGAAGTAGCCATATAACCAGGTCGGATCATCCGAAGAGCCACCGACCAAGAATGGGGAGGCAAAGGCACCTGTCAGTCCGACAGCTGCCAATAGCGGACCATGGAACCAGCCCAAAACCAGCCCGACAGATGCAACGCCAATCATGGCGACAAGCGCAAATTCAGGGCCGATCAAGCCATATAGTTGCCGCGCCGCCAGAACGCCGCCAAACAGTGTGACCAGCCCCGCGCCTGAGAACACCGAGGGCAAATAGGCGCTCGCGGAGTCCACGCCATCGCCATAGCGCCTGCGAATGACCTCTCCGCTGACAATCAGCGCCGCGCCAAACAGCAATGCGGCAACGACACGTGCCGACGGCGGCAGCAACCCGTTCTCGACGCCGTATTGCACCAAGAAAATTCCCGCCAGTGCCAGCGACAGTGCCGAAACGACATAGAACCAGTTTTCCTGCAGCCATTCCTGCAGCAACGCGAAACGGTCAGAGCTGAAAACCAGTGCTTCTTGAGGAGATTGCGGGGGGATTGGCTGTTCGGTCTCAGGTTGGTCGGCTATCGGCCACACTGGAGGCGCTTTGGTCGGAATATCCTGCGCCTTGGGCTCGGGCTCTGTCGCGGGTTCTGGTTCAGTATTGGTGCCTTGTTTCAGTGACAGGATGTCCGCCTCTAACCGGACGACCCGCCGCCGCAACCGAACCTGACTGACAAGCAGCAGCACAATGGCCAAAGGAATAGCCAGCGCAACCAACGCAAGAAGGACCAGAAGGGATTCCAACCTGTTTCTCCTATCAAATTCTCTGCAGGCTAACCTGATGCATCAGGTAGAAACAGTCCGGAATACCGTCCTGCATACCGCGACATGGCCTGAAATCAAAACAGGTCTATCGAAGGGCGGGAAATCATGAGCCAGACTATGGCCAAAACGGCCAGAAATGCGGGGATCCCACATGCAAACCAAAGCCGGAACAATATGAAATACGAACGCGGCAGAGCAGTATCGCGATCTGCCGCCTCTTGCGCGAGGTTCCGCATCTTTATCTGCATCCAGACGACCGGCAGCCAGAAAGCTCCGGTCAGGACATACAGCAATAGGGACAGCAGCACCCACCCCTCGGTCAGTGACCAACCCAACCTATAAGCCAGCAGGCCCCCAGAAATCGGCTGTACAACAACGGCGGTTGTGGTGAACAGCATATCGGCCAGCACCACGATTGCCGCCGTCTGGGCGATGAAACGCGGGTCGCGTGACCGATGGGCCATCAGCATGAAGAATGCGATTCCGGCCCCGGTTCCCAACAAGACGCAAGCCCCGATCACATGAAACCAGCGCAAGATCAGATCCGGGTCCATCATCGGCTTTTCACCATTGGCAGTGCGACCAGAGACAACATGATCGCGGGCATGACCTTAACAAGCGGTCCAAGCGGGTCGAGCCACAAGGCAGGAGCCGTAATTGAGGCCGCCAATAGGTAGAAAACCGCCACACAAAGTTGAGCGATGCAGGCGCGTTCTGCCCATGGTCGCCAAAGGATCGCAAGCCCCAGACCGATATCGACACATGACCAGAACAGCACGCTGGCCACAGCGGCACCACTGGTCCAGCCTGCGACGGTCAGAACCTGTGTGGCCTGCGACAAGGCCAGCACTCCGAAGACACCTGAGAGGACCCAGAACAGGCTGAGCGCTGCAACCGTCAACGGCATCAGCAACGATATTCGTGCTGCCAACCTGTGTTCGCGTGAACAGGCCATGCTGCGGTAAATCTCGGGCATTGAGCGCATGGATTGACCTGTAACCTTACGATATGGGGCCGGGTCGCCCGGCACGCCGCTAGCCATGACTGTCATTGCGTTGCTGCGCAGGGGCGACCGCCACCCCAAGCGCCCAAGTTGATCGGCGCAACCGGCGGCGAACTTAGCAACCACAGCCGGTGCCGTTATCCGAACACGTGCCTTAGGGAACCCCATCCAACGGCGGGTTTCGTCCAGAACCTCGGACAGCGAATGAGCCTGATCCTCGACCAGATCATAGGTTCCCTGTGGCAACGTCTCATCAATGGCCGCCGCCACGGCGCTGCACAAATCGGCCAGTCCAACACATTGAACCAGCGTCTGCGGAAAGGCGATCGGTTGCACAAGCGGAATTGCGGCCAGCATGCGCAACAAGGTCGTTCCACCATAGTCAGTCTGCCCGATCACAAGGCCCGGCCTTAGAATCCACAGCCGCACACCACTGGCCTGCAAGGCGGAATCCCCGGAGGCTTTGGTGCGCATAAATTCCGTGTCGGCCTCTGGGCTGCTTCCGGTTGCAGAAATCTGTATCACGGCAATGCCGCGCGCGGCGCAGGCCTGCCCGAGGGCGGCAATCGCAGTGTGATGCACCGCCTCGAGATCGTCCTTTGGTCCGTCCTGCAACGCCCCGGCGCAGTTCACGATACAATCAAAACCTGACAGAATTTCCCGCCAATCGTGTGGGTGCGTGAGCTGGCGCAAATCTCCCTGAGCCAAAGACATCCCGGGCAGGATTTTCTCACCCAGGTTTGTATCGCGCACAAGGCCGCATACATTGGCACCTCGATCCGAAAGAGACCGCATCATCGCCGCGCCGATAAACCCATAAGCGCCTAGAACAAGTATATTTTTCCCAGAACCTTGCATCGGGCACCTTACCTGCTGAAGTTGCGCCCCAACCTAGCGGGTCGAGCGGCAGCCGTCTGCGGCACCGGGCAAACTGCGACAATTCCGACCGCTAGGGGTGAAACAGTGAACCGACGAAATAGGCGATTGCGGCAGCGGCCCCACCAATCAGCAGCGTTTCGATCCCTGACCGCCACCACGGAGCCAGCGACCAGCGGCTTTTGAGGGCACCAATGGCAAAGAAAACACCCATCGTCATCCAGGCCGAAGCAGCAAATGCCCGGTCCACCGAAAACAGAAACGGCAAAAGCGGAACCATGCCGGCCACAAGAAAAGCAAAAAACGTCGCCACCGCAGCTTTGCGCGGATGCGGATCGACGCTGCCCAGGCCATATTCTCCCTCGATCATCAGGTCGATCCAGTTGTCATGGTTTTCCGTGATCGCATCGGTGGCTTCGTCCAGCACACGGCCCGACAGTCCTTTCTGGGCTAAAATCTCGCGCACCTCGTTCCGTTCACCATCGGGGTAAAGATGTATATGACGCTCCTCGATCGCGCGAATGCGCCGGATGTTATCCAGTTCAGCCTTGGTGCCCGAGTAATTCCCCGCCGCCATCGAAAACCCGTCAGCCAGCACATTGGCCAGCCCCAGCGCTATGATGATGAACGGTGACAGCCCCGCCCCGGCAACGCCCGCAACGATGGCAAAAGTGGTGACTGATCCATCGATCCCGCCGTAAACCACATCACGCAAAACGCCACGCCCCGGCGGCGCGTTGATACGTGCCGCGATTTCTTGCTGGCTGTGTCCATGGTCTGTCATGGGTGCCTCCTGCTTTGTTATGATGCGCGGCTGGCAGGAACGCTTTGTCTCAGGTCAAGTTTTCGAAAACAGCCCCGCCAGCGCACGCTTGATCATCGACCGGGTCGAGGGCTTGTGACGGTCCGAGAACGGTAAAGGACGGCAGACCTCCATCGCGGCCACGCCGACGCGCGCGCTAAGCGCCCCGTTAACCAGGCCTTCGCCAAACCGCCGCGACAGTTTGCTTAGGACAGAGCCGCCCAGCACCGGTTCCAGCAAGTCATCGCCCATAGCCACGGCGCCGGTTGCAACCAGATGCACAAAGACCGCCCGGGTCAGGCGCCAACTGCCCAGAAAACCGGCCCGCCCACCATAGATCTCGGCAACGCGGCGGATCATCCGCAGCGAAGCGGCCAAAGCCGTCGCCACATCCGCAAGAGCCAAAGGAACCAGAGCGGTCACCGTCGCGACCTGACGCGCGGCGGCCTCGACTTCTCGACTGGCCGCGGCATCCAGAGGGGCCAGCAGCTCATCCTCGGCCAGAGCCATCAGATCTGAGGCATCGAAAGGCTCAGCGATTCGTTTGGCCAGCCTATCGCGGCCCCATCGAACGTCCTCGCGCCCGTTGTAAAATGCCAACAACCGGTTGGTTACAGCGCGGGCTTGCGTCAGATCCGCCTCTGCCAACGCGGTGTCTGCGGCGCGACGGATGCCATCCACACGCGAAAGCCGCCCGATCGCAGCAAGTTCCCGCAAAGCGATGATCAGGGCAACCAGCAGCAACGCGCCAATCAGACCAGTTACAACCCATCCCAAAACCGGCGCGCGCAACAGCAAAGCGGTCACAAAATCCCATGCCGCCACCGAGACAACCGCGCCGATGACCGCTGCCGCCAGTCCCCAAAACCAGCGTGACAGGGCCGACGGTTTCCGTGCAGCCAGACGCGCGGCGGCCTGCATCGCCTTCCCCTGTGGTTCGCCCGCATCCGGAACGGGCGGTGCCAAAGCGACATCCGCAACAGGTTCCTCGGGATCAAGATCGATCAGAACCGGACCCTTAGCCATCGGCTGCCCCCTCTCCGTTCCAGACAAATTTGATGTCCGGCAGGTTTTCGTCATTATCGGCCCCGTCACCGCGGGCAATCTCGGCAAATCCGTTGCGCTCGTAGAATCTTCGCGCGCCATGGTTGGCCTGAAAGGCGAACAGGGACAGCTTTTGTCGGCCAGATTTCGCCTGATCCAACAGGCGCTGCCCAATGCCCTGATTGCGCGCTGACGCACGCAGGTAAAGCGAATGGACCTCTGAACCATTCAATGCCAGAAAACCAACTACACCATCCTCGTTTTCAGCAACGGTGATCCAGTCGCGATCAATCATCACGCCGCAAAAGGCGATGGTTTCGGCACAGGAATGCAGCTCTGGCATCCACTCATTTTCACAAGCAAAACCATGCAGGATTTTCCCCGTCGCGCCAGCATCCGTGCTGCGCGCAGGGCGGAGCGTTACGGTCATAACCGGTCTCCGATCAGGAACTGGGCCGCGCGATCAAGTCGGATATGGGGCGGGCCGTCACCCGATCGCAGGGTCAGGTTCGCAGGCGCAAAACTCATGAACCCATAGTCTTCGCCCAGCCAGCTTTCTGCTCCGCTGCGGGCTGCCCCCAACAAATGAGCCGGGTCTTCGGGCAACTCACCGGGGTAGAAGGCCGCCTGCTTGCCGTCAAGCAAAGTGCCCCGCACGCAGGCAAGCGGCACTCCTTCATGGGTTCGCATCTCTTCGGTTGTTGCCCGCAAAGCCGCCAGTGACACAGCCGAGGTCTCGGCCCCGGCAAAACTGGCGCGGTCACGGGCGTCGCGGGTCAATGCCTCCATGATGCTGGTCAGACGTGGATGCTGCAGGTGGTGCAAATGATCGGCCTTGGTGGCGGCAAATAAAATGCGCTCGACCCGTTTGCCCAGAAGATACTGGCTGAGCCACGCGTTGCGCCCCGGACGGAAGGCCGACAGGATATCTCCCATCGCTCGGCGCATATCCTCAACCGCTTTCGGCCCTTTGTGAATCGCACCCAGCGCGTCGACCAGAACAACCTGTCGATCGATCCGGGCAAAATGTTCGCGAAAGAACGGTTTGACCACGCGCAATTTATAGGCTTCGTAGCGCCGCGCCATTTCGCGGTGCAGGCTGTTACGGGTGGCGACCCCTTCGACTGGCAGCGGCGCGAAGGTCAGAACCGGTGATCCCGCCAGATCACCCGGCAACAGGAACCGTCCCGGCGTACAATCGTAGAACCCGGCATCGCGCGCCGTGTTCAGATAGCCCGAGAACGCCTGCGCCAAAGATTGCGCCACCGGCTCATCATGTTTTGCCTCCGGCGCGACCGCTTTGGCCTGCGCCAGAAACTCTTGTGCCTCGGCCCGCTCTGTGATGCGGGTCAGCGTTTCGGTTGACCAGTCGTCATATGATTTGTCCAGCAGGGCCAAGTCCAGCAACCATTCGCCCGGATAATCCACAATATCCAGATGCACGGTTCGCGGCCCCTTCAGGCCAGACAGCAGACCGGCAGGGCGAACCTTGAACGACAGGCGCAGCTCGGACACGGCGCGGGTGCTTTCGGGCCAATGCGGGTTTGGCCCGGTCAGCGCAGCAAGATGGTTTTCATAATCGAACCGGGGCACGGTATCATCAGGCTGCGGCTGAAGGTAAGCTGCGTTGATCCGTCCCTCATGCTGCGCAACAAGGCCCGGCATTCGCCCACGGTCCAGCAGGTTTGCAACAAGCGAGGTGATGAACACCGTTTTGCCCGAACGCGCTAACCCGGTGACACCAAGGCGGATGACCGGCTCGAACAGAGCTTCGGAAACGCTGTCGCCCACGGATTCCATGCCGCGGACAAGACTGTCTGCCATAGATGAGATGACCAAGCCGTCGCCCCGCTTTTATCGTTTCGCTCAAGATAGGTAGCCACCGTCCGACATGCCAGCGCTTTCCGGCCCCTTGCCCGCCGTCGCGCAGCACGGTACCAGCAGCCCATGCCCAGATACGCGTTGAAAGTCGAATATCACGGAAAGCCGTTTGCCGGGTGGCAGAGGCAGAAAGATCAGCCCTCGGTTCAGGGGGCGATCGAAGAGGCATTGTCGCGGATACAACCCGGGGACCACACGATCGCTGCGGCGGGTCGCACCGATGCCGGTGTCCACGCGCTAGGACAGGTCGCCCATTGCGACCTGATCAAGGAATGGGACCCTTTCCGACTGTCCGAAGCGCTGAACTATCACCTCAAGCCGCAACCAGTGGCCATCGTGAAAGCCGCACGGGTGGACGATGACTGGCATGCGCGGTTCTCGGCGCTTGAACGGCAATATCTGTTTCGCATCCTGATGCGCCGCGCGCCTGCAACCCATGACGCGGGGCAGGTTTGGCAAGTTAGTCACCCGTTGGATATTGATGCGATGCAGGCCGCGGCGGACATGCTGATCGGACGGCATGATTTCACCACGTTCCGGTCCACGATCTGTCAGGCGACCAGCCCGGTCAAGACGCTGGATGAGTTGCGTGTGGAACAGGTGCAGGGCTTTTCAGGTCCCGAGGTTCATTTCCACGTCCGGGCACGTTCGTTCCTGCACAATCAGGTGCGAAGCTTTGTTGGCACGCTGGAACGTGTCGGCGCCGGGTCTTGGACGCCCGAAGATGTGCGCGACGCGCTGCAAGCTGAGGATCGTGCCGCCTGCGGGCCGGTTTGCCCGCCACAGGGGCTGTATCTTGCGCGGGTCGGCTATCCGAACCCGGTGTTCGACTAAAGCGCGCGCAGTAAAAGGCCACCAGCTATCACCGCAATCAGCAACCCGGCGACCAGTTCGATGGTTGGGGCCAGCACCTGTGCAAACCGCGTCGCTGAGGCCGAGGCCAGCATCCCCCCGCGCAGACCGAAAGAGGTCCACCCTACCAGAGTGGTGACAGTCGCAGTGCCCAGCGCCATGCAGAACGCCCCGGCGATGCCAACGATGGCGATGCCCATCTGCCAGGTCAGGATCAACACAAACAGCGCCCCGGTACAGGGGCGTGCGGCGATTCCAGCGATCAGCAACGCCGCCTCGCGCAGGCTACCGACCTGCGCCACCTCATCCGCAGACGGACCATGCCGGTGGCCGCAATCCGAACAGGTTTCGTGATCGTGGTGATGATGATTTGCGCCGTGATCCCGGCTGCGTTTGGCAAAGCTCCGCAAGGCGCGAAACACTAGCCAAAGCCCGATCGCAGTGATCGCCCCATAGCTGACTGGGGCCATGATTTGCTCCGTTGTGTCGACCAGTCTTTCCCGAGACATCTGGAACACCAGCACACCGGCATAGACCAGAACAATCGCGGTTACGGCCTGTCCAAGGCTGGACAACACACTGATCGCTGAAAGCCGCCAGAACGCCACACGCCGGCCAAGCCCATAGCCACCGATCAGGACTTTGCCATGCCCAGGACCGATGGCGTGGAAGAACCCGTAAGCGAAGCACACCGTCAACAAAGTCATGACCGCCTGAGGTTGTTCGGCGCGGGCAGCGCGCAGAGACCGCGCAATCTGGTTCTGAAATGCACGCTGTTCACCGGCAGCCCATGCCGCAAGTTGGTCAAACCCGCCGCTGAACCAGAACCAGAGCAGAACTCCGACCGCCAGAACAAACGGGACAATTAGGTATTTGGACATGAAATACGGATCTCGGTTGCAAAGTTTTCGCCCACCATCGGGATGTCATTTTCCTCAAGGTCGTAATTGGCATCCAGCGTCAGCAGAAACGCCTGCATTTGGGCAAGCTGTCCGTCGACATCCGGCTCGACGCGGTCAATCTGGCAGGTCTTACTCCCCGAAACCGTCACCGGGCGCGTCAGGTCATATGCGGTGTAATATGTCTCATCAAACGCCTTCACCGATAAGGCGGTGGCCGGTACAGGCCCCCCTTCGACACTGCGCAGATGCGAGGTCACGATGCGCCCGTCCTCCATCAATGCTTTCGGCTCAAGTGGGCCAGAAAGCGGCAATACCTCAGCCTCGGACCAGACGACCAGATCGCCGTTATAGCCTTGATCCCACTGTGCATCGAACCCGGACAGGAAATCCTGTTCGCTTTCACTTAGAAGACCGTCGCCATCCTGATCCAGCTTCATGTCTTCGAGGACAAGCAATGAGTAGAACTCGTCATAGGCCCAGGTCACACGGACATGGGTCAGCTGCCCGGAATCGTCCACAATGAATTCCAGCCCCGTGTCGATAAAGACATGCGGGTGCGTCATCGCCGGGATCGGCAAACAGCAGGTCACTAGGGTCACAAGCCAGCGCATGGGCGAAAGATAGGGTGTCGGCCTGCGCCCGGCAATCCCATTTGGGCCGGGCGCGCAGAAGCTGGCCGATGGCTCAGGCAGGTGGGAACAACACAAGGGTCTGCAGGGCTGTTCCAACCGGCCCTTCGGTGTCATACAAAACCGATTGCGACATGCCGATACCCGAGGGCTGCCAATGGCAGACAGACTCGGAGGCCAGCCAATCCGAGACCGGCTCGCGGTGCACCTGAATCGTCAGATCGGTATTCATGAACCCCATCTCGGTTGTGGGGGCATTCCACGAAATGCCATTGCCGCAATCAGCCAGTGGACACAGCGCCTGAATCGGAGATTGCACCTCGTCCCCAAGCAGCGGAGGCGTGCGCATCCAGATCGTTTTGGGACCGACGCCCTGATTTCCACCCTTGGGATAGAGGACATCGGAATAGGTCGCGAACCCCGGAAGATCGTGCCGAATTTCGCCGATGGGAAATGGGCCGTCTACCGAGTCCGCCAGTTGCGGAGATGAGAGAGCGACATTGGGAACCGGGCCAAGGTCGCGGCGGGCAAGGTGCATAGTTGTGGCTACGGCGCATAAAGTGTTGTCCAGATCGTGCACAGTAACCCGAGTGGTCGCCAGCGTTCTGGTGTGCCGCATCGTCTCTGCCGCAACCCGCAACCCGGACAGGGGCAGCGGGCGCAGCAGATCGACCGTCAGCCGGGTCAGCATCTTGTCCGGTCCAATTTCAGATTCCGCGGCGCGCACGATCAGACCGCTGACCGGACCAGCATGGCAATGTTCGGCAGACCACGGACCCCGCGCCGGGTCATTGCCGACAAAAACCCCATCCGCGCGAAGTCTGAAATAGGGCAACCTGAACATATCAGATTTCAAATCCACTTGGGACCTCAGACCTTTTCCTGTGTATGCTTTTTCAGCTCAGTCCGTGCGACCTGACGACGATGCACCGCGTCCGGCCCATCGGCCAGCCGCAGGGTCCGTACATGCGTCCACGCGGTCGCCAGCGGCGTGTCCTGACTTACCCCTTGCCCGCCATACATCTGCACCGCCTCATCAATCACTTTCAATGCGACCCGCGGTGCCACGACCTTGATCTGGCTGATCCATGGGGCCGCCGCGCGCGCATCGCCCTGATCCATGTACCAAGCAGCCTTGAGGCAAAGTAGCCGGGCCATTTCGATCTCCATCCGGCATTCGGCTATGATATCGAAATTCGCCCCAAGCTGCGCCAGCTTCTTGCCAAATGCTTCGCGTTGCAGCGACCGTTTGCACATCTGCTCCAGGGCCATCTCTGCTTGCCCAATAGCGCGCATACAGTGGTGAATGCGTCCCGGCCCCAATCGACCCTGAGCGATCTCGAACCCGCGCCCTTCGCCCAGCAGGATATTCTCGGCAGGCACCCGGACATTGGTAAAGCGAATATGCATATGCCCGTGCGGCGCATCATCATGGCCGTAGACTTCCATCGGGCGCAGCACCTCGATCCCGGGCGTTCCCGCCGGCACCACGATCATCGACTGGCGTTTGTGAACAGGCAAGTCATCACCGCCAGTCCGGACCATGACGATATAGACCTTGCACCGCGGATCACCGGCGCCTGAGGCCCACCATTTCTCGCCATTCAGAACGTAGGAATCGCCGTCCAGCACACAGGACATCGAAACATTGGTGGCATCAGACGAGGCGACATCCGGTTCGGTCATCAGATAGGCCGAACGGATTTGCCCATCGAGCAGCGGCTTGAGCCACTCTTGCTTCATCTTTTCGGACCCGTACCGCTCGAATACTTCCATGTTGCCCGTATCTGGGGCCGAACAGTTGAAGATTTCGGCACCCAGCGGGGTCTTACCCATTTCTTCAGCAAAAAAGGCGTATTCCACAGTTGTCAAACCCAGCCCTTTTTCACTGTCGGTCAGCCAGAAGTTCCACAATCCCGCCGCCTTGGCCTTGGCCTTCAACCCTTCAAGGATATCCGCCTGCCGGTCGGTATATTGCCAGCGGTCACCTTTGTTGATTTCAGCATGGAACTCTTCTTCCAGCGGCATGACTTCATTTCGGATCATCTCTGTTACGCGGGTCAGCAGTTCGCGGTTTTCCTCGCGCAGGCCGAATGACATGTTCATGAGTTTTCTCCTCCGCCCCGACACACGGGCATTACCTTTGGGCCGAGAATGACTTAGCCACCGTCATGATGTCCAGTTGGGTGACGGGACGTCACCCACCCCATATGAGATTAAACGGGTGCAGTAACCGGAGACTGGCGACCGTATAGCCGTCAATAACCTGCGTCGCGCGCGGGTATAGCAACCCAATTAGGGTGTGAAAATCCAGTTACCATTGGCATCCTGGCACCTGCGGGTTCTGATCTCACGGGTCTGCTCGGCACTCGGAGGTCGGATAAAATGCTGCAGATGCACGCAATTATCGCGGACCTCGCGCACACGGACGGTGCCCTTGGCCCCGGTCTCGGTGCTGATCCATTCACTTTCGGCACCAACCTGCGGCAAACCACTGCCCAGCATGGTGTCTGTGGTTGCACTCAGCAATGTGAAATCATCCGGGCTCAACCCCGACTCTGCGATGATGCGCGACAGCGGTTTCGCGCTGCCGGCAACACCAATGCTCAGCACCAGAACACCTGCAACTAATAGTGATCCCCAAATTCTCATACCGCCTCGCAATTCTGCAACCAATTTACATTCAAGGATATACCCGGGAAGGCACAGGGCCAAGCCCTAGTCTGCAACCTTCAAATTATCCCGAAGAAACCTATTGCAACTCTGACGCTAGGCCATACCGAGCGTCCCTCGCATAGTGCACGAAACACGAACCAGAGGCATTTGATGGCACACCCGACTTATTATGCGCCCCATGGCGGACACCCCGGACAGGACACCCTGTTAACAGATCGCGCCATGTTCACCGAGGCCTATGCCGTTATACCCAAGGGTACGATGCGCGACATCGTCACCAGCTATTTGCCCTTCTGGGAAAACACCCGCCTGTGGGTTTTGGCACGCCCCCTTAGCGGGTTCGCCGAAACCTTTTCGCAATACATCATGGAGGTCCAACCCGGTGGCGGTAGCGATACGCCCGAAACGGACCCCGCAGCGCAGGCGGTGTTGTTCGTTGTCGAAGGGGCGGTCACATTGACGCTTGAGGGAAGTGTTCACGTTTTGGAAACTGGTGGATATGCCTATATCCCCGCTGGTTCCAAATGGGCGTTGCGCAACCATACGGAGCAGCCAGCGCGGTTTCATTGGGTTCGAAAGGCTTATGAGGCATTGCCCGGCCTGCCCAAGCCGGACCCGATCATCACCAATGAACAAGAGGTCGCCCCGATCGAAATGCCGGGCACCGAGGGTCGCTGGGCCACAACACGTTTCGCGGATCCGCAAGACCTGCGCCACGACATGCATGTCAACATCGTGACTTTTGAACCCGGCGGCGTGATCCCATTTGCCGAAACCCATGTCATGGAACACGGGCTGTATGTGCTGGAAGGCAAAGCCGTTTACCGGCTGAATCAGGACTGGGTCGAGGTCGAAGCCGGAGACTTTATGTGGCTGCGGGCCTTTTGCCCTCAGGCCTGTTATGCGGGCGGTCCCGGGCGGTTCCGATATCTGCTATACAAAGATGTGAACCGCCAGATGCCTCTTTCACCAGGCGGGCGCTAGGATAAATTCGGCCTTGGCGGGACTGGGCAAGCGCGGTAATCTGGTGGAATAACAAACGGTTTTAGTTCAGGAGATTGTACGATGGCACTGCGCAATGTAACGCTGGCACTGGCGGCTGCAATCGGCCTGACGGCCCTGGATGTGACCCCTGCAACCGCCAAAGAGACAAATACCGTCAACGTCATGAGCCGCACCTGGGCCATTACCCAGGTTTCGGAAGCTCCGGTCGTATACCGTGCCACACGTGATAACAACAATCTCAACCCATTCGGCCCCCCGCCCCGGCTGCGCACTATTCAGGCCATCGCGGCTATTCAGCAGGCAACCGGGTGCAAGCCGATTGTGGCCAGCATGTACCAGAACATCTCGGGCCAGTTCTTTTCACAGGTCAGCTGTAACTGACTCGGACAGGAAACTGGCATTGAGGTTGATCCAAGCCACTGCCATAGCTTGCGCATGAAACTCGCAATTAACGGATTCGGCCGCATCGGCCGCACGATTTTGCGGCAGCTTCTGGCGATGCCGCTCGGTCACGACATCGAACTGGTGCTGATCAACGACATCGCACCGCTAGAGACCTGCGCCTATCTGTTCAAGTACGACAGCACTTTTGGGCCCTATCCGGGCAAAGTGGAACAGGGAACTGCGCAACTGGTTGTCGATGGGCACGCTATTCCTGTTACACACAGCCCCAACCTAAGCCGGGTTGATCTGTCCGGTGTAGATGTCCTGATGGACTGCACCGGCGTTGCCCGGACATCGGATGTTGCCAGTCAAGGCCTGACCGCAGGGGCAAGGAAAGTACTGATTTCCGGCCCCTCGCCCGCGACCGAGGCCACAATCGTTCTGGGCGCAAATGAGGATCATCTGGGCAATGCGCGGATCGTGTCAAATGCCTCTTGCACCACCAACGGGCTGGCTCCGCTGGTCAAGGTTCTGGACGGGATCGCTGGTGTCGCGTCGGGCCATATGACCACCATCCACTGCTACACCAACAGCCAGCCGATGATCGACGCTCCGCGTGGTGATCTGGCACGGTCACGCGCCGGAGCGCTGTCGATGGTCCCGACCACCACCAGCGCTATGCACTTGATAGACGAAGTCCTGCCCCATCTGGCCGGGCGCATCTCGGGCGCGGCGGTCAGGGTGCCTACGGCAAGCGTTTCCGCGGTTGATCTGATTGTGACGCTGAAGCGCGGCCTGAGCGCCTGCGATTTTGAAGCCGCCCTACGTGCAGCCGTTGCAGAGTCTCCCGTTCTGGGTTGGACGGATGAGCCGCTGGTGTCGTCCGATTTGCGGACGCGGCCGGAATCTCTGATCATCGCAGGGCCAGAAACCCGGCAGATCGGCGAAACTCAGGTTCGTGTTTTTGGCTGGTATGACAATGAATGGGGGTTTTCAGCCCGCATGCTGGATGTCGCTCGTATGATGGCCGACACATAGGCGGACCGCGACCTAACGCGATCCGCCGATTTTCATTTGGTTACTTGCCGGGAAGGCTGCCCGACCCGTGCCCCGACATGCCGCCCGAAACTTCTTCGGTTGCCTCATCGGCCAACTCATCCGGCAGGATCAGATTCAGCACGATGGCGATCAGAGCCGCAGGCAGCAGCCCGCTTTTCATCAGGATGCCCAGAGTATCGGGCAAGTGTTGCACCGCACCCGGCTCGAGCTGGAGGCCGAACCCGATTGACAGCGCGATGGCAAAGATCACCATGTTGCGCCGATTCCAATCCACATCGGACAACATCGAAACACCCGCGGCGACAACCATCCCGAACATGACGATGACGCCACCGCCCAGTACTTCGATCGGAACGGTGCGGATGATCGCGCCAACCTTGGGCACCAGGCCGCACAGGATCAGAAACAAGGCGCCGATGGTGACGACATTTCGGCTCATGACGCCGGTCATTGCGATCAGCCCGACATTCTGGCTGAACGACGTGTTGGGTAAGCCGCCGAACACGCCCGCCAGGGCCGAACCGAAGCCGTCAGCATAGGTTGCACCGGTGATTTCCTTGTCCGTGGCTTCGCGCCCGGCTCCGCCTTTGGTCACACCCGACACATCCCCCACCGTCTCAACTGCCGAAACAAAGGCCATCAGACAGAACCCGATTATGGCGGCGAATGAGAACTCGAACCCATACTTGAAGGGCACAGGCAGGGCGAAAGTTGCAGCGCGGCTCCAGCTTGTTCCGATTGCCTCAAACGTGATCATGCCAACCATCAGGGCATAGACATACCCAACCGCAAGACCAATCAGAACGGCAGAAACCGAAAGCATTCCGCGGGTAAAGAACTTCAGCCCCAGCGTTACCACAACCACGACCAAAGCAGCCGACCAGTTCAGCGCCGAGCCGTATTCAGGCGTTCCAATGGCCGGAACCCCTCCGGCGGCGTATTGAATGCCAACCTTGACCAACGCCAGACCAATCATCGTCACCACAAGGCCTGTGACCAGAGGTGGCAAGGCAAAACGGATTTTGCCAATCACCGTGCCCAGCAGGGCATGGAACACCCCACCAATAATGACACCGCCAAACAATGCGGCCAGACCATCGACGCCTTTGCCAGCAACCAGCGGGATCATGATCGGCAGAAAGGCAAAGCTGGTGCCCTGAACAATAGGCAAAGCCGCTCCTACCGGGCCAATCGTCACTGTTTGCAGCAAGGTCGCGACGCCGGCAAACAGCATCGACATCTGGATCAGGTACAGCAGTTCGGGAAAATCGGGGGAGTTCGAACCGAACCCGAACCCGGCGGCCCCTGCAACGATGATCGCAGGCGTCACGTTCGAAACGAACATCGCCAGAACATGTTGAATGCCCAGCGGAACTGCCTTGTACAGCGCCGGGGTATAATTTGGATCCCGAAGCTGTTCGGGTGTCCCTATTGAAGTGTCAGCCATGAGTTACTGTCCTCTCTGTCAGATTCACGGGGGTCTTACCGCTTATGCTGCGGCTTCATTTGGCTACGACACCACCTGATAAGGGGTATCGAACCAGTATTCTTCCAGGTTGGGCCCATCGCCGATCCGATCAACAACGGCGAACAATCCAGGGCCATGCAACGGTGTCAAAACGCCGTGCCACGTCCCACGATGATAATTCACCGCCTGACCGGACCGGGTGATAAAGGCACACGGCTCGCCCGGCTGCCCGTCAACATCTGGTGCTACAACGACCAGAAAGGGTTGATGGGTCATGGGAACAAAGGCCTGACTGCCATCAGGATGCCGTTCAACCATATCCAAATGGTACGGCAGGGTTCGGGGGTTGGCGTTAAACAGGCTGATCCCGGCGCGGCCGCCTGAAAATTCAAGGGCCGCCCGATCATGAAACCGCCCGCACTGGCCTTGATTGATGATCTTGTCCGGGTCGCCCGCGGCCTCGATTACATCTCCGAATGGGGCAAAAGCGTCAGGCGTTAGAGGAACAGTCCGGATCTGTTTCATGAAGGCAGCACATCCCTCAGGCGGAATTCGGCAATACGCTCGACCTGTCGGCAGGCCTCGGCGAATTCTGTGTCCCGGTCCTGATCTATCCGCCGCTGAAACGCCTGCTGGATAGAGGCTTTGTCATGATCGCGCACAGCGATAATGAAGGGAAATCCGAACTTGTCGGTGTAGCGCCTATTCAGATCGGTGAAGGCATCGCGTTCGGCATCCGTCAACGCATCCAGCCCCGCCGAGGATTGTTCCGCCGTGCTTTCCTGCGTCAGTCGCTTGGCCTGTGCCAGCTTGCCTGCCAGATCCGGGTGCGCGGTCAGCACGCCCAACCGCTCCTCATCAGAGGCCGAACGGAACATGCGCGTCAGTGCGTTGTGCAACCCGCCGGCAGTATCGTGAGCCGCGCCGAGTTCCAGCCCATGGGCGCGCTCTGCAATCCACGCCGAATGTTCAAAGATCCCGCCATAAGCGGCTACGAAAGCGTCCCGCGCCATTTCTGACGGCTTTGGACCTGATACAGGCGGGTGCTGCGCTGCCCAATGCTGGGCGATCTCCAGACGGGTCGCGAACCAGACATCCGAGTGCCCACGCGCATAATCCAGAAACCGTTTCAGCGCCATGACCCGACCTGGACGACCGATCAGGCGGCAATGCAGACCGATCGACAACATCTTGGGCGCACCGGCTTCACCCTCGGAATAAAGCGCGTCGAAACTGTCTTTGAGATAGGAATAGAACTGATCGCCCGAATTGAAACCTTGCGGCGTTGCAAAGCGCATATCGTTACAATCGAGCGTATATGGTACGATCAACTGGTCCCGGCCAGAGACCTGCATCCAATAGGGCAGATCATCCGCATAGGTGTCCGCCACATAGGCAAAGCCCCCCTCTTCTGCCACCAGACGCACGGTGTTCTCGGAACACCGGCCGGTATACCAACCATAGGGACGTTCCCCCACGACCTCGGTATGCAGGCGGATGGCCTCTTCTATTTGAGCGCGCTCTTCCGCTTCAGACATATCCTTATGTTCGACCCATTTCAGGCCGTGACTTGCGATCTCCCAACCTGCGTCTTTCATGGCGGCAACCTGATCGGGCGACCGTGCCAGCGCCGAAGCAACACCGTAAACGGTTATGGGCAAGTCCTGCATCAAGCGGTGCAGACGCCAGAACCCTGCCCGCGACCCGTATTCATAGATCGATTCCATGTTCCAATGACGCTGGTCTGGCCATTGCGCTGCGCCGACAATCTCGGACAGAAAGGCCTCAGACGCGGCATCACCGTGAAGCACGCAGTTCTCGCCACCCTCTTCGTAGTTCAGCACAATCTGAACGGCCAGATTTGCTCCGCCAGGCCACTGGGCGTTTGGCGGGTTGGCTCCGTATCCGATCATGTCACGGGGATAGCGAGGGGGCTGCATGAATGTTCCGTCTCAGTTGTGTTACACTACCTACGCTTTACCGCAGAATTGGAAGCAGTATTATCAAATCAATCCGAACGCTGTTTCCTTTTCTTTCGGCATTCCCAAAGTCTCGGGTTTCGCCCCAGACTGCGTCAAACAATACTCGATTGCAGTTTGCGGTTTTCAACAGCCACTCGTTGCGGTGATTGGAATATGAGGAGAAACGCGTGGCAGGATACCTGACAACCCATGTTCTGGACACCGCCAAAGGCTGTCCTGCAGAGGGGCTGAAAATTGCTCTGTACGCGATTACCCAGGACGGACGCCACAAACTGGCTGAGATGCTGACCAATGCAGACGGGCGAACAGACAGCCCAATACTACCGCAAGCAAACTTTGAAACCGGGGAATACGAGCTTGTTTTCAGCGCGGGTGACTATCTGCGCGCCTCTGGCCAGGCGGATGACGAACCGCTGTTCCTGGATGAGATTCCAATCAGGTTTGGTATGTCTGAAGCAGACGCCCACTATCATGTGCCGCTCTTGCTTTCGCCATACAGCTACTCCACGTATCGTGGCAGCTAACTGACCGGGCGAACCTTCCGCCCGTCTATCGCCCCTGCCGGGCCTCCTCCTGTTGAGCCGGGCGCCGCACCCGTTGGGCGCGGCGCGGATAGTGACGGTTACAGCCCTTCGAGAAAAGCTACGCGCGGCCGGGAGCCTTTGCTAACCGTTGATGTCCGAGTTTTGAACAACCTTGCCAATTCGCGCGATCATGAAATCCATGAACAAACGCGCCTTGGGATCCTGGTGACGTCGATGGGTATAGAGACACGCCATCTGAACAGAGACAGGAGGTGTCTCCTTCGCAACCACCACCAGACGTCCTGCCTTGAGATGTTCCGCTGCCTCAAACACAGGTTTCATCGCGATCCCCTGCCCTGACAACGCCCAATCGGTCAAAACATCTCCGTCATCGCATTCAAACCGGCCCGACACGGCATAACGTCTTGGCCCGTCTGGAGTTTCCAGCATCCACTGAAACTCTGCAGCACCGGGATACCGCAGGTTAAGACACTCGTGCTTGTCGGACACAAGATCGGCTCCGTTTTGCGGCATCCCCCTACGTTTTACATAGTCCGGTGCGGCACACAGAACCCGCGCGCAATCCGCGATCTTGCGAATACGCAGGGTGCTGTCCTCGGGCTGACCAATGAAAAAGGCCAGATCCAATCCTTCGGTCGTCAGGTCCACTGACCTGTCGGTCAGGCGCAATCGCACATCAATTTCGGGGTATTCCGAGAGAAAATCCGGCACATGTGGGGCTAATAACCTGCGCCCGACGCCCAAAGGCGCGGCTACGAATAGTGACCCGCGGGGAGCTTCGGTCAGGTGAACAACCTGCGCCTCGGCTTCATCTACAGCATCCAGGACCGCAACCGCTCCGGGGTAAAACGCACGTCCCTGCTCGGTCGGGCTGAGGTTACGTGTAGTCCGCTGAAACAGACGCACGCCCAAATGATCCTCAAGCTGTGATATTCGCGCCGAAGTCACCGCCGGTGAAACACGCAAATCCCTCCCGGCAGCAGACATGCTGCCCAGATCATAGACACGAACGAAGGTGCGAATATTGTCGAGATAGGACATCTTATCGTTTTTTTTGATACAGTTTGACAATATACGGGAATACCGAAGAAAAGCCAGTTTGCCTAGGGTGACTATAACCTACTGGAGAGAACTCTCATGTTTGAATTCGCCGTGTTCTGGGATTGGATGGCATTTGCTGTGCGCTGGCTGCACGTAATCACTGCTATCGCCTGGATCGGATCATCCTTTTACTTCATCGCTCTGGACCTTGGCCTGAATCGGGATATCCCCGGCCCCGCCGACGGGGAAGAATGGCAGGTACATGGCGGCGGCTTTTACCATATTCAGAAATACCTCGTCGCACCCGAGCGGATGCCGGATCATCTGACCTGGTTCAAATGGGAAAGCTATGCCACCTGGCTTAGCGGAGCTGCGCTGTTGATGATCGTCTACTGGGTTGGTGGAGAGCTTTATCTGATTGATGCCCAAAAGGCCGATCTGGCGCTGTGGCAGGGCATTCTGATCTCGGCTGCCTCGTTGACTATGGGCTGGCTTATCTACGACTTCCTATGCAAATCCGGTCTGGGTGAGCGCCCAACATTACTGATGGTGCTGCTGTTTGTCCTGCTGGTGGTGATGGGCTGGGGGTACAACCAGATATTCACCGGGCGCGCGATGATGCTGCATCTGGGCGCATTCACCGCCACGATCATGACAGCGAATGTATTCTTCATCATCATGCCGAACCAGCGCATCGTCGTAGACGACCTTAAGAATGGCCGAACCCCGGACCCGAAATACGGCAAGATCGCCAAGTTGCGTTCGACTCATAACAACTATCTGACCTTGCCTGTGGTTTTCCTGATGCTTTCGAACCACTACCCGCTGGCCTTTGCCACCCAATACAACTGGATCATTGCGGCGCTGGTATTTCTGATGGGTGTCACAATCCGTCACTACTTCAATACACGCCACGCCCGCGCCGGTGATCCGACCTGGACCTGGCTGGTGACCGCTCTGCTATTCATCGCCATCATGTGGCTGTCCACGGCGCCTATGTACAAACCTCTGGAGGAGGCCGAGGCGCAGCCGCTCACCGCATTTGAACAGAAATACGCAGCAGCAGACGGGTTCGAACAGGCACATGATGTCGTTCTGGGGCGCTGTTCCATGTGCCATGCGCGCGAACCGGTTTGGGACGGCATCCTGTGGGCGCCAAAGGGCATTCTTCTGGAAACCCAAGGTGACATAGCCCGCAATGCGAAACAGATTTACCTGCAGGCCGGTGTCAGCCACGCCATGCCACCCGCAAATGTCACCTATATGGAACCGGAAGATCGCGCGGCGATCATTCGCTGGTTCCGCAATGCTGGCCTTTGAACTGGCACTGAGCCATCACTTGTTCCGCTAATTTTCTTGGCCAAACGATAAACGCTTCCCCTACACGATTACAGATGTTCTAACTATCCTTAAGGGGCCGCCACATCCGAAAAGGCGCCGAAATTAATTTCTAGTTGGGGCAGCTGGAGCCAATAGATGCAGCGAATAAGACAATGCAGCTTTGTGAGAAATTGTCTGTTCGGAATAGTCGTCGCCACATTGCCCACATCGCTGGCCGCATTGGAAACCGTCCTCACGGCACCGGGCGCTCCGAAAGCACTGGTTGAACGGATCGAAGATACCGCATCGGTGACAACCGCAGAATCCCGCGGGCTGGACACGCCGCTTGAACTTTTGTCAGCGGCCCTGTCGGACTATACCACCATTGTTCAGATCCTTTATGACGAAGGCTATTTCAGTCCCGTCGTCAGCATTAAACTGGACGGGAAAGAGGCGGCGGAACTCAGTTCACTCAACGTGCCCAATCAGATCAACAAAATCGTGATTGCTGTTAAAACCGGCCCGGCCTTCACATTTGGCCAGGCGGTGGTCCGGCCGATCGCGACCGAAACGGTTCTTCCCGAAGACTATGCGCCGGGCAAACTGGCCACCACCGGCGCCATTCAGCAAGCCGCGTCAGCAGGCGTGCAGGGATGGCGTGACGCTGGTCATGCCAAGGCCGAGGTCAGCGGCCAGAAAGTCATTGCCCGCCACGCCCAGGCAAAGCTGGATTCCCGCATTGACCTCGCCCCGGGACCGCGTCTGAGCTTTGGAAAAATGTACATCAAGGGCGACAGCGATGTTCGCCACAGGTCCGTCGAACAAATCGCCGGCTTCCCAACCGGAGAGGTGTATTCCCCCCAGCAGGTGCAAAAGGTCGGAACCCGGCTACGCCGCACCGGCACGTTTAATATTGTCTCGATCGAAGAGCACGACACTCCCAACCCTGATGGCTCCCTGGATTTCGATGTCTATCTTGAAGACATGCCCAAACGCCGCCTGACCTTCGGTTTGGAAGTGGCCTCGCGCGACGGGATGGAGCTGTCGACGACCTGGACGCATCGCAACGTGTTCCGCCGCGCCCAACGCCTGCGGTTTGAGGCATCGTTGCGCAATATTGGCGGGGCCGAGGATCTGGACGGGCGCATCGGGCTGCGGCTGGATCAGCCCGACCGGCTGGGCCCCGATGACAGCACGTTCTGGAGCGCCCTTCTGGAACGTCGCAACACCGACAATTACAACGTGACGGTGACGTCTCTGGCCTATGGTGCAAGACGCACATTTTCAGACCGCCTATACGCCGAAGCATCCGCCGGGTTTCAGTGGTCGGATGCAGATGACGCCTATGGCGACGGGCGTAAGTTCCGCTATTTTATCATGCCGTTCCGATCAGAATGGGATGAAAGGGACAGCAAGGTCAGCGCCACCAATGGCTATTACCTGGATGCCCGTGTGATGCCATTTGTCGGCCTGTCCGACACAGAAACAGGCCTCAGGATGTTTGCGGACGCGCGTGCCTATACCAGTCTGCGGACGCAAGGTCGTCTCGTGCTGGCAGGACGGGTCCAGATTGGGTCAATTGTAGGACCCGCCTTGGACGGGGTCACACCCGATTTCCTGTTCTTTTCGGGCGGTGCGGGCACTGTGCGCGGTCAGCCCTATGAAAGCCTCGGCATCCCTGTTGGCAATGAGGTTGCTGGCGGCAAGTCTTTCCTCGGGCTGTCCGGCGAGGTTCGCGGCAAGATCACCGAGACAATATCGCTGGTCGGGTTTTATGATTATGGTGTTGTAGACACGTCCTCTTTTGTCAGCAGCGCCGCTGAGAGCCATTCCGGCGCTGGGCTTGGGATCAGATACGACCTTGGCGGCTTTGGCCCCCTGCGTCTGGATCTGGCCCTTCCCGTTCAGGGCGACACCGGAGATGGTCTGCAGTTTTACATCGGAATTGGTCAGGCATTTTGACACATCGTTTCTCATATCCAGTTGTTGCGGCGGTTCTGCTGTGGGTGCCGTACCCCGTTCTGGCGCAGGACGAAGGCGGCAGTATGCTAGAGCAGTTTCTGCAGGATACCCTGTCCGGTGATGATCAGAACGTAACCGTCAAAGGCTTGCAAGGCGCCCTCAGCGCACGGGCCACAATCGCAGAGATCACGGTATCGGATGATGAGGGCGTCTGGCTGACCATCAAAGATGCCGAACTGGATTGGAACAGACTGGCCCTGATACGGGGGCGGTTCTCGGTCAATGCGCTGACAGCGCAAGAGATCGACGTAGCCCGCGCGCCGGGCACCACAACCAAAGATGCCCCTCCTCCTTCTGCGGAAACCCAGACATTCCAGCTGCCCGAGCTGCCTGTCGCAGTTGAAATCGGCGAAATCCGCGTGGATCAGCTGTCGCTGGGGCAGCCGCTGATTGGGGTGGCCGCCGACTTATCCGTCACCGGCAATCTGTCGCTTGCTGATGGAACGCTGGACACCAATCTCGACGTGGTGCGGTTGGATCGTGCCGGAGATGAGATCACACTGACCGCCGGGTTCGACAACTCGACAAGCGAGATCAATCTGGACTTGAACGTGGCCGAGGCATCCGGCGGGCTTATTTCGACCGCTTTGAACATTCCCGACAGCCCAACGATCGAGCTGACGGCAAAAGGCGCCGGACCGCTGACGGATTTCACCGCCGATATCGGGCTGAGCAGTGACGGGCAGCAGCGTCTGGCCGGGCAGGTTCGGCTTGGTTCGGCGCCTGACGACACTGCGGAAGGCATAGCATTTACCGCCGATCTGAACGGAGACCTGACTCCTTTCGTCGGCCCTGCCATCGACCCGTTTTTCGGGGCGGACTCGCGGCTGTTCGTGCAAGGTCAGACCCTGCCCGAAAGGGCGCTGGACCTGTCCGATCTTCAGCTTGCAACGCAGGCCCTGAACCTTGAGGGGAAGTTGGCCCTTGCCGAAGGTGGCACATTGCAGTTTGCCGCCTTGCAGGGACGCATTACCCCGCCGCAGGGACAGGCGGTCACGCTTCCGGTTGGCGGTGGTGACAAAACGATCAAGTCCGCGCAGATCTCGACCTTGTTTGATCAGAAGAACGGCAATCTCTGGGATCTTAGCCTGACAGCAGATAAGTTCAAATCCCCCCAGGCCGAACTTGAGAGCATGCAAATTATCGCGCAAGGCGTGCTCGATCAGACCCTTGGATTTACGGTGAACGGCGATCTGCAGGCCAGCGTCACTGGCATAGATCTGACCGATCCGAACCTGAACACAGCCGTCGGAGACCGCATCACGCTGGACGGGCAATTTGAGTATGGCGATGACCAGTCGCTGACATTGTCCGGTTTCGAACTGGTCGGGTCGGATTACACTCTGGCGCTGGACACGCTGATTAGCGGATTAACCAGCGGATTGGCTGTTGATGGCAAAGCAACGCTGGACGCTACCGAACTGTCCCGGTTCTCTGGCCTTGCCCAGTTGGAACTGGCAGGGTCGGCGTCGGCAGAGGTTCAGGGCAAGGGCTCTCCGCTTGAGGGCAGCTTTGACGGCAAAGTGGTAGTTCAGGGCAACAACCTGTCGACCGGTCGCGACGATATCGACCCCGTGATCGCAGGCCAAACCACCATCACGCTGGACGCCAGCCGTGGAGGGGATGGCATTTCCATCCGCGAGTTTAATCTGGACGGTCAGGCCGCACAGGCGCAGGCCAGTGGCGAAGTGACAACCCCCGACGGCAATCTGACGATCGATGGTCAAGCCAGCCTTAGCGCGCCTGACCTCTCGGTCTTTTCCGGGCTGGCCCAGCGACAGCTGGGCGGGTCACTCAGCGCTCAGATGGACGGCAAAGGCACCCTGCAAACGCAAGATTTTGATGGCACGGCCAGCATTACCGCGCAGGATCTGCAGACAGGTATGTCCGACGTCGACCCTCTGCTGGCAGGCAAGACAGTGATCACCTGGGATGGTGCGAAAACGGGAGACCTTATCGACATACGCAAAGCCACCATCAACGGACGGGCCCTGACAGCACAGGTGAGCGCGTCGATCAATGACCCAACCGGCAATCTAGTTCTTGATGGTCAGGCACAGGTGACTGTCCCTGATCTTTCGCTATTTTCGGACCTCGCGGGCCGGGATCTTGCCGGGTCGGTTACCGCGGATATCAATGGCAACGGAGCTTTGTCCAGCCAGACCTTCGACATAGCCGGCGATGTCGATGCGCAGGACGTCCAGATTGGGATCAGTCTCGTCGACAAACTGATCGAAGGTCGAACGACGCTGCGTGTCGATGCCGAGAACAGTGATCAGGGTCTGAATGTCCAAAACTTCAAACTGCGGGGCACCGCCTTGACCGCAGACGCTTCGGGTCAGGTCAGCAAAGAGACCGGCGGGCTGAGCTATTCGGTAAAGCTGGACGATCTTGCGCGGATTTCCAAGACGTTGTCAGGACCACTCACATTGGAAGGCAACGCCGCGCCAACAGCTTCAGGCCTTGAAGGAAGAGTCAGCTTGCGTGGGCCAGACAGTTCATACGCGTCGCTGACGGGGTCTGTCGGCTCTGACGGATCGGCAGACTTGGACTTTGACGCCGAGCTAAACAAGGTCGAGCGTTTCGCCCCAGACTTTCCAGGTACAATCACCGCCAATGGGACCGCAAAGCGCAAGGCAGGCGTCTGGACCATCAACTCTTCGGCGCAGGGTCCGGCACAGATCACCGGCGAAATCTCGGGCACGTTCGATGAAACCACAGGAAACGCCGATCTGAATGCGCAAGGCGGGGTTAATATCGGTATCGCAAACCTGTTCATCACCCCCAACCAAATCGACGGGACTGCGCGGTACGACCTTAGCTTGAATGGCCAACCCTCGCTTGAGGCGCTCAGCGGGTCGATCACGACCTCTGGAACCTCGTTGGCGATACCGGGAGCCGGTCAGACCATTACCGGCATCAGCGGCGCGGTCGAGTTGGCCAACAACCGCGCCAACATCTCCCTAAATGGTGGAACCCGCGCCGGGGGCAATTTCACCGTCGCGGGCCCGATTGACCTGACGCCTCCGTTCAATGCGCAAATTACGACCACGCTCAATCGTCTCGTGCTGACGGATCAGCTTTTGTACGAGACGATCCTGAACGGGCAAATCGCAATGACCGGAGCTTTGGCGGGCAACAGCACAATAGTCGGGCAAATTACATTCGAGGAAACCAATATTAACCTCGCCGCCGCCTCGGGTGCGGTCGGCGCTGCACCCATACCAGAGATCGAACATATCAACGAAAACGCGGCCAGCTATAGGACTCGGGAACGTGCTCGTTTGGTAAAACAGGACGATGCCACCCAAAGCGATTCCCGTATTGCGCTGGACATCGCTCTGCTCGCCCCCAAGGCCGTGTTTGTCCGAGGTCGAGGCGTGAATGCCGAACTCGGCGGACAGCTGTACATAGGCGGTACAACAACCTCGATCATTCCTTCGGGCCAGATCGCTCTAATCCGAGGCAATTTCGACATTCTGGGCCGCAGGCTGGCCCTGACAAAAGGGATCGTAACCCTACAAGGCGACTTGACACCCTATATCGAATTTGAATCCTCAAACAGCACCTCGGACGGGACCGCTACAATCGAAATCGCCGGGCCGCTGGACGCCCCCGAAGTCAACGTGTTCTCGGATCCGGAACGGCCAGCAGAAGAGGCGCTGGCCATGCTGTTGTTTGGCAACCGTTTCTCTGAGCTGTCCCCCTTTGTCATTGCCCAGATGGCGGCTTCGCTGGCGCAGCTCAGCGGTGCAGGAGGGGATGCGACCAAGGGTCTGAGGGAGTCGACCGGTGTCGACACAGTCGATATCGGAGCAACGTCAAGCGGCGGAATTTTGGGCGCCGGGGCGTATCTGGGTGACAATCTCTATACCGACTTTAACGTGAACACCGAAGGAAATACCGAAGTGAACCTCAATCTGGACGTCACCGATAATATCACCATGCGCGGAACCGTTGACGGGCGAGGGGAAACGGGATTGGGTGTCTTTTTCGAGCGCGACTACTAATCCTGCGCGGAACTCTGCATCTGTGACAACAGTTTCGGGCCAAATCACAGGAAGGCAGGGAGTTTCATTAACCCCTTTACTATCAACTTCTTAACATGACAGCGAATGCACAAGTCGCTCTATTCATTTCGTGCGACACGAATTTTCATTGCCGTTCGTTTCGAATTTTTGACGTTTCGTACCAATTTCATTGCCAGGTCCGTGCCTATGCAGGAAAAGAAGGCAGCGCCTGGTTTTGAGGCGCCTTTATCGAGTGACGTGTTGACCAGTACGACCTGATTATAGAGGGGGAAAAACTCAAAATCGGGGAAAGCAAAAGATCAAAATTCAAATCTTTTCATTACTAAGAATATTGAACTGCCCACCTTCCCATCCACTGCGTATTCTGTACCCAGTAGCGATGGGAAGGTGGATTATCTAAACGAACCGATAAGCCGGATGTTTCTGCCGAACGATGTCAGGTTTGTTGTGGTGAAGCTTTGACTGTTGCCGGGCTTTCCGCTGACGCCATCTCGGACAGCCAATCACGCACGGCGCCGTGCCGACTACGGGCGATAGCGATCTTTTTGCCGCAGCCCAGAACCAGATACCCGACTTCATTCAGGCTTTGAGCAATATCCACACACCGATTGGCAACCCAAAAGGACCGATGCACCTGTAGGCCATAGCATTCTGGCATTTGCGATAGGATGCCTTTGAACGTTGAACGCACCAGCACTTCTTTTTCATCTACACGCAGGGTGACATAGTGCTGCTGAGCCTGAACGAACAAAATGTCCTTGGCCAAAAAATTTTGCCCATTGGCGGACACTAAACCATTGGCCACAGGAACACGGGATTCCACTCTGCTATCCGGCTCGTCCTCGGGTTGCGGATCGCTGGCGCGCAGGCGGGCCAGATAAGGTGGAAAAACCCAAACGATTACGATCACTTCAATTCCAACGACGAGAAAGTACTGAGGCAGCAAAAGCGGCGAGTTTTCAAAGCTGAAAGACAGAAATGTACTGAAAACCATTGTCGTTGCGAATTGGGCAAACTGCATCGCCCCATACGCAATGGGAAAACATGTCAGCGGGGTGAAAAACCGTTTGATGCCCAGATATCGGCTGCAGAATGCTTCAAAAAGCAACATCAGCACCACCGAGCCCATATACCCCAGCAATCCGCACATCCAATAGATCGTGCGCCCCAGCCCGTTTAGCGGTTCAGCAAACAATGACGGCGTCGCACCAATGAGCAGCAGCATCAAAGCAGGCAGAAACATCAGGAAGTTTCTGGACAGGAAAAAACTAAGGACTTCGCTCAGGATCGCATCAACCGACATACCCGGCAATACGACAAACGAAAGCTTAGCCTGTTTCAAATCGTTATACACGTCTTGCGGTTTCATTCAGCCCTTGTTGCTCTGATCGCACTACTACCATCTATTTCGGCTTCGGCGCCTAGGCCCGACTGCCCACAGGTTCGGGCCCTGCGCAATCGGTTCCCCAATTTCGTTTCCAAACCCAATCAAGACCTAACCTAACGACCGCAAAATGGGCGCTTTGGTGGCGTTTTCTTAGGCTCAAAATTGCTGAAACCAGAGAAATATGGCGCAAATGGCGCAAAGCTGAGTGGGAAATGCCTATTTCCGCGTTGACGTCGCGGAAACCTAAAAGGGCGACCTCGCAAGGCCGCCCTCAAAAATTCTACTCCGACACTCTTACTCAGCCGCGATTGCGTCTTCGATCTTTTCTACGCGAATGGCCGAGAATTTGAACTCAGGGATTTTACCATAAGGGTCGATGGCCGAGTTGGTCAGGATATTCGCCGCCGCCTCAACATAGGCAAAGGGGATGAACACCATGTCCTCTGCAATCGCCCGGTCGGCACGCACCATGATCTCGATCGAGCCGCGACGGGTGGTCAGGCGAATGGTCTCGCCCGGTTCGATTCCCATCAGCTTTAGCTGACGTGGGTTCATCGAACAGTTGGCCTCTGGTTCAACCGCATCCAGCACCGTGGCCCGGCGGGTCATTGACCCTGTGTGCCAATGTTCAAGCTGACGACCCGTGGTGGCTATCATCGGATACTCCTCATCCGGCGCTTCATCCGGCTGGATCACACTGGCAGGAGTGAACTTGGCCCGCCCATCGGCACGAGGGAAGCCATCACCAAACACAATCGCTTGGCCCGGATCGGTCTCAGACAGCGACGGGTAGGTGATTGTTTCGGTCTCCAGCCGCTCCCAGGTGATGTTGTCGAGAGACTCCATCGTCAGCTTCATCTCGGCAAACACTTCGGACACATCCGAATAAGACCAGTTCAGACCAATGCGCTGCGCAAGTTCGACGGTGATTTTCCAATCCTCGCGCGCCTCGCCCGGAGGCGCCACAGCCGGACGCACTCGTTGTACCTGACGGTTGGTGTTCGACACGGTGCCGTTCTTTTCATACAGCGCCGAGGCAGGCAGGATGATGTCGGCGTAGTTCGCCGTTTCGGTCAGGAAGATGTCCTGCACAATCATCAACTCCAGCTTGGCCAGCGCGTCCCGCGCATGGCCTACATCGGGGTCGGACATGGCTGGGTTTTCACCCTGAATATACATGCCCTTGATATTGCCCGCATATGCTTGATCGATGATTTCAGTGACGGTCAGGCCTTTTTCGTTCGAGAAATCCTCAGATCCCCAGACCGAGGTGAACCTTGCCCGGATGTTGTCATCGGTCACCGTTTTGTAATCGGGCAGGAACATCGGGATCAGGCCCGCGTCCGACGCGCCCTGCACATTGTTCTGACCGCGCAGCGGGTGCAGGCCCGCGCCTGGTTTACCAACGTTGCCGGTCATCAACGCCAGCGAGATCAGGCAGCGCGAATTGTCGGTGCCGTGGATATGCTGACTGACACCCATACCCCAGAAAATAAGCCCGGCCTTGGCCTGTGCAAAGATGCGCGCCACGCGGCGCAGCTGATCAGGTTCGATACCGCAGATCGGCGCCATCGCTTCGGGGGTGAAGGCGCGCAGGTGCTCTTTTTCGGCTTCCCAGTTTTCGGTCCAGCGGTGGATGTACTGGCTGTCATAAAGCTCTTCTTCGACGATCACATTCATGATCGCATTCAGCATCGAGACATCAGCACCCGGACGGAATTGCAGCATTTCGTCCGCGAATTTGCGCATGCCGACGCCGCGCGGGTCCATCACGATCAGCTTGCCACCACGTTTGGTGAACTGCTTGAAATAGGTCGCCGCAACGGGATGGTTTTCGATCGGGTTAGCCCCGATGATGATCGCCACATCCGCGTTTTCGATCTCGTTAAACGTCGCGGTCACCGCGCCCGAGCCGACATTCTCGATCAGCGCCGCCACGGACGATGCATGGCACAGCCTTGTGCAGTGATCGACATTGTTGTGCTTGAAACCCTGACGGATGAATTTCTGGAACAGATAGGCCTCTTCGTTGGTGCATTTGGCCGAACCAAAGCCCGCAACATTGCGCGGGTCTTCGTCGCGCAGGGCTTTCAGCCTGGCGGCGGCCAGATCCATCGCCTCTTCCCAGCTCGCTTCGCGGAAATGGGTCGACAGATTCGACGGATCGACATTCAGCCCCTTCGCAGGCGCATCCTCTCGCCGGATCAGCGGTTTGGTCAGGCGGTGTGGGTGGTGGATGTAGTCAAAGCCAAAGCGGCCTTTCACGCACAAGCGGCCTTCGTTGGCCGGGCCGTTGATGCCTTCGACATACTTGACCTTGCCGTCCTTGACCTTCAGCGAGACCTTGCAGCCGACGCCGCAGAACGGGCAGACGCTTTCGGTCTCGGAATCATAATCCTTGCTGTCGCCCTGCTGCTTTTCGTCCAAAACAGTGGCTGGCATCAATGCACCGGTCGGACAGGCCTGAACGCATTCACCACAGGCCACACAAGTAGAATCGCCCATCGGGTCGTTCTGATCGAACACCACCTGCGCGGTGTGACCACGCCCGGCCATCCCGATCACATCATTTACCTGCACATCCCGGCAGGCGCGGACACAGAGGTTGCAGTTGATGCAAGCATCCAGATTAACCCGCATCGCGATATGGCTGTCATCCAGCAACGGGATTTTCCCAGGCTCTTTGGCCGGGAACCGGCTGTCGCTGACATCGTTCAGTTCGGCCATGTCCCAGAAATGGCTGGATTTGTCGTGGGCCACCTCGGGCTGATCGGCGACCAGCAATTCCATGACCATTGCGCGCGATTTCTCGGCACGGTCGCTGTCGGTTTTCACCACCATGCCGTCCGCCGCAGGGCGAATGCACGAAGCGACCAGCGTGCGCTCGCCCTCGACCTCGACCATGCAGGCGCGGCAGTTGCCGTCGGGTTTGTAACCCGGCTGGGGCTTGTGGCAGAGGTGCGGGATCGTGAACCCTTGCCCCTTGGCGGCTTCCCAGATGGTCCAGCCTTCGGGCACGGTGACGTCATTTCCGTTCAGGTTGAAGGTGACGGTCTTGGTTGGGCTTGCATCAAGCATGGCTCTGTCTCCCTCAGATTTCGTCAGCGAAATGTTTCATGACCAGGCGGATCGGGTTCGGGGCCGCCTGCCCCAGACCGCAGATCGAGGCATCGCCCATGACCTGACACAGGTCTTCCAGTAAATCCTGGTCCCACGTGTCAGCCTGCATCAGCTTAACCGCCTTTTCGCAGCCCGCCCGGCAGGGCGTGCATTGGCCACAGCTTTCATCCTCGAAAAACCGCAGCATATTCAGCGCCGCGTCGCGGGCAGTGTCCTGATCGGACAGCACCACCACGGCGGCCGACCCGATAAACGTACCCAGAGGTTGCAGCGTGTCGAAATCCAGCGGCACGTCGTCGATTGACGCAGGCAACAGGCCCGAAGACGGCCCGCCCGGTTGATAGGCTTTGAAAACGTGACCCTCGGCCATGCCACCAGCGGCCTCAATCACATCCAATATGGTCGATCCCGCAGGCAACAGATAGACGCCCGGCTGCGCCACCCGGCCCGAGACCGAATAGCTGCGCAGACCCGTGCGCCCATTCTTT
Organism: Ruegeria sp. CDSC042; assembly: GCF_059610745.1. NCBI lineage: Bacteria > Pseudomonadati > Pseudomonadota > Alphaproteobacteria > Rhodobacterales > Roseobacteraceae > Ruegeria > Ruegeria sp. CDSC042. The sequence continues at coordinate 58,865 of NZ_JBXWOF010000003.1, forward strand.
TCCGTGCTGTTCAGCACTTGGGGCCCTTCGCGGCAGATTTTCGACACCCAATAGAGCGTCTCGACATTGTGCACCAAGGTCGGACGGTTAAAGACCCCAACCTGCGCCACAAACGGAGGCCGGTGACGCGGCAGGCCTTTCTTGCCTTCGATCGACTCGATCATCGCGGATTCTTCGCCGCATATATAGGCACCGGCGCCCCGGCGCAGATCGATATATCCCTTTTCAACCAGGCCAGCCTGTTCCAGAGCGGCAATCTCGCGGCGTAGAATTTCCTGCACCGCCGGATATTCATCGCGCATGTAGATAAAGCAGGTCTCGGCCTCTACCGCCCAGGCAGCTATCAGCATGCCTTCAAGGAAGACATGCGGCGTGCGTTCAAGGTAGTAGCGATCTTTGAACGTGCCAGGCTCGCCTTCATCGCCATTCACGGCCAGATAACGGGTGCCTTCGTTCATGCGAACGAAGCCCCATTTCTTGCCGGACGGGAAGCCAGCTCCACCCAGACCGCGCAAGCCCGAGGACAGGATGTCTTCCTGTACTTTCTCCCAATCACCGCTCTCGCGCAGCTCTTTCAGCTTGGCATAGCCGCCGTTTGCTTCATATGCCGCAAAGGTTTCATAGGCGGGCAAATGGGCGTGGGTATCATCCGCAGCAATCGCCGCCTGCACCTTTTCAGGAGTGGCATAGTCGATATGGTTATGCCCGATTTCCAGCACCGGCGCAGTATCGCAACGACCCATGCAAGGCGCACGCAGGACACGGACGTTGGAAGGATCAAGACCGTCTTCCAACGCCTTTTGCAACTGCTGGGCACCGGCCATTTCGCAGGACAGGGAATCGCAGACGCGGATGGTCAGCGCGGGCGGCGGGGCTTCATCCTCTTTCACCACATCGAAATGGGCATAGAAGGTGGCGGTCTCATATATCTCGGCCTGACCAATCCGCATCTCGACTGCAAGCGCGGCAATGTGGTCAGCGCTGATATGGCCGTGTTCGTCCTGAATCAGATGCAGAAATTCGATCAAAAGGTCGCGACGGCGGGGGCGATCCCCCAGCAAGCGCGCAATCTCGGCCGCCGCCTCATCCGTGAACTGACGGCCTTTGGGCGTGTGCCGCCCCTTGCCTTTACCTGACTTCCAGACGCCCTTTGGCGCGCCTGATGGCTTGGTATCTAATGGTGCCATGATGCCCTCCGATTCAGGCCCCGTGTCTCATCAGACTAGCATATCGTCAAATCGCATATTTCAATCGCACGATAACGACACCTTATCACCGCAAAGACGTCACCACCGCGCGCAGCGCTCCAACCGTTGGCAGTTCCGGATCGCGTGTCAGGGTCGCCAGACAGATAGGTTTGCTGACCACCGGATCGACCAAAGGCAGAACCTTTGTTCCCTTCAGATCCCCCAACGCCCGTACCAACACGCGTGGCACCACGGTGGCCGCCAATCCCTCACGCGCCATGACCATTGAGGCAGTGAACCCGCTGGTTTCCGCGACCACATGAGGATGCAGGCCCTGTTCGGCGAAAATCCGGTCCAATATGCGGCGGTTCTGCATCTGCGGTTCTAGCAGGCTGACCGGGAATTCGGAGACCCGCGCCCAGGGAATTGGCCCCGTTTCGTCTGTCATATGAGACGGGATCAACAGGACATAGGTTTCTTCATACAGCGACTGTACCTGCCGCAAATCGGTGCCGATACTGTCGCCATATGTGATGCCCGCATCCAGACTGCCTTCGTCCAGCCGATGTTGAATGGCCGTAGCCGACATCGTTTCGATCCGAGTGATGATGCGCGGATGCGCCTGCTGCAGACGCTTGATCAACCGGCCCGTAAAGGCGATTGCGGTCGGGATCACGCCCAGTATCAGAGTCCCCGTGATTTCCCCCTTTGCCGCCTGCACCTGCTGTTCCAAGGCCTTGGTGTCGTCCAGAATGCGCCGCGCTCGCTGGACGATCATCTCGCCCTCTTCGGTCAGGCCCTGAAACCGGTTGGCGCGGCGGACGATGGACACGCCCAACCGATCCTCTAGGTTGCGAATACGCATTGAAAACGCAGGCTGGGAAATCCCGCATTCCTCGGCTGCCTTTGCAAAATGCCGGTGCCGCGCCAAAGCGCTGAGCAGTTGCAGGTCGCGGATTTCGATCATGTGGCGGCATCACTCATATCAGGTCGGTGCCGACACTAGCGGAATTCCTTGGGATGAGGAAAGCGGGAGTTAAACCCGGCCCCTCAACTCCGCATTCAACATCATACGCCAAATGTTGCCACGCAATGTCTGAAGGACCCCGGCGCTTTGGCGGTGTTCCTCTTTTTGTAGCCCGCTACAGGTGATGCTGTTTGATATTTCTTCGCTCACCTCTGCGAGAATGAAACCACTGCAGGCCTGTTCGAGGCACACCCCCGGTGAGGCATTCCTCGAACAGGCTTTTCACGTCGCAACGTGGGATACATCTTTGTCTGGTGAGTATATGTCCAAGATGTTCCAATGTCCGGTCGTTGGTGTCGGGTTATTGATCATTGGGACATCAAGAACAGTGGGTTTGCCGCTGGCTATCGCCGCTTCCAATGCGGGCAACAGCTCGTCAGCAGCGCCCAGCCTGTGCCCCTCAGCGCCGTAGGCCCGTGCAATTTCTGCATAACCCGGTCCGTTGGCCGGCGCTTCGGCCGACCCTGGGAAGGTTGTACCATAGGTCAAACCGTAATGCGCCTTCTGAAGGCCCGCGATGGTGCCGAAGGCGTTGTTGTTCATAACCAGCCAGATGATACCCAGATCAAGTTCGACTGCTGTTGCGAGCATCGACGGATTTTGACCGAAACCGCCATCGCCGACCAGGCTGATCACCACACGATCAGGTGCTGCCAGCTTCGCGCCGATCGCGCCCGGAGGGCCAAAACCCATCGTCGCGAACCCGCCCGGGGTCAGGATTGAACCGGGCGTCAAAATGTCGAACTGTTGCCCCACACCGTTCTTGTTCCATCCGACATCCGTTGTGATGATTGCATCCTCGGGCAGAGCCTTGCGGGTATCTGCCAGAATACGCTCGGGCATCATCGGAAACGCTGATGAAGTGGCCATTTCCACATTGCGCGCTTTGAAGCCCATCCGGAAATCAGCAATCTTTTGTTCAACAGCGGGGCGCTTGAAACCGCCCGGATACATTTTGCGGGCAACCCGGTTGAGGACGCGCAACGCGGCCTTGGCATCCGCAACAACGCCGATCTCGGTGGGATAGTTCCGACCGATCTCCTGCGGCTCAATGTCGATATGAATGACCTTCGATCCGGGAATGTTGAACGTGTAGCCAGGGTACCAACTTGAACAATCAGCCTCTTTGAACCGAGTGCCCACGGCAAAGATGTAGTCCGCGTTCAGGCAGGACTGGTTGACCAATTCGGTGCCCCAAAACCCAGTCATTCCCAGCACAAGTGGATGGTCGTCCCGCAACGCGCCTTTCCCCATCAGGGAATGCGCGACTGGTAGGCCCATATGTTCAACGAATTCTCGCAACTCTTCGCTGGCCTGTGCCAGAAGAATACCACCACCGACATAAGCGACTGGGTTTTCGGCTTTAACCAACGCTTCGACAATCTCTCGCGCTGTCTCGTCGTCAATCGACGGTTTCTTGAGCGCGCGCGTGTTGTCGCGGATACGGTCGAAACTGTCCGCGGGGATCACCTCTGAGAAGATATCCATGGGGACATTGACCAGTACCGGTCCAGGCTGACCACTTTCGGCCAGATGGAACGCCTTCTCCAGTATCTCAGCCATCAGGTCTGCGCGGTCCACCCGCCAGGCGCGTTTGACAAAAGGCCGATAGATCTCCCACTGGGCGGCGTCTGCGTGCAGGTTAACCTCCTGATGCGGATGCTTGCCATAGTAATGTGTAGGAATGTCACCCGCGATCACGACCATGGGGATACAATCCAACGCCGCATTGGCGACCCCGGTGGCGCAATTAGTTAGTCCCGGGGAGAGATGGGACAGCACCACCGAGGCCTTGCCCGTCACGCGCGCATAAGCGTCCGCCGCGTGGCTAGCTATTTGTTCGTGTCGTACGGTGACGAAATCGATGGGACTTTCCGCCAGCGCAGCCAGAACCGCGATATTCGTGTGGCCGCACAGGCCGAATACGTGCTTGACCTCACGGCGTTCGAGAAAGTCAACGATGTGTTCGGCAACGGTTTTGCCTTCCAGTTTCGCTCCGTCCATCACGCGACCTCCTGTCCGTAGAACTCACCGAACAGCTCCGGCTCCGAAGGGCGATCCTCAGGCGTAGGACGACTGACCCAAGTGTAGTTCATCATATGTTTCATGGTGACGTTTTCATTGGTGATATTGCCGCCCCAGATGCCGCAGCCGAGGCTGCTGGTCATAGGCATGCCATTGGTCCAAGCACCAGCGTTGGCCTTGGACTGAGGCTGTCGAACCATCATGCGGCTGACCGGAGCCAGACGCGCCAACCGATCGATGTGATCGTCGTTGTGGCTATAAATCCCGCAAGAATGGCCCTTACCTCCGGTGTTGTAGATCTGGCTGACCGTTTCCAGCGCGTCATCGAAAGTGTCAAAGTGGTAAAGCGCCATCAGCGTGGTCAGTTTCTCCTTCGAGAACTTATGCTGCGGCCCGATTTGCCCCTGATTTTCAACCATCAGGAATTTGCGATCTTCTGGGACCCGGAAACCGGCGACTTTGGCCGTTTGCTGAGGCGGACAGGCGATGGTCGGGAACGTACGGTTTCCTTTCTCATCCCACATGGCTGCTTCAAGCATGGCCTTCTCTACGTCAGAACAAAGATAACCACCTTCGGCTTCAAGCGCCTTAACCATATCATCGTAAACCGAGCGCTGAATGATAATGTTGCCATCTGCCGAACAACCAGACCCAAAGTCAGACGTCTTTGAAATCCGTGTATTCTGGGCAGCGATATCCAGATCCGCAGTTTCATCAATGACTATAGACGAATTGCCTGCGCCGACACCGTAAGCCGGACGCCCTGAACTATAGGCCGCTTTGACCATCGGCTTCCCACCTGTGGCCAGCGTCAGATCACAAATCTCCATCAGGTGCTGGGTAAGAGGGATCGAAGGTTTGCGGATCGATTGGAACAAGTCTTCCGGGGCTCCTGCTGCTCGACAGGCTGCGCGCATAACCTCGACGATTTCATAGGTCGTGACTGCTGTGCGTGGATGCGGGCTGAAGATGACCGCATTACGGGCGTTAGCGGCGGAAACACCTGTCACCGGTGGTGTCATCGCCGGGTTTGTCATTGGGATCAGGGATGCGATCACACCCGCAGGCTTGGCGTATTTCACCAGGCCTTTTTCCTCATCAACCTCGACGATCCCAGTCGACGGGGTGCGCAGGACATCGCGCAGTACCATGTGTATTTTGAACCGCTTTGCAGGGCGTCCTTCGCGGTCACCAATGCCGCTTTCGTCCACCCCCTGCTGAGCCAATCGCGTAAAGGTTTTTTCGTTCCCCGCGTACCACGCTATGGCCTGAGACAGACGGTCCAGCCTGTCCTGTTCCCAATCCTCGATTTTGGCCATGGCCGCGCGGGCACGTTCCAACATATCAGCCGCCAGTCGGCGGTCGTCTTCAGTGAGCTCTTTGCCCATGATGATCCTCTTGGTGTTTTAGAATTGCTGCATTGGGCATGCGGCGCTGAGATCGCGCCTCACCGAATGTTCGCTTGGCGTGGCTCAGACAGCGACGCGCGTGCTCTTCGTATCCCAACTCGGCAACGCGGCTTTGGTTGGGTAGTTCAATGGAATAGTCGACAGGGGGCATCCGCTCGATGATGCCGGTGAAATCAATCCAACCTTCACCGGGATAAAGCCGCGCATCGCGGGCCAGTTGGATCATGCCCTCACGCGTATCCGCGATGCCTGGTAGACAGTCAGAGATATGCAGAAAGTGAAACAGGTCCGAAGGGACGTGCAGCAGTTCTCCCAGATCCACCCGGCTTAGGTGCAGATAAAGCGTATCGACCAGAATACCGCCATTCGGCTGATCGGAGGCGCGGACAATATCCAGCGCCTCGTCCAGTGTACGCAGGCGTGAAAAGCTGGGGAACTCCAGATCGACCGTCAGCCCGTAGGGCGCGGCCAGTTCGCAGGTCTCGGAATAGACGTCGATCAGGAAGTCGCGATCATCGCGGGTGTTGGTCCACGCGCTCATGATCATGCGCTTTGCACCAAGCTCTCCGCCTATTTCCAGAGAAGGTTCAAAACTGCGCGGGTCGACATCTTCGGTGATGCGCGCAAGCTCGACATCAAGAACTTTCAAGCCCGTCGTGGAAAGAGCGGTTTTGGTGGCCTGCACCTGTGCCTTGTCGATCGGGGATTGAGTAAACTCACCGGGCACATGCATCGGAATGAATCGCGGGCTGACGGCATCGTAACCGGCCCGGGCAGCAATGTAGACTAGCTCGGGCGGCGTGCAGCCGATCAGCGTCAGATGCGCCAAGGAATAGAGAGAGGGGCATGAGCCGGCCTCTTCGGGTTTCACCATGAACGACAGCTCCATACGTCTGCGAATCTAATTTTCATCATACTTAGTAAAAAATATCTGATATTTTTTAAAATATCAACTCTTAGCGGCTCGGCTTAAAGTGAAACCACCGGACGGGCTCCCGAGCGGGTTTAATTATTTTTTTACAGCGACTTATATGGCAATCCAATCGCTCTAAACTGGCGAGGCCCCACAGAGGCATCGTTAAATCAGACGCGTCTGCGCCGTGATTATCACCGGAATAGGCAGGCCAATCAGCCGGAACCCTGGCGCCATCAAGGCGCGCAGGCTCTGGCGATGCCGTATTGATCGGCCTTGGTGCGGTTTTCTAGAAGATCGAGGTTGCCGCAGATCATGACTTTGGCATTGGAAATTTTTGAATGTGGTTTTAGATCGACATCGTTTACACGACCAACGCCAACAGAACCGGACCGGAAAGATTTCGATGTCTCACATCTCATCATTCCTGTCTTCGTAGAGGGGTAAGTAATTCGGGGGCATAGGGCCTTTGTTCCGACCGCCCTGGTTCATCTGTTCCCAGGCGTGGGCAAGTATTCCAACCGAACGGGACAAGCAAAACAGCCCCCGCGACAGGGGCGCGGGAAAGCCAAGTTCGCAAAAGATCACGGCTGTCGCGCCATCGATGTTCATCGCAATCGGCCGACCGCCCCGTTGACTACCAAGTTCGGCCTGAACCCCTTCTCCGATGTCTGCAAAGCGACCTGAAACGGTGCCTTCATTTGCCGCATTACGAACGAGCTGCATCAGCCGGGGTGCACGCGGATCGACGGGCTTGTGAAACCGGTGTCCGAAACCTGAAACGATCTTGCCGTAAGTCTCGCGCCAACTGTCCAGACCATTCCGAACAGCATCATTCAGCGATGCCCCGGCATCTATGCGATCGGCGATATCATAATAAAGCTCGGCGCACTGCTCGCCTGCTCCGCCATGTACATCGCCCAGCATATTCACTGCAGTCGCCATCGCATTATTGAGACCTACTCCACAAGTAGCAGCCATGCGCGCAGCCGCAATCGAGGGAGCCTGCGGGCCGTGATCCACACCGGCGACCAGAGCGGCCTCAAACAGGCGCGCCTGAGCATCGCCCGGCAGATCGCCTCGCACCATCATCCAGATCATCTGCGGAAAGGATACATTCCCGATCAGGTCCTCTATGGCGTTGCCACGAAATGCGATGTACCCGGGCTTCATATCGATGATGGAGGTGCGCCACCATTGGCGAACGGCGCGCTCATCACTTGTCATGTTTTCATCCAGTGCGCTCATGGCGTTTGCACCTCTTTCGCCGCCTGAGTTTTCCTTTGCGCGGCGAGGCGAATAGGGGCGTTGCGCGCGCCAAAACCTGCATATCCAGCGCGGCGTTCAACGATTTCAAAGAAAAAGCCGTTGAAAACGGGACGGCTATAGATCTGAAAATACTCTGCTCCCCCCGCGCGATCATAGAGGATATTGCTCCCATGCAGTTGGGTGATCAGGTCGTCACTCACCCCAAAAGTCGCCTGCAGATCAGCATAATAGTTTTCTGGAATAGTCAGGCTGGGGAAACCAGACTTAAGCAGTTGAGCAGAGGTTTCAAAAATATCGTCGGACTGGAAGGCGATATGTTGAACACCTGCCCCAAAGCCTTCTTCAAGGAACGATGCCGCCAGCGTTCGGCGACCGACGGCCCCGTTCAAGTTCAGACGCACTTCGCCTTCGGGGCTTTCGATGGCCTGGCTTTGCACGACGCCCGACGGGTCGGCCACGTTCACGATTGGCGACTTTGCCATGTCGAAGGTCGAGATGTAATACAGCAGCCAGCTTTGCATTTCATCGTGGCGCATTGTCTGTGCCAGATGGTCGATACGGCGCAATCCGGCGGGTTGCATGGCTTTGGTTTTGGCAACCGGTTCGAATTCGATATCCCATACCCGATGCAGATCGGATTTCTCATCGATGAAATGAACGACGTTGCCACCAACACCACGGATTGCAGGGATATCCAGCTCTCCTGTTCCTACCGGTTGTAAGAAATTCGGGGCGCCCAGCGCGGTTGCACGTTGAACCGTCTGATCCGCATCTTTGACACGCAATCCCATGTCACAGACTGATGGGCCATGGCCCAGAAACGCCGAATGGGCAAAGCCTTCTTTTTCGGTATTCAAAACGATGTTGATCGCGCCTTGCCGCCACAATTCGACAGACTTGGTGACGTGCTTTCGCTCCATTCGAAAACACATTGCTGACAGCAAGTCTGCCAGTTGTGCCCCGCTTGTTTCATCGGCTGCAAACTCTACGAATTCGAAGCCGGACGCATAAACGCGTTCTGGCAGGTTTGGGGTTCCAAAGTCTGCTTTCGGCTCGGTCCGTGATACCTCGTCCAAAAGGTTGACCAGGGACCTATAGCTGTCCCGGGCCAGTGTTCGGGCACCGGGCTGTGCCGCCGCTTCGTTCACACGGGCGATAGACCAGGGTCCTATGTATCCTGCTCTGGCCAGCACGCGCACAAAGCCTGCTAGGTTAAGTGATCCAAGCCCAGGTAGAAGCCCGAAGTGCCTTTTGAGTCTGCGAATATCCATCTCAAGCCGGGGCGCATCGGACAGTTGCACATGGAACAGTCGCTCTCCGGGAATGTCCCTAAGGCGGGCGGGTTTGGAACCGTCAGCGAGCGAGAAGAAAGAGTTTAAAGCCAGTCCAAAGTAAGGGCTGTCAATCGCCTCGACGACGCGCAACGCCTGTTCGTCCGAGCGAATGAGATCGGACCACGGCAAACCCATATAGGCCAAGCGAAGCCCCATCCCTTTTGCAATCTCGGTCGCTTCGCTGAGGTCTGAGATCACCTGATCCTCGGTGGCAGCAGGGTCCACTTCGAATGCAGAGCCAATTAGCAGCAGATCCGTTCCCAACTCGCTCATCAGATCGAGTTTGCGCTTAAGCCGATCAAAGGCACGTTCCCGCTCGCTGTCGGCCTGGCCTTCAAGGTTATGGAAGGGTTGCAGCAGACAAATCTTTAGTCCGAGATCTGATGCAATGTCCCGAATTCGCGATGGTGGCCCGTCAAAAGCGGTCAAATCCGGTTCATGCAACTCGACACCGCTAAAGCCCGCATCAGCGATTGCACTTAGTTTTTCGGCCAGATCACCGGGGATCGACGTTGTCGAAACCGAGAGACACATTACCCCTGATACCCAAACATACGCGGCAACCACAGAACCAGATCGGGCATCAACATCATGATCACCAAGGCGAAAATCAACACCGCCAAGAAGGCCCAAATCTCGGAAATGATTTCACGCAGTGGAATATCCGAAACAGCATTAATTACGAACAGCAGAATCCCGTAGGGCGGCGTGATCAGACCGATCATCGAATTCACGACGACCAGCACACCGAAATGCACCAGATCAATACCAAGCGCTTCGCAAGTCGGGATGAACAAGGGCACAATCACCAGAATGATCGTTGTCGCATCCAAAACGCACCCCAGGGCAAGGATCAGCAGGTTGACGAGGATCAAGAAGACGATCGGACTGACATCCGAACCTTCCAGCAGCGCCGAGATAGACTGTGGGATTTGCTCCTGAATCACGATGAAGTTCAAAATGAACGCTCCACCAATGACAACTCCAACCGCTGCAGAAGAACGGGCGCTGTCAACGAAGACCTGATAAAGGCCACGGAACGACAAGGCGCGATAGAAGAACCCTGCCAGCAGCAGGGCATAGAGTGCGGCCACGGCCGCGGCCTCGGTCGGTGTCGTGACACCCCCGTAGATGCCATAGAGCAGGATGGCGGGCATTAGCAGCGCAGGAAACGCATTGGCGGTTTTGGCGGGCAATTCGCGCAACGGAACAGGTTCTTCCAAGGCAAAGTTCCGCTTTCCTGCCAGATAATAGTTCATCGCCATGAGGACGACGCCCATTATCAGGCCTGGCAGAATACCGGCCAGAAATAACGAACCGATAGAGGCCTTGGAAACAAGCGCGTACAATACCATCGGGATTGAGGGCGGAATGATAGGGCCGATTGTTGCCGAGGCCGCCGTGATTGCGGCTGCATAGCCTCGGCTATAGCGGCCATCTTTGGTCATCATCTCAATGATGATTTTACCAATTCCCGCCGCATCCGCGACAGCAGAGCCGGACATGCCGGAAAAGATCAGAGATGCCACTACGTTTACGTGTCCGAGGCCACCCTTGAAACGCCCGACCGCCGCAACGCAGAAGTTCAGCAGGCGGTCAGTGATCGACCCCGCATTCATGATATTGGCGGCGACAATGAACAAAGGCACGGCAAGCAGGATCGTGCTTTTGTAGAAGCCTTGTAGGATCTTCTCGCCCGCTAGGGCGACATCCAGTCCGGCCGTGCCTAAATACACCAATGAGGCTAAGAGGATGGAATACCCAATAGGTGTCCCAATGCCCGCCAGAAGAAAAAGAGCGAGCAGGCAGGAAATAAGTTCGATACTCATTTATTTGCTTCCTCGTCGTCTACGACGTCGACACGGGGATGATCGTCAACCACGTTGTACCCAACGACCAGTTCCAACTCTGTTTTTGGAGGGCCATTGCGCAAAACGTCGAAGAATAACCACGCGTATCGCGCTGCTACGACCAGCATGAATACCGCATATATCGAAAACACAGTGCGCAACGGTATCTTCTCGCCCGAGAACGGATTGCGGACAGTCGCTGTCTTGCGGATTTTCATCCAGTCGATGTAGTCCCAGGTCGGCAGGAAGCTATAGAGCATCCCGATCACGATCGCTGCGGCCGCCAGCATTGCAAAGATCTGGCGAACGCGCGTCGGCACCGAAAGATAGATGATGTCGAACTTCACATGATCCCGTTCGCGCACGATAAAGGCGCAGCTGAAGAAGATCACCCAGACCCAAAGAATGCCGATCAATTCTAGCGTCCAACCGGCGGGTGTAAAAAAATACCGCAAGAGAATTTGCAGAAGGAAGATCAGGAAGATTGCCGCCAGCATCCCGCCGGCAATCGCTTCGGTCAGTCGGGAGAACCCCTTGATAAAGGCCTTCATTGCGGTTCTCCCTCTCTTGTCTTGCTGGACTTAGTTGCCCAGAGCGTTAATCCGATCCAGAACCCCCTCGGGCCAAGAGCCAGCGAATTCGCTGTCCAGATACATGGACTGTACCTGATTGCGGAACGCAGCGAGATCAGGTTCGTAGATCTCCATCCCTTGCTCTTTCAGGAAGCTGACAAGGTCCTCTTCTTTCTGAAGCTGCTTTTGGCGACCAGATTCCGCAGCTGCGTCTGCGGCTTCCTGAACTTTAGCCTGCTGTTCCGGTGTCAGCCCGTCCCAGACACCCTTGCCAATGGCGATATAGTTAAGGTCCACCAGATGCGACGTTAGAACGATCTGATTGGTCACTTCATAGAACTTGGCGTCCACCACGGTCGGCAGTGGGTTGTCCTGACCGTCAACCGCACCTGTCGATAGAGCGGTGTAAACCTCTGAGAAGGCCATTGGCGTCGGGGCTGCACCCAGAGCCTTGCCTAGAAATTGCCATGCGTCTGTGCCCGGCATCCGAAGATTCACGCCGTCCAAGTCCGCTGGTGTCGTCACAGTCAGTTCATCTTTGGGCTGGCGCAGGTTCACCTGACGTCGGCCCAGATACATAACCGACAGGAGTTTAACACCCAGCTCTTCCTCAGCCTTTTGCTTGAACGCATCCATCAAGGGATCGGTAAAGACAGCCACCTGATGCGCGGCGTCCTGGTGGACATAGCCAGCAGTAAAGATCGAAAACTCGGGGAAGAACTGCGCGAGTTCCTGCGCCGAGGTAATCGACATTTCCAGGTTGCCCCGGCTGATGGCGTCAAGTTCGGTGCCCTGTGCAAAGATTGTGCCGTTATAGCTGGGCTCATAATTTGCGAATTCGGCAACCATTGGCGCGAAGATATCTGCCATGGCGACCGAGCGCTGGTCGGTCTCCGATCCTGATGTTGCGAGGCGAAGTTGCACTTTGTCTTCCGCCAGCGCACCACTTGTTGCGCTAAACAGAACACCGGTTGCGACCAGGGCTGATACTGCAGCCCTACGGGTAAGTTTGGTAATCACTTTGCTCCTCCCTGAGACATCATGAAGCTTCTTTTTTGCGATTCAGAGTTTTGACCTATTTTGGACATTTTGCAAGATTTTTTACAAAATATCAGATATTTTATATTACAGATACATTTGCATTTGGCGTATTTTGCAGGCTTTTTATCCTGACCTTCTCGCCCATTCTGCAGGAATTCTGTATAGCTTCAATGACTTGAAGTGTTCTGAAACCTTCCCATCCGGACACAATCGGATCTGCTTCGTGCCGAGCAACTTCAACAAAGTGCCTGAGTTGATTGACCAGCGGATCAGATGCACCCTTCTTCAACACGGTTGATGAGATTGGCGTCCACCAATCCCGTTGATCACCTTGGTAGTTCCATAGTCGAAGATCAGGTACGGACAACGATCCATGAGAACCACCGATCATGTAGCTACTCTCCGCTGTCGACGGATAGATTGGATATTCCTGAGACGTCATCTCCCAGCTCCACGGGGCGACGATGCTGTCGGACACGCTCATGGTCCCAATCGCTCCGCTTTCAAACGTCAACAGCGCCCCGGCGACATCTTCGTTGTCATAACCGCGTTGCGATGAAGCCGACTGCGCCTGTACTGTCACGACCTCTCCGGCCAGATACCGCAGAAGGTCCACATCATGGACAAGATTGACCGAAATGGGTCCTGCACCGGGTTTCTTTCGCCAGGGCGCGGCATCAAAATACTCGTCGGGCTTATAGAACCAGCAATTCGCGTGGACAGCACGAACATCCCCAATCCTCCCATCAACAATAGCTTCTTTGGCTGACTTGATCAGGGGGTTATGCCGACGATGATGTCCGACCATCAGAGGCACATTGGCCCTCTCCGCTTCCTGGACAAGCTCCAGTGCTGCCGCAGCTTCCACGGCGATCGGTTTTTCGACGAGAACAGGACACCCATGTCGCACACATGTAAGGCCTTGTTCGACATGAAGCGTCGTAGGAGTCGCAAGCACAGCGCCGTCCGGCGTCTGAGTTGCAAACATTTCCTCAAGGGTCTCGTAGCATGCCACCCCGTGCTCAACGGCGTAAGCATGGCCTTCGTCACTGGGATCGACGACCGCAACAAGGTCAACATGGCGCAACGCCCGGATAGCGTCTGCGTGGCGGCGTCCAACAAGGCCAATGCCAACAATGGCAATGCGAAAGTTCTTAGACACTTTTGCTTCCTTCCGGATGGTTCGAAAAATCCCGAAACCGACATTTGCGACTGAGCTGCATTGCTCAATTTGGACATGAAGGTATTGGGGTTTTCGCGATTCCGCAATAATGTATGATATTTTTATTTTTACCATACATCAGTTGGGATTGCTGATGTCTCTGAAAAATGCTAATTGAACGAAGAAACTGAGAATATCGGGTGAAACGCATGGCGAAACAGCCGTCTACGATAGGTGCAAGCACCTATCAGCGCATCAAGCGGGATATCATCTTCGGGGCGCTGCAACCCGGTTCCAAACTGAAGCTGGACGCATTGAAGGAACGCTATGCGGCGAGCCTTTCGACACTTCGTGAAACCCTAAACAGACTTGCCAGCGATGGGTTTGTCGAAGCTCCCGAACAACGGGGATTCCTGGTTGCGCCGGTCTCCCGAGAAGACCTGACCGAAATATCAGAGCTGCGTGTCCTGTTGGAATGCCACGCGTTGGAGTTGTCCATTGCGAACGGCGACACGGATTGGGAAGGCAACCTCGTTGCCGCGCATCACAAACTGCACCTGATAGAACGGCAACTTCTCAAGGGCGACGAATCCGAGAAAGAAACCTGGAAACGTTATGATTGGGAATTCCACCAAGCGATGATCGCGGCCTGCAACTCCAAAAACCTTCTGTCTCTGCACTCGATCATCTACGACAAATACTTACGTTATCAGATGCTCGTGCTGACCAATCGTGGCGAAGAAGCCATCAAGGAGCATAAGGGTATGTTCGATGCAGCATTGGCCAGAGACGCGAACACGGCAAAGAGTTTATTGGAAGACCACATTCGAAATGGCCTCGCGCATACCTTGGAGGCTATGTGACCTCTCCCCCCTTTACTGTGACACCGGTACTTTTAAGCTAAGAGCTGAATACGGTGATGCAGTGCTTCCGATGGCGTCTCAGGATCTAGTTAGAAATCTACATCTTCAGAGTGTCCCTGAGCAGCTCTGATCAGCTTTCCATCATCCGATGATGGTAAAGCGCTTCTTCTCGCTCTCTTCGACAATCCTGCGCAGTTCCTCGAACCGATCCTTGTTCCCATTGGTAATGCCAAGTTTGGGCCTTAGCTGTTTTCGCATCTTTTCATTACGCAATAACGGATTGCGCGAAACTGAGCTTGATTGCCGACGCAGCGGTTTGTCAAAGCGAGATAGATTCCCTCTTACAAAACTGCTGCGTGCTTGGCTGCATCAAAGGCTGTCGGGTCAGCTTGTACGTTGCTTGTAATACGTGTCTTTATGGACAATCAGCCCGTCTCGGTAGGTCAGGATGTCAACGCTTAGAAACTCTTCTTTTGAACCATCCTTGTACACGGCTGTACGGCGATATTCGCAATAAGCCTTGTTGCCGGAAATAGCGCAGTCGAGCGTTTCCCAATGCACGTTCGCGACCTTTTCAAACAGGGCTGCAAAAGCACCACGAATGGTTTCGGCTCCTTCCAGACGCACGCCATGTTCTTCGGGGCCAACAGCGTGATCAAATGTAGCGTCGGTTGCGAAGTGTCTCATTACGGCATCGATGTCATTGGCGTTAAACGCGTCACCGACAGAGTCGACTAGGTCTCGGGTCAAAGCGGTCATGATTTCGGTCCTTTTCCTTGAAGCATATCGCAAGTGTGTTTGAAGAAGGGGCTCGCCGGGTCGACCAGCACGTTCAGTTCGTCAAAGTGATCCACATCGGGCACGAAATAGAGACCCATCTTGCGGTCTGCTGTTTCGTATTTTTCGACATACATTCGAGCCTGTCTGTGGAACTCATCGGTTTCCGCGCCGCCGACGACGACCAGCTGAGGGGCATTGGTACCCGGAGGGTGCTTGGTCATCGGACTTTCGGCCTGGGCTTCTGCCGGATCCATTCGGATGCCCGCATTCAAAGCCTCGGTCAGGCGGACCGGCTCAAGATAGCTGAGCGGTGAGACCGGAATGCCAGATTTAATCAGGTCTGCGGGCAAGTCATCGTCAAATGCCGGCCAATCGGTCGCCATCATCATCTGGGTAATATGGCCGCCAGCGGAATGGCCCATAACGCAGAGACGGTCTGGATTGATGCCCAATGCGCCCGCGTTGCGCCAGACAAAGGACATGGCCTCACGCGCTTCTTCTGAAATTCTCGTGATGGTCACAGACGGGCAAAGATCGTATCCGATGACAACAACATTGAACCCCGCCTCAACAAACGGCGGCGCAATGAAGCTGTAGATCGATTTGTCGCCACGCTGCCAATAGCCGCCGTGGAAATAGACCAATGTCGGTGCGGCAGTGTCCGCGCAGCGGAAGACATCCAGCTTTTGTTTTTCGCCTTCTCCATAGCGGATATCTAGGCTGCAATCGGATGTTGCACGCGCGTGCGCGCTGTCGCGGCTCCACCCGGGAATGACGGTCACTTCATAGTCTGGCCGCCCAGCCCGCAAATTGTACTGCGCGTCGAATTCGTCAGGGCTGAACCGGGTGTGGAAAGTCAGGTGATCACTCATGATACTGCCTCCGATTGGGGCGCGGAAAAGAACACGCCGCGACAAAAGACCAGCGGAGGAACGGGTGCATGGGCATAGTTCACGACACGTCCCAAGAGGATTTCATGATCACCCGCATCAACCCGGTTGTGCACGGTGCATTCCAGATGCGTAGATGCACCGGGGACCAAAGGCGTCTTGGCCCCAGGAGTCCATTCCGTATCGGCAAACCGGTTTTCCACATTGCTGGCAAAATGCAACGCCAAAGCTTTCTGATCCGCGGACAGGATGTTGACCGCGAAATGATCTGACCTGGACAGCGTCGGGAACACGCGACCCGATTTTGCGACACAGACAGAGATCACAGGCGGCTCGAGTGAGACCGAGGTGAAGGAGTTGGCGGTCAGGCCCCATGGCATGCCCTCGGGGTCAAAAGTGGCCACGATGGTGACCCCTGTCGGAAAAGCGCCAAGCGCACGGCGAAAGTCATGCAGGTCCATCACAGAATTCCTTCGCTGACACAGGCCTTTTCAAGGGCGGCCCACTCATCCGGGTTTGTGCCAAAATGGCGCATGACGTGACCCCGGTATGCAGGGCGTTCCGCCAATCGTTCATACCACGCTTCGACATTGGGCAACGGTGGGCGGTCGACCTCGACATTGAAATAGCGATACGCCACGCAACCCAGCGGAATATCCGCCATGGTAAAGCTGTCGCCACAGACATAGGCCTTATCCGCAAGGTGCTGATCCAGAATGGTCAGCGCTTCATGCGCCTCATCGCGAAGTTTGGCGATCTGTTCCTGGTCCCGTTGGTCGGATTGGGTGCGCACAGTTGCAAAAAACAGGTAAATCACCGGCCCGAAGGCGCGGCTGGCGGACCACTCCATCCATTGATCCGCGATGGCGCGGGTCTGTAGGTCAGAGGGGCTAAACGTTCCCGCGCCGTACCGGTCGCAGAGATACCGCACAATGGCGAGGCTTTCCCAAAGCGCAAAATCCCCATCGCGGATCGCCGGGATCATTTTGTTGGGATTGATCTGCGCGTACATATCAGTGTCGAGCTTGCCAAAGCTGCCCCCGGCCAGTTGCAGCGTATAGTCCAATCCCAACTCATTGGCTGTCCAAATCACCGGAATAACGTTTGATGAATAGGGCCGCCCCCAAATTTCAAGCATGCTCCAACATCCTTTTCTGCGCGATGGATTGTGTCCCGAATTTTGGAACGACATGCTCAAACAGTCGATGCCAACTGGACAGGATTTTCTCATAGGGAACGCCAGTGTATTGCTGCATCAACATGAGGTGGTCGAGGCCGATGGTTTCCTGCCGCTCGGCAAAACGATCCGCTACATATTCGGCGTCACCAACCACAATGATCCCGCGTTTATTGAGGAAATCGAACCAATCCATCTCTTCGTCCTCAGAAGTCATCTCTTCGCCGACATCAAGATAGCCATGTTTTGTCCACTCGCCCTTGGGGCGCGACCCGCCGAGGAATTCGTAATAGGCATTGATCGGGCCACGAATGGTGTTCACAGCCTCCTCCATGCTTTCACCAACATAGAAGGCCGTGCAGACGCCAACGCCTTCCCCAGGTTTCACATTGCGCCCTTCACGTTTGGACAGCGCCGCGCGGTAGGGTTCCCAGCAGGCCAGTGTCGCCTTGGGTCCAGCGGCCATCGAGATCACACCCCACCCTTTTTCACCAGCAAGCTTGAATGTAGGAGGCGCATTCGACATGAGCCAGACCGGTGGGTGCGGATCAGAATACGGGCGTGGATGCACGTATATCGCTTTGTACTCGCCATTCTCGTCGTGATAGCGCGGGTCCAGCGGTTCAAAAAAACGGTTGGCTTCTTTCCAACCTGGAACTGGGAACTCATAGAACTCACCTTGATGGGTGAAGGCGTCGTTGGTCCACGCCTTCAGAATAATATCCAGGCTCTCTTGATAGAGGCGCATCACCTTAGCGTTGTCGCGCCGATCCGCATCCGAGTTGAACTGGATGGTCGAGCGCTCATTGATGCCCTTGGCGACACCAAAATCGAACCGACCCAGCGACATGTTATCCAGCATCGCCGCGTCTTCGGCCACGCGCAATGGGTGCCAGTCCGGCAAGATGATGGGCGCCGTTCCAACCCGCAGTTTTGTGCAATGAGCAGCCACATGCGTACCCATCTGGATCGGGTTGGGCGGCGCGTTCATATAGCCGTTATGGGCAAAGTGATGTTCTGTGAACCAGGCGGTCGTGAATCCAGCCTGCTCTGCCAGCGAACATTGTTCGAGGATCATCTCCAGTGTCCGGGTCCAGGGAATCGTCTCACCAGGACTGAAATTGGCAATCAAATCAAAGCGCATAGCGATCTCCCGGACAGATGTGGCAAGTTGAATTATTACCCAATTTTCAACTAAGTTGAATTTTACTCGAAAAATCAACAAAAATCTCTTATCCCGAATGCATGAATAGCAACGTTACTGATACTGACACTCAACGGCTTGGCAGCGAAATCCGCGAAGTGCGCAAGGCGCGTGGCCTGACGTTACAAGACCTTTCGGAAACGGTATCCTGCTCGACGGCGTATCTGAGCCGGATCGAGCTGGGATCAGCAAAAGCATCGGCGGAGCTTCTGCGAGAGATCAGTGAAGCGCTCTCGGTCGATCCCAACTGGTTCTTTCCCAAGCAATCGGGTGTCGGACCATTGGAACGCAAACATGTCGTACGCAAAGAAAATCGCAGGGCGCTTTCCAACATGTACACGCGAACAACCCAGGAGTTGGGATTCGAAGACGAACTGCTATCCAGCACACTATCCGGACAATGCTATCTGATCCTGTCACGGTTCCGCCCAGGAGCCGGTACACCGCCTGAACCCCAGGAAGGTTATTCTTTCGAGGGCGAGCAACATGCGATCGTCTTGAGTGGCGAAGTGGAGCTGCGCCTTGGTGAAGAAATCATAGTTCTTCGCAAAGGCGACAGCTTTTCCTACCCTTCAATGATCGCGCATCGGTTCCGCAACCGGACTGACAAAGAGGCCACAATGGTCTGGGCGATGTCGCCAATACGAATTACTTGGTGATTGTTGGCCAGCTATCACTATTGCGAGAATTGCTTTTGATACAAAGCAACGGATAATGGCATTCGGAAAAGCCCACAGATCTGACCTAACTGCTTGGGCCAAAACCAGTCATTTGGTCAATAGAGACAACAGTTGGCTTTGTCCTGCGACCTGTAAATTCGACCACTAATCGTCGCTACGGTCTGCATGAATGGTTATCCTTTCCGCTGAACAGCGGCACCAGATCCTCCACTCGCGCTGCATTTGAGACGCTGCGTGCGCTTGCAGCTAACCAACGCGATCTCGCTCTCTTCGATATGACCATCGACAGTAAATTGTGCGGCTGTGACTTGGTCACGATTGAAGTCTTTTATGTCCTGGCTTCTGGTCAGCCCCATGAGCAGGCTTCAGACCTGCAAAGCAAGACTCGGAGACCCCTCCATTTCGAGATTCTTGAAGGAACCAGAACCTCAGTCGAGAGGTGAATGGAAGACGAACCTAGGGTCGGGTTTGATTTCTTTTTAGCAGGGCGTTTCCATGAGCGTTTGGGCATTTCAATGCGCAGATCGTGCGTGATTGGGCCACGTCTATAGGTTTTTCGAACTCGTTGGTGCTGTCGTGTTGCTCTGCAGCGGAATTTGGTCTCTGTTGCAAGAAAGCCGTCTTATGAGAGGTCACAATGCCCCAAGCATCCGCCACCAATCGTCGTATTGTTCTCGCCAATCGCCCAACCGGACAACCGGACGAGAATACATTGCGCCTGGAAACCACGAGCGTTCCTGAACCTGGACCAGACGAAATGCTGGTACGTACGGTGTACCTGTCGTTGGATCCTTATATGCGTGGCCGAATGAATGACGCAAAATCCTATGCCGAACCCGTTCCGATTGGCGGTGTTATGACGGCGCAGGTCGTCGGGCAGGTGGTCAAATCCAACATCGAAGGATACGAAGTCGGAGAGTATGTGCTCAATACAAGCGGGTGGCAGGATTTTGCTGTCTCAGACGGAACGCAGGTCGTTAAGTTGGGGAAATCCCCGGACAACCCGTCTTGGTCGCTCGGAATTCTCGGAATGCCAGGCTACACGGCTTATGCCGGGCTTCTGAAAATCGGGGAGCCAAAAGCCGGTGAAACAGTTGTTGTGGCTGCCGCAGCCGGCCCGGTAGGCGCAACAGTCGGTCAGATCGCAAAGCTAAAAGGATGTCGCGTAGTGGGCATCGCAGGCGGTTCTGAAAAATGTGCTCATGTAGTCAAAAACCTTGGATTTGACGCGTGTTTGGACCATCGATCTGATGATCTGGCGGCGCAACTGCGCGAGGCTTGTCCAAGTGGAATTGACGTGTATTTCGAAAACGTTGGCGGCAAAGTTCTCTATGCCGTATTGCCGCTCTTGAACCCGTTTGCACGGGTGCCCGTCTGCGGGATTGTATCCTGGTACAACCTGCCCGGCCTACCGGACGGCCCGGATATGGGCCCTGCGATCATGGGCACGATCCTGCGGATGAAAGTCAGAATGCAGGGTTTCATAATCTTCGACAACTTTGGTGCCGACGTGTATCAGGAGTTTGTCCGCGATATGACGGCTTGGCTCAAAAACGGTTCAATAAGCTACAAGGAACATATGGTTGAGGGGCTGGAAAATGCTCCGGAAGCATTCAATCAACTGCTGGCCGGCGGAAACTTTGGAAAGATGGTCGTAAAAGTTGGTTAGCCAGACACGCAGCCAGACATTGCATCGTTCTTTGGATGGTTCCATCGTCAAAGCAACGGCCCAAAGCTGCAGTTGAGCCAAAGGTTCGATCTTCTCGGCTGATCCCGAAATCTGCCATTCGGGCTACTGGAAGGATGCGCCACTTTCAGAAGTTTAGTCCCCCGTCACGGCATTTGGATGACGCTCGACAAGGATTTTGCGTGCGGGCACATTGCTCTGGGAGGCGTATATGTCGCCAGCGGTGACGCAAATGCAGCCGTCGACGCTGTGCATCAGTCACTTATCCTCGAACCTAACGGATACGAGGCTAACCTCTTCATGGGTTTCTATCTCCAGTTTGCGGGGGACGCCGCAAGTGCCGTGGACTATCTGTTGATCGCCAAACGTCTTAGTCCTGTGCAGACTTACGCGTAGACGCTGCCCTATGAATGTTCGCTCCAGCAACCCGGACTCTAGGTTGGTGCATCTCACCTTAGTGCAGACTGGGCTGATCGTGTTGAAAAACTCCGATTTTCGTGAAGATGGGTGAAATACTTGCCTGCAGGAGGCCTTTCCGAGAACTCGTCGAGGGGGGCGGCCTAAAACTCGCGTTGACATTGTCCGGAGCTCTCAGGGCCCCTACCAAGCACAGGGTTTCAATTTAGCCGCCGTAACGGATTCTGGCGGAAAAATGCAGCCGTCAGATACTCGAGTTTTTCAACACAATCGGCTCATAGCGGCCATCGAAGCAAACGCAGCATTCGATGATATTGTAATACGTCAACGTCGGGTTGGCGCTGACGTCAGACATCTCCCATCCCTCTTCAGGCGGAATTTGTCCGGCACCTTGCATGTAAATTTTCTGCTCCGGATCGCCGAAGAAGCCGAGACAGAAGCCTAGTGAAACCGCCTGCGCCACTTCGCGGAGCGCATCCACAAAGGCCGGGTCTGTGTCCTGACTTTCATCGGCAAAGATGACCGGAAAGCCTGCTGTGCGCGTGGGCCTCCAGCTTGTGCGCCAAGGACTCCGCTTGCAGGCCATGGCAGTTCCTGATGACGTGCCGGTCCGCAACGGCCTAGACACAATGGCCGACAACCGAAAGATTGCCCAAAAAAGAAAGTGTTGCGCCATACATTCAACTTATGGATAGTTGATCCCACTCGAAATGTTCTACGGGCGGACAAAGGCGAGCAAAGCCTCTCGCTTGGTGCTTGTCTGCGACCAACTCAAGTTTCACTGTTAGCGAATGTGAGGGAGTGACCGATTATGCCAGTTTCGTATTTGAACAGGGCCGTCGCGGCCGGGTTCCTGATTTTAAGCATTGGGATTGCGCCGGCGCTTGCCCAAGAAGGCAGCGCGGGCGGCAAGCCGAACGTTCTCGTCATTTGGGGCGACGACATCGGCCAGTCCAATATCTCCGCATACACAATGGGGTTGATGGGTTATCAAACGCCGAATATCGACCGGGTTGCCAGAGAAGGTATGATCTTCACCGACTACTACGGTGAACAATCCTGCACGGCTGGCCGGTCATCCTTTATCATGGGCCAGTCGGTCTTCCGCACCGGCCTTTCCAAGGTCGGCCTGCCCGGTGCCAAGGAAGGTATGCAGATCGAAGATCCCACCATTGCCGGCCTCCTCAAAGCCGAAGGCTATGCCACCGGTCAATTCGGCAAGAACCATCTGGGAGACCGGGATGAACACCTTCCGACGAACCACGGTTTCGATGTGTTTTTCGGAAATCTCTACCATCTGAACGCCGAAGAAGAGCCGGAAAACGAGGACTACCCGAAGGATATGGTGTTCGCAGACGGCACGACGTTCCTTGAACGGTTCGGTCCGCGTGGTGTTTTGAACGTGACAGCGACCTACGGCGAAAATGAAATCACGCAGAATATCGAGGATACCGGGGCTCTGACCCGGAAGCGGATGGAGATTGTGGACGACGAGACATCAGATGCTGCAATTGCCTGGATGGAGGAACAGACCAACGCCGGCACCCCTTGGTTCCTGTGGTGGAGCGGCACACGGATGCATTTCCGTACCCACGTCAGCGAAGAGAACCGCGCGCTCGCGGATGAGTTATACAATGGGGAAAAAGCTGATGAATACACTGCCGGCATGATCGAACACGACATGGATATCGGCAAGTTCCTCGAAAAGCTTGACGAGCTCGGCATCGCCGATAACACCATCGTGTTCTATTCCACTGATAACGGCGTCCATATGAACACATGGCCGGATGCCGGAATGACCCCGTTCTGGGGCGAGAAGAACACCCAGTGGGAAGGCGCCTGGCGGGTGCCTGCTATGGTCCGCTGGCCCAGTAATATCGCGCCCGGAACTATCTCGAACGAGATCGTGCATCACATGGATTGGCTGCCAACATTCCTGGCCGCTGCAGGCAATGAAACCATCAAGGAAGATTTGCTCGAAGGCATCACCGTTCCGGAAATGGCAGGCCGCGAGTATCGCGTCCATCTCGACGGCTACAACCTATTGCCAATGCTCAAGGGTGACACGGACAAGAGCCCGCGTAATGAGATCTTCTACTTCACTGACGACGGCGACCTCGCGGCGATCCGGCTCAACAACTGGAAGATCACCTTCCTCGAGCAGAAGGCCTGGGGAACTCTCCGGGCCTGGATGGAGCCGCTGACGCCGCTGCGCGTGCCGCTGATCTTCAACCTGCGCCGCGACCCTTATGAACGCGGTTACCGGACGTCGAACACCTATTACGACTGGCTGATGGACCACGCCTTCATGCTGGTGCCGGCCCAGGCTTATGTTGGGCAGTTCCTGGCAACCTTCGAAGAATACCCACCGCGGCAGGAGGCGGCTTCGTTCAGCCTCGACAAGGTAATGGAGAAGCTGTCGCAGCCGGGCGGCTCGCAGTAGACTCATCCCGCTTCGTCCCGACGGAGTATTCCGTCGGGGCGCCTAATTTTCCGGTTGCGTCGGCATCCCTTTCCCTGCATTTGCGGAGGTTGTCCCTATGCGTGCTCTGCTAATTTCAATTCCTTTGACAATTCTGTTTGCATCAGCTCCGCTCGCTGACCCTTTGCCGTCTTGGACGGATACGGCCACCAAGGATCGGATCATTGCGTTTGTCGAAGGCATAACGGACCCGGATTCACCTGATTATGTCACCCCGGCCGCGCGTATTGCGACCTTCGACAATGACGGCACGCTCTGGGCAGAACAGCCGGTCTACTTTCAACTGCTATTTGCCATCGACCGATTGAAAGAAATGGCTGCCGCTGATCCCGGGGTGCTCACGTCTGACGTGCTGCGGGCCGCAGTCGAAGGCGACATGGAGACAGTGGCCGCCTCGGGCACTGAGGGACTGTTGGAAATCGTCTCCACCACCCACTCCGGCCTGACGGTGGACGAGTTCCAGGCGGTCGTGCGCAGCTGGCTGGACACGGCCAGGCATTCCGGCACAGGCCTGGCCTATGACCAAATGGTCTATCAACCCATGCTGGAGCTCTTGACCTATCTACGCGATGAAGGCTTCCGTACCTACATCGCCTCAGGCGGCGGCCTGCATTTCATCCGGGTGTTCTCTGAAAGCGCCTATAACATTCCTCCCGAGCAGGTCATCGGATCCATCGGAAATGGCAGTTATTCCGCCGGGGACGGACCGCCGCGGGTGATGAAGGACCCCGGTTTATTCTTCATCGACGACAAGGCAGGTAAGCCCGTTGCTATCGAGGCCCGCATCGGGCGCCGGCCGGTGATCGCAGTGGGAAATTCCGATGGAGACTTCCAGATGCTTGAGTGGACTACTGCGGGCGATGGTGCGCGGCTGGGCATCCTGCTGCACCATACTGACAGCGAACGCGAATACGCTTACGGCCGTGAAAGCCATATCGGGCAGCTTGCACGCGGACTTGATGAAGCAGCCAGCCGCGGTTGGCTGGTAATCGACATGGCCCGTGATTGGGAGCGGATCTGGCCGAGCCGCGAATGAAGCCCTGCACCATCCCTGTCCATGAACGACCCAGAAAATCGGATGGCCCTCTGAAAATGCAGATTGTAGTCTTGATCCTTCTCTTGCTGCTGGGTCTGCCAGCGATGGCCCAGAGCCTTGACGGCTACTTGGGGTCGGATCGTTGCACCGGTTGCCATAAGGACAGTGCCGCAGGCTGGGCAGGATCGCATCACGCTCAGGCCTGGACAACGCCGTCGCAGGAGACGGTCGCAGGTGACTTCGGCGGAACGGCCTTTCACCATGACGGTATGACCGCCCGGTTTCAGACAGGAGCTGAGGGCGGATACTACGTCGAGGTGATCGAAAAGGATGGATCGCAGGCGGAATACAAAGTGCATTCGGTTGCGGGGATCGAACCGCTGCAGCAATATCTTCTCGAGACCGAACCGGGGCAGCTGCAGAGTTTTGACGTGGTCTGGGACACCGAAGAGGGGAAGTGGTTCCACCTTTATCCGGACCAGACCCTGCCCCCGTTGGATGGTCTGCATTGGACGGGTCCCTACAAGACCTGGAATGCGCGCTGTGCGGAGTGCCACGCCACCGGGTTCCGCAAAAACTACGACGCACGCCGTTTAAGCTATGCATCAACCCAGGTCGAAATAGGCGTTGGCTGCGAGGCCTGCCACGGACCGGGAAAGGACCACGTTGATTGGGCTGATACGTGGGAAACGACAAGGACACCGCCGCCCGCAAACCATGGATTTCCTGTGGATTTCGCCGATCCTCGGCAGGCAGTCGAACAATGTGCGACGTGCCATTCCAGACGCGAAGCCAACTTGGACGGCAACCCGGTGCCAGGCACGCGTTTTCATGATGCCTACACGCTCGCACTTTTGCGCCCAGGACTTTACCACGCGGACGGGCAGATCCAGGACGAGGTCTATGTCTACGGCTCCTTTCTGCAATCTAAGATGCACGCTCGGGGCGTGACTTGCCTGAATTGCCACGGCGCACACAGTCTGGACCTGAAGGCAGAAGGCAACGGCCTTTGCACCCAATGCCACAGCCCAGCGGGTAATCCGGACTTCCCAACACTCACAGCAGCGGACTACGACAGCCCTGCACATCACTTCCACCCGGAAAACAGCGCCGGAGCGAAGTGCCAGTCCTGCCACATGCCAGAACGCGTCTACATGGGCAACGACTGGCGCGCCGATCACTCCTTCCGCATTCCCCGGCCGGACCTTTCGCCAGTGACGGGAGCACCGGATGCCTGCACCGCCTGCCACCGCGGCCAGGACGCAGCCTGGGCAGCTGCACAGATTTCCGCTTGGTATCCAGACGACAGAAACCGTGGCCGGCATTACGGGGAGGTGCTGGCGCGGGGGCGTGCCGATGCGGCAGCGGCCGCTGGCGACTTGACAGCGCTGGCGCAGAATACCAGCCAGCCGGGCATCGTGCGGGCCACTGCGCTCTGGCTTTTGGAGCAGTCCAACGACCCGCTGTTCGCCGCTAGGCTGACGGACCTGCTGCGGGACCCGGATCCGCTTGTCCGCGCTGCCGCGGCCTCTCTGCAGCGCCTTGCACCGCTTCAGGAAAGGGGCAAGCGCCTGGCCGCTGTCTTTGCCGACCCTGCCCGCAATGTGCGCATGGCCGCTGCCCGCGCGATGCTGGGTGATACGGAGAACCGCCTCCAGAACGGAACCGCCAGAGAGCTGCAAGCCGCCATGGCTGAATGGCAGGATGCCATGGCAAACCGGCTCGAT
This sequence comes from Ruegeria sp. CDSC042, assembly GCF_059610745.1. Lineage (NCBI taxonomy): Bacteria > Pseudomonadati > Pseudomonadota > Alphaproteobacteria > Rhodobacterales > Roseobacteraceae > Ruegeria > Ruegeria sp. CDSC042. The sequence goes on from NZ_JBXWOF010000003.1 coordinate 85,597, forward strand.
TTTCCTGAAACCCACCTCCAACTGGGCGGTGTGGCACTGACCATGCGCAACATGGGCATGGCCACATCCGCGTTCCGCGAGGTGGTGCGGCTGGATCCGCAACGGCTGGATGCATGGATGATGCTGGCCAGGATCACAGCGGCAACCCAAGGACGCGTTGCTGCCGCCGCGGTTGTGGCAGAAGCTCTGTCAGCCAATCCGGAACATCCCGCACTTCTGGCCGCACAGGCAGAGCTGGAAGGAAAACCTGCGCCGCAAGGAGATAGCGAGTGACTGCTCTTGCCAGAATCCGGAACCTCAGAGCGGACCACTGAGCTGCTCAGCTTCTGCTATCTCTGAAGCCACCCGGCACACAATGAAACATTAGCTCAAAAGGCACTGCCTATGAAAACGATCTTGACCGCAATCGTGCCGGCAGTTGCCGGCATCCGGGCCCGCGTCTACTCAGAATACTGACTGGAACTACGAGGCAACGATCTACCTGTTCGCGCCCGAGACCAAAACCGCAATCGATACACCGGCAGGGCAGATCAAGGGCGCACTCATGTTTGGCGACGCGCTTGAGAATCTGGACTTTGCCTTTATGTGAGCCTTTGCCGCCAGTAACGGGAAATGGAGCTTTCTCACCGACTATATGTAGACGGACCTGTCCTTCGGCAACGAGATTGTATCTTTGGTACTAGAGATACGTCGCAACGCGTGCCAGCCCTCATTGGTGGCGGCAGACATCCACGGCATTTCTTCATGTAAAGAAGATACTGTCTCGTCCACCCAGTGCTCGTCTCTCGGCTCCACCAAGCGAACCTCATACATTAGTGGGCGCAGTCGTTGGATTTCTTTCTCCGAGAGATGCCCAAGACCTGAGGCTTCAGCCCTGTGTTGTGGGATGCGCTGAACTAGATTTTTGATGCGCCGCTTGTCATCTCAATTTAGCGCGACACCATCCGATAGTTCGCGAGCAGCTTTATCGAAATCATCTCCGCCGAGATCGACCGAATGTTCATCGTCTCCGATGAATTCTCTGGCCAGCCGCGTTTTGCGCAATTTCGTCAAATATTCAGTGAACCGATGCGTAAGAGCATCTTTTTCAAAATTGGGATCAGTGGCGAGTAGGAGTTTGATGGTCTTCATAGCAGTTCCCTCATCTATCCAGTGAGAAAAACCGACCGACAACGTGCGAAGAAGAGTAGAATTGAGAAGCAGCCAACGGTCGGCCCTAAAAGGGGCAGATCAGAAAAATCGTATGAGAAAGAAATACTGTGATGTCGTCATAGAATGAAACAGCCCTATTGCCAGACGCACGTCAATACCTTCGTACTATTGATACTGGCTGAGAAAACATCTGTTAAGAAAATCAAACGCTTTCCCGCCCCTATGATAACAAGGGGATTTTGATACTTGGGCGACAAAGACCTTGTCTTTGGGCGAAAAAATCGCTGATTTGGGTCTCAATTTCTTGGTGTATCAACAACAGAACTGTGGCGCTCCATCTGACATTACCTATCCACACATGATAAACCTTTTTAATTCAAATCACTCATATCACAGCGGCACGGTATACTGACCAAAAAATTCGTAATGAACTACCTTCTTTTCATGGAGCGACCGATTGCCTCGTCGCACCCCTTTAAAGGCAAATCCCCACTCGGTTGCTCAAGAGACCGAACCGACAATCTGAATAGAAGCGCCTTATCAATGATCCGGCGAGCCGCCGTTCGACAAAACATTACTAAAAGTCAGCTGCGCGGACAAAGGGTGAATTCGCTGCAGTGGCACCAAGGTATGCAATCTCGAGTAACCGGCCGCATATGCGCGGCCGGTGTTTCGATTTTACCGATCTCTGAGGAGATTTTCAGGTCGGCTCCGCTTCACCGGTGGGTGGGATGTTCAGCCGGCCTCACCAAATCCTTTCGGTACTGGCAGATCAGACAATGTCGCTGCTCGTTTTTGTAGGGCCCGCCCGATGACCACGCGGCTGATTTCTGTCGTCCCGTCCACAATCCGCAGCATTTGTGCAAGACGGGACAAACGATCCAGTCCATAAGGCTGCAACAGCCCCATGCCGCCCAACACTTGCGTGCAGGTGTTCGCAGCCTTCACGGCGGCATCTGGCACAAACCGTTTGGCATGAGCGGCCATCAGAGGGCCTTCGGGTGTGCCAAGGGATTCTGCCGCTTTGCGATAAAGCAGCTTGGAGGCTTCAAGATCGGTTGCAACCTCGCCCAGCATCCACTGGATCCCGTCCAGATCGAGGTTCTTGCCGCCAAACATCTTGCGGTTCTTGGAATAGGACAGAGCCGTATCCAAGGCAGCTTGCATCAATCCACAGCATCCTGACGCAATCGACACACGGGCGATATCGATCGCCATGAGCGAGCCTTGCAAGCCCTGACCGATTGGCAGGATGATGTTGTCTTCGCTCACCACGACCTTGTCCATGTACATCTCGGCCAGAGGCAGGAAGTTGTAGGATGGGGTATCGTAGAGCGGACCAAAGCTGAGGCCCGGAGTGTCGGCCGGGATGGCAATCATCGCCATATCCTTGTGGCCGGGTGTGTCACTGGTTTTGACCACGGTGAAATAGATGTCAGCCTCGGTCGCCAAGCTGACCCATGCCTTCGCACCGCTGATCGTCCAAGTGCCGTCATCATTGATCACGGCGCGCGAATACATGTTTGTTGCGTCCGACCCCGATTGCGGTTCGGTCAGTGCAAAGTTCGCCAGCTTGCGGCCCGAGGTCAGATCCCGCGCCCATGTTTCCTTGAAGGTATCTGTGCCATAGCCGCAGCCCGCGAAGGTACAGATGTTATGCATCGACAGGGCAAAGGCATAGGCGCCATCGCCCAGTCCCAGTTGTTCATAGACCTGAATACCTTCTGACAGCAGCAAGCCCTGACCACCAAACTCCTCGGGGGCGTAGAGCCCCGTCAGGCCAGCGGCTCCGGCCTTGTCAGACGCATCACGGGGCCACTTCTTTGCGGCGTTCCAGGCGTCCACATTGGGCAAGATGACCCGCTCGGCATGGTCACGTGCGGCTTGGAGTATGGTGGCGAGTTTGTCTGACATTGGTCGGTCCTTTTGTGAGCGGCTCTTTTCACATGACGCCACACATCAGCAGCTGCTGAGCAGGCAGCGGGTCAAGCTTCTAGAGGAGAACCAGGTGAGAACGCCATGTATTGCGCAATATTTAGCAGGAGAAACTTCTTCACTCTATCTCGCGTGGTGACAGGGTATTGTCCAAAAGTGACAAAAAGCGCGTCTCAGATATTCGTCCTGCGATACGAACTGGGGGTGCTGCCGGTCCAGCGTTGAAAGGCCCGGTGAAAATTGGCTGCCGAGGAAAATCCGACATCAAGTGCGATGGCCTCAACGCTTTTGCGCCCCGCCTGCAGGTCGCGGATTGCGATGTCGCGCCGCAGGGCATCCTTTATGGCCTGAAACGACGTGCCATCCGAGTGTAGCCTGCGGATCAGGGTGCGCGGGGTCATGTGCATTGCGGATGCTGTCTGTGTCAAGGTCGCCGAATCCCAACCTGTCTGACCCAGATACGTGCGCACCCGCAGCGATTGGGTGTGTTCGCGGGAAGAGGTAAAAATCCAGTCTCGCGGCGCGTTTTGCAAAAACCGGTCAAGATCAGCTGTGCTTCGTGTCTGCACAGGGCCCATTACATTCGGATCAAACGCGATGGCGGTGGCGGGTTGGCCAAACCGCAGTGGTGCAGGAAAGATAATCGCGTAATCCTGATCAAAGTCCGGGCGATCAAACGCGAAATCAACGGCCTTAACCGGAACCTCATGCCCTGCCAGCCAAGACATGAGCCCGTGGGCAAGTTTGAGGATCAGCATATGTCCAAACCGCTGAAGCGGCACTTCGCCTTGTGGTTTCAGGGTAAGCACCAACGCGCCTTCAGCGTCATCCAGAACAAACTGATAATCATCCAACAGCAAGTTCCAGAAGGTCGAAAACCGGTAAAGAGCCGATGACAGAGACGTGGCCTCTCTGACAGTCGTCAGAAGGTGTTGTAGAGCCCTTGGCCGGACGGGTCTGCTCCAAAGCCCCATCATCTCATCACCGGTCTCAACTGCGGCAAGTTGATAGAGGCAAACGATCTGATCCAGCGTGACGCGACCATTCGGCGAGCGCGTATCCGCGTTCAGACCGGACCGGCTAAGCAGCGCCGCCATCTGCGCCTCTGGGCACAGGGCACGCAGCGCCGCCAGCCAGTCATCGACAAACTGGCTGGAAACCGTGGAAAGGATCGTTGGCGTAACATTGGTCATAACACGTCAGGAGGTATCACCAATTCCGGGTGACATGAAATGCGGCACATGCAGATGTCGACCTTCGCAGATGACAGAATGTCAATGTCTCAACCACATAACGCTCTGCTTGAACTCATTTCAGTGGGTTCAGGTGACTTCGAACAACGCTGCGGCCCCCATGCCTCCGCCAACACACATGGACGTAACCACGTATTTTACACCACGACGCCTCCCCTCAAGCAGAGCGTGCCCGACTTGTCTCGCGCCTGTCATACCATAGGGGTGGCCAATCGATATCGCACCGCCGTTCACGTTGTAGATTTCGGGATCGATCCCAAGATGGTCGCGGCAATACAGAACCTGGCAGGCAAAGGCTTCGTTAAGCTCCCAAAGGCCGATGTCTTCGATGCGAAGACCTGCATTCTTCAGCAGCTTTGGAATGGCATAGATCGGGCCGACACCCATCTCTTCCGGTTCGTTTCCTGCAACAGCCATGCCGCGATAAATACCTAGCGGTGTGAGGCCCCGCTGCTCAGCCATTTTGCCTTCCATGAGCACACAAGCCGAGGCACCGTCAGAAAGCTGGCTTGCGTTTCCGGCAGTGATCACGCCTCCTTCGACAACCGGGTTCAGCTGGCCAAGTGTTTCGGCCGTCGTACCCGGCCTGTTGCCTTCGTCTTTTGACAAGGTCACTTCTTCCAGGGTTTCCTCTCCGGTTTCGCGATTCTTGACCCGCTTTATCGCAGTGATCGGGACAATCTCGTCATCAAAGGCGCCAGCAGCCTGAGCCCGGGCCGTCCGACCTTGGGAAAGTGCAGCATATTCATCCTGGGCGTCACGACTGATCCCATATGCCTGCGCCACATTTTCCGCCGTCATCAGCATCGGCATATAAGCATGTTCAGATTGGGCGATAACGTTTGGATCTTTCTCATCGCCCGCCCATTTCAGATAGGCATTCTGCAGGGTGGAAATATTTTCCTGCCCGCCTGCCACGGCGACATTCTGACCATCCACAATGACCTGCTTTGCAGCCGTCGCAATGGCCATCAACCCGGAGGAACATTGCCTGTCGATCGTCTGTCCTGCCACCGTATTGGGAAGGCCCGCCGCCAGCGCCGACAAACGAGCGACATTCATGCCTGCTGTCCCCGCCGTAAGGACCGATCCGATCACGACATCTTCGATCGTACCGGGGTCCACGCCTGCACGTTCAACAGCGTGCTGAATGGCGTGCCCCATCATGGTAGGGGATTTAATGTTGTTCAGCGCACCCTTGAAGGCAACCCCAATCGGGGTTCGGGCGGTTGAGACGACAACGGCTTCTCTCATGATTTTTCCTTTTTGGCATCAAAATACGCGGTAAGTGTCACGCCCGAGGTTGCGAGTTCTTCCAACAAAGGCGCAGGCGTGAACCACATCTCGCCATAGGCGCCAAGCGACTGCCGATAGTGGTTCATGCGCCCCAGAATCTGGCTTAATCCAATCTCGTCGGCATAGTGCATTGGGCCGCCGCGCCAGTTCGGAAAGCCATAGCCATTGGCCCAGATCAGGTCGCAATCACCCGGGCGCGTTGCAATGCCCTCTTCAAGGATCAAGAAGCCCTCGTTGATCAGGGGGAACAGACAACGTTCAAGGATTTCCTGATCGTCGATTTCCCTGCGCTTCACGCCATGCAAGTCCGCCAAATGGGCACTGATTTGAACAATCTCAGGGTCTTCGACCCGTGTCCGCCCCTCGTAGACATAGCTTCCTCGCCCGGTTTTCTGACCCAGTCGGCCTAGTTCAAACAACCTGTCCTGCACAGCCTGGTATGTCGGGTCATGCGCGATTTCACTACGCCGTTCCTGACGCACGCGTGCGCCCACATCGACTCCGGCCAGATCTGCCATCGCATGAATGCCCATGGCCATGCCGAAGCCTTCAAGGACGTTATCCACCTGTTTCGGTGTCGCCCCCTCTAGAAGCAGACGGGATCCTTCGCGGAAGTATGGTTCCAGCATCCGGTTTCCAACAAAGCCGTAGCACACGCCAACCGTGACAGGGAGCTTTCGGATCTTCTTTGCGACCATGATTGCCGTTGCAATGACATCGGGAGCGGTCTTGGCGCCCCGCACCACCTCTAGCAAGCGCATGACGTTCGCCGGGCTGAAGAAATGGAGACCAATCACATCCTCCGGACGGGACGTGACCGCAGCTATTTCATCAAGATCCAACGTCGATGTGTTTGAGGCCAGTATCGCGCCGGGTTTAGCGTGCTGGCCCAACGCTTCGAAAATCTGGCGTTTGACATTCATGCTTTCAAACGCCGCTTCAATGATCAGGTCGGCCTTCGCAAGGTCTGCATAGCTAAGCGTCCCAGTGGCGTTGGCGGCGATTGCCTCTGCCCGATTGGCACTAAGCCGCCCTTTTTGGGCCGCGCGTTGGAAATGCTCCCTGACCTGATCCAGCCCCTGTTCCAGCGCAGTTTGTGTGGTTTCCAGAAGCGTGACCGGATACCCCGCCTGCAGAAAGGCGATGGCAATGCCGCGCCCCATTGTTCCGGCACCGATCACGGCGACCGATGAAATGCTACGTGGTTGGTCAGCACGGGTAACGCCGGGAACCTTGGTGCATTCACGCTCTGCAAAGAACAGATGCCGCCCCGCGCGCGATTGAGGTGTGTCGAGCAGTTCAGCGAAACCCGCCTTCTCTTGTGCCAACCCCTCGGCCAGCGGCATTTCGCACGCGGTCTCGATGGACACCAAACATCGTTCAGGGGCGACAAGGTTTTTGGACGTGTGCGCTATCTGGTCTCGGAAACCCGTCAGATATCCCTTCGGATCAGGGTGTGTGACGGTCATATCCGCACAACTGCGTTTTGGATCGCCCTCATGGCTGACACGGGTGGCAAAACCCAAAACATGCGCGCGAAAATCCTGGTTGTTTTCAAACAGTGCGTCGACCAGCCCGCAAGACAGGGCATATTCGCCTTTCACGGGATCACCCGAGAGGATCATTTGCGTTGCCGCTTCCAGCCCGGCAATCCGGGGTAGTCGCTGGGTGCCGCCGGCACCAGGCAGCAGCCCCAGTTTGATCTCAGGTAGGCCCATCACCGCATCCGGCGTGGCGACACGGTAATCACAGGCAAGCGCAATCTCCAGCGCGCCACCCATAGCGGGACCTGCTATCGCGGCGATAATAGGTTTCTTGCTGGTTTCAATCGTTACACACAGGTCTGGCAGGTCCGGCTTGTCCCAGACTGCCCCTGTACGAAACTCAGCGATGTCAGCGCCGCCGCAAAAGAGCGGCAGAGCCGAGCATAGAACGATAGCTTTGACCTGTTCATCGGCGTCCAACTCGTGGATGGCCGAGGAAAGCGCCTGCCGCATCTTCAGGCCAAGAGCGTTCACTGGCGGGGCATTCAGCTCAATGAAAGCGACACCCTCGGTGTGTTTAATGGAAATCATGTTTGGAAACCTCAATTGGACTGTTTGGCAAGATCTTGTTCGATCTCTGCCCAATCGTCGAAGTGGATTACATTGCAGGGTGAATTCACGTTCTCGAGCCAGACAAAGACCGAGATGAACGGCTGGTCATAGACCCGGGTGGCATGGGGCTCGCCAGCTGCGTTCCATATAAGTGATCCAGCCGGATAATCCTGCCAATCGCGAGTGCCAAACCGCCAACCAGATTTCTCGGACAGGTTCAGATAAAGCTCTGGCGCATCGTGGTTGTGGTCCCGATACAGCGTCCGTGGACCCAACATGAAAATGCCAAGGCTGAAATCGGGATGATGATGCCCACATGCGTCCGGCCCAATCAGCAAAGTATGCAGGTTACACTTTGCATATCCTTCGCCCAAATCGGCATCAGGTGGATAGAATTGGGCGTTGTCTTCGCGCCAGGCCAGATCCTCTTTGGCAGCTTTCAGACAACGTGCGATTTCTTGCAATTCGGGGGCGACAATCCCGGCGATGGCGTTCTTCAGAACCTCATCGTGCCGGGTTCCTTGGGGAGGTAAATCAATGAGCCTCTCACCCTTCAGGTCCATGGCTGCCAGCTTGTCCAACGTCAGATCAACGCCGCGCGTGGCAGCTCTGTGAGCCTGCAGATAGGTGACAATGGATTGAATAAGCGCCTGAATACGGCGTTGTTTGTCTGTCATGATTTAAAGTCCGAGCGCGTTGAAATATCTTTCCGCACGAGTTTCTTGTCGAGCTTGCCGACGCTGGTTTTAGGTAGGCGGGCGACAAAGATTATCTCGTCTGGAACTGCCCATTTTGAGATCTCGCCTGCGTCAACCCGCGACTGGATTTCTTCCATGACTCTCAAGCGCACAATATCCGGGTCGGCATCCTTTGCGGCTTGAGCGACCAACACTGGCCTTTCGCCCCATTTCGCGTGCGGCAGCCCGATTGCTGCGACGTCCTCAACGCCGCTGCAAAACGATGCTATGTTTTCCAGGGCCAGTGAGGATATCCATTCGCCGCCGGTCTTAATCACATCCTTGAGGCGGTCAGTAATCTGCAACGATCCATTCTCGCGGATATACCCAACATCCCCGGTATGCAGATACCCACCGTCCCAAAGCTCATCCGAGGCTTGCGCATTATCCAGATAGCCTTGTGTCAACCAGGGAGCCCGAGCAACAACTTCGCCGGTTGTTTCGCCGTCATGTGGGACGTCCTGCATATCCGGTGTCACAACACGAAGGTCGACAAGAGGGCCGGGAAAGCCGGTTTGCGCCTGCATCTCGGGGTCATTGCTGGACAAATCGGCCACCGTCAGAAACGGACAGGTTTCGGACATCCCATAGGCCGCATGCAAGGATATGCCTGCCGCCGCGGCGCGGTCCTGCAGGCCTCGCGGCAAAGCGGCCCCGCCAATGATCACTTTCCATCTGTCCAGGTCAATTTGTGGGCAGCCCGGATGGTCGAGCACCATTGACAGAACCGTGGGCACGCAGTGTGAAAAGGTGACGTTTTCGTCTGCAATCAATCGCAAGATTGTGTCAGGGTCATATCGACCAGGATAGACCTGACGCAGCCCCAGCATCGTTGCGGCATATGGAAATCCCCAGCCGTGGACGTGAAACAAGGGCGTCAGCGGCATGTAGACGTCGCCGCGATGAAATCCGGCATTCCCGGGCCATGCGCCGAAACCTGCGATCAAGCCCAATGTGTGAAGGACCAACTGCCGGTGTGAATAGCTCACCCCCTTGGGATTGCCGGTGGTCCCGGTCGTATAAAACAGGGTTGCCGTTTGGTTTTCATCGAAGTCCGGGAAGTCAAAGCAGCCTGGGGCCTCGCCTATCCACTCTTCATACCCTTCTCCGTCTCCAATCGGCACGATGGTGATGTCCCGATCAAAGCCCGATTTGATACCCTCAATGAGCGGCATGAAATCGCGGTGCACGATGATCAGATCCGGTTGCCCATGGTTGATCGTATAAAGAACCTGAGCAGGAGACAGGCGCACGTTGATCGTGAAAAGGGACGCGCCCATCATCGGGATCGCGAAAAAACACTCAAGATAACGGTGCGTATCCCAATCCATGACACCGACGCGCATACCCTCATGTATCCCGCTCGCCTTTAAAGAATTGGCAAGTTGGCGCACGCGTTTGCCCAAGTCCGCATAGCTCAACCGCATTTCGGTGCCGCTGACGATCTTTTGGCTGGCTGACGCGAGCTGGGATCCGGCCAGCAAGTGTTTAATCAGCAACGGATAGCCATATGCATTTGGCGAAGGTGAAAGTGGTGGCATGAAGGTGGAATCCCATAACATCTCTATCTGCTAATCTGGCATTTCTCACCCCGTGGAAGAATTGAAAGAAATTTCCTTTCATCAAGAAATTCTAACCGATCACATCGCACCGCGAATTGCGTGCTACCCCCTGACAGGTTATGAAAAAGAGTATCAATACCCTGCTATATTCGCGCCCGTCGTCGGATAACTCTGCTTGAGGGTAAGCAGAATTGATTTCATCGAGGAGATGCAGCAATGACCACTCACATGCCCACGCTGGTTTCACTGCGCGCTTTTGAGGCGGTGGCGCGTCACAAGAGTTTCCGAAAGGCCGCTGACGAGATTTGTGTGACGCATGCGGCAGTCAGCCACCAGGTCAAAGCATTAGAAACAACAATCGGCGTTAAACTACTGGAACGCACAAGCCGTTCGGTCGAGCTAACACCGGCTGGCGAGCAGTATTACCCACCAGTACGCGAACACATTCAGGGAATCATCAAAGCCACTCGGCGCATCCAGACACCTGAGGAACCGGACGTGTTGCTCGTTCAGTCCTACGCAAGTTTCAATACAATGTGGTTACAGCCCAGATTGGCAGACTTTCTTCAGGATAATCCAGACACACGCGTGCGCATCGTCTCTACCTTTGAAGACGGTGATTATGACATGCACCGGTTCGATGTGGGCGTGTTCAATGCACCACCATTTGACAAACGGTTTGACTATAGCCCGTTGTTCGAAACCGATATCTTTCCAGTATGTGCTCCGGAGGCCTTGAAAACCGCAAGCGGTGGAATGCCGCTGGAAGAGCTAAAAAATTACCTGTTGCTGAGTGTCCCAAACACATGGAATGAGCCGGATGACTGGGACTGCTGGTTGGATGCGGCGGGCTTAGATCGCGAAACGATGAAATTTGGCTCTGTTTTCGACAATTACCCGCTTGTCCGCGAAGCCGTTTTGAACAACAACGGAATGAGCATCTCAAGGGCACCGTTTTGCACGCGTGATCTTGAAAGGGGGCGCTTGGTCAGACCGTTCGACATTTCGGTGCCAGAGCCAGGCCGCTGGTATCTGGCGACGCAAAAAGAGCGTGCACCCAACCCCAAGCTCGATACATTTATCGACTGGCTGTTCGAACAGATCGAGGCCGACCCAGCCATGCGGTTCTTCCGGGCCTGATCTGTTGAATTACAGCTCTGCCGTCAGCGCGCGTCAGGACTGACGCGCACCTGCTTCGGAGGCAACACGAGGGACGAGAGCGCGAACCAGTTCGGTCATGTCCAGTGTGCCGACCGTCTGCTCCCCATCCTTGACAACATAGGCGTGTGACGTATCCCCGCCGGACCGCGCGATCATGCTTTCGAGCGTGTCGTTCACGTCCACTTCGCCATGGGCATCCGCGGGCACTTTGTCATCCCCAAGTGGGGTCATAACCGAGCGCACCCGCAGAACCCGTGCGCGGTTGATGTCGCTCACGAAGTCTTCGATGTAGGGATCGTTAGGGTTCAACAGAATATGCTGCGGCTCGCCCTGTTGTACAACAAAACCATCCTTCAAGATCACAAGGTGATCGGCCAGCTTCAGCGCCTCATCAAGGTCATGCGTGATGAAGATGATGGTCTTGTGCAGCTCTTTTTGCAGCTCGAGCAGCAGGTCCTGCATGTCGGTCCGGATCAGCGGGTCAAGTGCCGAGAAAGCCTCGTCCATCAGCATGATCGGTGTGTTTGCACTCAGTGCCCGAGCAATGCCCACACGCTGTTGCATCCCACCAGACAGCTGCGCCGGATAATGGTTCTCGAACCCGCTCAGACCGACGCGATCCAGCCATTTCGCGGCTTCGCGGTCGCAGGTGGCCTCGTCTTCGCCACGCACCGACAAGGGCATGCCTGCATTCTTCAGCACGGTCTTGTGCGGCAATAACGCGAACTTCTGGAACACCATCGACATCTTTTCCTGTCGAGCATGGCGCAACCCGTCCTCGGACAGTTGCATCACGTCCTCACCCTGCACGATGATCTCGCCCGCAGTGGGTTCGATCAACCGGTTCAGGTGGCGGATCAGAGTAGATTTCCCAGAGCCGGACAGGCCCATGACCACTGTGATTTCCCCCGCCTGCATATCGACGTTGATATTGTTGAGCCCCAACACGTGCCCGTGCTGCGCCAGCAATTCTTCCTTGCCCATGCCTCCTTTGACATGCTGCAACACGTCCTTGTCGCGGGCGCCAAATATTTTATAGAGCCCGGACAGGCGGACCATTGGTTGTGTCATTGAACCGGCTCCTTAATGTTTGACTTGGGTCTTATCGACCCGTGTGAGAGCTGCCTTGGACACGCGGTCAAGGATCACGGCCAGCAGAACAATGCCGATGCCAGCGACGATGCCCACACCCAGTTCAAGGTTTCGGATACCGCGCAACACGTTCACGCCAAGGCCAGGGGCCGAAACAAGAGAGGCGATCACGACCATGGCAAGGCTCATCATGATGGTCTGGTTTATTCCGGCCATGATATTGGGCAACGCCAAAGGGAGTTGCACCCGCAACAGTTTCTGGCGATCTGTCATGCCAAAGGCATTGGCCGCCTCAATCACGTCCCTGTCGACAAGCCGGATGCCCAGATCGGTCAGGCGGATCACAGGGACAATCGCGTAAAGGATGATTGCAATCCCGTAGAGTTTGGATTCCGTGACCGAGAACAAGAAAATCAGAGGGATCAGGTACACGAAGGTCGGCAGGGTCTGCAGCAGGTCGAGTAACGGAACCACGCTTTTTTGCAATCGGTCAGATTTCGACATGGCAATGCCAATGGGTACACCGAACAGCACCGATATCGTCGTACATACAAAGATGATCGACAGAGTCTGCATCGCCACATCGTAGTGGTCTACGACGGCCAGCAGCATAATCGAGACGGCGACGAAGATCGTCACAGGGCGCGAACGCGACGCGTACCAGGAAATCGCCACCAGAAGCGGGACCATGATGAACCATGGCGTCGCTTCAAACAGCCAAAGTGCGCCATCCAATATCCAGCTCAATGGCTGTGTGATCGGGTCCAGAACGGTTTTCAGGACCGGTTTGGCTGCCAGAAACCCTTCTTCGATCCCGTTGGTTACATCGCGCGACTGCCATATGCGGTTGCAGCTTTCGTGCAGATTATCAAACGAGGGAATTGGAATGAGCGGCCCAGAGGCCTCTTCTCCTCCTGCTTGCGCCGCAAGGTCCGCCAGCGAAAGAGGCGCTTTATCGTCTGGCGTGCCACACCATTCGCTCAAACCCAATGCGCTGAATAACTTGTCATAGAAGGCCATTTATCCCACTTTCCGATCTTCTTCAGTGCGTTAGGGGCATCACTGAGGATGCCCCTGTTCGTGCAGTTTACTGCAGCAATGCGGAAAGTTTGTCGCGCGCAGCATCGTTAAGCCACGCCCCCCAGACATCCTTGTAGGTCGTCAGAAAGTGCACAGCACCTTCATCGTAGGAGGCATTGTTGTCCTCGACCCATGCCAGCGTTTCGCCCATCTGTGCGTTGGTGAAGGACAGATTTGTCATCAGTTCAGAGATTTCTGCGTTTTCGGCCATGAATTCCTTGGAAAGAACTGTAACCACTTCGCTGCGGGGGAAGGCGCTCATTGCTGGCGTCTCGCATTCCGCCGTGATGTTGCAGGCATGCTTTTCAGGGTCATGGGGGCCCATTTCGACCAGGGTCATCGGGTATTTGCCCAATACCGATGTCGGTGCCCAATAGAAGCCGAACCACGGCTCTTTGTTTTCGTAGGCGGCCGCGATCGAAGCCGCAAGGGTTTCGCCTGATCCATGCACGAAGTTTTCAATGCCTGCATCAATCAGCCCGCCTGCCTTCATCAGGTTGGTGCTGACATTCAGACAGGTCCATCCCTCGGGGCAATTGTGAAAGCGATTTCCGACGAGTTCGGGGTTGGCTGCGATGCCTTCAATTGTTGCCAGTTCCGGATGCTCCTCCACAAGGTAGTTCGGAACAAAGAACCCTTCGACACCGCCATCTGACAGAACTTCGGTCACAGGAATGATTGCACCTGAGTCAACCAGCCCTTGGTAAGCCGGCGCGCCGTTTGTCCAGATTTCAGTCAGAATATCGGGCTCTCCTGTCTCGGAAACGGATGCCAGCGCAGGGTTGCTCGAGAGCGGAACCGTGGTCACTTCGCAACCATAGCCTTGCTCCATCAGAAACTTCGAGACCGCGGTCACAATTTGCGCTGACCCCCAATCGGCCTGCATCAGTGATACTTCACCGCATTCGTTTGCCTGGGCCGCCGAAGCGGTGATTGCCGCAGCAAATACACACCCGAGACCCGCTGATATCTTGAACATTTATTTCCTCCTTGTCATCGGCGAAACAGGGGCAGAGAAACGCTCCAATCCAAAATTCGCCTTATTTGTAGCGATGATTTGTACCGATAGGCCCAAGAGTAAAAAACTGAAAAGAATTTTGAATCATGTACAATTGCTTACAGGTAGAATGTCACAGCCAAGCTCGTGCACAGTGAACATCGTTCCAACGAATACGTGTTAGATGCAATTCTTTGTGTGACATATGCAGGTGAGTTCTCAGATCTTTTTTAAGAGACAGAACGAGGTGTCATCACACTCAGGGATGCCCATTCAGGACACGTCACTTTCATTCGAGCGAGATGCAGCATTGAGTCAATGTGGGCGCCCTACGGTCATTTGCTTCTTTTGCGATGAATGTCCGATATGGCCCGCTTCACTAAATTCAGCAGTCAGAACGGATATCATGACCGAACGCTGATTGGGCTTTCTTCACTCCCAGAAAGGTATTTGCCACCGCCCGATAGAGGCGATGGCAAACTTTTAGTGGTCAGAATTGCAATTTAAGCTGGTCAAATTGCAAACTGTTGTTGGTTTTCACAACAACAAACCCACTACTTCAGATCACCCGCATTTAGAGTGACCGCAGCTACGGCAGGTCATGCATCCTTCGATCATCACCATGTCGAACTGACCGCAGGACGGGCAGGCTTTGCCGCGGGGGCCGTCGAGGTTGACCACTTGCGCCTGAGGGTCGGATTTCAGCCCCATCCCTTCGCCCTCAAGGAAGCCTATATTGATCAGGTGCTGCTCGATCACTCCGCCAATCGCGGCCAGGATCGAGGGGATGTATTTGCCTTTCACCCAGGCCCCGCCACGCGGGTCGAACACCGCCTTGAGTTCCTCGACCACAAAAGACACATCACCGCCCCGACGGAACACGGCCGAGATCATGCGGGTCAGCGCAAGCGTCCATGCATAATGCTCCATGTTCTTGGAGTTGATGAATACCTCGAACGGACGACGGCGGCCGCCAATGACAATGTCATTTATGGTCAGGTAAATCGCATGCTCGCTGTCGGGCCATTTCAACTTATATGTTGACCCCTCTAGCGATTGTGGGCGGTCCAGCGGTTCGGACATATAGATGACATCGCCGCCATCAACCTCGTGCGGCGCATCCGCACTTTCTCCAGGAGCTTTGTCGGCACTCTCTGATACGGTCAGAACCGACCCCGTCACATCGTTGGGGCGATAGGTCGTGCACCCTTTGCAGCCCTGATCCCAGGCCTGCATGTAGACATCTTTGAAAGCGTCAAAGCTGATATCCTCGGGGCAGTTGATCGTCTTGGAAATCGAGCTGTCGATCCATTTCTGTGCCGCCGCCTGCATCTTGACATGATCAGACGGAGGCAGCGTCTGCGCGTTGACGAAATAGTCGGGCAGGTCCTTATCACCAAACTTGTCGCGCCACATCTGAACGGCGTAATCCACGACTTCTTCTTCGGTGCGTGAGCCATCTTTTTGCAGGACCTTGCGCGTATACGCATAGGCAAAGACCGGCTCGATCCCCGAAGAGACGTTGCCCGCGTACAGGGAAATCGTCCCCGTCGGGGCAATCGACGTCAGCAGCGCGTTGCGGATGCCGTGTTCGCGGATCGCATCGCGTACGTCGTCATCCATCTGCAGCATTGTGCCGCTGGCCAGGTACTTCTCGGCTTCGAACAAGGGAAACGCCCCCTTTTCCTTTGCCAAATCGACCGACGCCAGATACGCGGCGCGGGCGATTGCGTGCAACCAGCGCTCGGTCTGACGCGCCGCCTCGTCAGAGCCATAGCGTAGACCCAGCATCAACAGTGCATCGGCCAGCCCGGTGACACCCAAACCAATGCGGCGTTTATCTTGCGCCTCGGCCTCTTGTTCGGCCAGCGGGAATTTCGAGGCGTCGACCACATTGTCCATCATGCGAACGGCGGTGGCGACCAGCTCTTGCAGCGCGGCCTCATCGAGATGTGCGGCATCCTCGAACGGTCCGGCCACCAGACGCGCCAGGTTGATCGAGCCCAACAGACAGGCGCCATACGGCGGCAGGGGCTGTTCACCGCAGGGGTTCGTCGCCGCGATGGTCTCGACATAGCTGAGGTTGTTGGCCGCATTGATCCGATCGATGAAGATCACACCTGGCTCGGCATAGTCGTAAGTGGCCTGCATGATCTTGTTCCATAGATCGCGGGCCTGGATGGTGTGATAGACCTTGCCATCAAACACCAGTTCCCACGGGCCATCGGCCTTGACTGCCTCCATGAACGGATCTGTCACCAGAACCGACATGTTGAACATGCGCAGACGGGCCGGGTCGGATTTGGCGGTGATGAACTGTTCGATATCGGGATGATCGCAGCGCATGGTCGCCATCATCGCCCCGCGGCGCGACCCCGCAGACATGATCGTGCGGCACATCGCGTCCCACACATCCATAAAGCTCAGCGGCCCCGAGGCGTCCGCCGCCACCCCGTGTACATCCGCCCCACGCGGACGAATGGTTGAGAAATCATAGCCGATCCCCCCACCCTGCTGCATGGTCAGGGCGGCCTCTTTCAACATATCGAAAATACCGCCCATGCTGTCTGGTATGGTTCCCATGACAAAACAGTTGAACAGGGTCACCCGGCGTGCAGTGCCCGCACCGGCGGTGATGCGTCCGGCGGGCAGATATTTGAAATCCTCCAACGCCTCAAAGAACTTGTCTTCCCAATGAGCAGGGTCCTGTTCCACGCGGGCCAGATCGCGAGCGATACGGCGCCAGCTGTCTTCAACCGTTTGGTCGATGGGTGTTCCATCCGCCTGTTTAAAGCGGTATTTCATGTCCCAGATCTGCTCGGCGATGGGGGCGGCAAAGCGGCTCATTGGTGATTCCCTGTCTTGAAAGAGGTATCCAGATTAGCCCAATTCGCACCTTCACCACAACACCTTGATGAAGCGGTGCAGAAGGCTACAATATAAAGGTAGCCTTGGGACGACTCTGTGGGAAAGCTGTGGATAAGTACGTAAACCTCATAAAACTGTCCGTCGGATCAGAAAGCGTCGACACGCTGATCGCATGGCAGGAGAGTCGCATGCCTCTGTACGAGGACGGATTGCCGCGCCACGTGACACGCATGTGGCCCAAACGCGAGGCAGAGATTCTGAATGGCGGATCAATCTATTGGGTGATCAAAGGCGTTGTGCAATGCCGTCAGCGCATCCTACGTATGGACGAAGTGATCGGGGATGACGGCATTCGCCGCTGCGCCATTATTCTGGATCCTGAGGTTCATCGCACCCAGAACGCCCTGAAGCGCCCCTTTCAGGGGTGGCGTTATCTCAAGCCCGACGACACCCCCGCCGATCTGCCAAAAACCCGCGCGCAGGACGATGCCCTGCCCGATGATCTAAACCGCGCGCTGGCGGATATCGGCGTGCTGTAGTCAGGCCAGACGGTCGAGCACCTCAGTCAGAACATCCTTGTCTTCGTCCGTATACTTGGCCACCCGGCTGCGCCATAGGGTTGCTTGCGATTGCAGGATCAGCCCGTCTGTCAGGATTTTCAGGTGGTTGGCGCGCAGGGTTTCCCCCGTTGACGTGATATCGGCAATCGCTTCGGCGGTTTCATTCATTACCGTGCCTTCGGTCGCCCCCTGGCTGTCGACCAGCGTATAATCGGCCACGCCCGCATCTGTCAGAAATTCACGCACCAACCGGTGGTATTTGGTGGCAATCCGCAGGCGGTGGCCGTGGGTCTTGCGAAAAGCCGCTGCCGCCGCGTCAAGGTCATCAAGCGTGTCCACGTCGACCCAGCAGGCTGGCGTAGCGATGATCAGATCGGCCTTACCAAACCCAAGCGGAGATACTTCTTCGACCTGCTGTTCCCAGCGTGGCAGTTTTTCATGCACCAGATCAATTCCAGTGACGCCAAGATGAATGCGACCAGCAGCCAATTCACGCGGAATTTCCCCCGCCGATAACAGGATCAGCGAGACACCCTCGATCCCTTCCACCTTACCGGCATATTCGCGGTCCGACCCACTGCGAGACAGGCTGATGCCGCGCTTTTCGAACCACGAAAAGGTCTTTTCCATCAACCGGCCCTTTGAAGGCACGCCCAGTTTCAGGCTCATTGGGCGTCCTCCTCTATCTCCAGCATCAGGTCCGGGCGCAGCACGCCGCCAACTGCGGGGATTTCTGCCCCTTTGCCCAAGTGGCGGGTCAGTGCATCATAGCGCCCCCCAGTGGCAATAGGCGGCAAATCCGGCCGGCCCTCGGCGTAGAAACCAAAGACAAACCCATCATAATACTCCATCGAGGTCCGGCCATAAGACGCTTCGAAATCCAACCTGTCCACATCCACGCCGCGCGCTTGCAAGGCCGCGATCCGCGCCTCAAGCCGGTCCAGTGCCGGGGTGATCTGCGGCAAGTCCACCGCCACGTCGCGCAGCTGTTCAAGCGCAAAGGGCATGGTTTCGCGGACGTTCAGCAGGGTTTCCAACCCGGCCAGTTCGTTGTCGGAAATCGGTGGGGTATCACGATCCTCACGCAGGGCTTCGATCCGCGCCTGAATTTCAGAGGCGCGGCGCTTGCCGATCATAGGCGCGTCGGTTGCCAAAGGGTCAGCAGCCTCGAGTAAGGTCTTGCGTCCTTCAGGCCCCGGCTTGCGCCCAGCGAAACGGTCCAGCAAGACGCGAAAACGGCGGGGCCGCCACAGATGGCGCATCAGCGCCGCCTTGCGCCGGTCGGAAGTCCTCAGTCCCTGGACAGCAGCGGTCAGAATACCGATATCGCCGGTTGCCGCCCGCAGGGGCAACCCACGCAGTTGCAACGCGAACAGCGAAAACACTTCGGCATCGGCACTGGCCGGATCGGTGCGATCAAACACCTCATACCCGACCTGGATATATTCATTCGCGCGATCCGGATCGTGTTCCTGCCGCCGAAACACCTCACCCGAATAGGTATAGCGCGCCGGTTCGGCACCGTCGGACATGTGCATCTGCACCACCGGCAGCGTGAAATCCGGGCGCAGCATTTGTTCACCATGCAGCGCATCCGAGGTCACGTAAGCACGGGCGCGAATGTCTTCCCCATAGAGGTCCAGCAACGTTTCAGCCGGTTGCAACAGAGGCGGATCAACAACCCGGGCACCTGCGGTCTCGAAACGCACCCGCATCATCGCGGCGCGCGTCTGTATCTGAGTACGGTTGGCCATGGCTCAGTCCTGATTGTCCAGAATTTCGCGCACCTTGGCGACCAGATCACCGCGCGGAACCTCAAACTGACTTGGGCGTTCTTTCCATTCCTCAAGCGTGGCGCTTTCTGCAATCTTGGCGCCAAGGATCAGGTCCTTGATCTGCACGATCCCGTTCGCCTTTTCATCACCACCTTCGATGACCGCAATGGGTGAGTTCCGCTTGTCCGCATATTTCAGCTGATTGCCAAAGTTCTTGGGGTTCCCCAGATAGACCTCGGCCCGGATACCTGCATTGCGCAGCTCGGCCACCATGGCCTGATAATCCGCCATGCGGTCGCGATCCATGACGGTGACAACCACCGGCCCCTTGGCCTGTGCGCTGATCCGCCCCTTTTCGCGCAGGGCGGCCAAAAGACGGTCAACCCCGATCGAGACGCCGGTCGCGGGCACTTCCTGTCCAGTGAAACGCTTGACCAGATCGTCATAGCGCCCGCCGCCTGCGACAGAGCCGAACTGCCGCTTGCGGCCTTTCTCATCCAAGATATCAAAGGTCAACTCGGCCTCATAGACCGGGCCGGTATAGTAGCCCAGGCCACGCACGACCGATGGGTCGATGACGATACGGTCTGGGCCATAACCTTGAGCAGAAAGCAGATTTACTACTTCCATCAACTCTCTTACGCCATCTATGCCTTCACGAGACTCCGATACCAAATTCATAATTGTGTTCAAGACAGATTCATTGTAGCCGAAGTTTGGATCGTCATCTGGGCCGAGAACATCCAGTCGTCGTCGCGCCGTAAGAAATTGGGTGACGCGATCTATTTGCTCTTTTTGAAGCCCAACGCCATCGATATATGCACCCGATGCATCCAGACGCCCTTTGCCTAGTAACTCTCGCACACCGGCCTCGCCCACCTTATCGAACTTGTCGATTGTGCGCAGGACGTTTTCCCGTGCCGCCGGATCATCACCCAGCCCCATCACTTCAAGCACGCCATTCATAATCTTACGGTTGTTGACGCGGATCAGATAGTCACCTTTATCAATTCCGACCTCTTCCAGCGTATCCGACAACATGGCGCAAATCTCGGCATCCGCCGCCATTGATGCGGTACCCACCGTATCCGCATCACATTGATAAAACTGACGATACCGCCCCGGGCCTGGCTTTTCGTTGCGCCAGACCGGACCCATCGCAAAGCGGCGATACGGTGTCGGCAGATCGTTGCGATGCTGCGCATAGACGCGGGCCAATGGCGCGGTCAGGTCATAGCGCAGGGCCATCCAATCGCCCTTGTCGTTCTCATCAAATTCCTGCCAGGCAAAGACGCCTTCGTTCGGACGATCTACGTCAGGCAGGAACTTGCCCAGCGCTTCGACCGTTTCGACCGCGCTGCTCTCCAAAGCATCAAAGCCATAGCGATGATAGACACCCGCGATAGTCCGCAGCATCTCGGTGCGCTGCGTAACTTCCTCGCCAAAATAGTCGCGAAACCCCTTCGGCGTTACGGCCTTAGGGCGGGGCTGTTTCTTGGGCTTGGCCATTTGGGGCGTCCTTGGGCGTTAAGTGTTCCGCGCGCGGTCTATCCCATGGCCCGTTTCGGGGCAAGGCGCGCTTTCGCTGGCCTTGCACAGCCGGTGCCGTTATGACCGGCCCGAGACAGGAGTTTCCAATGCAACATCTGGAAGAGCAGATCGCCCATCTGACCCGCACGGTCGAAGATCTGAACACAATCGTCACGCGCCAGCAGGATGAGATCGACAACTTGACCCGCCGGGTTGAGGTGCTGATGCGCCGCGAAGGTGAACGGGCACAAGAAGGATCAGGCGGCATCATCCTAGGAGACGAACGCCCACCGCATTACTGAGCGATTACAAGCCGAGCGTCGTTTTCACCGCATTGTCGACAACCCCGCCCAACAGGGCATGCTGGTCCTCGGCGCAGCCCTCTCTCAATGCGGCTATGAAGGTCTCGCGCAGTTTCGCTTTGTCCTCGTCCGTGCTTGCGTGATCATTGATATCAATCTGGCGGTTATAGATCGACAGTGCTGTCATCTTCTCGACAACCGCAAAGATATAGGCCTCATCACCGTCCGACTCTTCAACCACCGTTGCACAGGTATGATACATGACGGGCAATGCGTCCTGAACCATTTGTTCAGCAGCTTCGTCGGCGATGGCCATGCCCGGAACGATCATGCACAGGCTTGCGAGAGCGGTTTTCATTTGGGTCAAACGCATCGTAGTCATTTCCAGTTATGTCCAATAAGGGCACCGGCCACGCCGCCGATTGCCGCGCCCTTGCCATCACCAATCAAAGCACCGACGCCCGCCCCGATCAACGCGCCTTCGATGGTGTTCTTTTTCTTCTTGTCGTCCGCCACCGCCGACCCGGCGGTGACCAAGGCCATCGACGCGGCCAATATCAATGTTCGAAAACCGAAATGTGGGATCGTCATATGGTTGCCCTCCTGTGGCATCACCAGAAAATCTCTTTCAGTCCTCAGCCTATCCGGCGGGCGAATGTCAGGCAACTTTTCCGGGGCGGTCAGATTTCCTCAACCGACATCACGCCGTCCAGCGACTTGATCGCCCCTTTGATCTGCGGGTTGATCGGGAATTCCTGGCCAAGGTCCATCTCGACATCTCCCGGCAGGCCAGGATCAAGCAGGCACAGATGGATAGGCCCTTTCGCAGCCCCCTTGGCTGCGCCAGCGGCATCTTCCAGAACTTTGGCAACTGTGGGCAGAACCTGCGGCTGATCAACAAAAATGCGCAGCCCGGTCGCCCCTGCCTCGGCCACGACCGCATCTACCGGCCCGACGGACCGGCCTAGAAGTTTGAGTTGATCGGCCTCCATCGTTGCTTCGGCGGTCAGCACCACCTGTGCACCGGTTTCCAGAAACTCACGGGATTTCTCCAGCGTTTCGGAAAACAGTGTGACCTCATAGGCACCTGTAGGGTCAGAAAGTTGGGCAAAGGCAAACCGGTTTCCGCGCGCAGATTTCCGTTCCTGCCGCCCAGCCACTACACCGGCCATCTTGGCGATCAGCGGACCCGAGCGTGCCTTTTCCATCACCTCATCCAGTGTCAGTACCTGCTTGCGTTTTAGGGCAGGCATATAATCATCCAGCGGGTGGCCGGACAGGTAAAATCCGATGGCCTTGAACTCTTCGCTCAAACGCTCGGCAGGCAACCAGTCCGGCGTCGGCGAAAGGCGTGGCTCGGGCAGGTCGTCGCCCGCCTCGCCGAACAGCGATACCTGGTTCGAGTTCTTCTGATCGTGGATCGCAGCTGAATATTGCACCAGTGGATCAAGGCTTTCGAAGACGCGGCGGCGGTTCTTGTCGAGTTCATCAAACGCGCCAGCACGCGCTAGCATTTCCAAGGGCCGCTTGCCGACCTTCTTCAGATCAACGCGGCGGGCAAAGTCGAAGAGGTTGACGAACGGTTTGCCTGCACGTCCTTCTACTACCAAATTCATCGCCTCAACGCCGACGTTTTTCAACGCGCCCAGCGCGTAAACCAGATGCTGATCCACCACGTCAAACGTGGATTGCGAGCGGTTCACGCAGGGCGGTATGTAAGGCAGTTCCAACCCTTTGCGGACTTCCTCGAAGTAAACCGCCAGCTTGTCAGTCAGATGGATATCGCAGTTCATGACCCCGGCCATGAACTCGACCGGGTGGTTCGCCTTCAACCAGCCGGTCTGATAGCTGACCACGGCATAGGCGGCAGCGTGGGATTTGTTGAAGCCATAGTTGGCGAATTTATCCAACAGGTTCCAGACCTCAGTCGCCTTAGCCTCGTCCACGTCATTCTCAGCAGCGCCTTTGAGGAACTTAGGCCGCTCGGCATCCATCGCCTCCTGAATTTTCTTACCCATCGCGCGGCGCAGCAAATCCGCTCCGCCAAGGCTATAGCCCGCCATTTCCTGAGCGATCTGCATAACCTGTTCCTGGTAGACGATAATGCCTTGGGTTTCGTCCAGGATATGGTCGATGGAAGGGTGCAGCGTGTCCCGTTCGCTCAGCTTGTTCTTGACCTCGCAGAACTTGGGGATGTTCTCCATCGGGCCCGGACGGTATAGCGCGACGAGGGCGATGATATCCTCGATACAATCCGGTTTCATCCGCTTGAGCGCATCCATCATGCCCGAGGATTCCACTTGGAACACCGCTACGGTCTTGGCCGCTGAGTAGAGTTTGTAAGTCGCTTCATCATCCAGCGGGATGGCGTTAATCTGGTTCGCGGCCCCTTCGGCGGCTTCGTACAGCTCGGTGCCATCAGCAGCGATATGCAGGTCGCGCCCGGATTTGAAGATCAGATCCATCGCATTCTGGATCACGGTCAGGGTTTTCAGACCCAGAAAGTCGAATTTAACCAGACCGGCCTGTTCTACCCATTTCATGTTGAACTGGGTCGCAGGCATGTCGGAACGCGGATCCTGATACAGCGGCACCAGCGCATCCAGCGGACGGTCGCCAATCACCACGCCAGCCGCGTGGGTCGATGCGTTCCGCAACAGCCCCTCGACTTGTTGGCCGTAGGTGAGCAGGCGATCGACAACCTCTTCATTACGCGCCTCTTCACGCAGACGCGGTTCGTCTTTAAGCGCCTTTTCAATCGAGACGGGTTTCACCCCTTCGACCGGGATCATCTTGGACAGGCGATCCACCTGCCCATATGGCATCTGCAAAACCCGCCCGATGTCACGCACGGCGGCCTTCGACAGCAGCGCGCCAAAAGTTATGATCTGCCCAACCTTGTCGCGCCCATATTTCTGCTGCACGTAGCGGATCACCTCTTCGCGGCGGTCCATGCAGAAGTCGATATCGAAGTCAGGCATCGATACCCGTTCGGGGTTCAGGAAACGTTCGAACAGCAGCGAATAACGCAACGGATCAAGGTCGGTGATCGTCAGCGCATAGGCCACCAGCGACCCCGCGCCCGAGCCCCGCCCCGGCCCAACCGGGATGTCCTGATCCTTTGACCATTGGATGAAATCGGCAACGATCAGGAAATAACCCGGAAACCCCATGCCCTCGATGATGTCCAGTTCGAAATCCAGCCGCTTCTGATACTCTTCAGGGGTTACCGCATGCGGGATCACGGCCAGACGTTTCTGCAAACCTTCATTGGCGATGCGGCGCAGCTCGGCCACCTCGTCATCGGCGAATTTCGGCAGGATCGGATCGCGGCGATAGGCCATGAACGCACAGCGCCTGGCGATCTCGACCGTGTTTTCGATTGCTTCGGGCAGATCGGCGAACAGGGTCGCCATTTCCTGCTGCGACTTGAAATAATGCTGTGCGGTCAGACGGCGGCGGCCATCCTGCTGATCGACATAAGCGCCCTCGGCAATACAGATCAACGCATCATGCGCTTCGTACATGTCCGTGGTCGGGAAGTAGACATCGTTGGTAGCCACCAGCGGAAGGTTCTTGGCATAGGCCATTTCAACATGGCCGCGCTCGGTCAGACGTTCGGCCTCGGGCTGACCACCCTCGCCTGGATGGCGCTGTAATTCGACATACAGACGATCCGGGAACATGGTTGCAAGGCGATCCACCAAGACCTCGGCCGCTGGGCGCTGCCCTTGCTGCAACAAGCGACCCACCGGTCCGTCGGGGCCGCCAGACAGGCAGATCAGACCATCCGAGCGCTCTGTCAGTTCATCCAATGTCACCTGCGGCAACTGCCCGCCCTTGTCCACATACAGGCAAGAGCTGAGCTTCATTAGGTTTTCATACCCGACCTCTGACTGCGCCAGCAGCACCAGCGGCGCGGGGGCTTTCGCTTTCTCGCCCGGTTGCGCCTGCAGGTAGGTCAGGTCGACCTGGCACCCCATGATCGGCTGAACACCCGCCCCGCTGGCGGTGACCGAAAACTCCAACGCAGAGAACATGCTGTTGGTGTCCGTGACGGCGACGGCGGGCATCTCAAGCTTTTCACACAGACCAGGCAGCTTTTTCAGCCGCACGGCGCCTTCCAGCAGGGAATATTCGGTGTGAACGCGGAGGTGGATGAATCGTGGAGTGCTGCTCATGCCGCCCACGCTATCGCAGCCAGTGATGGTACAAAAGCCTGAACCTTAGGTTCGGATTGCCAAAAAAACAGGCGCTGATTGTTCGGGAAATCCATAAGGTGCTTCGGACTCTGAGGGTGAAACATGCTACAAAACCTTTTATTTTCAATGTGATGAACATCGAAACCACATGAAACACAAGGATCGGACCAATGAAATGATACATCAGAAGCGCGGTTTTTCTTGCCAGATTGGCTGCGCTGTTTCTAACATCTAGTGGCAAGCTATCCGCCCGCACTCTTTCTACGTCGCATCGAAGGAGAGCATTCAGAGGCGCAATTCGGTAACGCGACGGGTTTCACGAATGGATATCACGTTTCTTCTGAACGGAGAGACAGTGGAGTTGGCGAATGTCGATCCGACAGTCACCTTGTTGGATTGGCTGCGCGAGGATCGCTCTCTGACCGGCACCAAAGAAGGCTGCAACGAAGGTGATTGCGGTGCCTGCACTGTCATGGTGACGGATCAGGGAGGAGCCAAAGCTCTGAACTCCTGCATTCTGTTCCTGCCTCAGCTCCACGGCAAAGCGGTGCGCACCGTCGAAGGCGCCAGCAGCCCGGACGGGAAGGCCCACCCGGTACAGCAGGCAATGGTTGATCTGCACGGGTCGCAATGTGGCTTTTGCACCCCCGGCTTTGTAATGTCGATGGTGGCCGGGCATGCGAATGGTGCAACCGATCACGACACACAGCTGGCCGGGAACCTGTGCCGATGCACGGGCTATGCGCCGATTATCCGTGCCGCCAAAGCCGTCGAAAAGCACCCTGTTCCCGTCTGGGTCAAGGACAAGCCTGACGCAGCACCCGCCGCGTCTCCTATGCTGCCGCGGTCCTCGGACGAGCTTGCCGCCATTTATGCCGAACACCCAGAGGCCACCCTGGTCGCTGGCGCGACCGATGTAGGCCTTTGGGTCACCAAACAGTTGCGCGACCTGAAAACAGTAATCTTCATGAACGGTTGCGATGATCTGAAACAGATCACGGTTACTGACAATGAAATTCGCCTTGGTGCCATGGTCGATATGAACCGCATGGGCGAAGCGCTGGGGGATCTGCACCCCTCTTATGCTGAAATGATCCGCCGCTATGCCAGCGTACAGGTGCGGCACGCCGCAACCGTAGGCGGTAATATCGCCAATGGGTCACCAATCGGTGACAACCCGCCTGCACTGATTGCCCTGGGCGCCAGCCTGCACCTGCGCAAAGGCGACACAAGGCGAACGCTGCCCTTGGAAAAGTTCTTCATCGACTATGGAAAACAGGATCGCGTACCCGGAGAATTCGTCGAAGCCGTAAGCTTCCCGCGCCAGGCGGATCGGTTGAAATGCTACAAGCTCAGCAAACGGTTTGATCAGGATATTTCGGCCGTTTGTGGGTGTTTCAACATTACCGTTGCAGAAGGTACCGTCACTCAGGCGCGCATCGCATTTGGCGGCATGGCGGGCGTTCCGAAACGCGCCACTCAAGTCGAAACTACGTTGACCGGCAAGCCATGGACAGCTGCTACGGTTCAATCCGCTCTGACGATGTTTGCCGAGGATTACGCGCCAATGTCAGATATGCGCGCCTCGGCTCATTACCGCCTTGAGACGGCGAAAGCGATGCTGGAACGTTATTTCCTTGAAGATCAGGGCCAGGTAACCAATGTGCTGGAGGTGTCGGCATGAGCGTGACAAAACCACTGCCTCATGACGCCGCGCCGCTACATGTGTCCGGTTCGGCCCGCTATGTGGACGATATCCCAACACCAAAAGGCACGTTGCATCTGGCCTTTGGTCTCAGTCCCATCGCCAAGGGCACAATCGCCGCGATTGACCTGTCTGCAGTCAAAGCTGCCGACGGTGTCGTCATGGTGATGACCGCCGAAGACCTGCCCTTTGCGAATGATGTCTCACCGTCCATTCACGATGAACCTTTGTTGTCGGACGGCTCTGTCCACTATATCGGGCAGCCCGTATTTTTGGTTGTCGCCACCAGCCATCTGGCCGCGCGCAAAGCTGCACGACTGGGCAAGATCGACTATACTGAAGAAACACCAATTCTGACGATTGAAGAGGCGCTGGCCGCCGACAGTCGGTTCGAGGACGGCCCGCGCATCTACACCAAAGGTGATGCAGACGCCGCCATCGCAGGCGCGGCGCATGTGATCGAAGGCAGTTTTGAGCTTGGCGGGCAAGAGCATTTCTATCTGGAAGGTCAGGCTGCACTAGCGGTGCCGAATGAGGGTGCTGATATGCTGGTCCACAGTTCAACCCAGCACCCGACTGAGATTCAGCACAAAGTGGCAGAGGCTCTGGGCGTTCCCATGCATGCTGTGCGCGTTGAAACCCGGCGCATGGGCGGCGGGTTCGGGGGCAAGGAAAGCCAGGGCAACGCTCTGGCTGTTTCCTGCGCAGTGGCTGCGCGGGCAACCGGCACAGCCTGCAAGATGCGCTATGACCGCGATGACGACATGATCATCACCGGTAAGCGGCATGCCTTTCGCATTGGCTATAGGGCCGGGTTCGATCAGGATGGGCATATTCAGGGGGTATCCTTTCTGCACCATGCCATATGCGGATGGGCACAAGACCTGTCGCTGCCCGTCGCGGACCGGGCGATGCTGCATTCCGACAATGCGTATCTGCTGCCCAATGCGCGGATCGAAAGTCACCGGCTGAAAACCAACACCCAATCTGCCACCGCCTATCGGGGGTTTGGAGGCCCTCAGGGTATGGTTGGAATCGAACGCGTCATGGACCACGCCGCGCATGAGCTGGGTCTGGACCCGGTCGAACTGCGCCGCAGGAACTATTACGCTGCCCCGGCGGGTACCGATGACCATGCCCCTGATCGCAATGGCGGCGATACGCCAAACACCACCCCTTATGGCATGGAAGTCGAAGATTTCGAACTTCACGGCATGACCGAAGCCTTGTTGAATTCCAGCGACTATGCCGCGCGCAAGGCAGCAATTCAGAAATGGAATGCCGAGAACAGCGTGATCAAAAAGGGCATCGCCTTCTCTCCGGTCAAGTTCGGCATTTCCTTCACTCTGACCCATCTGAATCAGGCCGGCGCGCTGGTGCATGTGTACCAGGACGGGTCCGTGCACCTGAACCATGGCGGTACCGAGATGGGCCAGGGCCTGTTTCAAAAAGTGGCCCAGGTTGCCGCCTCACGCTTTGGTATTCCGCTAGAGATGGTGAAGATCACCGCCACAGACACGGCCAAAGTGCCGAACACCTCGGCAACGGCGGCATCCTCGGGAAGCGATCTCAACGGCATGGCGGTGAAAGCCGCCTGTGACACAATCCGCGACCGGATGGCAGAGTATCTGGCCGAGCGACATCAGGCCGACCCGTCGGCTGTCACCTTCGGGGATGGTCATGTATCGGTTGGTGAGGAACGCTATACCTTTGCCGAAGCGGCTGCGCTGACCTATCAGGGCCGCATCAGCCTTTCGGCCACCGGCTTCTATAAGACACCCAAGATCGAATGGGACCGGATCAAAGGCCAAGGTCGTCCGTTTTTCTACTTCGCCTATGGCGCCTCGATCACCGAAGTTGCCGTGGACACACTAACCGGTGAGAACCGCATCTTGCGCACGGATATCCTGCATGACGCGGGCGCGTCGCTGAACCCTGCGCTGGATATCGGTCAGGTCGAAGGTGGCTATGTGCAGGGCGCGGGTTGGTTGACGACCGAAGAACTCGTCTGGGATGGCACAGGCAATCTGCGCACCCATGCGCCATCGACCTACAAGATCCCGGCTTGTTCCGACCGCCCCGACATCTTCAACGTTGCGCTTTGGGAGGCTGAAAACCGTGAGGACACGATCTATCGCTCGAAAGCAGTAGGCGAACCTCCATTCATGCTTGGGATATCCGCCTGGCTGGCACTGTCGAATGCGGTGGCGGCCTGCGGAAACAGCTACCCCGCATTGGATGCCCCCGCCACGGCAGAAGAAGTCTGGCATGGTGTCCAAAGGATGAAGGGGGACGACTGATGGGATTTGACCTTGAGACTTTGAGGGAGGCGGTCAAAACCCATGGGCGCGTGATCCGGGTAGTCATCGCCGGGATCAAGGGCTCGTCCCCACGTGAGGTTGGTGCCGCAATGCTGGTCTGGCAGGACGGGCAATCCGGCACGATCGGCGGCGGCACACTTGAGTTTCAGGCAGCCGAAGCGGCGCGGATACAAACCGCCCAATCGCGCCTGACCCATCACGCGCTTGGCCCCGACATGGGCCAGTGCTGCGGTGGCGCTGTTTCCTTGCTAAGCGAGGTCTATGACCGCAACAACATCAACGATCTGGACGACAGCATCATCGCGCGACCAACATCGGGCCAGGACATGCCACTGTCGGTCAAACGCCTGTTGACCGAAGCCCGCGGACAGGGGATTGCACCAGAGGCACAGCTGATCGAAGGCTGGATGGTCGAGCCGGTCCACAAACCCGCGCGTGCACTGTGGGTCTGGGGCGCGGGTCACGTCGGTCGCGCCTTGGTGGATGTCCTGTCACCGCTGCCCGATCTCGCAATCACCTGGGTCGATACAGGATCCAAGCGGTTTCCGGAAACCGTACCGAACGGAGTCACCGCCGTCCCTGCCGCGAAACCAGCGGAACTGGTTCGGCATGCGCCGCGTGATGCTGAACATCTGGTGCTGACTTATTCACACAATCTGGACTTGGAATTGTGCAACCGTCTGCTTTCGCACGATTTCCGCTTTGCGGGGCTGATCGGCTCGGCTACGAAATGGGCGCGGTTCCGGTCTCGGCTGGCGGCGCTGGGGCACTCGCCCGATCGGATCAGCCGGATCACCTGCCCGATTGGCGACCCGGGCCTGGGCAAGCACCCGCAGATGATTGCCGTGGGCGTCGCAGCACAACTGCTGCGCCCGATCGGGCAAAACAATTTGAAGAAGGATCTGAGCGCGTGACCACTCCACTGCTAAGTTTGCAAGGACTGACCAAAGCCTATCCCGGCGTCGTGGCCAATGATCAGGTGTCCTTTGACATCGGTGAGGGCGAAGTTCATGCCCTGTTGGGCGAAAACGGCGCGGGAAAATCCACGCTGGTCAAAATGATCTATGGCTTGGTGAAGCCCGACAGCGGCACCATGCTGTTGCGTGGCCAACCCTTTGCTCCGCCCGAGCCGCGCGCCGCGCGTGCTGACGGAATCGCGATGGTATTTCAGCATTTTTCGCTGTTCGACGCGCTAAACGTGGCCGAGAACATCGCCTTGGGGATGGAGAACCCGCCGCCAATGGGCGACCTGGCCTCGCGCATTCGGGAAGTTTCGGAAACCTACGGTCTACCGCTGGACCCCTTTCGTACAGTCGGTGACCTGTCCGCGGGGGAACGCCAACGGGTTGAGATCATTCGCTGCCTTCTGCAGGATCCAAAGCTTTTGATCATGGACGAACCAACCAGTGTTCTGACTCCGCAAGAAGTCGATATCCTTTTCGAAACGCTGAATAAATTGCGGTCTGAAGGCACATCGATCCTGTATATCTCGCACAAGCTTGAAGAAATCCGCACCCTATGCGACCACGCTACGATCTTGCGTTTGGGCAAGAATGTGGGCGAATGCGTTCCATCTGAAACCTCGGCCCGGGAGATGGCCGAGTTGATGGTCGGTTCAACCCTGCAAACACCTGAGCGCGGAGGCCGCGAGTTCGGCGAGGTCGCGCTGGATGTCAGCGGGCTTTCCGTGCCCTCACCGTCTGAATTCGGCACCGCGCTGAAGAATGTCCACATGACAGTTCGCAAAGGCGAAGTGCTGGGAATTGGCGGTGTTGCCGGCAACGGACAGGACGAACTGCTGGGTGTCCTGTCTGGCGAAATCCAGACAGCTGCCGATGCGATCAAGTTCGATGGCCAGCCGATTGGCAAACTGGGCCCAACCGCACGGCGCAAGCTGGGCGTACTGACCGCCCCCGAAGAGCGGTTGGGACATGCAGCCGCCCCAGACATGAGCCTGACCGAAAACGCCCTGCTGACCGGATCGGTCCGCGAAGGGTTGGAAAGCAACGGGTTCTTGAAATGGGCAGATACCAAAAGCTTTGCTGAAAAGATCATCAGCGCCTTTGATGTGCGCACGCCAGGGCCCGAGAATGCGGCCCGGTCATTGTCAGGCGGCAACCTACAGAAATTCGTGATCGGACGCGAAGTGTTGCAGAACCCCGATGTACTGGTCGTGAACCAACCCACATGGGGGGTGGACGCCGCTGCCGCTGCGTCGATCCGACAGGCCATTCTGGACCTTGCCGCCAAGGGCACGGCGGTGGTCTGCATCAGCCAGGATCTGGACGAATTGATGGAAATCTCGGACAGCTTTGCCGCCCTGAACGAAGGCAGGCTCAGCGCGCCACGCACAACCACGGGTCTGACCGTGGATGAGATCGGCCTGATGATGGGCGGTGCACATGGCATGGAGGTAGCCCATGTCTGATGCAAAACAAAATATGACGACGGGGGTGTAAGCAGATGATTGTATTGGAGAAACGACCACAGCCGTCCAAGGCGTGGTCTTATGCGACCCCGCTTGTGGCGGTACTGGCGACGATGCTGTTTGGCGGCATATTGTTTGCCGTCCTGGGTAAAAACCCGGTTCAGGCCATCGGCACCATTTTCTGGGAGCCTCTGTTCGGTGAATTCGCCTTTTATTACCGCCCGCAGCTGCTGGTGAAGGGCGCGCCGTTGGTGCTGATTGCGATTGGCCTGTCGTTAGGCTTCCGCGCCGGTATCTGGAACATCGGCGCCGAGGGTCAGTATATCATGGGCGCCATCTTTGGCGCGGGCGCCGGGCTGGCCTTTTACCCGCTGGATGCCTGGTATGTCTTTCCGATCATGGTGATGGCAGGTGCGCTTGGCGGTTGGCTCTGGGCCTCTATTCCGGCCTTTCTGAAGGTGCGCTTTGGCACCAATGAAATTCTGGTCTCGCTGATGCTGGTCTATGTGGCTGAACAGATGATGGCCTCGGTCTCGCTGGGACTGCTGAAAAATCCCGAAGGGTTCGGTTTTCCGGGTTCACGCAATCTGCAATCCTATGAGAGTGCGCATAATGCCGAGCTGATCGCAGGATCGGGGATGCATTGGGGCGTTGTGACCGCACTGATAGCCGTGATCTTTTCCTATATCCTGCTGAACCGGCACATGCTGGGCTTTCACATCCGCCTGACGGGTGAGGCCCCGCGCGCAGCCAAATTCGCCGGGGTAAACCCAGCACGACTGATCCTGTTCTGTCTTGGCCTGTCAGGCGCACTGGCCGGGCTGGCGGGGATGTTCGAAGTCTCGGGCCCCTCGGGTGTTGTCAGCATCGACTTTAACGTCGGCTATGGCTTTACCGCGATCATCGTGGCCTTTCTGGGTCGACTGCATCCGGTGGGCATCCTACTAGCCGGTGGTCTAATGGCATTGACCTATATCGGTGGTGAAATTGCGCAGTCCCAAATGGGTCTTCCTGCCGCGGCCATTCAAGTATTCCAGGGGATGCTGCTGTTCTTCCTGCTGGCCTTCGACCTTTTGACCAACTACCGCATCCGTGCGGCCCGTAGCGAGGTGGCGTAATCATGGACCTTGGTGAGATTAATCCCGTACTTCTGGTCGCGTCACTTATGGTGGCTGCAACCCCCCTGCTTCTGGCCGCGATCGGTGAATTGGTCGTAGAAAAAGCAGGAGTTCTGAATCTTGGCGTAGAGGGCATGATGATCGTTGGCGCGATCAGCGGTTTTGCGATCTCGGTCGAGACTGGGTCGCCCTGGCTGGGCTTTGTCGCCGCCGCCATAGGCGGTGCAGTACTGTCCCTGCTGTTTGTGCTGCTGACGCAGGTGGCGCTGGCCAATCAGGTTGCCAGTGGCCTGGCGCTTACTCTGTTTGGTTTAGGGTTCAGCGCCCTGCTCGGTCAAAGCTATGTGGGTGTCAAACCCCCCAGCATGGGCGATATCCATATCCCGGTGATCAGCGATATTCCGGTGATCGGTCCGATCCTGTTTCAGCATGACCCGATCCTTTATGTCGGCATCGCTTTGACAGCGGCCGTCTGGGCTACGCTTAAATACACTCGCGTCGGACTGATCCTGCGCGCGGTAGGTGAAAACCACGATGCGGCGCATGCGCTTGGCTATAAGGTGATCAAGATCCGCATCATGGCGATCCTGTTCGGCGGTGCCTGTGCCGGGTTGGGTGGGGCCTATATCAGCTTGATCCGGGTGCCACAGTGGACCGAGGGCATGACAGCCGGTGTCGGCTGGATCGCCCTGGCCTTGGTCGTCTTCGCCAGTTGGAAGCCATGGCGCGCCCTGCTGGGTGCCTATTTGTTCGGCGGTATCACCGTGTTGCAGCTGAATTTGCAGGCAGCGGGCGTTGCCATCCCGGTCGAGTATCTGGCAATGTCGCCCTACATCATCACGATCCTTGTGCTTGTGATCCTTTCCGCCGACAAAAGCAGCGCACCTGCCTCACTCGGCCGGATATTCCATGCCTCGCATTAGACGGGGACAACTGAACCAACTTGGGGAGTAACACATGAAAATTACTACATTTCTGGCAAGCGCCGCCATGGCGCTGGGTTTGGCAACTACTGCCATAGCCGAAGACAAAACCAAGGTCGGCTTTGTATTTGTCGGCCCGGTGGGCGACGGCGGCTGGACCTATGAACATAACAAGGGCCGTCTGGCGGTTGAAGAAGAGTTCGGCGACAAGGTCGAAACCGTGTTTGTTGAATCCGTGCCCGAAGGCCCGGATGCAGAGCGGGTGATGACCCAGATGGCGCTGGAAGGTGCAGACCTGATCTTTACCACCTCGTTCGGATACATGGATCCGACCATCAACGTGGCCAAGAAATTCCCGAACGTGAAGTTCGAACACGCGACCGGCTATAAAACAGCCGACAACGTTTCGGTTTATTCGGCACGTTTCTATGAAGGTCGTGCGGTACAGGGCCATATCGCGGGCAAGATGACCAAGTCGAACATTGTTGGCTATATCGGGTCCTATCCGATCCCCGAAGTGGTCCGCGGAATCAACTCGGCCTATATCCACGCCAAGAAGGTCAACCCGGATGTCGAGTTCAAGATCATCTGGGCCTACACTTGGTTCGATCCGGCGAAAGAAGCAGATGCCGCCACTGTTCTGATCGAACAGGGCGCGGACGTGATCCTGCAGCACACCGACTCGACCGCACCGCAAGCAGCTGCGCAAGAGGCGGGCAACGTCATCACTTTCGGCCAGGCCTCGGACATGAGCGAATACGCTCCGTACCCGCGCGTCTCGTCGATCATCGATGACTGGGCGCCCTACTATATTGCACGGACCCAGGCCGTCATGGATGGCACATGGGAAAGCGCCAATACATGGGATGGCATCCGCGAAGGCATGGTAGCAATCGGCGAAATCTCGGACGCGGTTCCCGCTGACGTCAAAGAAGAGGCACTGGCGCTGAAAGCGGCCATGGCCGCGGGTGAATACCACCCCTTCACCGGACCGCTGAAAAAGCAGGACGGTAGTGACTGGCTGGCCGAAGGCGAGACCGCAGACGACGGTACACTGGCCGGCATGAACTTCTATGTAGAAGGCTTGGAAGGTGAGATTCCGCAGTAAGGCGGCACAGGATAACGCAGAAAGGCCCGCCATGTGCGGGCCTTTTTTGATTTTGCCACCTGTTTTATGCCACTCTTGATCTTCGATAGCCCGAAACCAGCGCCAAGCACATTGATCCGCGGCTCTACCGATCAACGAGGACCAGATGAATTCAAAACGCGAATTGCTGCAGAAACTGTTGAAAGGTATCGAAACCGGGGATGCCGAGGCCGCAACCGTCGTCAACGAAGAAAAATACATCCAGCACAATCCCCAGACCCATGAAGGCAGCGAGGGGCTGGCCACGTTGTTTGCCCGCCTGTCGAAAACAAATCCCAAGGTTAAATTTGTTCGCGTTTTTGAAGATGGCGAATTCGCTTTTGCCCATAACGAATATGATTTTGCCAAAGTTAAGGCCGCGTTCGAGGTCTTTCGGTTTGAAGACAGCAAAGCTGTTGAGCACTGGGATAACATTCAGCCCCTGCGCGGCCCAAACGCTTCGGGACGCGGCATGCTTGATGGGCCAACTGAAATCACGGATATTGACAGAACCGAACAGAACCGGGAATTGGTCGACAACTTCTCGCAAACGGTCCTGATAGACCGGAAAACCGAGCGGATGAAGGCGTTTGTTGATGCGAACCTGATACAACACGATCCCGATGGTGTTGACGGCATCGACGCCTATCGCATGGTGCTTGAAGCTAGATCAGACGCGGAGTTGATCGTTCAGTATCACCGCGTCCATCGTGTGCTGGCAGAAGGGAATTTCGTCCTGTGCATGAGCGAAGGTGCCAGTCACGGAAAACATACCAGCTTTTATGATCTGTTTCGGGTCGCAGACGGAGTGATCGTCGAGCAGTGGGGCACTATGGAAACCATAGCGCCCCGTAGCGAGTGGAAGAATGACAACGGCAAATTCTGATCTAAGTAAGGGCCGTTAATGCCCAGTCAGAACCAGCGTGTTCACCGGCATCAGGATCAAACGCAGGCGCAGACCCGCCGCATGAACCACGCCGATCGTGTCGACCACATGCAGGAAAGCAGAGTGCCAAAAGCCCAAATCTTCATGCTCCAGCCGCTCGTGGTTATCGGTGTAGACATTCGCCAGACAGTTGCTGCCGGGCGGGATATCATCCGCCATGCCCTTATAAAGCGGTTCAAAATAAACCAGGATCGAGCCTGGCACCTTATTGGATTGCACGTCTCTCAGCTCGTCTGACGGGCGAATTTGCCCCGATGGGATCACATCCTGAACTTCGACCACCACAACCGGAATAACCGTGAACGGCTTGGTCATGCAGCCCAGCTCTCCGACCATGCCGGGCTTGATAACCTGCGCCGACATCTGATTGAACGCAGCCTGAAAGCGGTCATGCCCGGAGTTTGACGGCACAAGAATACCTGCTGGACGCAGCAAAGGACTGACGTAATCGCCAACCTGAAGGCCGAACTGTTCAATCCTACCCGTCACACCCGCGTTGATCACAGTCTTGTCCAGCTCGGTCAAAGCAGCATCCAGGTTCGCATTGGCGCTGGCCAGTTGGGCCGGGATCAGCTCTTCGATTTGCTGTACGACGGCAGCGCGTTGCGATTCAGCCGCAACCAGCTTGGCCTCTCGTTCAGCGACAAGGTTTTCCAGCCGGTCAATCTCGGCCAGGCGGACGGCGCTTGACCCTTCGTCCCGCAGGGTCGTATTGCGTTGCAAGTCCTCTAGCGCCTGATCCAGCGCCGCTTTTGCGCCCGCGATCCCGGCGGCGGCCTCGGCCAGATCGGTCTCCGCAACTTTCAGTGATGCCTGAACTTGCGCGATCTGCGCATGCGCTGCCTCAACCATTGCAGTCTGAGTAAAGTCCTCGATCCGGAAGATTGGCTGCCCAGCAACGACCTGTTGGTTGTTGGAGACATAGACCTCGGACACTCGCCCACCCAGTTGCGGCAAGATCGTTACCGTGCGGAAATACGACGCCGCAGTTTTGCTGGCCGGGTGAAAATAGAACAGAGTGGTGATCACGGTCAGCGCCATAATGGCACAGGTTGTCAGCCCCCAGCGCAGCTCGTACCACATGGTAAACAGGGTTATCTCACGCCCGATACGTTTTCCCTGCACAAAGCGGCGGAACAGATAATCAGGCAGCACTGTAACCAGCGCGCACATCAGTGTTTCAAGCATGTCCTATTGCTCCTGCTGCGCGACGGGTTCGGGGGATGGAACGGGATCGGGATCAGCAGGCGGTTGCGGCGCCAAAGATCGGATCGCATCGGCAATGGCACGCAAGGGCGCACCTATGTCGGGAAACTGGAATCCGGCGACCAGAATGGCTGCAATCCAGAACAATCCGTTATGAGTGAACAAAGCCAGCAGCGCAAGAATTCC
Organism: Ruegeria sp. CDSC042; assembly: GCF_059610745.1. Lineage (NCBI taxonomy): Bacteria > Pseudomonadati > Pseudomonadota > Alphaproteobacteria > Rhodobacterales > Roseobacteraceae > Ruegeria > Ruegeria sp. CDSC042. The sequence continues at coordinate 123,154 of NZ_JBXWOF010000003.1, forward strand.
CACAAGCTGAAACTGCGGGTGGTTGGATTCATGCGCGAGCTTTTCGGGGATCGAATGCAGGGTGAAATAGCCAACGCCGATCAGGATGATCACCACAACCGTGAAAATGAACATGACCGTCAAAAGAAAATCGCTGCCATCCGCCTGGGTCACGTAAGACGGAATGTGCCCCGTGGCCAATGGGTGTAAATCTGCTGTGCTCACCCTGCCCTCCTCTAAATGCTTTCCACTTCTTTGGATGGGTTGATGCGCAAATTCAACCCTGCTTAAAGTCTCAATTAGAATTCTACGGTCGTGCAGGGCGCATTCGACGTCAGAAAATCACGACTGCGGCCAGCAAAGGGGCGACATGATAGATTTCCTGATTATCGGCGGCGGTATTGCCGGGCTTAGCGTGGGCGCGCGGTTGTCAGAGCGCGGCCAGGTCACCGTGCTCGAAGGCGAAGAGGCGCTGGGCTATCACGCATCAGGCCGGTCCGCGGCTATGTTTGCACCCGCCTATGGTCCGCCTGCTGTTATTGCCCTCAACTTTGCCAGCGCAGCACATTTTGAGACGAATGACTATCTGTCGCCACGCGGCTGGGTTCTGATCGGCGGGAAAGACCAACACGATGTGTTTCACCGGGATGCCGATCAACTTGGCGGCCGACAGATTTCCTTTGACGCGGCACAATCCCTTATCCCGATCCTGAACCCCGAAACCGTCGGGTTCGCGGCGCACAGCGACAGTGAACAAGATATAGATACCGACCGCATGATGCAGGATTTCGCCCGGACGATCCGTGGGAATGGTGGATCCGTTCTGACCCGGCAAAGCGTCACGGCAATTCGCAAACATAGGCACTGGATCGTCGAGGCCACCGAAAGCTTTGAGGCACGACACATCGTCAACGCAGCCGGCGCCTGGGTTGACGAAATCGCGGCGATGGCCGGTATCGCCCCGATTGGTATCCAGCCGCGCCGCCGCTCAATGGCCCGTATCCCGGCCCCCGGCGGGCATGACTTGCGCGCCTGGCCCATGATGTTGGGTGCGGGCGAAAGCTGGTATGCTAAACCCGACGCGGGCAAATTGCTGGTCTCACCTGCCGATGCCGATCCGACCGCCGCCCATGATGCGTTTGCCGATGACATGGTTCTGGCCGAGGGCTTGGCCCGGTACGAGGCAATGGTCACCGAGCCTGTGACGCGGGTCGAAACCAACTGGGCGGGCTTGCGCAGTTTCGCACCGGATGGCAGCCTGGTTTTGGGGCCCGATCCGACGGATCCTACGTTTATCTGGTCTGCCGGTCAGGGCGGTTACGGGTTTCAGACGGCCCCTGCTGCATCCCAACTGGTAGCGGATCTGACAGTCGGCAACCAATCAAGTCTGGACACGGCGACCATCGCCTCTCTGAGACCAGACAGGTTGCATAGATGAACAAGCGCCCGTTACCCTCCAACGCCAGCGTCGCGACTGTAGGAGAGAACGGTCAGTTGGTCGCTCCGGCAGCCAGCCGTAACGTCGGGGCTTTGTGCGATCTTCTGGACCGGTTCGCCCCTTTGACCGGACAAGCGCTGGAACTGGCAAGTGGCACCGGTCAGCACATCGCAGCCTTTGCCGAATGCCGCCCCAGCATGCATTGGCAACCCAGTGAGGTTGAATCCGAACGGCAGGCCAGCATCAATGCCTACACCGCGGGCCTGCCGAATGTGTCTAAAGCAGTCGCTCTGGATGCAACCATCGAGGGTTGGCATCAGCCGTTTGGCGGCAGGGATCTGATCGTTCTGATCAATCTCTTGCACCTGATCAGCTGGGCCGAAGTGGAAACGCTTGTCGGCGAGGCAGCTCAAGCACTGAACGCGAATGGCCGGTTGATCCTCTATGGTCCCTTCATGCGCAACAATCGCCTGACCAGCGCGGGGGATCAACGATTTCATGCAGCTCTGGTCCAGCAGGATGCTGAAATCGGATATAAAAACGACGGAGAAGTTTCTGAGCTTTTGGCCAATCACGACCTGAAAATCCTGGAAGTCGCGGAGATGCCTGCAAATAACCTGGCCTTCATCGTGGAAAAATCTGACACCTGATCCAGATCAAAGCCCGACCGAGGCCAACTAAACATATTCCAAACACACGATGTTAAATGGAATGTAGCATGCCCTGGCAGGAAAAGATCAACGACACGCGAAAAGGTCTTCGCAATTTGAACGGCGCAATCCCTGATACCGCCCGCGCCTTCGGTGCGCTTGGCGCGGCGGTCAAGCAAGGCGGAACGCTGGACTACAAGACCAAAGAATTCATCGCTCTTGGCATATCCATAGCGGACCGATGCGAACCCTGTATCATGCTGCACACCGAAGCTTTGATCAAAGCCGGCGCGTCGCGTGACGAGGTTTCGGACGTTCTGTCCATGGCGGTTCAGATGGGGGGCGGGCCGTCGATGATGTACGCCTCTAAGGCGCTGGACTGCTTCGACGAGCTGAGTGCATGAAAAAAGCCCGCGTGCCGCGGGCATTTGAAGGCGGCACCAAAAAGGTGCCGCCGTTCTTATCCAGATCAGCCGTCCTTGCGGATGGTTTCGTTTTTCGGATCATAGGGGCTGTCGCAGGTGACGACCGCATCCCACAATTTGTCCTGAAGCTTGACCTTCAGCTTGGTGCCTTCCACCGCCAGATCGGGCTTCACATAGCCCATGCCGATGGATTTCTCGAAGGCTACTGAATAGCCACCCGAAGTCAGACGACCGACGCGTTCACCTTCCGGCGTATACAACACTTCACGGCCCCACGGATCGGCATCCTCCGGTCCGTCGATCAGCAGGGTGCAGCATTTCACGCGCACGCCGGTCTCTTCCAGCTTGGTCTTGCCATAGAAGTCCTTGGACAGGTCAACAAAGCGTGGCAGGTCGGCTTCCAGCGGGGTCGCGTCGCGGCCCAGTTCGGTGCCGAAGGCACGATAGGATTTCTCCTGACGCAGCCAGTTCTGGGCGCGTGCGCCGACCAGCTTCATGCCATGCTTCTCACCCGCTTTTTCCAGCAGGTCGAACAGGTAGTTCTGCATTTCAATCGGGTGGTGCAGTTCCCAGCCAAGCTCACCGGTATAGGCCACGCGGATCGCGTTGACCGGGCACATGCCCAGTTCGATCTGACGGGCCGACAGCCATGGGAAGCGCTTGTTGGACAGTGCGGTTTCCGGATCGGCGTCTTTGATGACCTCTTTCAGAACGTCCCGCGATTTGGGTCCGGCAATGGCAAAAACGCCCCACTGAGTGGTCACATCCTGGATCTCGATGTAACCGAACTCCTCCATCTTGTCCTCGGCCGCCTTGCGCAGGTAATCGGCGTCGTACTCAGTCCAGGCACCGGCAGAGACGATGTAGTAGTTGTTCTCGCCGTTACGGACGATGGTGTATTCGGTGCGGGTGGTACCGTGCGAGGTCAGCGCGTAGGTCAGGTTGATACGACCGACCTTGGGCAGCTTGTTGCAGGTGAACCAATCCAGGAACTGGGTCGCACCGGGGCCTTTGACGACATGCTTTGTGAAGGCCGATGCGTCGATCAGGCCAACGCCTTCGCGGATCGCCTTGGCTTCGTCAACGGCATGCTGCCACCAGCCACCACGGCGGAACGAGCGAGCATCATGGTCGAAGTTCTCAGCTGCATCCAGCGGACCGAAGTAGTTCGGGCGCTCCCAGCCGTTAACCCAGCCAAACTGTGCGCCACGCGCTTTCTGACGGTCATAGGCCGGAACAGTCCGCAGCGGGCGGCAGGCAGCGCGTTCTTCATCGGGGTGGTGCAGGATATAGACGTGCTCATAGCACTCTTCATTCTTGCGGGCCGCAAATTCGGTGGTCATCCAGTTCGACGAGTAACGTTTGGGGTCCAGCGAGGCCATGTCGATCTCGGCTTCGCCATCAACCATCATCTGGGCCAGATAGTAGCCGGTGCCACCCGCAGCGGTGATGCCGAACGAGAACCCCTCGGCCAGCCACATGTTGCGCAGGCCCGGAGCGGGGCCAACCAGCGGATTGCCGTCGGGTGTGTAGCAGATCGGGCCGTTGAAATCGTCTTTCAGACCGGATTCAGCACAGGACGGCACTCGTTCGGCCATCGCCATGTACTGATCCGCAATTCGGTCCAGATCGAGCGGGAATAAGTCTGCGCGGAAACTATCGGGCACGCCATGTTCAAACCGCGCGGGCGCGCCATGTTCGTAGATACCCAAAATCCAGCCACCGCGTTCTTCGCGGGCATAGGATTCGTTGTCGGCATCACGCACAACAGGGTGTTCCGGGTTGCCCGCTTCGCGCCATTTGACCAGCTCAGGGTCTTTGTCCATGACGATAAAGGTGTGTTCGACCGGGATCGCAGGCATCTTGATACCCAGCATCTTGGCGGTGCGCTGTGCGTGGTTGCCTGATGCGGTCACGACATGTTCCGCGGTGATCACAACCTGCTCGTCGCTTTCAACAAGGTTGCCGCCCTTCTCGACCATCTTGGTGCAGGTGACTTCCCAATGGGTGCCGGTCCAATGGAAGGCATCGGCCTGCAGCTTGCGAACGATCTCAACACCGCGTTGACGCGCACCCTTGGCCATCGCCTGTGTCACGTCTGCTGGGTTAATATAGCCGTCCTCGGTGTGATATATCGCGCCCTTCAGGTCCGAGGTCTCGATCAGCGGCCAGCGTTCCTTGATCTGGTCCGGAGTCAGCCATTCATAGGCAACGTCACAGGTTTCGGCGGTGGACGCGTACAGCATGTATTCGTCCATGCGCTCCTGGGTCTGCGCCATGCGCAGGTTGCCAACCACGGCGAAACCCGCGTTCAGGCCGGTCTCATCTTCAAGCTGCTTGTAGAAATCGACCGAGTATTTGTGGATATGCGTGGTAGCATAGGACATGTTGAACAGCGGCAGCAAACCCGCCGCATGCCAGGTTGAGCCTGATGTCAGTTCATCCCGCTCGATCAGCATGACATCGTCCCAGCCTGCCTTGGCCAGATGATAGGCAATCGAAGTGCCGACGGCGCCGCCGCCAACGACCAGTGCTTTGACTTGGGTTTTCATAGCCGGGTGTCTCCCCTTGGAATCTGTTGCCACCATATGGCGCAATCAGCGCCCACCGCGCGACATTCATCCGACCAGTGATATAAAAAAAACGACCCTCAGACATCCGGGGGTCGTTTTTCCTAAAAGTTTTGAACTTTCTCAGCCGCCAGACAGCGAGCAGGTCTTGCGTGCATCTTTGAAGGCGCATTTGCCCGAAGACCCTGCTCCACCCTTGTTCACACGAATCTCGGATGCTTCGTTCACACGTTTCCCAGAAACATCGGCAGTTTCTGAACCTTTAAAAAACGACTTCAGGCCGCCGAACAAACCGCTCGAGCTTTTCGGTTCGACCTCTTTTTCTTCCGACCCACCCGTTAGCTTCCCGAAAAGTCGCCCAAAAACACTGCCACCAGAACCATCCGCATCTGCGTTTTCAATTTCCAGGCCAGCCAACCCTTTGCGATACCCGATCTGGATCAAATCATCCGGGGATTGGATATTGTTTGCCGTCAGATCGAAAGTATCAGATGGCAACCCGTGTTGTGCCGCCATTGTATTGGCAAGCAAGGCCAACCCGTTGATGTTTTCGATCCGCAACTGAGCAATCTCGCTGCGCAGCCGGGTGAACTCGGCCCGGACTTCGGCCATTTGCAAGGCGCGCTCAATGCCGCCATCTGGGTCGGTAACCGCCTCGTTTCCTACACCAGGCACCGGCCGGCTAAGCAACGCGTTCATCCCATCATAGTCAAGCTGGCTGAGGAATATGCGCACATCCTGCTCCGGGGCATCCGTGTACATCTCAACACGTATTTCCTCACCCAGACCCAGGGTGCCCGTATAGATCTGGAACCCAACCGGCTGAGTCAGATCCGTCACTTTGGCAGTGATCATCGACCAGACTTTACGGACATCGAGATGGATCGGGCTGTACTCAGCTTCGACGAACTGAAAATAGGCAACGCCCCCGATCACACCGAACGGAGCATAGTTGCTGGCGCCGAAATCCATCGAGTCGATCGATCTTGCGATATTGCCCGCAAGTGAATCCGCGGAAGCCTCCTGCTGCAGTTTGATCTCAATCCAGTAAGTGTGACCAGCCTTTTCATAAACCCAGCTTGCCTTATCCAGTTTTTTTGCCTGTATTTCAGCTTTTTGAACAGCCACCTTACTGGCAAGCGGGCGCGCTGCCTCGCTGACTGATTTCAAGCCCCCCCCTTCACGCGCATCGAGCGTGAAGTCACTGTCCATTATTGCCCGACGCGAAAGCTCTGAATCCGGGACCGGCATATAGGGCTTGCCCCCTGCGCGCCAACGCTTCTGGCGGTCGCGTTCTGCCGCTTCGGCATCCAGTTCTTCATGATAAAGGGCGAACCGCGTTTTGAGCGTTTCCACATAGCCGTTTGCCGACAGCGTACCTTCGTGTTTCTTATCCTGCTGGTAGTAATCCAGCCCGGCGACAACCAATCCAACAATCAGCGCAAACCCGATCAGCCGCAACGCGTCCATCAAATTACCTCAATATTCATTCACTGCTTATTTCGCGCAGAATCTTTGAAAATTGAGGCATCCTTGTGGCCTAGATACGGAATAATCCGCGCGGTTTTTACCCGTCCCGAGCCGGAAATATTTTTCCCGGGTTCATGATATTGTCGGGATCAAGCGCCTTTTTCACCGCCTCCATAAAGGTCAGCGCTGCCCCTAGCTCCTTGGCCAGGTATGACCGCTTTCCTTGCCCGATCCCATGTTCCCCGGTACAGGTTCCCTCCATCTCGATCGCAAGGTCATTCAACCACCCAACAAACCCGTCCGCCTTGGCCACTTCGTCGGCGTTTTCCATATCGATCAACAGCAAGGTGTGAAAATTACCGTCCCCTACATGCCCGACAATCGGCGCCAAAAGCCCAAGTTCCTTGGCCTTGTTTCGGGTCGCAGTCACGCATTCTGCCAGTCGCGAGATCGGTACGCAAACATCGGTTGATATGCCCCGCGCACCGGGGCGCAACTGCAAGCTGGCCCAATACATATCATGGCGTGCCTGCCAGAGTTTGTTGCGTTCTTCGGTTGTCGAAGTGGCCGCGAAATCTGTGCCGCCGAACTCTTCGGCGATCTGACCAAATGTCTCAGCCTGCTCGACCGCACCACCAGTTGATCCATGAAACTCCAACAGCAAAAGCGGGGTTTCCGGTAAGGTCAGTCCCGAATAGGCGTTTGCGGCCTTCACCGACACCTCGTCCAACAACTCGATCCGGGCCACGGGAACGCCGTACTGGATCGTCATCATTACAGCCTGACATGCCGCGTCGACAGAAGGAAACACACAACGCGCCGAGGTGATCGCTTCGGGGATGCCTTGCAGACGCAGAGTGAGTTCTGTGATGATGCCCAGCGTGCCCTCTGCGCCCACCATCAGGCGGGTCAAGTCATACCCGGCCGACGACTTTCTGGCCCGCTGCCCGGTTCGGATGATTTGCCCGTCCGGCATCACGGCCTCAAGGCTAAGGATATTGTCCTTCATCGTGCCATAGCGCACCGCATTGGTTCCCGAAGCACGGGTCGCCGCCATACCGCCCAGCGAGGCGTTCGCACCGGGATCAATCGGAAAGAACAGACCCTGATCACGCAGATGAGTATTCAGCTCCTCTCGCGTTACACCTGGTTGCACGACACAATCCAAATCATCGGAATGAACGGCCAGTACCTTGTTCATCTGAGACAGATCGACCGAAATGCCACCGGCTGGCGCGTTCACATGCCCTTCCAGTGAGGTTCCGGTGCCAAAGGCAATCACAGGGACCTTATGCGTGGCGCAGGCCTTGACGATTTCCGAGACTTCCTGGGTCGAATGCGGAAACACCACCGCATCAGGGGGCTGGTTTTCGATCCATGTGGTCGTATGCCCGTGCTGCTCGCGGATCGCCTGACCCGTTTGCAAACGGTCGCCGAATTGCTGTTTCAGAATGCCGACGACCGTTTCAATCCCCGCCTCGTTTCGCCGAAGCGACTTTGCCTGCACCATGCTTTCCCTTTCTGACTGGCCGCTAGACTATTCGCCCAGCGCAATGCCCTCACGTCGCGGATCGGCACCGCCTGTCAGCATGTCCCCGATCTCGATGGCATGAAGACCTGATGTCAGATCACGCGCGTTGACCTCATAGCCAAGTTCGGTCAGCGCATCCGAAAGCCCTTCGGCCCCGGTGCCCTGTTCCACGTCGAACGTGCCGAAACGATTGACCAGATGCGGCAGTGCCAAGGCCTGTTGCACATCCATATCCCAATCTGCCCAGGCGATGATCGACTTGGCGACATAACCGATAATCCGGCTTCCGCCCGGCGATCCGATGGCCAGAACCGGTGCACCGTCCTGCATCACAATGGTCGGGCTCATGGATGAGCGCGGGCGTTTGCCCGGTTCCAGACGGTTGGCAATCGGAACGCCATCGCTGTGGGTTTTGAACGAGAAATCGGTCAGCTCATTGTTCAACAGGAACCCGTTGGTCATCAGCCGCGATCCAAAGCCGTTTTCGATCGTCGTGGTCATGGACAGCACATTGCCATACTGGTCCACGATCGAAATATGCGAGGTCGACGGAAGTTCCAGCGAGATATCATCCGCCCAGTTCGAGGCATGGTCAAATTCGGGATTCCCCGGAACGGCGTCGATCAATGCGGCCTCACCGCTCAGCAACGCGCCCCGTTCGGACAAATAGGCAGGATCGACCAGCCCCTGTGTCGGCATCGGGACAAAATCATGGTCAGCCATATAGCGTCCACGGTCGGCAAAAGCCAAACGCGAAGCATCCCCGATCAGCCGCCAGGATCTGATATCTTCGGGGCCTGACGCTGCCAGATCATAGCCGTTCAACATGCCCAGAATCTGCCCGACCGTCAGCGCCCCTGAGGATGGCGGGCCCATTCCGCAGACTTCATAAACGCGGTAGGTGGCGCAGACGGGGTCACGTTCGATGACCTGATAAAGCGCCAGATCTGTACCAGACAGCACGCCTGGATTCCCAGGCGCGTTGCGAACCGCGCTGACGATCCCGGCAGCAATCTCTCCTCCGTAGAATCCAGCCGATCCTTCCGCAGCCATGATGCGCAGCGTTTCCGCATAGGCCGGGTTCGTCAACCGCTGCCCCTGTGCAAGCGGCTGTCCTTCCGGCAGGAAATACGCGGCTGTCTCGGGAAATCGCGACAGGCGTTCCGCGTCATTCTCAACAAGGCTGGCCAATCGAGGGGAAACCAAAAAACCCTCATCAGCCAAATTAATGCCGTCAGAAAACAGGCCGGGCCACGGACTGCGGCCCCAGCGGCGATGCGCCTCTTCCAACAAAGCCGGGGTGCCGGGTGTGCCGACAGAAAGTCCCCCGACAACCGCATCAAAGAATTTCAGCGGTTCGCCATTCTCGTCCTGAAACAGACGATGGGTGGCCTCAAGCGGGGCGGCTTCACGTCCGTCCAGTGTTGTCAACTTGCCAGAGGCCGCATCATACCAGACCAGAAATGCACCACCACCAAGGCCCGAGGATTGCGGCTCGACCAAACCAAGTACAACCTGCACGGCAACCATCGCATCAGCCGCCGAACCGCCTGCCCGCAGCACCTTGGCCCCAGCCTCAACCGCCAGAGGGTTGGCCGCGGCCACCATCCAGTTCTGCGACGTCACGGGTTCACCGGCCAATTTCGCTTCGAGTGAGGCTATGACTTCTGCGGTCAGGCCTTGAACCTGCCCGTCAGTACCACCCTCAGGTGCAACCGCATCCGCAGCTTCCTGAGAGGCCAACGGCCCGGCAAAGGTCATGGTTGCCAAAAGCAATCCCGAAATCAGACTTCGTTTCATAGTATCCTCCTGAAAAATTGACTTTGTATCGTCCGGCCACCAAGCCGCGTACTATAACATGGACGGAACAACCTGGTCCGGTGGTCGGTGGCCGTCTTCGAATGTCTTGATATTTATGATAACTTTCTCGCCCATTTCGATCCGCCCCTCAAGCGTGGCAGATCCCATATGCGGCAACAGAACCACGTTCGGCAACTGCCGTAGGCGAGGGTTCACCTTCGTTCCGTGTTCGTAAACGTCAAGACCTGCACCTGCGATATCGCCTGACCGGATTTGGCGGGTTAGCGCGTTTTCATCGACCACTTCGCCACGTGACGTATTGACGAGCACTGCACTGGGCTTCATCAGCTTTAGCCGCCGGGCATTCATCAGGTGGAAAGTCGAAGGCGTAGACGGGCAGTTTACCGAGATCACATCCATCCGCGCGACCATCTGATCAAGGCTTTCCCAATAGGTCGCCTCAAGCTCTTGCTCTGTCTCCGGTCTCAACCTACGACGGTTGTGGTAATGTATCTGCATTCCGAAAGCACTGGCACGACGGGCAACCGCCTGACCAATCCGGCCCATCCCCAAAATGCCAAGACGCCGCCCACCGATCCGCCCACCCAGCAACGCGTTGGGTGACCATCCTTGCCAGTCCCCTTTTTGCATGACGGACAGCCCCTCGGGGATGCGGCGGGTCACGGCCAATATCAGCGCCATGGTCATATCCGCAGTATCGTCGGTCAGCACACCGGGCGTATTCGACACAAGGATGCCACGCTGACGGGCGGTTGCGACATCGATATTGTCAACCCCTGCCCCATAGTTAGCGATCAGTCGCAGCCTTTCACCCGCCCGCCCCAGCAATCCGCCATCAATCGAGTCTGTAACCGTTGGTACAAGTACATCCGCTTCTTGTACGGCCGCTACAAGCTCTTCTCGGGTCATGGGTGCGTCGTCCGCACGCAACCGGACATCGAACAGCTCGCTCAATCGGGTTTCAACAGCCTCGGGCAACCGTCGCGTAACGACAACACTCAGACGTTCTCTAGGCACCTGTGTACTCCCACTGCTTTGCAAACTTTCGCGCGTCATGGCATCGTGGCGCAGGATAAGGCGGGGCACAAGAACCCCTGGGCATTGATCCAACCTTTTTTCGAAGCAAAATTAACAGGCATAAGAGCAGACTGTCAGTGAGTGTTCTCCTACCAGTAAATCGCCGGATTCTGGCGCTTTTTTCAGTAATTATGCTTGTGCTTGGTCCCTTGGTGGCCAGCGCACAGGATAAGCGTGGCCAAGTCACGAATCTGCCTTTGCCACGGTATGTTTCCATGAAAGCGGCCGAGGGAAACGTGCGCAGAGGACCATCCCTGTCGCATCGAATCGACTGGGTGTTCAAACGGCGTGGGATGCCTTTGCAGGTGACAGCGGAATATGGCAACTGGAGAAAGGTTCAGGACCGCGATGGCGCAGGGGGTTGGGTCCATTACGCCTTGTTGTCTGGCGTGCGCACAGTACTGATCGAATCCGACTTGCTGCCGGTCTATTCCAACCCGGACCCAAACTCGCAAGTCAGTGCGCGGTTTGAAACCGGCGTTGTCGCGCGGCTTGGAACCTGCACGATCGAGTGGTGTCGCATCTCTGCAGGTGGCTATCGTGGCTGGGCCCTGAAATCCAACCTTTGGGGCGTCGATCCCTCAGAGATTCGCGAGTAGCGCTGATCTCAGAGCAACCGGCAATGAAGTTCCCGATCCGCCACTCTCGAACTTGCTTATTCTTGTTATCTGCTTCGGCATTGGGCCGCCCTACGTAAGCAGGAGGCGCAACAAAGGGGTGCAGCGCCAGAAAGACCACATTCGCGACTGCCACTCGCCCTCGTTAAACCAATCGAAAACCTGCTTCCTGTCCGCCTGCCAGACGAATCCTCGCCCGGCCCAGCCGTTCAACATCTGTCCGCAGAGTCATGCTTCATTGGCGGAAGGGCCAATTTACAGCCGTTGCCATCAAACCATGTTCAACACCTTCGGGCAGGAAGAGGTGCTGCTAACATGACCCGTGAAAGATGCTCTGAATTTTTTTTATAACTGGCCTAATTTTTTGCCTGAAAGCTCTTGAACCCTACCAACAACAATCGTAGATAGCGCCTCACCGTTGGGGTGTAGCCAAGTGGTAAGGCAGCAGTTTTTGGTACTGTGTATCGTAGGTTCGAATCCTACCACCCCAGCCAGTTCATCAGATCATAGAACGACAACAGGCTCTTGGGGCTAAACCCTCCGAGAAATGCCCCCGTTTATGCCCCAGCCACCCGAACCACCCGTTAACAATCATAGCGGGTTCTGCGGGGGTGCCCCTCCCACGTTGCGGGAGGAGCGGGTTAGCTGTTCCGAAGTCGAGATTTCTGCATAGCCACAGGTCTATAGCATATCCCAATCGACCCCGTTCGCCTGCCGGTCACGCTCATCCTCAAGGTTATCACGGCGGTCACCGATGGTCAGATGACGCGGGTTCACACAGCGACGGTTATGGCAACGATGCCGGATCGTCGTCAGGACAGCCTTGGGCGGTGGGTGCAAAAGAAAACCCCCGGCGAGAACGCCGAGGGCAGACAGGTACTTCATGGATCAAACTCCTGCAGTTGCTTCTTTATTTAGATGCAAGGGGTTGCTCGGTTTAGATGAAAGCGGACGTTGGGTGAAGACTGGTGAATGACCGGGTTGCAGGACTTAGCGGCCAATAAGGTTCACCGACGCAGTGCCCGTAGCCAGGCTCAGGCTCGCGACCCCGTGCTGTGTATATCTCTCTGCAAGTGAAGTACTTGTACGCCAAAAATAGGAAAGTGGACGTTCCGATTTGAACTATTGGAAAAGCAAGTAGTGTCCGCGACCGCTTATGCATGTTTCGTGAGATTGGTTTGACGTCAAAATCTGAGCTGGATGCAGCACAGATCGTTGACCAAGAGTCGCCCTCCCAGATCACGGTCAGTCATGAGACAAGAGTTGGCAAAGTGCGAGTTGCGATCAGACATAATCAACAGAACAGCTTGAGCTTGCGCGACTGGCACACCGATCCATCGGTTGCGAGTGTTTTGGGCATTCTGCATTGCACACAGGCAAGATGGAGGGCATGTCAGGCATCCGCGATTATCAAATCGCTCGCCTTTTCCCCGATCATGATTGCCGGTGCGTTGGTGTTGCCACTGACGATCTCGGGCATGATCGAACAATCGGCCACGCGCAGATTTTCTAGTCCGTGAACCCTTAGTTTAGGATCGACAACAGATGCCTCAGAGCTTCCCATCGCACAGGTGCCGGTTGGGTGGTAGATTGAGGTCGAATTCGACCTGGCCCAATCCAGCGTAGCGTCATAGTCGTTGCAATTCAGATCTTCTGTTGGTCGAAACTCTTCCGAAATCTTCGAGGCCAAAGGGTTTTTCTTGGCAATTCGCCGCGCGATATTCACGCCATCGACTATGGTCCTGCAATCTGTTTCTGTGGACAAGTAGTTCGGTATGATCTTGACGTGTTTGGACGGATCGGGGCCGTTCAGGCGCAACTCCCCCCTGCTTTCCGGGCGCAGCTGGCAGACCGACATTGTAAAGGCCGAGAACGGGTGTACGCCCTCGCCCGGGCTGTCAGCGGACCAGGGTTGGACATGAAACTGTATATCGGGTGTCTCTACATCCGGGCGCGTTTTCATAAAGCCGGTGGCAAGGCTGGCCGCCATTGTCATAGGCCCGGCACGGAACAGTGCATATTTCAGAGCGATGCGCGCCTGATTGAAGAGGCTGCGGACTTCATCATTCAGTGTTGGTTCATTGCACTTGAACACCAGGCGCGCCTGTAAATGATCCTGCAAGCCCTTACCAACGCCAGACAGGGCGTGAAGCGGTTCGATTCCGTTTTCTTTGAGGTGGTCCGGGTCTCCAATCCCCGACAACATCAGGATCTGGGGTGAATTGATCGCGCCGCCAGACAGGATAATCTCGCGTCGAACCTTCAGAGTTCGCTCGACCCCCGACCTGTCCCGGTAAACCAGCCCGGTCGCCTTTTTCCCGTCCAAAACCAAGCGTGTCACAAATGCGTTGGTGATGATGTTCAGATTCTGACGACTTCGAATGGGTTTGAGGTAAGCCACAGCCGCGCTGCAGCGACGGCCGTTGCGGGTGGTCAACTGGAAATACCCCACGCCCTCTTGTTCAGCACCGTTGTAGTCGGGATTGAATGGGTAGCCTGCAACCTGTGCTGCGGCAACCCAGGCGTCGCAGATGGGGCGTTGAATGCGCATGTTCGAAACAGACAAAGGCCCGCCAATGCCGTGAAACTCATCTTCACCGCGTTCTTGATCTTCGCAACGTTTAAACAGGGGCAAGACATCGTCCCACCCCCATCCCTCATTGCCCATTTGCCGCCAGCGATCGTAGTCTTCTTTCTGGCCGCGGACATAAAGCAGCCCGTTCAGCGAGGATGAGCCGCCCAGCACCTTGCCTCGTGGCCAGTCTATGGATCGTCCATTAAGCCCCGGATCGGGTTCAGTGCGATAGCACCAGTCAACCGACGGGTTGTGCATTGTTTTGAAATATCCGACCGGAATGTGAATCCACGGGTTGGTGTCGCGACCGCCAGCCTCCAGCAATGCGACGGTCGTATTGGGATCAGCACTCAAACGGTTGGCAATGACACAGCCCGAAGATCCTGCTCCGACTACCGCATAATCGACTTCCATAACTGTCTCCTCCCGACGCGACTGAAAAAAACTCTATGCAAGATGCGAGAAATATACTAGCCTTTTTTGATACAAAACGTCTCATTAATTGCGATCAGGGAGGTAGGCAATGGAGATCGGTAAGAAACTAAGCGGCATTTCCCGGCGAGATTTTTTTCGTGTGGCCGGGCGGTATGGCATGAGTTCGACACTGCTGGCGGCAGGTGGGTTCGGTGGCGCGATGAGCCTGGCGAATCTGGCGCAGGCAGCCGAATCAACCTATGAAAAGCGCTTCTCGAAAGAGCCAAAGCACACGCTTAAATTCGGCGCATCGGGCTTTAACACCCGCAATCTGCTGATCGAACGCGCCGGCGCGATCGAGTTTGCACGCGATCTGGAAGAGCGCACGGACGGTGAAATTCGGATCGAGTTCATTGGCGATAACCAGATCTGCGGCCAGCTGAGCTGTGTTGAAAAAACCCAGCAGGGCATTGTTGATATTTACGCGGCCTCGACCCAGAACTCGGCTGGAGGCGCGCCGTATCTCAACGTGCTGGACTATGCTTACATGTTCCCCAGTCGGGCAGCGCAGTATCACTTCTTCTACAGCCCGGCGAGCCAGCGCATTCTGCGTGATCCGCTTGAGAAACGGCACGGCCTGAAGTTCCTGTTTACCCACTGTGAATTGCGCGGCCTGCAAATGGGATCGACCTTTGCCGACAAGCCGACCGTCACCAAACTGGAAGAGCTGTTCGGCACAAAGAACCGTGTGACGGGTACACAGCTGGGACGCATTGCGATGCAGCTGTTGAACCTGAATCCGGTACCGGTTGCATGGGAAGAAACTCTGGATGCGTTGAAGACTGGTCTGATCGACGGGGCTGAAACGTGGGCATCGGCCGTCGCATATGCCAACATGGCTCCAGTGGTGTCGCAGTCAGTCAACCTGAAATTCTTCTGCGGCACTGAACATACCTCAATGTCAGCCAAAGTGTTCGACAGTCTGGGCGGGGAGCTTCAGGATGCTGTGATGGAGTCTTCCTACTTTACGCAGGCTTTGATTCAAGGTGCCAATGAAGCGGCTTTGCTGAACACCGTCGGTTTCTCGGAACCGCAGCTGCCTGATACTATCTTCGCCGAAAATGGAGTACGTCCGGCATTCCTGCCAGATGATCAGATCAAACTGGCCGAAGAGATGTGCGCCCCGAACTACAACCCCGAACCTTGGGCGCAGTGGCGTGAGCGTTTGAACAAATGGGCCGGTGGCATCGATACCTATCAGGAAATCTACGACATCGCGCGTGAGATTCCGGCAGACACCCTGCCGGAAAACGTAGAACCTCGCCGTTGGTGGAAAGGCGAAGCCTGATACAAAAGACGAACCGGCCCCAAGCGGGCCGGTTCTATTACACACCGACTGGGAGGACGGGGTACATGTCGTTTTGGGCAGACACAGGCGCGATCTTCAGTGCCTTTCTCAGCCAGGATTCGTTCGAGATTCAATCAGCGCTGGAATCGGACGCCGCATGGGTGTTGGGCGCGGTTGTTTCAGCCATGGGCGGATTCGTGATCATGCTGATCTATCGGACAGTGCCGTTTATCGAGCGCCATCTGGAGCGGTCGGTGATGGTATATTCTTACCTCGCGATTGCGTTGATCATTTTCTGGGGCGTGATCGACCGATTCGTGTTCAACGATCAAGAACCGTGGTCCACCACTATCCCTCCCTTGTTGTTTATGGTGATGGCGTGGTTCGGGGCCACGTACAATGTTCGCCTGCGGACGCATCTGAGTTTCAATGAGTTCCGCACCGCAATGCCCCGAGGCGGGCAGTTGGCCTGTTTGATCCTTGATGCGGTACTGTGGTTCATCTTTGCGGTGATCGTCATCGTGACGACCACGCGACTGGTTGCGTTATCGGCGTCAAATTTTCAGATCGTTCTCGGCACGGACAATATCATGCAGTGGTGGTTTTTGCTGGCCGCACCTCTTTCGTTCTTTTTGATGATCGGGCGTGTGTTTCAGAACCTCGCCGACGATCTGCAAAACTGGAAAACAGGTGAGCCGCTGATCAAGCAGGCCGTGATCGGAGCAGACTGATGACAGACGGAACTTTGGTTACACTGATCTCACTTGGGGTTACCTTTCTGTTCATGCTGGGCGTGCCGGTGTTTTTGGTCATCGGCTATTGGGTGATCGGCTGCTCATTCGTCCTTGGCTTGACGCTGGACAATATGGGGGCCGAACTGTTGAACGTGTTCAACAAAGGCTTTGCCCTGCTCGCGATGCCGCTCTTTATCCTGACCGGAGACCTGATCAACAAGTCTGGTATTGCCCGAAGGCTCAGCGATTTCGCCTATGCCTGTCTGGGCTGGATACGTGGCGGGTTGGCGATGGCATCGCTTGGTGCCTGCGGGTTATTCGCGGCGATTTCGGGATCAAACTCGGCGACGACAGCCACAATTGGTTCGATGCTGCACCCCGAGATGGTCAAAGGTGGCTATGACGAACGGTTCAGCGCGGCGACCGCTGCGGCAGGGGGTACTGTAGGGATCATAATCCCGCCGTCCATTATCTTCATCGTCTATGGCTTCTTGATGAACCTTCCTATTTCCGAGTTGTTCGTGGCGGGCATTCTTCCGGGCGCGCTCATGGTCTTTGGTATGCAATTCGCGTGCTGGATCATTTGCCGCATGAACGGGTGGGGCCATCTGATCCCTTTGCAGCTCAACCGGGTACTGAAAACGGCATTTGGCGCCTGGCTTGGATTTTTCGCCATTGGGCTGGTGCTGTGGGGCATCTACACAGGCAAGTTTTCCCCGACAGAAGCCGCGGGCGTGACAGTTGGCTTCTGTGTGATCGCTGGTTTGGTCAGCTATCCGATCAACCGGATTATGGGGGCCAGAAACGACATATCGCCAACCGAGAAGAGTTACGCCGAAATGTTCGTGGTCGAAGGCTTTACGATCCCCGAGATCCCCTCGATCGTCATCCGCTCGGCACAGATCACCGGCATCCTCGCGCCGCTGATCGCGATATCAGTTGTGATGCAACAGATCTTGTCATTGCTCGGCGCGCAACAAACCATTGGAGATTTTGTAACCTCGATGGGTGGGTACTATGCGGTTCTGTTCACGTCGATGGTGATTGTCTTCTTCTCGGGTATGGTTCTGGAAAGCCTACCTGTAACCATAATTCTCGCCCCAATTCTTGCGCCAATCGCGGCCTCGGTTGGGATTGATCCAATCCATTTCTCGGTGATCTTCCTTGTGGGGGCGTCCATTGGATTCATCACACCACCTTATGGGCTGAACCTCTATGTGGCTTCAGGAGTAACAGGAGTACCCTATTTCCGGTTGCTTCGGTATACGGTACCCTATCTGGTGGCGCTTCTTTCGGTTTGGATTTTAGTGTCGCTTGTGCCCGATCTGGCCTTGATACTGCTGCCAAATAACTAGACTGTTGCAGGATGGCCGAGACGGAAACACAAGAAAAAGAAACTCAAATACCGACCAACCTCCGCCTCCTGCTGATCCTCGAGGAGGTGGCGCGGCGTGGCGTTTCCGTAAAACCATCGGATCTGATTGAGGCATTAGGTCTGGCCAAGCCAACAATTCACCGTCTGCTGCAAACCGCAGAAGCCGAGGGGTTTCTGCAGCGGGATCTCGATGGCAGATCATATGGCCCGGGACACCGGCTGCGACTGCTATCGGTCAACACCATGTCGTCCGAGCATTTGCGCACTGCACGACTGGCGATCTTGCGCAGTGTGGCTGAAACTGTTGGCGAGACATGTAATCTCGCCATTCCAGACCGCGAGGGCATGATCTATCTCGACCGGGTGGAAACGAAGTGGCCCCTGCGAATTCAACTGCCGGTCGGGACACAGGTGCCCTTCCATTGCACGGCCAGCGGCAAGATGTACCTGTCCACACTACGGCAAAGAAAGCTGGATGGGTTTCTTTCGGCAGGACATCTACAACCACAAACCGAACGCTCGCTGACCGATCCCAAGGCATTGCGATCGGAGATCCGACGTATCTCTGAGAATAGTTATTCCACCGATGACGAGGAATTCATGACCGGAATGACTGCCCTAGCAGTACCCGTTCAGGATGGACAAGGCCGATTGGTAGGCACGCTTTCGGTTCACGCGCCGACACAACGTCATGACGTCAACAGTCTGATGTCGTTTCTGGGCATACTTCAGAAGGGAGCGAAGCAGCTTTCGGCTCTTTTGAGCGAGTGACTAATGCTTCAGATGACAGTCAAAGCGTGATTTTTTTCACCAGCTGCGAATTCGATCATCGACCGGTTTGGAGAATT
This sequence comes from Ruegeria sp. CDSC042, assembly GCF_059610745.1. Taxonomy (NCBI): domain Bacteria; kingdom Pseudomonadati; phylum Pseudomonadota; class Alphaproteobacteria; order Rhodobacterales; family Roseobacteraceae; genus Ruegeria; species Ruegeria sp. CDSC042. The sequence continues at coordinate 142,026 of NZ_JBXWOF010000003.1, forward strand.
CTGCACCAGAACGGATGAGAGCGCGATAAAAGTTCCGTGTATTCCGTTCGTTCAACTTTGCAGAGTCGACATTAGCGCACCGCTGCCATTCCTAGCTAGCGCAGCATCTGTCACTCTGGGCTCTAACCAGTTCCTGGCAGTACTACGCGTGTACGTCCGCTCCCCACCCAACCCGCCAGCACCAGCGACCAGTCTTCAGCCCCCGGAATCGATCGTCAGCGGTCGTCTTAGCGGCAGTGAACGGTTGATCTAGCAGTTGGAAATGCCCGTCGCAGAGCTTAGCGAATTAACCATAAGCGTACAAATTTCGCTCGGTTCGTACAAATCGATGTCAATAAGTTTGTCTACTCACACCGTATCGAAGATTCACCATCATTTGTGTGGTTCCATTGGAAGCGCGGAAAACTAGTTTCCCTTAGAATATTGCTGCTGGCTTTTTTGTATCGAGCCGCGGCTGGTTGATGCAAAGGCCGATTCTAGGGTTCGCTCCAGATATGTTGGTTCCGTTCCCAGATCTTCTCGCCAATCAGGCAGTCTGAGGGTGAGGCAAGTTGCGCCTTCATAACCTCTCCTATTGCTGGCGCTGACCCAATTTCCAGTACCAATTTTCTTCGTACGCCCTCCGCAAAGCCCTGCCAGTCAAGCACCGGGACTACGAATGAACCAGGTCCGCCTGTCACACAGTTCTGGTAGTAGACGTCAAGATCGTCGAAGTGCCACTGACTCCCCATACCTTCGCGGGCCATCAGCGGTAACCCATTTATAATAATCGACTTCGACAATACTGCCTCACGGGCCCGCAAAACCAGGCGGAAGTTGCGAAACATCAGCCGCTGCAGCTGGTGAGGTCCAAACAAGGCCTGAAGCAAGCACAATCCCGGAAACCAAACCTTTCAACTGGCGCACTATTTGGGAAGCTGGTTGGAAGGTAGCATCAATTGCATTGATCATACCTGTAGTCCCCGTACTCCAGCCAGTTTGCCGAGCCTTCGCTAAAAATCAGAAATTCGGACCTGTCTTCCCCAAGCAGGGCGACGACAAATCCGGCCGGTGGCTCAGAGTATCCGAAGTAACTGTAGGCCGTCATGGCTCTGATCGACTCGCCGCTGACTGCCACTCGCGCGTCCCACTCCCCCTCCGGGTTTTCCAAAATCATGGGTTCGATCACGCGTTTTATCGCACCGCCTCCACAATAGACGATGCCTTCGGGTGCTTCATAGGAGGCTCCCTGGCTGGCATCCGAAGCGCATTCAGAACGAAGGGACCGAATTGCCGCGCGGGAACCTTTTAAGTCGAAGATTCCATAGCTGACATCTTGATCAATCATCGACAAATTAACCGATGCATTGGCCGCAAGCTGGTCCAATACAAAACCATAGTCCTGCTGACTATTGAAACTGATCTCGACGGGATAATTGTCAACGATCTGCAACACAGCGTTTTCAGCGCCAACCTGAAATGCCCCAACCTCGGTGGTGCCGTTCTTCAAAAAACGAAAGGAAAGCCCTTGCTTCTCCGCAATGTCCTGGCTGTCCTCATATCCAGCTGGAGCAAAGCGAATACGGTTACACTGAAGCTCTAGCGTCATGTTTCCGGTCTGAATAAATGCATTGGGATTAGGCCCGGAACTGAACGACCACTCCGCCGATGCTGTGGTCGCCATTGCCATCATTAGCGTTCCAATGGAAATCGGTCTGAAACTCATTTTCTCTCTCCATGGTGTTGCGGTTTGCACTTTCATTCAGCAGAGATTCCGACCTGTTGCCCCCACAGCGAGGTCAGGAAGCAGGTGCGCCGTATTCGTTTGCGCCTTCTTGGGAAGGTCGTGTCAGCCACCAGATCATCAGAATCGACAGAACGAATTGCAGAATTGAGACAACGACAATACCGGTCAAGCCCAGGACTGCCGCGGGTCCTCGCAATGCATCGGGGTTTTCGGTCCCTTGCTCCAATACCGAAAAGAACGCCACCCCACCCAGCATAACAAAAAGCGTTGTAATGCTGAGCGCCATCGGCAGCAGCAAGTACCAACCAGGTCGTCCTGTATCATGCAGCCTCCGCCAACCGGCGGCTAGCATTGGTATGAGAACGGCCAGTTGAAAAACAGAGGACAGAACCCGAGATCCTTGGCCTGTTTCGGGGTTTGTCCCGAACAGGATCGAATCCAACCCGGCAAAAACGGCACTTACGAGAACCACAAACAAGAAGAACCACCAGTATTCTGTGCGTATAGCCCGCCCGGAGAACTGGAAGTATTTCGAGAAACACGTTTTAACTGCTTCACCGAATCCCATCTTTCATTCCTTTCTCAGTTTCTGTGCGGTCTCAAAACATTTCGCCGCTCAGGAGAACACACTCTCCCCTCTGGGTACTCCCACTTACCTTTTTGTTTGAAAGCAGAAGCCTATCGTACGAGAGCGTAAAGAAGTTTACGCGCGGAAAAAATGTTGATTTATGAAAAAATATATTCGAACATACGAATTCGACACAACTTTTTTTACCTCCGTTGTTGTCGCTGTCGCCCGATCTACCGGGCCCTTCCGACTGCTGGAGTGAGTGCCGGCGGTCGGAAGGCACTTCACAATAATCTGGCTTGGGAGAACACGATGCTCAGACTTAACGTACTCGCCCTCTCTCCCAAGTTCGCTCTAGCTTTTACCAGTGACGTCATACGGCCATCACACGTTGTTGGCGGCCTCGGTAGTCAACGTAATGTCGTTCTGCCCCACAAGCCCCCCGCGGCAAGTTTTTGGGAAAGGTAGTCAAAGGATCGAGGTGTGTTCTGTTGGCTGCACAGACGCAAAAGCTTCAAACATGCGCATCCAATTTCACTAATTTCAAAGGAACCTGAGGGAGAAAAAAAATGACTAACAAGAAGGTTATGATTGCAGGCATGACATGTTTCGCATTGCTTGCAGCCTGCGACGACACGAGTACGTCCAGCGCGTCCGCCGAGCTCACGCCCGCTCAGCAGGCATGTTTACGGGATGTAGCCAACGCGACGAACAATTCGCAAGTCGTGGTGCTCTCATCTGCGTTTAGCGAGGCGGGAACACAAGTTACTGTCGGCGTAGGTGAGGATCGCGCTCCGTGGAATTGCATTGCCTACAGTGATGGCGCGACAGCTGGTATCGAGTTCCTTGGCGACGAAGGCGCATTGTAGTCTGTTTGCTGTGTATCTCGAAAGCACCAGTCGTGATCAAATTTGAATAACGGCAAGCTTAGACATTCAAACCTCGTAATAGGATTGGGTTTTAACATGCTCAATCATGCTAAGGTTGTAGAAAATGCCCGTAACCAACTCGGTTGTAATTGCGATCATTTGCACTTTTGTGGCCATTGTTTCAGTTCCAAAATACAGCATTGCACAAACTTGGGACATAGCATCACAGCACTCTGTCAGCGGCGTAACGGTGTATGATTCAGATGAGCTGTTAACTTTTGCCGGTCAGTTGGCCTTTGATCGGTCAGGGCGCATCACAGCGGTGGAGGTCGCATCAACGATCACGCAGATCTACCGAGAAGACGGCTATTTTTTGGCTGAGGCCTGGCCTGGCCCCGATGGGCAGAGCATTGTTGTTGATGAAGGGCGTATTCAAACCATCGAAATTGAAGGTGTAGATACGCGCACGTTCCAAACCTTGGAAAAGATCTTTCGCCCCCTCACCACCGCATATCCAATAACTCTCAAACAATTTGAGCGGGCGGTTATGTTGGCTGAGGACATACCTGATTTGGAATTGTCGACCGAACTTGATTATCCGGATCAGGCAGGTGCCAGGCTGAGAGTATTGGGAGAGCCTCTGCGCAAACAAGCCGGGAGTGCGACACTCGACAACCCTCCGCGTGAGCTTGGAGAAGCGCTCAGCTTCTATGTCGTACAAGAGTTTTATTCGACGCTGACCGTCGGGGATTTACTGCGCTTTGAGGGATCAGGCAATTACAATTGGGACAAAGACGACGAACACTCTTTGTGGGGCGCTGTTACCTATCGCACGCCGCTGAACAGCAATGGTCTCTACGGTGAGATTTTCTACGGAAACATAAACGCAAAACGTGACCTCTCGGGGGATTTTGCAAGAACGGATATTGACGGCGAGAACTTCACCGTCGCGATGGGTTACCCCGTGATCCGCGATGTAGCCCGATATGGATATTTTCTGCTGGATTATCGCCTTTCAAAAGCGGACTCAGTCAGTGGCGGCGTTCCATTGTCCAGTGACGCGAGCGTTGTTGGTCTTACGTATCTTTACGGGCAAAACTATCCAAAAGGGCAAGCTCTGGAAGCGGGGCTAACCTTATCTTTTGGTGACAATGACAATGACACGACAGACGCAAATTTTGACGACGGAGACTCTTCGTTCTGGCATCTGCGGGGTGGCATCGGATACGAAAGCCCACTAACGGCTTTGGCACCCAACACAGCTTGGCGCACCGAGATCTGGGGCCAGTTCACAACCGACCGGCTGCCCTCGGTCGAGGAGTACTTCCTTGGTGATCGTTATGCTTTGCGCGGATATCGTTTCGACGAAGTAGACGGTGATTCCGGGATTTCCGCGATTTTCGAAGTGTCGCACTCCTACTTTCCAAGTTCCCAAAGCATTCATCGCTTAACGCCTTTTGTCTTTTTCGACGTGGGCTACATCTCGAACAATGACCCAGCGAGTTTTGAAGTTGATAATGCTACACTGGCTTCGACAGGTCTGGGTTTGGACATCGAGTTTAAGCAAAACCTTTTCCTGTCCGGATATGTCGGTGTCCCTTTGAGAGATGGCCCTTTGACCGACTCAGGCGATCCTGGCGCGTATCTTGCTCTGACAACAAGTTGGTGAGGATGTTATGAAACGGAACTGCATTGTTTTACTTACCGCAGCTTGTTTGGTCGCAGAGCTGGCCGCTACACAGGTCGTCGCGCAGGGAAATCATTTTGGGTGGTGCCGTGGCGTAGGGAATCCGCACCAGTCTAGCCAAGGATGTGGGCAGGCCGGTGGGCAAGGGGCAGGCAATCAAATTACCGGCCCAACGCAGCCGGTGGCAAATCAGTTGCCGCCTAAAGGAACACAGCAAACGCCCACATCAGTTACTGTTCCAGTCCTTGCGCCGGGCGCGGTCCCGAACGCAATTCCCGGTCAGGTTCCTATTGCGACACCAATAGCGGTTCCAGGTCAGGTTCCCACGCCGGTCCTAGCGCCGACCCTAGTTCCGCCTTTGACACCAAACGCGACACCAAACCGGGTTCCGACAGCTGTTCCAAATCAGGTTCCCTCATTGGCTACCGGTCCTACCGCGGTGCCGCCGCAAGTTCCGACTGCAACTCCCAATCAAGTTCCGATAGCTATCCCTGGCCAGGTTCCGCCTCAAGTTACTGGCCCGACGGCTGTCCCGCCCCTTGTGCCAACAGCAATACCCAACCAAATACCAGTCGCAGTGCCTGGTCGTGTTCCGCAACCCAGCGGCACTACAGCGACGCCACCGCTTGTCCCAACCGCAACCCCCAATCAGGTTCCCACCGCGGTTCCTGGCCAGGTTCCACAGTTGACACCAAAACCTACGGCAACTCACGTGGCCGTCCCAGGACATCCGAAGCCACAAGGCGTCGTGACAATCATGCGCCCAAAGCCGAGGCCGACAACCGGTACTGTTCAGCAACCTGGCACAACACAAGTGACCCACCATTTAACCCACCAAAGTAATTCAAAGAAACACGATCACGTCGCAGCAACACCTGGACGGCATGACCCGCACGACCTGCCGAGGTTCCGCAGCGCGGCGGCCAAGGAAAACTGGGAATGCGTTGCCAGCGGATTTGGACAGCGCCGGTATGACGCTGGGCGGGGCGTGTTACTGAACAACGGAGCATTGCGGCACCTCGGGAACGTGGACGCAATGGCTCGTGATGTACCAGCACGGCACCCGAAGCATTCCGGATGCATTATCTCGGTCAAACGAAAGCAGCGCTGAAGCTCGCTGGGTAGGTTTTGCTCGGGTAATGAGATTAATCGACCAATAGTTCGTCAATTGTCATCTGGATAATTGGATTTCGTATTGCCTTTAATCCCTGGCGCTTACGTTGGCTGATGTAGCCCAACAATGCTCCGTACCCAAATTTACTTCAAATAGGCCAACAATCTAAAGTGCCGCACTTCCACGAAGAGCCTCCGACCATCTGGGCCGGTCAAATTAGGCAAGCGAAACTTTGAACGGTAACTTTGCAAAGTCAGCTTTCTGTGTAAAGCCGCCGTTAGCAACGACAGTTGCTGCAATCGCGGCGAATGTCGACTCAGTGGCCACCTGCTCAATGCCCGCTTCGGTTTGCATGAAGATCGCGGCTGGGAATATTTCTACAAATAGCCGCGTCGCGCCATGCTGTGGGCTCAGAAGTCACTTTGATTTTTTCCGGGAAATCGTGCCAAATTGTCCGAAAGCCGCCGCGCTGCTAAATCAGTTCTTTGTATTCCTACTTTTCACCAAGCGGTTGTCTCGGCACACAGCTTCGGGCAATGCAAAACACACTGGTGGATGTAATGGTAGATACACAAAGCAGATATCAGATCAAAGCCTTGATATTGAATAATTTATCTTAGCTAAATGGTGCCCGGGGGCGGAATCGAACCACCGACACGAGGATTTTCAATCCACTGCTCTACCCCTGAGCTACCCGGGCACGGATACGGCTTTTGCCGTTGGGTGGAGGCGTTCTATGACTTGCTACTGGCAGTGTCCAGAGGCTTTTTTACATTTTTTCAATGTGGGCGTGGCATCTCAGTTTCAGTTGAAGAAACATCCTGTTCAACGTCTTCTTCACGCTGCGAAGGAACCGCGTAAGACCCGTTCAGCCACTTGGCCAAATCAATGTTTGCACAGCGTTTCGAACAAAAAGGACGGAATTGAGACACCGTTGGTTCGTGACAGATCGGACAGCTCATTTCAGCACCTCCGCAAGGGAAATCCGGCCGCGTTTGCGTTGCAACTCATAGTGACCCAACGGGGTCCATCCTGCCAGAATCGTCTCGATCGGATCAGACTTGAATGCAGATCGCAAAGCGGCTTCGAAACCGCGCCGGTCTTTCTTGGGCATTGGAGCGAGGTCGAGCGTGATCTGCCCCCCCAACCCACGGACACGCAATGCACGTGGCAGTGCTTTTGCGCAGGCGAAATTGGCCTTGGTTCCGGCGGCCATCGAGGTGTCTGAACCCGTGTTTACATCTACGGCCACCAGGGCGCGGGTGGGCTGGATATAGATGTGTCCGCCCCCGGCCAATGGTTCTGATATTCCGCCCGCCTGATCCAATGCATCCAAGACACCATGCGCCTCAAAGGCGCCGGGCTCGGTGACGACCTCGGCCGGGTCGGTCCAGTCGCGCCAGGCCAAAACATGCGGCCCATCACCTGCGAGCAGAACCTCAGGCTCGGTACCGGGATCGTTCATCACAGCATCGGCATGAGCCAGCATGACGCCGATATCTTCAGCAATCTCTTGGGCATTCTCGCCCTGACAGCAGGACCGCAGGATCAACCCGTGTTCGCTGCCCGCCATCGCCTCATGTGCAATTTCCAGCAAGCGGTCGCGTTCATCCTCATCCCGGATACTGCGCGAGATATTCAGGCCAGGCGCATCCGGTGTGACAATCGCAAAGCGGCTTTTAAACAGCACGCGATCCGTCACCGGCAGCGCCTTTCCGGGTTCGACAAAACCGGTCACCTGGACCAGCTTGAGCTCTCCGGGGGCCAATCCTTTGACCTGTCGCAAAAAGGCCTGGCCGTCCGGCGTGGCCAGAAACATCCCACCCTGCCCCTTGACCGGGCGATCCGCCCGCGCCCGGTAGATAGTACCGGGTGCCGGGGCTTCGGAAGCAATCAGGAAATCGTCAAGCTTTCCGTCCACCATCAACGCCGCTGCCTCGCGGTTGTTGATGTGGTCTAAAACGATGGTACGCCCCTTCATAGTGCCTCGCGATACAAAGGATAGCCGATGCCCTGCAGCAAAGCGGCAGTCTCGGATAATGGTAGTCCCACGATGCCGGTAAATGAGCCGGAAATCCATGGGATGAACGCCCCTGCAGGCCCCTGGATTGCATATGCACCGGCTTTGCCTTGCCAGTCACCGGTTGCCAGATAGGCATTGATCTCAACATCCGACAGGCGCTTGACCTTGACCTGAGACACCACATCGCGTTGCGATATGCGGTCGCCGCGCCGAACCGCAACCGAGGTAATCACCCGGTGCCGCCGTCCAGACAGAGCGTGCAGAAACTCGGCCGCCTGACCTGCATCTTCAGGCTTTCCCAAGATGCGCCGACCCAGCGCGACCGTGGTGTCCGCACAAAGTGTGACATCATCGCTTTCGGCGGGAACAGCTTGCACCTTGGCGCGTGTGATCCGGTGGCAGTAGGGCACCGGCAGCTCACCTTTCAAAGGCGTTTCGTCAATGTCCGGGGCGCGGATGGCGTCGGGCTGCACACCAAGCTGCGCCAGCAGGTCCAGCCGCCTTGGACTGCCCGATCCAAGAATAAACGCCATGTGTGGGGCGTTACTTAAAGCGATAGTTGATCCGACCTTTGGTCAGATCGTAGGGGGTCATCTCGACTTGAACTTTGTCGCCAGCCAGAACACGGATGCGGTTCTTGCGCATCTTGCCTGCCGTATGTGCGATGATCTCATGGCCGTTTTCCAGCTCGACCCGAAACGTCGCATTAGGCAGGAGTTCCTTCACGACACCGGGAAATTCGAGCGTATCTTCCTTGGCCATGTTGTCTCCATAATTACGTTGCACCCGCAGAATCTACGGGGATGTGCGCCTAAATGAGCCTATTTGGGGCTTATTTCAAGGGCGTATTCACCTAAAGAGAGGATATTGTGACTGTTTCGACTCGACCGCACTGCTCGTCCCAATGGGCGCGGTTCAACACATGGCCATCCCGGCGCACATTGGCGATCGTTGTCAGGTCGACGTCGGCATAGGTCCAGCCAGGTTGGTTCAGCGCACCCTCTGCTAACACTCCGGTCGCGGGAAAACCCTTGTCAGGTGGACCAAAAATACCACCCGTTCCTGTATTCATATCTACCGCATCGGACCATTCGTTTTTGCCCACCAGAGACGCCATGACCGTAACACATTGGTTTTCCAGCGCACGCGACATAGCCCCGATGCGGACACGCCAGTACCCTGCCAACGCCTCGGTGCATGAGGGAACCAGGATTATATCCGCCTCACTTAGGGCTCTGCCCAGCAAGGGGAATTCACTGTCATAGCAGATCAGGATTCCGATTTTTCCAAGTGGGGTATCAAACAATTTTAGTGGTCCGCCCGGCGCGATATCCCAGTCTTCGCGTTCAAAGCGGGTCATGATCTGTTTGTCCTGATGGTCAAACGTCCCGTTCGGAGCGTAGAGCACAGCCCGGTTTACCGGACGGCCTGACCCGTCAATCACCGGAGCGGATGCGCCCAGGATGTAGGTCTCATGTTCTTGAGCCAGACGCGAATGCAGGGCCTGCACGTCCCCCATCCGATCTGAAACAGCACGGATCGAGCGTTCCAGATCACCCGCTACTTCGGCCCCGTCCAAAGTCGACAATTCCATCGCGCCATACTCGGGGAAAACGAGAAGATCTGCCCCCTGCCCTGCGGCATCCGAGACCCAGCGGGCCAGCTTATCTTCATACTGCGCCCAGTTTTCGAGCCAGTCGAGGTTATAGGCGGCGGTGGCAGCTTTCATGGAGTAACTTTCATTGCGCTGGTTTGGCGAACACTAGTTGAGGGCGCCCTGAAAAGTACAGGCACATATGTGCATATACCGGCCCAGCAAGGGATTGTGAGTTGGCATCTCAAGCCCGAAATGGCTAAATAAGATTAGGAGAGTTGCGATGCAAAACCGGGAAAGTTTCGAAAAGTTCTATTACACAAAGGTTGGCATGGGAGAAGCCTGCGGTTGCGCCGAACGGATTATCGACGTGTACGAATTCAACCGAACGGGTGGAGCGCTAACAAAATCAACTCCGAGACAGCAAAGGCGGAAACGCCGGTCAATCAGGGCTTGGGCCGTAAAATACGGCCTTCTTGGGCGCAAACGTCAGCCATAAAATCTAAGCCGTGATATCCCTGATCCAAAACTGCAACGGCTTCAGCGTCTCGCCTTCTTCGCCGATATCCCTCCACGAAAACTGCGCAACAGCGCCAGGCAACGGCTCATACTTCCGCGCGCTCCAAAAAGCATCCAGCGGGCGGTAGGTATCAGGCCGCATCGGGTGATCGGTCGTGCGTTGCACACCGCAAAAGGCGCATTTGGTGAAGCCAAAGTTGCGCGCATGGGCTTCGCGCAGGTCAAAGAACCTATGCCCCACGCCCTGCCCGCGATAGTTGGGCAGCAAGACGGATTCGGCGCAGTAGAAGATCTGGGACAAGTCCAGCCCAGAGCCATCGAAGGCCGCCGCGAAATCGGCGGCATGGTCGACTAGCGGGGCGCCGGTCGATGCGCCGATCAGACGATCCCCGTCAAAGGCACCAACAACGATGGATCTGTCGCTGTCACGGTAGGATTGCAGATATTTCCGCTCGTATTCCAGATCGCCGTCATAAAGATACGGCCATGCCCGAAACACCTCGATCCGCAAGCGAGCGACGTCATCCAGAGCCGCCTCAAGCGCCGCCCCGGTCAAGGCGCGAACGCCTGTGACCTCAGCCATTCGAGACCTGCTTGGTCCAGTCGGCCAGGTTGTAAAAGGTGGTGACCCGCGTGATCTTGCCATCCTTCAGGTCAAAGAACGACCCGGCTGGTAGGCGGTAGGTCTGCCCGCGTGCTTTGGGCAGGCCTTCATCCGTCTCAAGATAGGTGCCGTTCACGATGAATTCAGCGGCGGCACGGGTACCGCCATCGGCCGCGAACACAACGATATCGGTGAGGTTCTCGCGATAGCAGCGGTTCATGTGGTCACAAAAAGCTGCGAATTTCTCTTTGCCCACTCGTATCTGGCCTTCGTTCACATGATGGGCCACGTCGTCGGACAAACAGGCCAGCATGCCGGTTACGTCCCCGGCGTTGAAGGCTTCGAAATAGGTTTTGACGGTTTCGTTCATGGTCACTCCGTTGGTTCACCCCAGCGGTCCTTCAGATGCTGAATGATCTGATCGCGGGTCTGTCGGTAGTGATGTAACTTTTCCTCGCGGCTTTCGCCCAGCCCGGTAGGGTCCATTATTGGCCAATAATCGACATCCAGATGAAAAACCCGCGTCAAATCCAGCGCACGGCGCTGGCTGGCCGGCGACAGCGCTACAATCAGATCGAACGAGCTGAGGTCGTCGCCCCATTCCTGCATTTCATCAAACGACCGGGACCGGTGACGTGAAAGCTCGACGTCGATTTCATGACAGACCGAAATGCAAAAGCCATCGATCTCAAGATCGTTGTGCACCCCGGCGGATTGCACATAGGTGCCGGTGCCATAAAACTTCTTCATGATGCCTTCGGCCATCGGAGATCGGACCGAATTGTGGTCGCAACAGAACAAGATGGACTGCGGCAGAGACGTCACCCGTCACCCCCCGAAATGCAATACGCAGATCAACGTAAACAGGCGACGGGCTGTGTCTGAATCAACTTCGGCCTTGCCTTCCAGACGTTCCTGCAACACCCGACTGCCTTCGTTGTGGATACCGCGCCGGGCCATGTCGATGGTTTCGATCTGGCTGGGCGGCAAAGTCTTTACGGCGTCGAAATAGCTTTCACAGATCTGGAAGTAGTCCTTGACCACCTGCCTGAATGGTCCAAGGGACAGATGGAACTCGGCCGCTTTTTCTTCGGCTTCGGTGGCAATGTCGAAGACCAAACGCTTGTCACGGATCGAGAGTTGCACATGATACGGCCCTTCCGGAACCACACGATCATCGCGTTTGGGCAGCGCGAAAGCGTTATCCTCAAGCAGATCATAGATTGCCACTTTGCGCTCCTGCTCGATCTCGGGTGTCGGCGGGGGCAAGTTTCTATCATCCAGTTCGATGTGCGAAATTCGGGTCATGGTCGTTTGGTCCGTTCAGGTCGGGACAGACTTATCCCAATGGAAATAAATGGGCAACGCAGTGACGGGCCGTCCGACGAAAATCGTCAAAGCGGGTGTTCGGACGGATCTATTCCGTGTTTGCGCAACAGCGTATCGACCAGTGAACCAGAGTTGATTTGGCGGCCAAGAAAGATCTTTCGGAACCAGGATCCAAAAAAATGGACAGACATCTGTTGGTCCCACTTCAGAAAATCCAGTTTGGAAAGGTCGGGGTCATTCCAAAGGCCGCGATATCGCAATGGGATAGGATAGAGGACCGACCTGTGCACAGCCATCTCATGCTCTGGTGTGCCATAAAGAAAGTGAAACAGCATGGGCGGACCAAAGCTGAAAATTGGCAGGCTCCAATAGGTCGACCCGTTGAACATTTGGCTGTAGGTTTCCTTATGCTCTTGTGTCCACCATGGCGGCACCAGATCGCTGTCAAAAGCATATTTGCACATGGCTTGCAGCCCCGGACTGTCGCTGGGCAACGCAAGTACACCGTTCATGATCCGTTGTTTCTTGAGGTTCGCATTCGGAAAAAGATACCCGTTCTTTGTCTCGAATGGCCGGACCGCATAAGCATCCGCATCGGCCCAGATATAGTCGGTTTTTTGCATCAACTGCAGACGGAAAAGATCTGCATGAACGGCCACGGATCGAGTTATCGGATCGCGGTAGATCTCGGGAGTATCATAAATTTCGCGGGCATCGCGCGGCTCGATATAATCCGGAATGTCTTCAAGATCGCCATAGTGATAGACGATTGGCTTCTGGTCGACATCGGCGAAGGACTTCAGGCACAGATGTTCCAAAAAGCTAAAGCGCTTACCGATCCAGAGGGTCGCCACACGTTCCAAATCAACCTCCTTTAGATCCGGTCGCACACAAAGAGCGCCGCAATTTGCCCCTTGACTTCAAGCCCTATCGGAGAAAATCGGATGAGGTAATTGCAGGTGTGACCCTCTGACCATAGGTGATCAACCGTTCAATCGTTTCAACCGTGCGGTCACGGACAGCCCGTGCGCCTCGAGGCTTTCCGACTGCGCAAGTTGCTCTGCCGCTGGCCCGATTGCCCGCAGGGCTTCGGGTGTCATCTGGCTGAGAGTCGTGCGTTTAAGGAAATCCATCACACTCAGACCGGAAGAAAAACGCGCCGACCGGGCGGTGGGTAGGACGTGATTAGGCCCACCAACATAATCCCCGATTGCCTCGGGCGTGTACTGACCAAGAAAGATTGCACCTGCGTGAATTGTCTTTTCGCTCAGAGCGACGGGATCTGCGACGCATAGCTCAAGGTGTTCCGGGGCAATTCGGTTCGACAGAGAGGCTGCCTCATCCAGACTGCCCACAGTGATCACCGCACCAAAATCGCGCCAACTGGCCCCGGCTATGGCCCGGCGTTGCAGGGTTTCAAGACGTTTTTCCACGGCTTGCGCCACGGCCCGTCCAAAATCGGCGCTATCCGTGATCAGAATGGATTGAGCACTTTCGTCATGTTCTGCCTGGCTGAGTAGATCCAGTGCAATCCAGTCGGGGTCGTTGTCTTTGTCAGCAATAACCAGAATCTCGGACGGTCCCGCAATCATGTCTATACCGACCTTACCAAAGACTCGGCGTTTGGCGGCAGCAACAAAAGCGTTTCCGGGGCCTGTGATCTTGTCCACCGCTGCGATGGTATCTGTTCCATAGGCCAGTGCCGCAATCGCCTGCGCCCCGCCGATGCGATAGACCGTAGTCACGCCTGACAGGCGTGCGGCCAAAAGGACCAGAGGGTTCGCCTGACCGTCTGGGGTGGGCACGGCGATGGCCAGACGCTCGACCCCTGCGACATTGGCCGGGATCGCGTTCATCAGAACCGACGACGGATACGAGGCCAGCCCTCCCGGCACATACAGCCCCGCCGCAGACACTGCGGACCAGCGCCAGCCAAGGGTCGCCCCGGCCTCATCCGTCCATTGGTGATCGGCGGGCATCTGTTTCTCGTGATAGGCCCGGATGCGTTCGGCTGCCAGTTCGAGCGCCTGACGATCCGCGTACGAGACCAGCGCAATGGCGGCGTCGATTTCCTCTGCCGAAAAAGCCAGCGTATCCGGTGTCAGCTCTAACCGGTCGAATTTGGCCGTCAGTTCGATTACCGCCTCATCCCCACGGACCCGCACATCGTCAATGATCTGCGCGACGATGGCATCCACATCCGGGCTGTCTTCGCGCTTGGCCGACAGCAGGGTCTGAAAAGCCGCGTCAAACTCGGGCGACGTGGTGTCTAGAAAAACGGGCATGATCTGGCACTCCGTGGCGTTTCACCGGGTCATATCGCCGGGATGGGCTGTCCTCAACCCTCAGTCCACCGGGTGCAGCGATTTGCGCATCTCAAAACAGGATATGCTTTTGCGCGCCGCGCAGCCGCCAGTCGGTTTCCAGCCATGCCGGATATAAAACGCCTGGGCCGTCCGTGTCCCCTCAAGCTGTGCCTCGGTGCAACCGGCAGCGGCCAGTTCCTGTTCCAGCCGGGCCAACAACGCGCTTCCCACCCCAAGACCGGTATGAGCCGGGTCGATATAGAGCAGCGTGATCTCGCCGCCCTCACGCAATCCGCCGACAGCCGCAACCTGACCTGCGCGCTCGGCCAGCCAAATCTGCGCTCCGGCCTTGATCCAACCCCGAATGGTCTCCGGGTCTTTATTGGCCGTCCATTCCGCGATGGCCTGCGGATCATCGCCATGATCCGCCCGGCACAGCTGCGTGATCGAACGGATCAGTACGCGGCTTAAATCAAAGACATCAAACACGGTCGCGCGGCGCAACATCAGACCAGCGGGTGGTTCTGAGAAGGCCTGCGCAATACCGCGCTTATTCTGCATGATGCGGCGCTTGCCCCGAAGGCGCCTGATAGGGGCGGGTTACATCCTTGAGCGTGACGTCTATTGCCTCGACCGATAGACGGATCGCGCCATCTCCGGCCAATGTCAGCAAAATCTGACCCGCGCCGTCTTCGCCGGGTTCAAAATCGACCGAAAGCAAGGACATCACCAAATCCTTCTCGCTACGGTCGATACCCTGGCTGGCCACGGTTAGAACGGAAGCGAACACCAGCACAGACTGCACCCTTTCGAATGGACGGCCCCGGCGCGTGGCCGCATCCTTGTCCTCCCAGCGGAAACGGTTCAGCAACAGGCCAAAGCGGCGCTGCGACGGATGCCAGGTCATTTCGGATACGGGGAACACCGCATCCTGTGTTAAAGTCGAGATCACCTGAAGGTCATCCCCATCCTCTGCACCCAGATTCAGTGGAGCCTCACGCCCATCGTGGAAACTTGCGTCTGTCATTGGTCTTTGATCCGTTCAATTTTGGCGCCCACGCCTTCCAGCTTGCGCACAACATGCTCATACCCACGATCCAGATGATAGACCCTGCTGACAGTTGTTTCACCTTCAGCAGCCAGCCCCGCCAGTATCAGCGAAACCGAAGCGCGCAGATCTGTCGCCATAACCGGTGCGCCCTTCAGACGTTCGACACCAGTCACGGTTGCCGTGCCACCGTGCACTTCGATATTCGCGCCCATCCGCACCAATTCGGGGGCGTGCATGAAACGGTTCTCGAAAATGCGTTCTTCGAGCACCGAGGTACCTTCGGCCGTGCACATCAGCGCCATCATCTGGGCCTGCAGGTCGGTCGGAAAACCCGGGAACGGCTCGGTCACGACATCCACGGCTTTGACGCGCCCGTTCTTGCGGGCGACCAAAAGACCGTTTGCTGTTTCCGAGACATTCACGCCCGCCGCATCCAGTTTCCCGGCAAATGATTCCACCAGAGACATCCGCCCGCCCAACAGTTCGACTTCTCCACCACAGATCGCCGGCGCCAGCATATAGGTGCCCAGCTCGATCCGGTCAGTCACAACCTGATGGGTGGCACCATGTAACCGGTCTACGCCCTGAATTTCGATGGTCGGCGTGCCTTCACCAGAAATCTGGGCACCCATCTTCCGCAGACACTCAACCAAATCGACGATTTCAGGTTCGCGCGCCGCGTTCTTCAGAACCGTTGTGCCTTTGGCCAGCGTGGCCGCCATGACAATGTTCTCGGTCGCGCCCACGGATGCAAATCGCATCTCATGCACGGCACCTTTCAACCCGCCCACAGCTTTGGCATGCAGATACCCGTCCTTAAGCTCAATCTCTGCGCCCAGCGCCTCGAGCCCTTCGACGTGCAGATCCATCGGACGCGCGCCGATTGCACAGCCTCCGGGCAGCGAGACGACCGCCTGCCCGAACCGCGCCAGCAAAGGACCGAGCACAAGGTTTGACGCGCGCATCTTTCGCACGATGTCATAGTCCGCCGTCTGACTGGTCAGGTCGTGGCTGGACATTGCGATCACCTGACCATCCTGCAATGACGATACCTCGGCCCCCAAGGACTGCAGCAAAGCCGTCATCGTCTTTATGTCGCTCAGCCGAGGCGCATTGGTCAGCGTCAGCGGTTCTTCGCTGAGCAAGGTCGCCGGCATCAGCGTCAGACACGCGTTTTTTGCCCCTGCAATCGGTATCTGACCTTTAAGCGGCCCGTTGCCTGTCACCAGAATCGAATCCATCTGCTCTTATCCCTCGTCTTTGTCGGCTTTGCCGTTCTGGGTTGCCCGCGCCTTAGCCTGCGCCTTACGCCGCGCCATATTCGCCTTGAGCGCTGCTTTCAGCCGCTCTTCGCGCACATCGCCGGATCTGCCGTGTTTTTTAGGTGTATTTTTATCTGCCATAACCTTTCTCTACAGGAGGCGAAAAAAACCGTCCAGACACCCTTGCGCCGCGTTTCGTTTGAGTCTAATCACCCGCCCACAGCGCTGCTGTAGCTCAGAGGTAGAGCACTCCCTTGGTAAGGGAGAGGTCGAGAGTTCAATTCTCTCCAGCAGCACCATCTCATCTTTGCACCTCTGGTTTTCTTTGAAGCTCCGAAACGGGTGGGCAAATGACGTTGAGATATGCCTTGTTTCGACAATATCGCACTGGCTCCGCCGAAGCTGACCTACGTAGCCGACCATGTACAGCTAGGCTGCCGCAAGTTTTGTCCTGACCATCTCTCGCATATCCCTAATCCGGGGCAAACTGTCCACGCAGCCAAGCTTTGAACAGGTCGACATCGATATGCGAAACGTTCAAATGTCGGGCCGCTGCCTCGAAGCTGCGTAACCAACCATGGGTATTGGGTTTGATCTAATCTAGAGACAAATAATTTTTGTGGTAGATAGCCTGTTTTATCATTTTCACTTGCGGCTCAGGTCGCGATACAAGTTTTTGAATTGTCTCAAATCCGAACAGGGAATCTGGACTTGATCAAACCAGACGTCTCATCGACGAAAGTCAGAATTGCCGCATTCGTGGCCAATCCGGCGCTTGGCTTCGACTTCGTGGCAAACGCGGCCGGTCCTGGCGTTATTGCAGGTTCCAACGTCGTTCATCAGACAAAGGGGTCGGTGGCACCTTGTTCTCGGGAATCGCTTATCGACCGCTCACCTAGCGGATCTGTTTGTTTGGATTTTTCGTACACTCGGAAGGAATAGAAGATGAAAGTAGGGTTCATTGGACTTGGTAATGTCGGCGGAAAGCTTTCAGGCAGCCTGTTGCGGAACGGAATCGACCTGACGGTTCTTGATCTAAACCGCGACCTGATGGAAGCGGCGGCGGCCAAGGGTGCCAAGTTGGCAGAAAATGCCGCAGCATTGATGCGTGATTGCGATGTCGTCATCACCTGCCTACCCTCGCCTGCCGCATCGGACGCTGTCATGCAGGAGATGCTGCCAGAGGTGAAAGAAGGCAAGATCTGGCTGGAGATGTCTACCACTGACCAAGCCGAAGCCGAACGCCTTGGCGGTATCGTCATCGCCGCCGGTGGTGCCGCAGTCGATTGCCCGGTATCTGGCGGTTGCCACCGCGCCGACACTGGTAATATCTCGATCTTTGCGGGCTGTGACCGCTCAACGTTCGAGCGAGTTCTGCCGTTGCTGAAGACAATGGGACGGCGTATCCTGCATACCGGTGAGCTTGGCAGCGCCTCGATGCTCAAGGTACTTACCAATTATCTGGCCACCGTCCATCTGGTCGCCAATGCCGAAGCGTTGGTGACGGCGAAGGCTGCAGGTATGGACCTGAACACAGCCTACGAGGCGATCAAAATTTCGTCCGGTAACAGCTTTTCCCATGTTACCGAAAGCCAGGTAATCCTGAACGGTTCGCGCGATATCTCATTCACCATGGATCTGGTGAAAAAAGATGTGGGCCTGTTCCAAAGTATTGCCGAACGAAACAATGTGCCGCTGGAAGTCTCACCCTTGATTTGCCAGATTTTTGACGACGGCATTGCACGCTATGGCGATCGCGAGCTATCGCCCAACATTATCCGCCGGTTAGAGGACGCCACCGGTCTTTCCATCCTTGCCCCCGGCTTCCCTGCGGAAATGGCGGATGACGAACCAGAAGAGCCTGGATACGAGGTGATCCCGCAGGGTTCGTCGCGCGTCTCTGCCGGCAGCTAGAGCCCGTTTCGGCAGCCACGAGCAAGTTGAGGGCAGGCATCATACCTGCCCCGACGGCCAATGCTCAGAGGCTCAATGCCCTTTGAACGGCGTCGCACCAGCTTACTCGGCCTCGAATTGCGGGACAGTATGATGCAATGCGCAAAACAAAAAATCCGAGGATGAGGCGGATATACGATAAGGACGAAGGTCCGACAGGGCCGTATTGACACTGGGTGAGGGCGTCGGATGTGGACTGCCGACCGCCCAAAAACTCATTTCCTAACACGCCCTCTCTGTGATCCCGACACGCGCCTCTGTTCTTACCCGTCGAGCATAGCGAGAACAGCGTCACGATCGGACAGAACCAGCAGCAAAGCGATATCATCCGGTTGTAGCTTTTCAAGTATCATTGATACGGCTTGTGTGGGCGAAGCGGCTCTGAGTATTTGTTCTGCACCATACCCATGTTCCAACGCTGTCCTTTCGATCAGATCAGAAACTTCCCCCGACTCGCGGCCTCTTAGATACCCTTCCAACTCGGTTGCGACGACCACGTCGGGTTGGAAATTCAGCGCTGTCGCGGTTACGTCCCGGATATCCTGATCCGATCTGTCCCCCGCATGGCTGAGCATGATGAAACGCCGTTTTGCTGGCAAGCTCGACAGCGCATCGCAAACGGCGGAAATCGAATGCGGGTTATGTGCAAAATCCACAAAGACCCGTGCCCCGTTGTATCGGAACTCGTTGCAACGGCCTGGATTATCCTTGGCGTCTGGCTTGAACCCGGCCAACCCATCCCGAGCCGCCTGAACGGGCAAGTCCAGCGCCAAAGCTAGGCACAAGGCCGCTAGCGCGTTCAGGATATTGTACTTCGCAGCGCCGCCCATGGTAAGGGGGACATCGGAAACTGCGATCACCACCTGTTCCGCTGTGCCGTCGAAAAAGACGATATCTCCCTGCCGTATATAGGCGCAGCACCTGTCTGAATCGCGCGCCTGGCGGATCAGGTCGTTCTGCGCGTCCAGCGAAAACCACCAGATATTCGCCGAGGTATTCTTCGCCTCGGCACGGACAAAGTCGTCATCGGCATTCAGGGCCAGCACGCCCCCTTCGGCCAATGTTCGATGTACGGCGAATTTGGCCTGGGCCAGTTCCGGCACCGTGTTGACCCCGTATTGGCCCAGATGGTCGTTGGCTACATTGGTGACAGCCGCCGCCGTGGCGGCGCGGGTCGGCAGACCCCGGCGCAGGATGCCCCCACGGGCGACTTCAAGGCAGGCAACCTCCAGCCTTTTATCGCGCAGCAACATCCGCCCGCCGCCGGGGCCCGAGTAATCGCCACGGTCCAGAATATCATCGCCCACGCGGACAAACTCGGTCGAGGTTAGCCCAGCGACCTTGCCCGAGGCGCGCGCGATAGCCTCAAGCAGCCGGGTCGTAGTGGTCTTGCCGTTGGTTCCGGTGATGAACGCGACCGGGATATCATGCAGCGCAGACCAGTCCACCTCACCCGGGGTGGGCAGCCCATCAACAGGCCAAGTCTGACTGCCTGTGCCATGCCCGATCGACACCTCGTCATCATCGCAAAGGATATCCACGCCATGCGCCTCAGCCGCGGCGATCAAGGCGATCAGTGCGGGATTGGCTTCCATTTCCATGACGCCTTTGACATCCGCAATCATCTCATCGAAATCTCCGGGCTCGGATGCCAGCAGTTCCGCAGCACAGAAATGCCAGGCGGTTTGCGCTGCGAATATCCCGGAATAGAGTTGATCCATCGGTGCCGAGATCGCCAGATTGACGCCGCCCGTAAAGGTACGGTGGATCAGACCCTGTCCCTGCCAGCCCAGTGCGTCCAGAACCCGGCGCGCATGCTTCTCCCACAAGTCGGTGATCTGCGTCGCGTCGATATCAGTGAAGAAAACATCCATCACCGCGCCCGGTCGGTTCCATAGCAGGCCCGGCCCGGTCAGACGCCGGGCGTCATCCACATGAATATGGTCAACGGTCGCGCTTTCTATTGTCAGCGCGGTCTCAAGCTCTTCGATCCGGTCCATTCCGGTGCCTCCGCTCAATCCGCGTCTTCGCTGATTTCACGGGCCAGACGCACGCCACGCTCATCCCGGATCAGGTTCTGGTCGCCTTCGAACATATCTTCGAACGAGGTTTCGGCGGGGGCTGCCACAGGTGCGACCTCGGGTTCTTCGCCATCAGAATTGAAATAGATGATCTGTTTCCAGCAGCGCGTTGTGTCATCACCAAAGATCACCAACAGATCGCCCTGTCCGGCCTGTTCCAACGCGGCACTAACCGCTTCGACCTCGTCGGGGATGACCGTGATGGCTGCGGCATCCACGCCGTTGTCGATCAGGGCTTGACGCATCATCTGCGGCACCTCGTCACGCCCGCGTCCGCGACGGCGGTCATCTGCCTTGCAGATGAAATGATCAAAATGTCCGGCTAGGGCGGCGGCCCCATCGACAATATCTTCGTCGCGCCGGTCGCCAGGCATCGCTACAACGCACAGCCTGCGGCCCTTGATCTCTAACTGATCGGCCAGCGCCGCCATCGCTTTCAGCGCGGCGGGGTTATGGCCATAATCGAGGATCACCTTGAAGGGATGTTCGTCATAGACATTCATCCGTCCAGGTGCCTGGAAATAGCTGGTGTCGAAGGTGCGCAGCCCATGGCGGATATTATCTAGGTCCACGCCGAAACTATAGGCCATCGCGGCGGCGAACATCGCATTCTGGACGTTGAAAATTGCCTTGCCTTCCAACGTCGCCGGGATCAGATGCGACCACAGAACCGGGATATGAAGCCCGTTGTCATAGATGGTCAGCATGTCACCATTCATGCCTTTTTCAAGCACGATAGCCTTGCCGCCGGCCTTGATATGTTCCTTGACCAGACTGTGCGCTGGATTGGTCGTGACATAGAAAATCTGATCCGCTTGGGCGTAGTCGGCCATTTTCAGACAGTTGATGTCATCGGCATTCAGCACTGCAGTATCCACAGCGCTTTCAACCACCACGCGCTTGACAACGGCCAGCTCCTCGACCGTGTTTATGCCGCCGAGACCCAGATGATCGGCCGAGACATTCAGACACGCCGCCACGTTCGACCGCTGATAGCCCAGACCGGACCGCACAAGCCCGCCGCGTGCGGTTTCCATCACCGCAAAATCGACCGCCGGATCACGCAGGACGATCTGTGCGGATTTCGGTCCCGTCATATCGCCCTTAACGCTTAGTTTACCGTCCACATAGACGCCATCGGTCGAGGTCATGCCAACGGTCTTGCTGCTGGTTTTCATAATATGCCCCAGCATCCGCGAGGTCGTCGTCTTGCCGTTGGTTCCTGTGATCGCCGCAATCGGGATGCGGGTTTCCTCATTGGCGGGGAACAACATGTCGATCACTCTGCCCGCCACGTCGCGGGGCTGACCTTCGGACGGCGCCACGTGCATCCGAAAGCCCGGGGCGGCGTTCACCTCGACGATAGCACCGCCGATATCCTTGTAGGATTTGGTGATGTCGTCGATCAGAAAATCCACACCTCCCACATCCAATCCAACCGCCATGATGGCGCGTTCGGCCATGTCACGATTGTCAGGATGCACCACATCCGTCAGATCAATCGCTGTCCCCCCCGTCGACAGATTTGCCGTTGAACGGAGATAGAAGATCTCGCCTTCCGACAGCACCGTTTCTTCGGTCACGCCCGCATTCTCCATCAGGCGTTTGGCCTGATTGTCGATTTCCAGCATGGTCAGCACTTTCTCGTGTCCGATGCCACGGCGCGGATCCTGGTTCACGATGTCAACCAGTTCGGCAATCGTGTGTGTGCCGTCGCCAACGACATGTCCGGGGACACGCTTGGCCACCGCAACCAGTTTGTTGTTCACAACCAGCATTCGGTGGTCAAAACCGGTGATGAAGCTTTCCACTAGAATGGCCCTGCTCCGAGAATGTTCCTTGGCTTCGGCAAAACCGGCCTCGACCTCGGACTCTGAATTCAGATTGATCGAAACACCGCGCCCATGATTGGCGTCGAGCGGCTTGACGACAACAGGAAACCCGATACGTCCCGCTGCTTTTGCCGCCTCGCGTGCCGAATAGACCATGCGCTGCCGTGGTACCGGCAGACCCAGATCGTTCAGCAGATTGTGGGTATCTTCCTTGTCGCAGGAAATCTCGACCGAGATATGTTTGGTCTCAGAAGTGATGGTAGCCTGGATGCGTTTCTGATACTTCCCGTGTCCGAACTGCACCAGCGAGCCAGAGTTCAGCCTGATCCACGGAATGTCCCGCTCTTGTGCCGCCTTGACCAACGAGCCGGTCGAGGGGCCAAATTCTTTGCGCTGCGCCCGCAGCACAAAGCTGCGTAACTCATCATCCCAGTTGAAATCCGGATCAAAATCGTAATCCACCTGGTCCTTGAGGGAGTGTGGCAACAGATGCATTAGCAGACGCATCGCCAGCTTGCCCGCATCCAGTCCGACATCGCGCTGGCGGTACTCATAGACCATGTTGTACTGGCCGGGTTCGCCAGTGCCGCGCGTTCGGCCAAAAGTCACATCCGTACCAGCTACGTTCTGCACCTCGATAGCGCAATGTTCCAGCACATGACCCAGCCAGGTGCCTTCATCTTCGCGCAGGCGGCGGATGAACCCGCCGGGTTCGCGATAGGAACAGCCATGTTCTGCTAAACCGGGAAGTGCAGCGACCAGAGCGTCGATAAATTCCGAACCAATTCTTGCCGAAGGCCATTCTTCCAGAATACCCAGATCGATAACGTGGCGAATAACCGGAAAACTTGCCCAAACATTCGGGCCGACAAAGACGTTGGTCGAAATTATTTTCATGAGGCACCCTGTTGGTTAGTTTTTATTTTCCCCCGCCGGCGCCCTCGTCCCCGGACAGGTCCGGCAATGTACAGAACGCCATATGCTCATCCGGCGGAAACGCCTGGCGAGCCGTCAGATCATAACGGCACCCTTCGCCCAGAACGTCAAGCCGAAGTCCCAGAAGGCTCAACGCCTCTCCGCGGCGGGCATCCCACATCGATGAATGCGTCAGATGGCTGGCATCCACCACAGTGACCGTTCCGCTGCCCACTACCTCAAGGACGTTATCGGGTCCAATGAAGGCCGCCGTGTCTTCGTCAACGCCCAACCCGATCAGGAAAGGGTTGAAAGATGAGGCAGTTAACAGGCGCCCCAGGCGGTTACGCTGCGTGAAATGCTGGTCAATGATGACTGCATTGGTCAAACCCATGCCCGGGGCCAGAGTGATATTGCCTTCGGCTGGGGCGGAATTGCTGCTGCCGCCTGCAACCATATGCTCGGACATGACCGACGCCCCGGCTGAGGTTCCCGCAATCGGTATCCCCGCCGCATTCCGGCGCCGGATTTTTTGAGCAACAAGCGTGCCACCCAGAATCGCCGACAAGCGCAGCTGGTTCCCGCCGGTCATGAATATCCCGGTGGCGCGGTCCAACATCTCGGCATAGTCGGGATTGTCGCAATCGGCGCGACGCGAGATGGGCAGGAACTCAACCTGACCCGCTCCAAGCTCAGAGAAAATGCGGTTATAATCCGGCCCTGTTTCTTCCAGCATCGAGGCTGTCGGGATCACGACAATATCGGCATCGCCGCCGCCGGACAGCTCCACGAATTTGCGGTGAATCTGCATTTCCTTGACGCGGTCTTCGCCACCGCCGATCGGGATGATGAACCCGCGCGGGGTCTCTGCATCAATGGGTGCAGGGCACATATCTTAACTACCTTCCGGAGCTATAGCGGGCAGCCACCGGGGACCGCGCGGACGTTCAAATCTGTTCATACATGCCGCGCCGGGCTATCTGGCCATCGCGGACATGCCATTCCCCCCGGGCCATCACATGCCGCACAGCGGTGTTTTCGTCAAGAACCACCAGATCGGCGTCCATACCCACTTTCAAACGGCCCTTTCGATGTAGCCTGAGCAGATCGGCGACATTAGAGGTCATCGGAGCAAGTGCATCAGACAGAGGCATTCCTTTATCGGTCAGGTCGCGCAGTGTTTCAGGCAGAGTGTCCGACAATCCCACACCGAACCGTGTAAGGTTGCCCTCACGGTCAAAGGCCGGCAGGCAGCCACCCCCGTCAGAGCTGATGGTGAAACGGTCCGCACGACCACCCAGATCGCGAAATTGGATATAGGCCTCGGCGGCTGATATGCCCGGCTCGATATGCTCCCAGGGGAATGCGGTCGCATCGATGTAACATCCGTGCCGCGCCAGCGCGACGGCCTGTTCAAACAGGGGTTTGTTGCGATTGACATGGGTCGGGTTGAAGACGCGTGCGGGAATTTCGCAGGTCGCAATAGCCTGCTCCAACATCGACAGACCCCTGTCGCCGTCACCCATATGGCAATGCACGATCCCTGCCTTGCCGGTCATCAGGCCCGCGACATGCGCCTCACTTGCGATCCGCAGAAACTCGTCCAGTGTCGGTTGGCTTGACCGGTGATCACTGATCGCCAGTTCCCCAACGCCGATAACCGGATCAAGGAATACGATATCACCCCGGGCGGAACCGGTCAGGGTAGTCAGTGGGAGGTGATAGCCACCAGTGTGACACCAAGCCGAAAGCCCCTCCTCCCGCAGCCCATAGGCCTGCTGCACCAACGTCTGCGTGTTGCGGGTCAGATCGTCCGTCCCCAACACCCCGACAACCGACGTGACCCCGGCACGGGTGAACGAGGACAAGACCATCGGCGGCACCCGGCTGGCTGGCCCGGTTTCACCGCCACCACCCGTGATATGCGCATGTCCGTCGATCAAACCCGGAACAACCGATGCACCTTCGACGTCAACGACTTCAGCCTGAAGCGGATCCGGCAGTTCGGGTTGAAAGCTACCGAGGTAAATAATGCGTTCACCCGCGGTGAGAATATGGCCTAGACCAACAGGCTCAGGCGTATAGAGCCGCGCATTCTTGATCAGTTTCAACACGTTTCATACCCGTCAGTAAGAGCAAAGACATCCTTTCTTGCACTGAAAGTCAGCAGAAGAACCATCCCTTAATTCGGAGAATGCGTAAATGTCGGGCGCAGGCCTTAAAGGCAAATCTTTAGGAGCGCTGAGGTAAAGCTGGGCATTTGCGCAATTCGCCGCGCCAGTGGCTTTCGGATCGGAACAACCGTAAGAAGCGAATGTAGCGGAGGCAGTGAAACCTTTGTTGACAGCCGCCTCACTGAGAAAAGGCCCGCTGGAATGGTGGGCCTTTCTATTTTCACGTTCAGCTCTTTTTGCCGACATTTTCTTCGAATGAGACTTCAAAAGCCGCCTGTTTTTCAGGGCTGGCTTCGGTCTGATACTTGGCTTTCCATTCGCTCATGGTCATCCCGTAAAAGATCTGACGGGCTTCGTCCTTGTCCATCTCAATGCCCTGTTCATTGGCCGCTTCCTGATACCAGCGCGACAGGCAGTTGCGGCAAAATCCGGCCAGGTTCATCATGTCGATGTTCTGAACATCGGTCCTGTCTTCCATCAGGTGCTGCTGCAACCTGCGGAATGCGGCGGCCTGAAGTTCGGTTTCAGTTTTCTGGTCCATGTTCTCGCTCCGGATGCTTGCCCAATATGTTCAAGATGACCTAACAACCAAAGCGGGCCGTTTCAATCATCAGCAACACCTCAGTGCGCTAGGCCAGTTTCAACGCCAGCCAGGGCACGATGGAAAAGATAAGCACCAGAATTTTGTAATTGGCCAGATACCTGAAATACGCACGTTTTACATCCGCGCGGTCCATCTGGAACATCCGACTATGGATGCCAGCCGCCCAATCCTGCATCAGCACGACCATCAGGGTCGAAAATAGTAACACAGCAAGGTTGATCACCACCATCCAGCCGAAAACAGATGTCAAAAGCTCTTGCGTCATGATCGCCTCCTTTCGCCTGATATATGGGGTTTCGGGCGTGGTCGCTCAATGGTGCGTGCGCTCTCAGCTGCCGAAAGTCACAATTCGCTATGCGAAAGGGCGTCTTCCAGGACAATTCCCAGACGCTCGGCCCATGCACGCTGCCCCGCGTGATCGGCGATCAGGTCATTGCGCAGTTCGATTAACGCATTAGGGCGGCCAAAGGCAGTGCAATGCTTGTCGATCGCATCGCCCGGCAGAACGCCAGTATAGGGTTCATTGACGCCAACACATAGGTCCTTTTCAGCCTGCAACCGGTGGATCAGTGGGCGCGAAAAACGCTCATCCGGAGTGTGCAGCACACCGACATGCCAGGGACGCGGTTCGCGTCCACGCAACTGCCGGGTGAAGGAATGCATCGACACGATCACCGCATGGGGCAGTGCGGCCAGCTCAGCCAATGCCCTATGGTAAGGGCGGTAACACATGTTCAGACGCCGCTCGCGCTCATCCGCATCGGCGCTACGGTTGCCGGGAATGATTGACCCATCATACAGTTTCATCACAAGAGTTGGGTCGTCCTCGCCTCGGTTCGGATCGATCACAAGGCGCGAGAAATTCGCGGCGATCACAGGCGCGTTCAGAATTTCACCCAGATGTTTCGATACTTCATAGGCGCCCACGTCATAGGCGATGTGGCGCTCCATATCCTCACGCGGCAAACCAAGATCCCCACCATTGATTCCCGGTGGAACAGTATTGGTCGCGTGGTCACATGTGATCAGCCAGCGGGAAGGGCGATCCGCGCCATGGATAAAAAACGGAGAATACGTCATAAGCCTGTCATGTTGTTTCCGGCAGGTTTAGGACAGTTGCTTCGGAAAGGGAATTGCGCAATAAGCGGGCAGAGTCGATGTTTGCGGTAACATTCGCGCAAATTCAGGACATGATTTGAGGAGAACAAGGTCAATGCGACGCCTGAGAAATGTGAAAATCGTGGCGACGCTGGGGCCGGCGTCCAATGACTATGACACCATTCGCGCATTGCACGAAGCCGGAGCCGACGTATTTCGCCTGAACATGAGCCATGGCAGTCATGACGAAATCCGCGAGCGGCACCGGATCATCCGTCAGGTCGAAAAGGATCTGGACAGCCCTATCGCCATTCTTGCAGATCTGCAGGGGCCAAAGCTGCGTGTCGGCGTATTTGCCAATGATGCGGAAGAGCTGATCGAGGGTGCCGTGTTTCGGTTGGATCTGGATCCGGCCCCGGGCGACGCAGGCCGCGTATGCCTGCCCCATCCCGAGATTTTTGCTGCGCTGGAACCCGGTGCGCGCCTCTTGGTCAATGATGGTAAAATTCGCCTGATCGTACAGGATTGCGGCCAGGATCATGCGAATTGTACCGTCGAGGTCGGTGGGACAATTTCGAACCGGAAAGGCGTGAACGTGCCGGACGTGGTGCTGCCTTTGGCAGCTCTGTCGGCCAAGGATCGTGGCGATCTGGAATTTGTCTGCCAGTTGGGCGTAGACTGGCTGGCGCTGAGTTTCGTTCAGCGTGCCAAAGATGTGTTCGAGGCTCGAGCGCTGGCCGACGGGCGCGCCTCAATCCTGTCCAAGATTGAAAAACCCGCCGCTGTTGAAGCGTTTGACGACATCCTCGATGCCTCGGACGGCATTATGGTTGCGCGCGGCGATCTGGGTGTGGAACTGCCGGTTTCTGCAGTGCCCCCGATCCAGAAACGTCTGGTCCGCCGGTGCCGTAGCGCCGCCAAGCCGGTGATTGTGGCCACACAGATGCTGGAAAGCATGATCGAAAGCCCGATGCCCACGCGGGCCGAGGTTTCAGATGTGGCAACCGCAATCTACGAAGGCACGGATGCCATCATGCTGAGTGCGGAATCTGCCGCTGGCTCATATCCGATCGAGGCCGTGCAGACTATGAACAAGGTCGCCATCGAGGTCGAAGCCGACCCCACTTATGATCAGATTATCGCAGCATCGCGCACGGCGAAGGGGACTACCGTGGCCGACGGCATCGTCGCCGCCGCTCGCGAAATTGCCGAGAAAACGGATATCAAGGCCATCTGTTGTTTCACTCAAAGCGGCACAACTGCGCTGTTGACCGCGCGCGAACGCCCCGGAGTTCCGATCATTGCAATGACCCCGGCAAAGGGAACGGCCCGTCGGTTATGCCTGAGCTGGGGCTGCCATTGCGTAATGACGCCCGAGCTTGAGCGTTTCAAAGGGGCGGTCGTCAGCGCCGCCCGTGCTGCTCGTTCTGGTGGATTTGCAACTGACACGGATCAGATCGTTGTCACCGCTGGTGTTCCGTTCAACGTGCCCGGCACGACCAATATCCTGCGGATCGCGCCTTGCGACGAAAGGCTGATCTATAACACGGACCCTGGCTGATCAGGCTGGTATGACATTCTGCCCGACCGGTTCCTTGACGATTTCCATCACGGTAAAGGAACTGGTCTGGTGAATGCCCGGAAGCTTATTTATCTTTTCCCCCAGGGTCTGGCGGAAATGGGCGATGTCGCGTGTGCGAACGGTTAACAGATAGTCAAACGACCCTGCCACCATCAGGCAGCTTTCGATTTCGGTGACATCGCGCACGGCATCGTTGAATTTATCCAATGAGTTCTCAGACGTTGCAGCCAGGGAAACCTGCACAACCGTCATATGCCCGAGACCCAACCGCTCCTTGTCCAGAACGGCGCTGTATCCGGTGATATAGCCGGTTCTTTCCAGTCGTTTTACACGCTCTGAGCACGGGGTGTTGGTCAGGTTTACCCGCATGGCAAGCTCGACGATCGGCAGGCGGCCATTGGCTTCCAATTCCCGCAGGATGCGTTGATCGATCTTGTCCAATTCTCTGTCCATTAGGAAAATTCCCTGTAATTTTGGCGTATAATGGGATAATTTACTGAGAATAGACCAAAAATAATACCATTTCCTAGTGATTTTTCCTGATACTGACTTGAGGGCAGTCTACAATAAATGCTCCAAGTTCCGGCTGCCCTGCCGGGGGCACGGGCCCCGGTCAAATGAACAATAAATGGAGGAACGAGATGACAACAAAAATTGTCATAGGACTGGACGGGACAGAATCCGGAGAACGTGCCATCGCTTTCGCCAAAGATTTGGCTGAAAGAATTGGTTCATGCGAGCTTCTGGTTGCATATGTCATTGAATGGTCGCCCTACACTTTTCAGACACCTGAAGAAAACGCAAAGCGGCACATGCGGCGTGAGGAGGAGATTGAACTAGCAACGACACGGGTGGTGGCACCCGCCGTCGACGCCCTGAAGGCCGCGGGCTTCGCCGCGACCGGAGTGGTGCGCCACGGAGATGTAGCTGAAACGCTGAATGCCATCACGGTAGACAGCAAGGCCGTACAGATTGTCGTTGGACGCTCGTCCGCGGATGGCCTCAAAAAGCGTATCTTCGGCAGTTCAACACAGAACCTTGTGATGCATGCCGATGTACCGGTCACGGTCGTGAATTGAGGGAGGCACAGGAATGAAAACACTATCTCAACTGGGATTGGCAGCCGCCACCCTGATGGCCAGCCCCGTCGCCGCGCAAGAGGCGCCCGGGTTGGACGAAAAGATCAATCAGACTTTTGCCGACATCACCGGACCGTTCGTCAGTTTCATATTCGCGCCAATTCCCGGGACAGGATTTCCCTGGATCGTGATGTGGTTGGTTATCGCGGCGTCGGTCTTTACTCTGTACTTTGCTTTTGTGCAGATGCGCTTTTTCGGCCACGCGATAAGTCTGGTCAAAGGCGACTATTCCGATCCCAACGATGCGGGTGAGGTTAGCCACTTTCAGGCATTGGCCACTGCCCTGTCGGGCACGGTCGGGCTTGGCAATATCGCAGGCGTTGCCGTTGCTGTTGGCATTGGTGGCCCCGGGGCGACCTTCTGGATGATCCTGGCTGGTCTTCTGGGCATGGCGTCAAAATTCACCGAATGTACACTTGGCGTCAAGTATCGCAACGAATACGAAGACGGCAGCGTCTCGGGCGGCCCGATGTACTATATGTCCAAGGGTTTTGACGAGCTTGGCCTACCCGGAGGTAAGATCCTGGCGGTTGTGTTCTCGATCTTCTGTATTCTTGGAGCGCTGGGCGGGGGCAACATGTTCCAGGCCAATCAGGCGCATCAGCAGATTGCAGGCATTGTCGGGAATTACCCGGGTTGGATCACCGGTGTGGTCTTTGCGGTTGTCGTGTTCATGGTGATCGTCGGTGGACTTAAATCCATCGCGCGAGTGACTGAAAAAGTTGTGCCCTTTATGGGCGTGATGTATGTCGCGGCGGCTCTGGTCATCATCGTCATGAATGCGGATATGATCGGTTGGGCCTTTGGTCAGATCTTTGCCGGTGCGTTTACCGGTCTTGGTGTGGCCGGCGGCATGGTCGGTGCTCTGATCCAGGGCTTCAAACGGGCCGCGTTCTCGAACGAGGCCGGCGTTGGGTCTGCTGCGATTGCCCACTCGGCGGTGCGCACAAAGGAGCCGATCACAGAAGGCTTTGTTTCGCTGCTTGAGCCGTTCATCGATACGGTCGTGATCTGTACCATGACTGCGCTGGTGATCATCATTACTCAGCAGTTGATCATCGACCCCGAGACCGGCAACTATATGTTGAACGAAGCAGGAAGCGCTATTGCGACCGTTGACGGCAACTCAGGCGTCAGCCTGACCTCTGCCGCCTTTGGCAGCGCGTTCAGCTGGTTCCCCTATGTTCTGGCGATTGCGGTGATCCTGTTTGCTTTCTCGACTATGATCAGCTGGTCCTACTATGGCCTCAAGGCCTGGACCTATCTGTTCGGTGAGGGGCACACCAAAGAGCTGGTGTTCAAGATCATCTTCTGCGTCTTCGTGGTGATCGGTGCTGCGGCCAACCTCGGCCCGGTTATCGACTTCTCGGATGCGGCGATCTTTGCGATGGCGGTTGTGAACGTCTTTGCGCTCTACTTCCTGATGAAGATCGTTCGTCAGGAACTGGCATCGTATAGTGAAAGACTGAAAAGCGGTGAGATCCGCAAATACGGTCACTAAATAGACCACCGGGGCGGCCTGCGTCGCCCCGGTGCCTGACTGGGCTGCTAAAATTGCAGATTCAGCCAAAACCCCCTTGCCAGTATGGTCGAACTTGCGTAAACGGCGCTTCTGATCGCGTGACCGGCCGAGATGGCATGCCGAGTCGCGTTTCGAACCGAACCCCGAAAGGAGACGGAAATGCCTAAGATGAAGACAAAGTCGAGCGCCAAAAAGCGCTTTAAGGTGACTGCGACCGGTAAGGTCCTTGCTGGCCAGGCCGGCAAACGTCACGGCATGATCAAGCGGACCAAGAAATTCATCCGCGATGCTCGTGGCAACACCACCCTGTCCGCCCCCGACGCCAAAATCGTCAAGGGCTATATGCCCTACGATCGATAAGAGGAGATTAAGACATGTCCCGCGTTAAAGGTGGAACCGTAACTCACGCCCGTCACAAGAAGGTTATCAAGGCCGCCAAAGGTTACTATGGCCGCCGCAAAAGCACCTTCAAGGTTGCCCGTCAGGCCGTAGACAAGGCCAACCAATATGCAACCCGTGACCGTAAGAACCGCAAGCGTAACTTCCGCGCGCTGTGGATCCAGCGGATCAACGCTGCTGTACGTTCGCATGACGAAGCCCTGACATATTCCCGCTTCATCAACGGCCTGAACTTGGCCGGTATTGAAGTGGACCGTAAAGTTCTGGCCGATCTGGCCGTGCACGAACCGGAAGCGTTCGGCGCGATCGTCGCCCAGGCTCAGGCTGCTCTGACCGCCTGATCCTCTGTAAAGAGACAGTGAATAAAGGGCCGTTCCGTTTGGGGCGGCCTTTTTTGTTACTGGTAGGGTCCGCTTTGAACCAAGAAGGCCGGATGCTGTGCAATGTCTGTCTGCCCGATTACTGAGAACGGTCAAACGATCTTGGGTTTATTTGCGATTTGGCTCACATAGGACATAAAACCAAAAAACATCTTGGCGGATACTCTGCGTTTCGCTTCTGATTTCAAAGCCTCTGCAGTTTCGGAAAATAACAGACCCTCTTCCACCATGCGGTCTGCTCCGCGTTCAATTACGGTGAGAAAATAGGTCGCTTCCCCTTCTGCCACATATCCATGACCTTTCCGGGCCCCAAGTTGAAATCCGGCATCGACCAGGATGCCTGAAATCTGACGCATTATCCAAAGATTAGTGACATTTTGATTGATCATGAATTTGATGAGTTGATCGAGCGGATCAAAGTCCGCGATCTGCGCAGTTGCGGTACTGTAGTCGCCATCACAAATTGCCAGCACACCTCCGGGCTTCAAAAGGCGGAAGGCCTCTTGAACAACGTCTTCAGGTCCAGGGACGTGGCACAACAACGTGTGCATTAACACAAGGTCAAAGGTCTCGCTTTCAAAACCTGTGTTTTTGGCATCCCCGATATCAAAGCTAAGTCGATCATCATCCCCAAAGCTCTTCTGGGCCCGTGCGACCATGACGGGCGAGGGTTCAATTCCATGAGCCGTTGCGGCTCCTGCAAGCTCCAACAAATCTCGGGTAACGTGTCCTGTTCCTGAACCAAGCTCCAGCGCCCGTGCACCTTTGGGGAGCCTCAGGTTTTCCATGTAGGCTTTGCGAATTGCAATCTGCGCAGGCTCTAAACAGCGCACTTCCATTGCTGTTGCGATCCGCTCTTGAAGGGCGGTGTCTTGCGCGCCGAGGTCAGAGTATGGATCGGCCATAAGTTAACTCATTTGAAATGGACCACAGGAGGACATGATAGACCAACATTTTCATCGGCGCCAATAGCGGCCATTGAGGCCCATTAGTCGTGTGACGGGGCATCTCCGGCCCCCTGTCCCCTAGCTACACCAGCAACACGTAGGGGCTTCGCCATCATCATGTGTGAAGTTGGCTCCTGAAAACCGCAACTCAGCGCGTAATATGCCGCCTGGTTTCGGCCATACCAATACCCTTTGTCAGGCTGAGTATGCCTATTCTCAAAGCGGCCTGTCAGGATGCAGGATCACCAACTATCGTGTTCAGATCGCGCTCAGAGATTTTGGTGCCGCACCCTCTTTGCGCCGTTCATCCCGACCAAGACCTGCACGCGGCACCAAATGTTGTCAAATTCGTTGCGACCACCCCATGCCACACAAACGCCCAGCATGGGATTTCTTTAGAGTGCTGCCTTGCGGCTTTCGTCCAGATAAATCTCGCGCAGACGTTTGGCTATGGGTCCCGGCGTGCCGTCGCCCAGCGCTGTGCCGTCAATTTCAACCACAGGCATGACAAAAGCACTGGCAGAGGTGGTGAACGCCTCATCAGCCTCCTTGGCCTCGTCGATAGTGAACAGGCGTTCTTCGACAACCATCTGCGCTTCAGCTGCCATTCGCAGAACGGCCTTGCGGGTGATGCCGTGCAGGATGTCGCTCGACAACGGCCGGGTGACAATCTTGTTGCCTTTGACAAAATACGCGTTGTTGCTGGTGCCCTCGGTCACATAACCGCCTTCGACCATCCAGGCATCATCACAGCCCGCGGCCTTGGCCATCATCTTGCCCAGCGAGGGATAGAGCAGCTGTGTCGTCTTGATGTCGCGCCGGCCCCAACGGATATCCTCGATCGAGATGACCTTGGCACCTTTCCGGGCAGCAGGGCTGTCTGCCAGACCCGGCTTGTTTTGGGTGAACAAAACCAGTGTGGGTTTGGTATCAGCCGCAGGAAATGCAAAATCCCGGTCGCCGTCGCTGCCGCGCGTGACCTGAAGATAGACCAGCCCCTCTTCAATGCCGTTCAACTCAACCAGCTCGCGGTGGATCTCCAGCAGCTCGTCCTTCGCGCAGGGTTCAGCCATCTGCAATTCGTCCAGCGAGCGCTTGAGGCGGACCGCGTGGCCTTCGAAGTCGATCAGCTTGCCGTCCAGAACGCTGGTCACCTCATACACGGCATCGGCCATCAGGAAGCCACGATCAAAGATCGACACTGTGGCTTCGGTTTCGGGCAGGTAGTCGCCATTCACATAAACGGTGCGGGTCATGTCAATCTCCTTAGCCCCAGAGCGCCGCCAATGGCGGGTACACTCCGGCATCATCAAAAGTCAGCGGGTTGTCGCGGTCTTCGGCCAACAGAAGTGGTCCGTCAAGGTCCGTTACCATCGCACCCTGCGCCAGCAATGTCGCAGGGGCCATCGCCAAAGAGCTGCCGACCATACAGCCGACCATGATGTCATAGCCTTCAGCAATCGCCGCTTTGCGCAGCTCTAGCGCTTCGGTCAGACCTCCGGTCTTGTCGAGCTTGATGTTGATCACATCATATTTGCCCTTCAGTTTGGGCAGGCTGGCACGATCATGGCAGGATTCGTCGGCGCATACGGGAACCGGGCGCTCCATCCCGATCAGCGCGTCATCGTCACCGGCGGGCAGAGGTTGCTCGACCAAGGCCACACCCAGGCGCACAAGATGTGGCGCAAGATCGGTGTAAACGGCGGCGGACCAACCTTCATTTGCGTCCACGATGATCGTCGCATCCGGTGCGCCTGCGCGAACGGCTTCAAGTCGGGGCATGTCATCCGGCGTGCCCAGTTTGATCTTTAAAAGCGGGCGATGTGCATTCGCAGCCGCCTGCGCCTGCATCACCTCGGCGGTGTCCAACGACAATGTATAGGCCGTGATTTCGGGGCCAGGCTGAGGCAGCCCAGCCAGATTCCAGACGCGTTTACCGGAACGCTTGGCCTCAAGATCCCACAGCGCACAATCTACGGCATTCCGTGCAGCGCCCGCAGGCAATAAGTCCATCAGTTGCACTCGGTCGAAACTGTCGGGCAATCCGGCAATTTCAGCCTCGACCGAATCCAGTGTTTCACCATAACGCGCATAGGGCACACATTCGCCCCAGCCCTGATACTGGCCGTCAGAAATGCGTACAGTCAGAACCTTGGCCTCGGTCCGTGACCCACGTGAAATTGTAAAGACCTGAGCCAGCCTGAATACATCGCGAGAGACGTCAATTTGCATAACATACCTTTTCCTGGCAGAGCCGCCCGGATTTTCCAATTTAGATCCGGGCCGGCGGGACCAGACCGCTTTATACTGCTGCCAGCGCGTCGACCAGCTTGCCTGCACCAAAACGGAACGGGTCCGTCGCGGGCAGCCCCATGTCGGCTTCGACCTGTGCCAGATAGGCGGATGCGTCTGCTTCGCTCATATGCTGCGTGTTGACCGAAACACCGATGACCTGGCACTCAGGATTGGCAACCTTGGCCAGCGCCAGCGCCGTGTCCCGCAGAGCCTGCAAAGATGGCAAACTATAGGTCGGCAGACCGCGCATATGCTCCCGGGTGGGTTCATGGGACAGGATCAACGCGTCCGGTTGACCGCCATGGATCAACGCCATTGTCACACCAGAATATGACACATGAAACAGTGACCCTTGCCCTTCGATCAAATCCCAGTGGTCGTCATCATTGTCGGGTGTCAGCCATTCGACCGATCCCGCCATGAAATCTGCGATCACCGCGTCCAGCGGTACACCGTCACCGGTGATCAGAATGCCAGTCTGGCCAGTAGCTCGGAAGGTCGACTTCATGCCACGCTTGCGCATCTCGGCATCCATGGCCATCGCGGTGTACATCTTGCCAACCGAACAATCGGTGCCCACGGCAAGACAGCGCTTACCTTTACGTTTGATGCCGTTGGCGATTGGATAGTCGACCGACGGAACCCGCACATCATGCAGCTTGCGGCCTGTTGCTTCGGCGACTGCGACTAGATCGGGTTCATCACACAAAAGGTTGTGCAGGCCCGAGGCCAGGTCGAAACCTTCCTCCAGCGCCATGACCAGCACCTTTTTCCATTCCTGACTGATCACACCACCACGATTGGCCACGCCGATGACCAAAGTCTTGGCCCCGGCCTCTTTGGCCTTAGCCAAGGACATGTCGGTCAGGCCCAGATCGGCTTTACAGCCCTCCATCCGGTATTGACCCACGGCGTTTTCCGGACGCCAGTCCTTGATTCCAACGGCAACCTTGGCCGCCAGCTGGTCGGGCGCATCGCCCAAAAACAACAGATACGGTGTCTCGATCATTGCGGTGCACTCCTTTGATTCTGGCGCAGGCTATGGGACGGGCAAGGCGAGTGTTTCTCGATTTCGCCCAGCATCGCTGGGTCCCGCAGGAAAATTTCGCGCAAATATCGTAGCTTGCGCAAAATTCTTTCAAGTTTTTAAAGCGATTAAACTTTAATCACCAGAGACACGGCGCATTGCGGCGAATGCTGCGACTGCATTGCCGCAGATGCACAAACGTGCTTGCGGAGACCTGCGCAATTTAATACCTCATAAGACAACAAAATCGCAATTTCCTTTCCTGCACGAGGTCCAGATGAGCTTTCGCATTCAACCCGCCGCCCCCGCGCGCCCTAACCGTTGTCAGTTGTTCGGCCCCGGGTCGAACACCAAGCTCTTCCCCAAGATGGCGGCCTCTGCGGCGGATGTGATCAATCTTGACCTTGAGGATTCGGTTGCACCATCTGACAAGGATACAGCGCGTGCCAATGTCATCGAGGCGCTGAACACCCTCGATTGGAGCACTAAATACATGTCCGTACGAGTCAACGGGCTGGATACGCCTTACTGGTACCGCGATGTCGTAGATGTGATGGAGCAGGCCGGAGATCGACTGGACCAGATCATGATCCCCAAGGTCGGTTGTGCGGCGGATGTCTATGCGGTGGACGCGCTGGTCACCGCCATCGAACGCGCAAAAGGCCGTACCAAACCAATCAGCTTTGAGGTCATCATCGAATCCGCAGCTGGCCTCGCCCATGTCGAAGAAATCGCTGCCTCGTCCCCCCGGATGCAAGCCATGAGCCTTGGGGCCGCCGACTTTGCGGCCTCGATGGGCATGCAGACAACTGGCATCGGCGGCACGCAGGAAAATTATTACATGCTGCGCGAAGGTGAAAAACACTGGTCCGACCCGTGGCACTGGGCGCAGGCCGCCATCGTTGCCGCCTGCCGCACCCATGGCGTGCTGCCGGTGGATGGACCGTTCGGCGATTTCAGCGATGACGAAGGCTATATCGCGCAGGCCAAACGTTCTGCCACTTTGGGCATGGTCGGCAAATGGGCAATCCACCCCAAACAGATCGCGCTGGCCAACCAGGTCTTCACCCCCTCGGACGAGGCGGTGTCAGAGGCCCGCGAAATCTTGGCCGCCATGGAGCAAGCCAAGGCCAATGGCGAAGGTGCGACGGTCTACAAAGGGCGTCTGGTCGATATCGCCTCGATCAAACAGGCCGAGGTGATCGTGGCCCAGGCCGAATTGATCGCTGCCAATAGCTAAAAGTAGAAAGGCGCCTCACCGGGCGCCTTTTTCTTACCGTCCGAAGACATCATTGGGTGTCCAGGTGAACCTTTCGCCCTTTTTACCAGATTTCATCATCAGACAGGATGTTCCGAGCTTCTGGAAATAGATGATCTTGAGCGCGTACCACCCTGCTTTGGGCACATCGACTTCGGTCCGCTGATTGGCCTCGCAGCCCTGAATGCCCGAGACTTGTCCAATGTTCTGGCCTCCGACGAATGCCTCTATCCCGTCATTTGACCACGTTTCCAACTCGTAGATTCCAGCAGAGTCGAACCGCATGTACCCCGTAATCTCGGCGGCGACATTGTAAGCGCCGTCAAACGTCATGACGTCCTGACCCTTACTGGTGTCCCTGTAATCCAAGCCCCGCAACGGTTGTCCGGGCTGCGCTTTAGACAGCATGCTTTTTGCATGGCTCAGATCTCGGATCTTCTTGTGTTGATTGCCAGTGCCAAAGTAATTCACATTCAATCCCGCCTTGGGGCTGGGCTGTGGGTTGGCAGGTTGCAGTTTTAACGGAGCTGCAAAAGATGCACCCGCAATCATCACCAAAGTTGCGACCAGTGCTCCGGTCCGAACAAGTTTCATCGTCTTCTCCCTGAATACGACCGGTTGGGGTTGTCCCCATTTTTGGTCAATTCTTTGGCAAGACAGTAAAACGTGAATCCAACTCCGGCAAGTCGGTACAGAATCATCTTTCCAATGTCAGGCCCGCATATCCTTGGGCGAGCCCATGACAACATAGGACGTGATCGACGTGACATGGGGCAAAGTCCCCAGAACTTCGGTGTGAAAAGTTTTGTAAGACGACAGATCTGCACATTCCACGCGCAACAGGTATTCGATCGTGCCGGTGATGTTATGGCACTCCACCACTTCAGGCGCGCGCTGCAATGCACGCTCGAACCCTTCCTGAGCGGCCTTTGTATGTTCGCCCAGCCCCACGCCAATATAGGCGACAAAGCCGATGCCCAGCGCAGGTGGGTTCAATA
The DNA here is from genome assembly GCF_059610745.1 of Ruegeria sp. CDSC042. Taxonomy (NCBI): domain Bacteria; kingdom Pseudomonadati; phylum Pseudomonadota; class Alphaproteobacteria; order Rhodobacterales; family Roseobacteraceae; genus Ruegeria; species Ruegeria sp. CDSC042. Next base: position 180,882 of record NZ_JBXWOF010000003.1, read on the forward strand.
CAGCACGATAGCCCGAGATCACGCCCGCGCGCTCTAATTCCTGAACACGGCGCAAACAGGCCGAGGCTGACAGCCCGACCCGATCGGCCAATTCAAGGTTGCTTATCCGCCCATCACGCGTCAGCTCACGCAATATATGGCGATTTATTCCATCCAACTTGATCATTAATTGCAGAATTACCGCAATAGCCAGCGCAAACGCAATTTCATTTGGGCGGAATCTATCAATTATCTGCGCTATGAACCCTGAATTGCTATTTGCCCTCGTCACCTTTGCCTTCGTCTCGTCGATCACGCCGGGACCCAATAACCTGATGCTGATGGCCTCGGGCGCGAATTTCGGGTTTCGACGCACAATCCCACATATGTTCGGAATCGGGTTGGGCTTTACAGTCATGGTCCTTCTGGTCGGAACGGGGCTGGTACAGGTGTTTGATGCCTATCCGATCAGCTATACCGTGTTGAAAGCGGCTTCAGTCGCATACCTGCTGTATCTGGCATGGAAAATTGCGCATTCGGCCCCAGCCGAAGCGGGCGCCTCTGCTGGTACGCCGATGACGTTTCTACAGGCCGCCGCCTTCCAATGGGTCAACCCAAAGGCCTGGGCCATGGCCCTGACCGCAACAACCGCCTACACGCCCGACCGCACCTTGAACGCCATCGTCATTGTCGCGATTGTTTTCGGCGCAATCAATTTGCCCTCGGTCAGCACGTGGACGGTGCTTGGGCAGCAAATGGCGCGAGTACTCACGAATCCGCGCCGGTTGATGCTGTTCAACTGGGTGATGGCGGGGCTGCTAGTCGCGTCGCTCTACCCTGTTCTGTGGTCGGGGTAAGAGCGTATACAGACCTGCAACTGCTTGACGAATGCCGGCACCCTTGCCAACCCTTCAGATCTTGCTGAGTTGCATCCGACGCGACGTCAGGCCATATAGCAGAGAACTTCCGCGTTAAGAGGCGTCATGACCCAGTATTTGGAATTCGAAAAACCCTTGGCCGAGATCGAAGGAAAGGCCGAGGAACTGCGTGCACTGGCGCGCGCCAATGAAGAGATGGATGTGGCCGCAGAGGCCGCCGCTTTGGACGCCAAGGCTGAAAAGCTGTTGGACGAACTCTATGCCGATCTGACGCCATGGAGAAAATGTCAGGTCGCTCGTCACCCTGGACGTCCCCATTGCAAAGACTACGTGGAAGATCTGTTCACCGAATTCACACCTCTGGCAGGCGATCGGAATTTTGCTGACGACCTGGCCGTGATCGGCGGTCTGGCGCGGTTCAACGATCAACCTGTTATGGTGATCGGCCACGAAAAGGGCAGCGACACCAAATCGCGCATCGAACGCAATTTCGGAATGGCTCGCCCCGAAGGGTATCGCAAGGCTGTCCGACTGATGGAGATGGCAGGACGCTTTGGACTGCCGGTTATCACCTTGATCGACACGGCTGGCGCCTATCCCGGCAAAGGCGCCGAAGAGCGCGGCCAGTCCGAGGCGATTGCCCGCTCGACCGAAATGTGCCTGAAGATCGGCGTCCCGTTGGTCTCGGTCATCATCGGCGAAGGTGGATCAGGCGGTGCGGTGGCTTTTGCAACGGCAAACCGTGTCGCGATGCTGGAACATTCGGTCTATTCGGTCATTTCACCCGAAGGCTGCGCCTCGATCCTGTGGAAGGACTCCGAGAAAATGCGCGAAGCAGCCGAAGCGTTGCGGCTGACCGCGCAAGACCTGCACAAGCTGGGCGTTTGCGACCGGATCATTTCGGAACCCAAAGGCGGCGCACATCGTGATCGCGCCGCGACCGTGGACTCCGTGCGGGATGCAATTACGGCGATGCTCAAGGATCTGGACGGCAAGGATTCTGCCGCCCTGATCAGAGATCGTCGTCAAAAATTCCTCGACATCGGCTCAAAAGGGCTGGCAGCGTAACCCTCCTCAGCCCCCCAACTGCCTCAGCAGCGCAACTGAGGGCTCTCCGGTCGCGGGCAGCCCATTGGCCCGCTGGTACGCAGAAATCGCGGATGTCGTGTTTTTACCGACTACACCATCTGCGCCTTCGGTGTCGTACCCGGCGGATGTCAGGCGGCGCTGCAGCTCTTTGCGATCTTCAAGCGTCAGACCAGTCGCATCCGGTCCGAAAGAGGCCTGGAACGGCGCACCTCCGGCAATCCGGTCTGATAGATGCCCTACCCCGATCGCGTAGCTGTCCGAGTTATTGTACCGTTTGATCACCTGAAAATTGCGGAACACGGCGATGCGGGGCCCTGGCACCTGGGGTTGCAGCACAGCAACCGGCGTACCGGATACCGTCCCGGCCTCACCGCCCCAGGGCTGCCCACGCACCCAACCGGAACGCGCCAGATAAGCCGCCGTTGATGCCAGCGAATCCGTTGGATCGTCGGACCAGATATCGCGCCGTCCATCGCCGGTGAAATCCACCGCATAGGCCAGATAAGAGGTCGGGATGAACTGCGTGTGCCCCATGGCACCGGCCCAGCTACCTGTCATGTTGGCAGATGTCGTGTCACCGTTCTGCAGGATCTTCATCGCCGCTATCAGCTGGCTTTCAAAGAACTGCCCGCGCCGACCGTCATAGGCCAACGTCGACAGGGCCGATACAACAGGCACATCACCGCGCCGCGCACCATAGCGGCTTTCCAGCCCCCAAATCGCCACGACAACTTCTTTGTCGACGCCGTACTGCGCCTCGATCTGAGACAGCGTTCCCGCATGACGCACCAGCATTTGCTTGCCGGTCGCGATCCGTTCATCCGAGGTTGCAATCGCCAGGTAGTCTTCAAGCGACCTCTTGAACTCGACCTGATTTCGGTCCCGCTCGATCACTCCGGGCAGATATCCGGCGCCCTGGAAGGCGCGGTTAATTGTGCTTTGCGAAATCCCTTGTGCGGCCGCGCGGCTTTTGAAGCCCGCGACCCAGGCGTCCCAGCCCGCGTTCCGAACCGGTTGCATGCGCGCGGCCGGCGCCGAAGAAGGCACGCCATCCGTACAGGCAACCAACAAGCCGGAGCCCAGCCCAAGGGAAAATAACCGTCGATCAATCATGGTTGAAAACTGCTCTTATTGTGATTTCTCACAGCCTAGCGCAGAGAAATCGCCGGGGCCAGAACAGCGATACCGAACCGGGCGATTTCGGCAGCTTCGGCAACAAGCCGCTTAGCTGACCAGCATCCGCAGGCCCTGTGTAACATCCGAGCGAACCGCAAGGCGCAAACCCGGCTCATCCCCGGCCTTTAGCGCCGCAATTATCAGCTTGTGGTGATGCGGTGGTTCCGTTCGCCGCAGCCGCCCATAAAGCGCGCGCATCGTCGGCCCAAGCTGCAACCATACGGTTTCGGCAATCGCCAGCATCGCAGGGGCCTGCGCCCGCAGATACAGAGTTCGGTGAAACTCCAGATTGGTGCGAATATATCCAACGGCATCACGTTTGGTGACCATCTCGGCCACCGTCATGTTGATGCTCTGCAATCGGTCAATCAGGGCAATATGCGCACGCGGCAATGCCCGGCTGGCCAGCTCGACCTCAAGCAAAGCCCGCAGCGCGGCCAACTCCTCGATCCGGTCATTGGTCAACTCAGGCGTAGAAACGCGGCCCGAGGAAGACAGAAACAACGCCCCTTCAGCCGCAAGCCGACGCACCGCCTCTCGGGCCGGTGTCATTGAGACACCAAACTCTTTGCCAATTCCCCGTAAGGTCAGCGCCTGACCGGGGGCGATGTCGCCATGCATGATGCGGGATCGCAGGGCCCGGTACACCCGGTCATGCGTTGCGGTCTGCGTTTCCGAGGGGCGTGTGTTCAACATGTCTCTATGTGATCACAAACACCGCACAGGTCAACTCGCAGGCGTGTCAAATCTGTACTGGTGCAGCTGCGCCCCGTTGTCGCGCAGCCAGCGCCGCTGTTCTTTGTAATCTCCGAATAACCACTCGACCTGGGCCCAAAAGGCTGGGGAATGGTTCATCTCGGCCAGATGCGCCACCTCATGTGCGGCAACATAATGCAGGACGTCTGGTGGAGCGAGAATCAGCCGCCAGGAAAACATCAACCCACCCTCAGAACTGCATGATCCCCAGCGCGATCGGGTATCCCGAATAGAGATGCTGGCATAAGCCCTACCCAACATCGCTGCGTAGTCATCACATGCGCCGGTCAGCCGGTCGCGTGCCAGTTCTTTCAAAAAGCGCGCCAAACGTCGCGCTTCAGCGCCTTCAGGTACTGAAATCTGATCCGCCTGCAACAGAACGCGTCGGCCCGTTGCCCGGACAATGCGCCGTTGGGTGCCCTCAACAGGAATATGCTGCCCAAATTGAACCACCGAGGGGTCTGGCCGATCACTCAGGTGCTGCCGAATCCAGCTTTCTTTTTGGCGGGCAAAGTTCAACGCATCGGATTCAGCAACGCCATTTGGATAGGTCAGTGTAACACGCCCGTCCAACTGGGATATACGCAGACTGATCCGCCGTGCCCGCGCCGATTTGCGCAATGTCAGCGGCACCGGAGGCGATCCTGGCAGTGCGTGATCTCCCATAGGTCTGTTTCTCCTGCTCAAAGGCTTTGACAGTGCCCGCTGCTTGTGGCACCTGACCTGAATCGTCGATACGACTCACCTGATATCAAGGGGATTGGACATGCCCAAGGAAGAATGGGGTGTAAAGCGCGTTTGCCCGACCACCGGTAAACGGTTTTATGACCTGAACAAAGACCCGATCGTTAGCCCTTATACCGGCGAGATCGTGGAACTCGAAACCGGCAAAAGCCGGATGATCGCAGCAGATGCAGAAGATGCCGCATCGGCCAAGGCGCGCGAAAACGCGCCCGAGGAAGAACTGGTTCTGGATGACGACGACGAAGTCGAAGTCGATCTGGATGATGATTTGCTGGATGACGATGATGACAGCAGTGATGAAGTTCCGCTGGACGACATCACTGACATTCCAGCAGAGGACGATAGCTGATCACGGTTAGAGGCGGCCTCGCGCCGCCTCGCGCCATTTGCAATCTGGTTGCAAAATTTTAACGGCGACGCCTGTTTTTGGACTTGCGCTTAGCGCCACTGTCTCATAAACGTCCGCCCACTGCTTCTGCAGTACCTGTATGGGGCCTTAGCTCAGTTGGGAGAGCGCTTGCATGGCATGCAAGAGGTCAGGGGTTCGACTCCCCTAGGCTCCACCAAAACCTAGTTCAGATAATTTGCGTCACTTAAGAATCTGAATGGAAAAGATAATTCACCGGTTCGAAGATCCGATTTGGAAGAGTAACTTCCCTTCTGAACAAATAGCATTCTAAGCAGCGCTCTCTTGCCCCTATAGTCGCTTTTTTTCCATACTTTCCAAGATTTTGACAGAATTTCGGCGACCGGTTCGAACATCTCTTCAAAATTCCTTTGCGGAACTTCGAAATCTTCCAACTTCCGCTTGAGCTCTTCCTGCTTCATCGTCTGTCTGGCTACAGGAATGGCAACCCACACGTTGCGGACTTTTCCGCCGCTCCACCCATGATTGATAATATCTGGTCTGTAGCACATTGCGACAATAGTGACGTGTGCTTGTTTCAAGTTTCAATCCTGGCCGCTTTGACCGGATTGGGCCGTATAGTAAGGAATCTTGGAATTGCGGCCTGATCCAGGCAATATTGCCAAATCAAAGCGGTCTCAATCGAGTGCTGCGCCCACCCCAGAGTTTGATGCGGTAATGTTTACCGCTGTCAACTCAGCCAAGGATGGGCGAGACAGACATCCCCTAACCCAATACTGCTGTAACCGCGCGCAGAGTTGCCGCGACGACGGTATCAGCTTCTTCACGACTCAGGCAAAACGGTGGCGCGAAGCCCAAGATGTCGCCTTGCGGCATAGCTCGTGCGATGACCTTATCCTGTGCCAAAAGAGCGGCTGAGACTTGCGGGCCGATCTTGTCCGCGGAGTCAAAGAAGGTGCGGCTATCTTTATCCTTCACGAACTCGACCGCGCACAACATTCCTTCGCCGCGCACATCGCCGACATTGGCGTGTGCTGACAGTGCATCCTTCATCGACTGCTTCAGATAAGCGCCGACTTTGCCTGCGTTTTCGATCAGGTTCAGATCATCAATCAATTTGAGGTTTGCCACACCGGCCGCGGCCCCGATCGGGTGTGCCGAATAGGTCCAGCCGTGGCCGATGGCGCCGTTTTCATCTGTGCCCTGTTCCAGCACCTTCCAAACTTTTTCCGAAACAATCGAACCTGACAGCGGTGCGTAGGCCGAGGTGAGGCCTTTGGCGATGGTGATGATATCGGATTCCAAGCCGTAATGCTCAGAGCCGAACATGCTGCCCAGGCGGCCAAACCCGGTCACAACTTCATCGGCAACCAACAGGATGTCATGCTTGCGCAATACGGTCTGGATCGCGGCCCAGTAGCCTTCGGGCGGGGGCACGATACCACCGGTTCCCAGCACCGGCTCGCCAATAAACGCGGCGATTGTATCAGCGCCTTCACGTTCAATCAGCGCCTCCAGTTCAGTAACGCAATGCGCGACGAATTCGGCTTCGCTTTGGTCCAGATTATCGCGGCGGAAATAATAGGGCGCTTCGGTATGAACCACCTGCGTGAGCGGCAGATCGAACTTTTTGTGGAATAGTTCCAGCCCAGTCAGCGACCCGGTGACAAGGCCCGAGCCATGATACCCGCGCCAGCGCGAGATGATCTTTTTCTTTTCGGGGCGACCCAGGATATTGTTGTAATACCATATTAATTTGACGTTGGTCTCATTTGCATCTGAACCGCCCAGGCCGAAATAGACCTTGGACATGTTCGAAGGCGCGCGATCAAGGATCATCTTGGACAGAGTGATGGAGGCTTCTGTGCCATGGCCTACGTAGGAATGATAATAGGCCAACTCGCGGGCTTGATCCGCAATCGCTTCGGCAACTTCCTGACGGCCATAGCCCACATTCACGCAATAAAGTCCTGCAAAGGCGTCCAGCAATTTGGTACCATCACGGTCTTCGATATGGACCCCGCTTGCGGTTTTGATCACACGGGTCGCTGTTTCGCCCCGCGCGTGCTGGGCCAGATGAGTGGAGGGATGGAAAAAGTTCTCGCGGTCCCATTGGTCAAGTTGATCGTTCTTCAGCATCTTTTCACTCCTCATGCCCAGTCGCGGCAGACATATTTGATTTCGGTAAACTCTTCCATTCCCCGTCTTGCCCCCTCACGGCCCAGACCGGATTGTTTGGTGCCGCCAAAGGGGATCGGCGCGCCGGTGACCTTGGTGCGATTCACCGCCACCATGCCAAATTGCAATGCACGAGATACGCGGTAAATACGGCGTGGGTCATGGCTGTGCAGATACGCAACCAAACCGTATTCAGTGTCATTGGCCCGGGCGATCACCTCTTCTTCGGTATCAAAGGGCGCAATGGCCGCCACAGGGCCAAATGTTTCCTCTGACATAAGCACGGCATCGGCGGGCACGTCGGTCAGAACCGTGGGCTGATAAAACAGCGGGCCGAGAAGATCCCTTGCACCTCCGCACGCCAGTTTGGCCCCCTTGGCCAGCGCATCGGCGACATGTTCTTCCTGCTTTTGAACCGCCTTTTCATTCATCAGAGGGCCGATATCGGGGTCATCCATACCGATGCCAAGGGACAGCCTGCGGGTCGCTTCGGTGAACTGCGAGCAGAATGCGTCATAAATTGAGCGCTCCACAAATATCCGATTGGCGCCAAGACAGTCCTGCCCGGATGTGGCGAATTTGGCCTTGATCGTTTCAGAAACCGCAATTTCAAGATCGGCCCCTTTGAACACAATCACCGGTGCATGCCCGCCTAGTTCCATTACAAGTTTTTTCACTGTGTCGGCGGACTGACGGTAAAGTAACCGTCCGATTTCGGTGGAGCCTGTAAACGAGAGTGCCCGAACACGGGTGTCTTTCGTCCAAGGTTCGACCACGGTCGAGGCCTGGCCGGTGACCACGTTGAACACGCCCGCCGGAATACCCGCCTTTTCCGCCAGTTCAGCCAACGCGAGGGCCGAAAACGGGGTTTCACCTGAGGGGTGAGCCACAACCGTACATCCCACTGCCATGGCTGCTGCTGCTTTGCGGGTCAGCATGGCAGCAGGGAAATTCCACGGTGTGATCATTGCCACCACCCCGACCGGCTCTAGCCAAACCTCGACCTCGGCATCGGGCAGATGGCTGGTGACGCCTTCAATATTGGGTCGCTTGGCCTCTTCGGCGTAGAATTCTACAAAAGACGCAGCATAATCAATTTCACCGCGCGCCTCGGACAGGGGCTTGCCCTGTTCCAGTACCATGATCCGTGCCAGATCTTCTTTGTGGTGCAGCATCAGGTCGAACCAACGGCGCAGAATGGCGGATCGGTCTTGTGGCAAGAGGCCCGACCAGGTCGGAAAGGCAGCTTGTGCCGCATCCACGGCGGCAGAGGATTCCTCTGCCGAAAGGCTGGCGGCCTCACCGATAACATCGCCAGTTGCCGGATCGGTGACGCGGATGGTGTAACCCGACGAAGCTGCACACCATTTACCATTCACATAGGAAAAACTGCGCGCCAAAGATTTGTCAGCAATATCATCGCGCGCAGAAAGTGCAGTGTCTTTCATGGATACCTCTCCCTCGATGCCCGACAATGTCGGGCATTACAGGCAAAGGATGAGACCAAATTTCAGGGCCAAAGCAGAGTATTCTACTGTCAACCATCTCTCAGGCAGAGGGTTACTCCTGCCATCCAGCAATGAGGGAAATCGGCGGAACGCCCTGCCCCTTCACTGGTTTGGTGACAATATAGGTAAAATATTTTTCCAGACCTATGTCAGCATTGAGCATTTCATCAATCAGGCGTTGATAGGCATCGATATCGCGCGTCACGATTTGCAGGATGTAATCAAATCCTCCGCCAAGCGCCCAGCAGGCCAACACTTCTTCATAGCGTTGCATTGCGGCCTCAAAAGCCTGAAAGCTGGCAGCGGTATGATCGGACAGTTCGGCCGCAACAAAAACAGTTACATGTGGCCCAAGTTTGCGCAGGTTGATCTCGGCTCTATATCGCTTGATCAACCCGGCTTTTTCCAACTTTTTCAGCCGCTCCCAGCAGGGGGTGGGCGACAGGCCAACGCGGTCGGCCAAAGCCGTTTTTGTGATGCGCCCGTCGGTTGAAAGCACCCGTAGAATATCCAGATCGCGGGCGTCGAGCCGCATGGTCTCACCTCCGGGGAATAAAGTTATCCAACGTTCAACCCGATCACCGCCGCGCAATCGCCCGCTTTGATGAGACCGGGAAAGTGGCGACTGATCAAAAGGCCCGTAACTTTGGCACGGTATTCAATCGGGGCAATCCCGGTGCGATCAACGGGCCAAATGCGGGCCACAACATCGCCTTGGTTGACCTGTTCACCAAGATCAACCATCGGCTCGTAGAGGCCATCGTTTTCCGAGAACACGAAGCAGTTACCATCGGGCATATCCAGGCGCACGGTTGGATCAATCTGCATCTCGCCCTTCAGAATTCCTGCGTGGATCAGCACATTGCGCAGGCCCTTTTTTGCAACGGCAATCGACTTGGCTGTGGCAGAGCCACCACCGCCCAATTCTGTTGAAACCAGAACCTTACCCATATCTTCGACCGCGGTGTCGTACATTCCGACATTGTCGATCTCCAGTAGCTGCACCGAATAGGGGGCGTTAAAGGCGGCCATCGCGGCGAAACAGGCCGTTTCATTGGCTTTATCTTCAAGGATATGGGCCGCCGCGAAGGGCACGAAATCCAGCGTTTTTCCGCCCGAGTGAAAATCCACCGCAATATCGGCCATTGGCAAAAGAACGCGCTGGAAATAGTCGGCAATCTTTTCGGTTGGGGTGCCATCTGGCCGGCCCGGAAAGGCACGGTTCATATTGCCTTTGTCGATGGGGGACGTGCGTAACCCGGCGCGAAAAGCGGGATAATTGAAGGCAGGCACGATGATCACGCGTCCGGTGATGTCCTCGGGCTTTAGCGTAACCGTCAGTTCTTGCAACGCCACGGGCCCTTCATATTCATCGCCATGGTTGGCGCCGGTTAGCAAAGCCGTAGGCCCATCTCCGTTTTTGATAACCGTTAGCGGGATCATAATTGACCCCCAAGCACTGTCATCCCGGCTGTAAGGCAGCCGTAGGAAACCGTGGTGGATACCATCGCTATCCAGCGGGATCGTCGAGGAAATTGGGTTGGGTGTCATTACTCAATCCTTCACAACCATTTTGCGGGGCACGTTAGCCAGGCACTCATGGCCGGTCCTGGTGATGCGGATGCTTTCAGTAATCTCAAAACCCCAATCCTCCATCCAGAGGCCGGTCATGAAATGCAGGGTCATGTTCTCCTGCAGAATCGTCTTGTCGCCGGGACGAAGCGAGAAGGTCCGTTCACCCCAGTCGGGCGGGTAGCTGACACCGATCGGGTAACCGGTGCGGTTATCTTTGGTGATCCCGTATTTCTTTAGCACGCTGAAGAAGGCAATGGCGACATCTTCACAGAGGTTGCCCTCTTTTGCAGCCTCCAGCCCGGCCTCCATGCCCTCAAGCACAGCCTTTTCAGCGTCGAGGAATGTTTGCGTGGGCTTTCCAAGGAAGACCGTGCGCGACAGCGGGCAGTGGTACCGTTTGACGACGCCTGCGATCTCGAAAAACGTGCCTTCGCCGGATTTCATTGGCTGATCGTCCCATGTCAAATGCGGGGCTGAGGCATCCGCGCCTGAGGGCAAAAGTGGCACCAGCGCGGGATAGTCTCCGCCCGCACCGATCTGTGCGTCATAGCGTAAGGCCGCATCATAGATTTCCGCCACCAGATCGCATTTGCGGATGCCCGGCTCAACCTTTTCAAAGATACGTTCATGCATACGGCCCACTATGCGGCCCGCTTGGCGCATATATTCCAGCTCGGTTTCAGATTTTACCGCACGCTGCCAGTTGACCAACGCAGTCGCATCGGAAAATTTGGCATTTGGCATGTGGTGCTGTAGCGCGGCAAAGGCCGCAGCTGTGAACCAGTAGTTGTCCATCTCAACGCCGATATGGCCCTTATCCAGCTTACGATCGGCCAGCTGTGCCGACAGGTAATCCATCGGGTGACGTTCGGTGGATTGTACATAATGGTCCGGGTAACCGATGATATTGGCGGGATCCATAAAGCAGGTGCGAAGCGCGCCATTGGCATCTTGTCCACGGCCGTACCAGACCGGCTCGCCAGTGAGACTCAGCACGACGCATTGATGCACGTAGAAGGACCAACCGTCATAGCCGGTCAGCCAGTTCATGTTCGAAGGGTCCGTCACGATCAGAAGGTCAAGCCCACGTTCGGCCATGGCGGCGCGGGTTTTTGCAATGCGCTGGCTGAACTCATCGCGTGAGAAGTGGAGTTTTGGTTCTGGCATAGAGTTAATCCGTTGTTAGCTTGAAAACGTGGTGCCTTTGCCTGAGTTTTCCGCGCGCTGGCGAGCAAGCGTGGCAATGGCGGTGTCTTGGACACCCGTACCTGTCAGGTCAGCAATAATGATGTCACTGTCGGATTGTCGCCCCGGCGCCTTGTCGGAGGTGATATCACCCAGTTCAGCAAACCTGCCATCAGCCGGGAAAATGCCTACCGCAATGGCGCTGCGCAGCTCGCCTTTGAGGGCGCATTGGGCTTGGCTGTCGGGCACATAGAGCGTTGCCTTGGCAAGACAACCCGGGTCAAGCTCGACCTTGTGTTCCTGATCCGAACCCATCGCAATGACAAGCTGCCCCGGTTGCAGCCAGTCCGCTTTGATCAGCGGAATGTCCGAAGGGGTTGTCGTGACGATGATATCTGCCGAGGACACGGCACCCGCCCTATCAGTGCTGGCCGTGACGTCGACCCCAAGTTCTTCGCGAAGGCTGGAAGCCAAGGTTTCGGCCTTGGCCGCATCCCGCGCCCAGATCACAGCGCTTTCGATGCCGCGCACAAGGGTCAGCGCCTTGAGTTGTAGCTTCGCCTGCACACCAGCACCGATGACACACGCGCGTGTCGCGTCCTCGCGCGCAAGGTGGCGCGCAGATACCGCTCCCGCAGCGGCGGTGCGCACATCCGTGAGATAACCATTATCCAGAAGCAAAGCTTCCAGGACGCCAGTGGTGCTTGAGAATAGCACCATCAAGCCTGATGTGCTGGGCAGACCCAGCTTGGGATTATCGAAAAAGCCGGGACTCATCTTCATGGCAAAGCTGTCTATGCCGGGGACATAAGCAGACTTTACACATACCTCGCCATTATGATCGGGGACCATCAGTGTCATGATCGGCGGCATGATAACCTTGCCCCCGGCGAGCGTCGTAAAGCCCTGTTCGATGCAGTCCACCGCGTCCATATCCAGTGGCACCAGATCTCGCAATTCGGCCTCGGTCAGTATTTTGATCTCCGGCATCCTACCCCTCCGCCGTCACATCTACATCTTCGCCGGAAATGATCCGGTGATGCAGCTGCATGTCGATGTTTTGCCCCGATATCAGCGCGACGCACCGACCTGGGTCTTTGATTTTTCCCGCCAGAAGCGCGGCAATGCCGACACTGCCGGACCCTTCAATGATCTGACGTTCCTGCCAATAGGCGTGACGGATGGCAGCAGCAATCTCGGTCTCGGTCACAAGAATCAGATCATCAACAAAGGCACGAGTCATGGCAAAAGTGTGCTGGTTGTCCAATCCAACCCCACCGCCCAGCGAGTCGGCCAGTGTCAACAGTTCTTCGACCAGAACCGGTTTCCCGGCCTTCTGGCTTTCATACATAGCCGCCCCGCGCTCCATCGAAATTCCGATAACGCGGACCTGCGGATTAACCGCCTTCATCACCATCCCGACGCCGGAAATCAGTCCGCCGCCCGACAGCGGCACCAGAACCGTTTCAAGATCCGGGGATTGTTCCAGCATTTCCAGTGCAACGGTGCTTTGCCCGGCAATGATATCGCGATGATCAAACGGGGGAAGCATGACCATCCCATCGGCGACCAGCCTGTCAACTTCTACCTGTGCGTCATCCTGAGAACGCCCGACAATGCGCACCTCTGCGCCCTGCGCCTTGATCCCATCCACTTTGTTTTGTGGAACCAGATCGGACATGCAGATGATACACCGCACCCCGGCCTGCTTTGCCGCATAGGCCAAACCGCGCCCGTGATTGCCCGTCGATACACCCACCACACCTTTGGCGCGCTGCGCATCGCTAAGTGACAACACAGCATTGGATGCCCCGCGCAGCTTGAAACTGCCGGTGATCTGGCCTTGCTCCAGCTTGAGGCGAATATCACCGCCGGTGGCTTTGCTGAGCGCGTCTGACGACACCGTCGGCGTGACCCGGATCGACTGTGCGATCCGCGCGCGCGCAGCAAAACTATCCTGAAGTGTGATTTCAGAGCTCATCTCTTGTCCTGACTTTTTTCCTATTTACTGAACAACATACCGCCCGCGGGATAATCCGAAGTAATCCCAAGATGCCTCATGCAGCGCCAAACCATCGCCTGATTGGAGGTAACAACCGGTTTGCCAAGTCGGGCCTCCAATTGTGCGACACATGGGGCGGCACGCACCGCCGTACAGGAAATAAAAAGCGCATCAGCATCGGGATCGCACGCAGCAACACCACCTTCGATAATGCTGTCCATTGAGACGCGCGCCATGTCGCGATCATCGGACAATCCAAAGCAAACAGCGTTCACCACGTCGAGGCCGTGTTGCGAGAAATAGGTGACCAGAGAATCCGTCACATCCTGCGTATAGGGCGTAAGAACGCTTACTTTTTTTACCCCCAAAGCCTCAAATGCATCAAAGGCTGCCGAGCTGGGTGTGACGCATGGCGTGCCTGGCTTTGCGCTGTTCATGTGCTCGGCCACTTTGTCGTTCCCCAACACTACCGAAGCTGCAGTGCATCCATAGACCAATACATCTAGCGCCTCGCCAGGCAGGATCTCTGCTGCGGCATCGGTCAGCAGCGGCCCTGTCTTCAAAAGGCTTTCATGTGTGGTTGGGTTTTCAAACCCGATCCGGTTTACATATACGCCCACATCATGCCCTTGCAGAATGCGTGCGAAGTCAGTTTCCGTCGTATGATCCGTGGCCAGCGTGACCAACCCGATACGATGTGTGACAGGGCGAGCATCCAGCGCGAGAGCCACAGACGAGGTCGAAGATTGTATATCCAAAGCCATTGCCATCCTCACACCACCAGAACCGGGCATTGCGCAAGGCTGGTCACTTTGTGAGAGACGCTGCCCAGCAAATAGCCCTCAATCGATCCCAATCCCCGGCTGCCCATGACGATCAGGTCATTCTCATGTTCTTTGGAAAAGCTGACGATAGTCCGCGCCGTTGGCCCGCCTTTGACAAAGGCCCGGATGCTCTCGCACCCTGCCTCGTGCGCAATGGACGCGCCGCGTTCAGCAGTTTCCTTTGCGTGATCGCGCATGATCCCGTCAATATCATCGGGCTTTTCTGCATCGATGACATACATCGATCCTTCCAGTATCGAATGATGACGGTAGAGCGTCAGTACCAACATTTCCGCATCACACAACTTAGCCAATTCAGCGGCTTTGCGAAGGGCGGCCTCTGATCCTTCAGACCCGTCGAAAGCAGCGAGTATTGATTTGAACATTTGTCGCTCCTTTTATTTGTTAAAGGCGATGTCGCGCAAAAACAGTGCCACCTGCGGGAAGAAGATCATCAAGACCGAGACACTCAAAAGCATGATCACGAAAGGCGGCGTTCCTCTGATTACTTCCAGATAGGGACGTTTGAACACCGCAACCGCTGTGAAGATATCGCATCCGAACGGCGGGGTGGCCGAGCCGATGGCGGCCTGCAATGTGATCAAAGTGCCGACCAGAATTGGGTCCAGCCCGGTTTTCTCGACCACGGGCGCAAAGATCGGAACAAAGATCAAGATGACCACGATGGGATCCACGAACATACAGCCGATGAAGAACGCAATCGCAATTGTGAATAGGACGCCGATCTGCCCCATTTCATCAATGCCAAGAGCGCCCAATATCTGTTGCGGTATCTGCGCGAATGACAGAACCCAGGCAAAGGCAGCACCTGCACCCACCAAAATAAAAACTACCGCCGTTACCATGCCCGTTGACAGGGCGACCTGGTATAGGCCGGTGATTTTCATTGTTTTGAAAATGAAGACTTCCAGCAACACCGCATAGGCCACGCTGATTGCTGCGGCTTCGGTCGGGCTGAAAACGCCGAAGAAGATGCCGCCGATGATCAGAACCGGGAAACCCAGCGGCCACAAGGCCCGTTTCACCGCTGCCGCGCGTTCGCACCATGTGGCGGCCGGTTCAGTGGGGACGTCATTTATTTTGGCGTAGATCATACTGTAGACCGAGAACATGAACAGGATTAACAATCCGGGCCCTATGCCCGCGATGAACAGTTCAGGGATGGAGGCCTTGGCAACTACACCGTAGATGATCATCCCAATACTGGGCGGGATCAGGAACGCGATGTCACTTGAGTTGACGATCAGGGCCAAAATGAAAGAATCCTTGTAGCCACCTTTCAGCATTCGGGGCCTGAGTGGCGTTCCCACCGCAACGACCGTGGCTTGGGTGGACCCGGACACGGCACCGAACAATGCGCAAGCCGCAGCTGTACTGACGGCCAACCCCCCTCGAACATGGCGAACAAAGGCCATGACCATATCAATCAGCCGCCCTGCGGACTGGCCACGTGTCATGATATCCGCTGCCAGAATGAACATAGGCACGGCGATCAATGAAGAGGGCCGGATACCACCCAACATTTGCTGAATCATAAACTCGGTTTTGTCGATTGTGCCAAACAACTCGATCACGCCGATGAACGCGCCGGCAATGAGGGGTACCATCATCGGGAAACCCATAAGCAGCAGGACAACCATTGCGGAAAACATCAAGAGTGCCATGGTTAAAGCTCCACTTCCAGTTCCCGCGCATCTGCTTCTCGCAGATCAGTTGACAGGTAGATTTCAGGTTCCTGAAGATTTTTGATGAAAGTGAGCGCGTATTGAACCCCGGTCACAAACAGCCCAATCGGCACCCAGATGTAGCTGAGATAAACAGGGAATCCGAGGGCAGGATAGACCCGCCCCTTGGCGTACATGCTGATGATGTATTGCACAGCGTACCACGCCAAGAGCAGCAACAGCACAGCGGTGACTCCCGTGACTACAACCATCAAGATTTTTCTGACCCGTTCGGGTAACGCGTCTGAGATGGCGGACATGCGGATATGCCGACCATGGCGCGCGGCGTAGCCGATACCAGCAAATGTCACCAACAATATGAATATACTGTTCAACTCTTCGGCGAATATAATGGAGTGGTTGAAAACAAACCGGCTGATGACATTTGCGATGGTGTTGACTGCCATCAGAATGACGCCTGTGGCCATGATCACCCGCTCAAGCGCAGCGATCCCCTTGTCAATGCCATCAACAATTCCGGCAAGGCCCGACTTTTTCTTCGTCGTTTCGCTCATATTCCCCCCGAACATTCGCAATATAGGCTGATCGCCGGTCTACTATTTCCAAATTGCAGGCCCGAACTATGGTTCTGGGCCTGCACCGATTTTTCAGATGAACACATCGCAAACGTGATGGATGCCTGTGGCAAAGCGCTACTGCTGCGCAGCCGCTAGATCCTTCTTCATTTGCTCGAGGATGGCAGCGCCGCGTTCGCCCGCTCTTTCGACAAAGGCTGCTTCGACCGCTTTTGCACGTTCTTTAAAGGGTGCACGCTCTTCCTCGGTTAGCCGGTTTATTGTGTAGCCAGGATTGCTCTCCTGAATTTTTGCCAGACCGGTTGCATCCAGTTCGACGGCAACATCAAGAATATAATCGAGTGCGACTTGCGACGCATTCTGAACAAGTTCTTTGTCCGCATCGCTTAGCGCGTCGTAAAACTCTGCATTTGCCATCACAGCAGTCGTGTACTGACCATGTCCGGTATAGGTCATCACATTAGTCAGGTTATCCAGATCATAGGCCTCGATCCAAATTGCCGGGTTTTCCTGCCCGTCAACCATTTTGGTTTTCAGCCCGCCGATCAGCTCGCCCCAAGGCATAGCAATCGGGGAAGCGCCAAAGGCCGTGTAAGTCTCCAAAAGCAATGGTGAGGTCATGGTCCGAATTTTCATACCTTCCAAATCGGCAGGTGTCCGAAATTCCTCCATTGTGGTGACCACCATTTCACCTTCCGGGAACACCGACAACAATTCCAATCCCTGTTCGCGATAGATATCGTGGAACATCTCGTTTACAGCGACGCCTTCTTTGAAAAACTTGCGCACGACTTGAGGGTCCGTCGGCTGGATATATGGCACCAGAAAGGCTTCGGCTTCTGGGATCAACGCACCGGTGAAACCTGGAGATTGATCAATGAACTGCAGCAATCCAGCCTGTGCCTGCTCCATGGCGTCGGCCGATTCACCAAGCGTACCCACAGGATAAATCTGGACTGTGTGATCCGAGTTGGCTTCGATTTCCTCTTTGAACTTGGTGGCGTACAGGCCTTGCGGATCTGTCAGCCCCTCTTCCATCGCATAGCGCCAATTGTCCGCATAAGCGGCAGTTGAGGTTAGCAATGCAGCAGCAAGGGGTGCGCAGACGCGCAGGGCAAAACGTGCAGTCTTGGTCATCATATCCTCCCAGATATCACCTTCTTTGTTAGTGATGTTCCACCACATCCCGAAGATTGTACTGCGAGTCAATTATTATATTGTTGCGCTACATTCTAATAAGCGAATTGCGGCAAAGGCTCGCGTGGGCGCAGAAGTAAACCGGCCAGAAGCTTCAGAGCTTGGCGAAAACGTTCGATTTCGCGAATGCTTCCCACCGAAATGCGCACTGCATTTGTTGCGGTAGCCTTGGGAGAAAGGAATGGGCTTTCGGGGGACACCGCAACATTTAGTTCGCGGGCATGGGCGACAAAACTGTTGGAATCCCAATCTGGAGGGAGCTGCAACCAAAGATGCAAACTGGCCGGATGGCCCGTCCATTTAAAACCAGCAAGCTCTTGCGTTGCTATGTGATACCGCTTGACTATTTCTGCGCGCTGCCAATCCGCCAGCGCTTGTGCTGTGCCATCTTCCACCCAGCGTGAGGCAAGTTCGCAGATCAGCGGCGTTGCCATCCAACCAAATACGATCAGTCTCGCTGTCAATGCAGGAAGCAAATGGTCCGGAGCAACGGCATAACCCGCACGCAACCCGCTGACCGTGCATTTGGTGAACGTTGTCAGGTAGACCGACAGTTCTGGTGCGAACATCGAAACAGGCGGCTGGCGATCCGCTGCGACCGGACCAAACGCATCGTTTTCAATAATATGCAGCCTATGTTTGCGGGCGATTGCAGCAATTTGGCGCCGACGTTCCTCTGGCATCATATGTACATTAGGGTTGGCAAGAGATGGCAATAAATACAATGCTTTAGGGGACTTATCAACGCACGCCTTTTCCAATGCATCGGGCAGGATTCCGTGCTCATCAGTTTCAAGGCCAACATGTCGGTATCCGAAATATGCGACACTCGAAACCAAGAGGTGATGCGTGACCATATCTGACAGAATGACGTCGCCAGGACGCAATATCGCAGACATTGCTGCCGACATTCCATGCGTTACCCCGTTCGTCATGAGGACTGAATCTGCATTTGTCTCAAGGCCGCAATGTGAAAGCCATTTGACTCCCGTTTTTCGGTGAGTCTCGTGGCCTACATTCGGACGTGTAGAAAGATATATGGCCGGGTCGAGCCCGGCATGCAAAGTCCTCAGCGTTGATTGCATCGCCTCAACATGCAGGCCATTAAACAAGGGGCGCGAAATCGACATGTCGAACAAGTTTCGAGGTTCTGACTCCAACTTGAATGGCTGTCCGTCGGTTTTGTCAGTGTCGACAACATAGCTGCCACGCCCAATCTGACCATCGATCAGGTTTTGGCGACGCAGAATGTCGTAAGCTTTACTGACGGTATTAACGCTCAACCTCAGGTCATCGGCCAGTTTCCGGTGTGTGGGTAATTTCTGTCCCGGTGACAAACTGCCGTCTTCGATCGCGCCTGCAATCATCGTGGCAAGGCTCGTATGCAGCGGTGAACTCAGCGTATCTCGGGATGGTTTCCAATTTGTCATGCGACAATAGTAACCAATTCGAATTCGCGAACAAGCAGATCAATCACCAAGAGCTTCACAGGGGTCGGAATTACAGCTTTTTGTATGTGTCTCCCTTGGGAAGAAAGTAGTTGCTGTGACCGCGGATCTATCACTTGGTTTTCCTACACATCTCAACACGCCAGTATGCGCGGATTGTCCGGGACTGGATGAAGCCCATTGGCTTCGAGGCCAGCGCCTACGGAACTCCCTCAATGCGCCGAACCAAAGTCACGCAGTTCTACAAGAAAAGACAGGAAGTCTTCGGGCGATTCAGTTGCTCTTGGGTCATGCAAAGATGGTAAGCACGGTTCGGCATCTGAGCGTCGAGCTTGAAGACGCCTTTGCCATCGCAGCAGCAATCGAGATCAAGAGCTTGTAGACCAATTTTGAACCGGCCATCTGCTGCTGCGCATCTCATCGAACCTGCTGTTCGTTGCTAGCGCAAATTCTAACCCACCCCCAACTCGCAAGTTGAGGGATTTTTGCTCCGCGTCGCATAGAGAACAGACACGCGTTTAGCGACGTTTCTACAAGATGAGATGTCCTCGGCTGATTCCATACCTCAATCTACGGATCGCATCCTTGCAGGAGTTGCACTGATGCTTGGATTTTGCCTCACCGCTCCTTTGCTGGACGTAGCTGCAAAACTCGCGTCGGCTAGCGTACCAGTTGGGCAGATTACGGCTGCTCGCTTTGTAGTGCAGTGCGTGTTGATGGCCCCGTTCGTCTGGATATTGGGGCTGTCGTTGCATGTAGCGCGAGGCAAATTGATCGTACTCGCATTCCGCTCATTACTTTTGCTGTTCGCAACTTTTTGCTTCATTGCTGCCATCCGTGTGATGCCACTCGCCGATGCGTTGGCAATCGTGTTTGTGGCCCCGTTCATTGTCTTGTTGGTTGGTAAGTTTTACCTTGGTGAAGACGTAGGTCCGCGTCGTGTCGGGGCAGCTCTTGTCGGGTTTGTTGGAGTAATGTTCGTCATCCAGCCCAGTTTCGCGGCCTTCGGCGCGGTTGCAATAATTCCGCTTGGTACGGCAGTTGCTTTCGCTTTCTACATTCTTGTGACGCGAGGATTGTCACGTCGGATGCATCCCGTGGCTCTGCAATTCCACACTGGCCTGATTGCCAGCCTGTTTTCCATTCCAATCTTAATATTTGCGCAAGGCTCTGGTTCGGAGCTGTTCGATCCTGTTTGGCCGACAGACATCGCTTTGTTGTGGCTGTTGGGAGCTGGTTTTTTTGCAACGGTGAGCCACATGATGATGACCTATGCGCTTTCGTTCGCGCCTTCAGCCACATTGGCACCTTTGCAGTACTTTGAGCTGCCGGTAGCGACCCTGTTCGGCTATCTTGTCTTCAATGACTTCCCGAACACGCTTAGCCTACTTGGTATTGCAATCATCATCAGTGCAGGGCTTTACATGATTCATCGCGAAAGAGTCGTAGCCAGACAATTGGTCACAGAACGTGCAGCACCCCCAATCTAAAACTACTCTCTCTCGCGGCCCATTTCAGACATTTGAGCAAAACAGAATTTGGGATGACCGCTTCCGCCGAGTTAGCCCCGGTACATTGCACAACATCGGACGGCTACGGCCCTTCGCAAACCAGCGGGAAGGCACCGATTTCCGGAATCGTGAGCGTGCCTACAGTGACGGATTTGTCTCCTTCGACAGCGGTTATCAATCGAACCGAGGCAACGATCCGACTGTATTCGGGATCGGCAAAGTCGATTACAGTACGCATATCGACATCGGCCCCCTGTGCCACGATGATTGGTATCGCACCATCGACTTCAGTAAGGCTCCAGTGTTTGCCGTCTGCGTGAATGGTCGCGCTTACGACTGCGAGACCAGGGACAGTTCCCAATCCGACATCAAATACAGCGCCTGATCCATCAGGGGCCTCGCAATACAGCCCGACAGTTGCGAATGCCGAGGTTGCCGAGAGGAGCGCTAAGAGCGCCAGTGCAGTAGTTCTGATCATGAACTTTCCTTTTCGTTCGCAATCCGGTCAAAATATATCTTTGGTTCAAAGTTCTCAATAAGCGCGTCTGAACGCGGGTCAAAGAAGCAGAAACACCGGCACCCTCAGACCACTACGTTGCCCCAAATTAATGGCACCGCACGGCCGGAACTTGGCTGGTTCCAGTGAGATTCTGCGCGTCGGAGCGGACATACAACTTCAGCGCAGCAGCGAAAGCAATGATTTGCATCATCCATTTCTGCGGATGTCGACATTGTCAAAAATGTGGGCAACGCTCCGCCCGGCTTTCTAGGTGAAGTTGGACACGACCTCACGCACACGTTAGCTTTATATTCAGAGCGGTACGACAAACGTTAAGGAGACCGTTTTGCGTTTATTTATGTGGATCGCCGCCACACTGCTATGCGGTTCGCTCGCCACTGCCGAGGAACGGCTGGCGATGGTTATTGGGATCGACAGCTATGAAAATATTAACGACCTGCAAAAGGCAGGCAATGACGCTCGAGCCGTCTCTGCCACGCTGAGCGAACTCGGATTTGTGGTCACTGAACTGATCGACCCCGAGCGGCTGGACCTGCGGCGCGGCCTTGTAGATTTCTCTCGCCAGATCAGTCCTGGAGACGAGGTCGTGTTCTACTTTGCAGGACACGGCATCGAAGTAGAAGGTCGCAATTACCTGCTGCCCACCGACGTACCCCAAGTGCGTCCGGGCGAAGAAGATTTTGTGACCGGCGAAAGCATCGCTGCTGACCAGATCCTTGATGTAATCCAGTCCCGCGGTGCGCGCGTGGCACTGATGATACTCGATGCCTGCCGCGACAACCCATTCCCCACCCAAGGTACCCGGTCCGTGGGCCGCTCGAGCGGGCTATCGCGAATGGAGCCGGCCGAAGGGGCCTTCGTCCTCTTTTCTGCCGGTACAGGCCAGACTGCACTGGACCGACTGTCGGACAATGACCCAAACCCCAACTCGGTCTTCACTCGCTCCCTGCTGGAGCGGATGACCACACCCGGCCTACCTCTGAACGAGCTAGTGCGCCTTGTGCGGACCGACGTGCGTAAACTGGCTGCCAGTGTGAACCACAACCAGTTCCCAGCTTACTACGACCAGCTACAGGGCACATTTACCTTTGAGCGCGGCGGCCCCGCCCCGCTCCCAGTAACTGTTCCAACGCCCCAACCCTCTGCCCCTCAGATCAGCCCATGCGACGCGGCACGCGCTGACTGGGAAGTGCTACAAACCACGTCTAGCACCTCCGCGCTGGAAGCGTTCATGACCATGCACGCGGGCTGCCCCATCTATGCCGCCGCTGCTCAGGACCGGATCGACACGCTCAGTGCCGCTACCCAACCCGCCGAAAGGGCCGTGGCACCAGTGCCTTCGCCGCCCAGCACCTGCGAACAGCTTTGGTACTCGCGCAACCTCATCTTTCATAACAACGGCTTCTGCTTTCAGTCCACGCGTGCGCGGGCTGCCTTTGACACAAGCCAATGCACCACTCGAAACCCGCGCCTGACAGCAGCCGAACAAGGCGAGGTGCAGCGTCTGCAAGCGCTCGAAAGGGCCAATGGATGCTAATATCGCGGCTAGTCGCTGTCTCTCTTGCGCTTGGACTCTTGCCGAGTTTTGCGCGTGCAGATGGCTGCGTCCCCCGCGATTTTCTGGCGATGCCATTACCGCAGGGTCGGTCCGCAATCGCCACAGCACTTGAGACCGCATATCCCGGCCTGACCGTCGACGAAGCAGCGAAAACGCTGACAACGGGCGGCCAGACGCTGCCACTTGGCGCGGCTCATAACGGTCCGCCGAAGGAACGGCTGGCGAACGCCTCCATCATCGACCAGTTCGCGCAGATTTATCCGTTGACCTTTGACCTCGCGGCGCGTGACACACCCTGGTTCGACCCAGGCCGCGCCCGCAACGACGCCTTCTTCCGCGCACTTTATGGGCAAACAGAAACTCAGGTTGCAGCCCGGCTCTGGCGCGCAGAATACCAGGGGCCGAAGCGCCGCGCCCGTTTTGCCTTGAACAGCCACCACTGCGCTGCACATCAATTACAAGCTGCGTTCGATGCGATGGCTGCCAGTGGTGAGGATTTTGACCCATATTTCACCCAAGTCGGCGGAAGCTTTAACTGGCGTCGTATCGCTGGCACGCCACGGCTAAGCGCGCACAGTTTTGGTATCGCGGTCGACTTCAACACGCAGCTTGGCGGCTATTGGCGCTGGTCAGGCGCTCCTGAAGGCAACGCCGGGGCCTACGAAAATCAATACCCAGTTGCGCTCGTTCAGCAAATGGAACGCTTTGGGTTTATCTGGGGAGGCAAATGGCACCACTTCGATGGAATGCACTTTGAGTACCGACCCGAACTCATCTTATACGCACGCCTCAAAACGGGTTCACAAAACAACTGAGTCGCGCTTATCCTTGTCTGTCAAGACTCCTGGGTGGACACACACAATGAAGAACCTGACATCAGCGGCCTCCATTTGCATCGCGTGTGCCCTCGTCGCACCGCCGGTTTTTGCGGATTGCGGGTTTTGCGCCGAAAAGGTCACTTTGAACGAACTGCTCGCGAAATGCTATCTCAAGCGGCTGAACGACGAACGCTTGGCGGCATCACAGAACAACTCAGAGGTGCACCTTGTTGATTTGTCCGCATGTGGTTTAGATCGCAGTGCGACTGCGCTTCCGGACGTGCAAACCGATGGAGGGGGGCCGGTGCAGCTGGACCAGGCGTTTCTAATACCCGAACCGGCGCTTGATTGTCTTGCGCGCGAGGTCGAAACCGCGCAATTCGAAAAGGACAAAACACTGACATTTGAGGTCCGCGTTGACTGCTCCAACTGACAAACGGTCGATTAGGCGTACGCGTTCCAATGATCTGGACCCGGGCGCAGCCGAACTTTCCGGTGTTCTTGAACCTGTACAGGCGGACGAGGATGTCGAACCAGGAGACGACGGCCCGCTTGGCCGCCGCATTGCCACCGCCGACACGGCCCCCGCGCCTAAAACCGCATGGGAACGAATTGAAAGCACCTTTCGCCTTTTATCACTGATCGCTATTGCCGCCTCCGCCGGGGTCTCGGCGTTGAACTTCTATCAGGGTTACCTCGACACAAAAAAGGAGCGCTCCATCGAGTTGATGTCGGACTGGCAGAAAACCGGTGCACGCGAAACATACACCCAACTAGGCAACGTTCTGATCCCCGCAATCAAAGCTGCGGGCGAAGTGCCCGCGGACTTGCCCGAGCGAGCCCGGCAACTGGCCCGTAAGCAGATCGGGGCGAACCTATTGGAAAATCTCAAAACAGGCGATGCAGATACACTCAAAGAAATCGAAGCGCAGATCGACACAGTAGTTGTGTTTTTCAGCGAGGTTGAATTTTGTTTACGTGCCGACCTTTGCAATACTCCTTTGCTCAAAGACTATTTTGGAACAGAAGTGACCTTATTTTGGGACTATTTTCAGGCCTACGCCTTTGAACAACGCGCCGGTCTATACCCAACCTACGGGGACGCGGTAGAAGCGCTGGCAATCAGCTTTGCAAGCCCATGAACGACGTCACGAAACGGCGCATATACTGAGGACCAACTTTTCCCAATAAAGATAAGGTCGGCCCAAAAGAGACATTCCCCACCCGCGCGCGATGCTACGTTCGCAACCAGCGCTGCCCACCCCAGCCAGACACCGCAGCGTGTCAGACATGAGTTTCGCCAGAATATCGCCGGTAGCTGGCCAGACCGATGCTCTCGCCAGCAAGGGCAGTTACAACATCTGGATCAATACACAAACTCACACGTCGATGAGAAGGTCTTGGGAAACCATATTTCCGACTTGGAGTATTTGCTGCGAGAGTGGCGAGAAGACCTCGACTATTCGACGGATTTAAATGCAACAAATCGAACAACGGCCCAACGGCCAATGCACAAAGCATATACGATGTGACTAACCTTCCAGAAGATTGATGCGACCACTGAATCCCAGAGTAAGTTCCTCTACTATCCGATCGTCGGCGTTGGCACTGCTGCGACCTGTGTTGCCGTTTGGCCGCTAATCAGTTGCTTGGCCCAACTGATAGAAATCAAAATAGACCCGGACTCTCTGCATTTGATGAGAATCGCGCGCCGGACAAGAGCGGGGAATGCCCCATCACGAAAATCAGCGTCGTAATTTCCTTTAGAACGGCGTGGGGCATAATGAAGCTGCAGGCGTTGTCTTGTGTGTTCCGCTGCATTAGCGTCCGGAATCATGGTCATCCGACGAAACACATTTGCGCTATTGACGAGTCTTCTGGTCATTCTGGCCGGATTTGGTGGCGAGTCTCATGCCTGCGTCGGGCTTCACTGCGGGGACCATATGCAATCGGCGGGACACTCCGCCGCGGTGAAAAGCATCCCTGACATCTCGGCCCAAAGCAGCCATCACGACACGGATAATGCCGGAACCGGAGAGTGTAACCCTTCGCTTTGCCAAGCCGTCGTACTGATCTCGCAGAACAGCCAAGTCGTGTGGAATCAATATCAGCTTGACCGAGAGTTCCAGATTGGATTCCAATCCAAGTTGACTGAACCAGATAGCCCCTACAGACCCCCTGACCTTTGAAGCTGCCAAAATCCGCGCGCGCCTAAGTGACCGGCCCTTGCGGCTGTTTGCGATGTGCCGCAGCACTTCCAGCTTCTACAAAGTCAGGTTCAACCCATGAAGAAAAGTCACGTGTTAATCGGCGCTTGCGTCGTCTCGGCTGTTGCCGCTTTCATAGTTTTTCGTTCAGACCCAATCGAAGAAGCCAGCCCCCAGGCGACAGTTTCAAGAGACGGCCTAGTCGCAATTCAGATGCCGCCTATTGAGGGCAATGCAGCAATCGGCCAGCGGGTCTTTGATGCCTCCTGTGCCACTTGCCACGGTGTCAATGCGGTCGGAATTGACGGCGCAGGACCGCCACTGATCCACAAGATATACGAACCTAGTCACCACGCTGATGAAGCGTTTCAGAGGGCGGTTTCACAGGGTGTAAGAAGTCACCATTGGCAGTTTGGAGACATGCCACCCGTCGACGGCTTGACGCGAGGTGACGTCGCTATGGTGATCGCCTACATTCGCGAAATCCAGCGCGCCAACGGAATAAATTGAGGATAGCCCCATGAAGAAGATTGTAACGCTTATACTCTTGGCCGCGCTCCCCAATTTTGCGCTGGCGCATTCCAAGGCCACAGAAACAACACCTGCAGATGGAACCACAGTAACGATTGTGCCCGCTGAAATTGGCCTCAATTTCTCGAAAGACATCCGGTTGACCCGGATAGAGATGGCACATGAAGAACACGGGGCAGTACGACTGGATCTAGGCGACCAGGCAAGATTTGCTCAGAAGTTCAAAATTCCACTGCCAGGCAATGGCGCGGGCACCTATGTCATCGAGTGGCGCGGTTTAGGTGAGGATGGTCATGCTATGCAGGGCGCGTTTACCTTTACTGTGGAATGAGCATGCCAGACATCTGGGGAATTGCTGCAATCCTCGCAAAGCTAGCACTCTATATCGGCTTTGCGGGGGCCACTGGCCTTGTGATCGTTAAGTGTCTCTATTCCAGCTTGGTCACACCGATAAGCCTGGCGATGAAACGCCAATCCATGGCCTTGGCGTGGCTTGCCCTCATCGCGACGGCACTGGGATTCATGCTTAGTGGTGCCCTCCTGACAGGCGGAGCGGATGGGCTGGTCGACCCCGAAATGCTTGGATTACTCTGGCAGACTTCCGTAGGCGATGTATTTGTTCTTCGAGTGATAGGCGCAGCAATGATCCTTGTCGGATTGTCTGTTCCGCGCTTTGGTTTAGGGATCGCACTTGTGGGTGGCACGATGGCTCTGTGGTCCTTTGCACAGATCGGGCACCTATCGGATCTAGAGAATTTTGGTACCCAACTCTTGTTACTAGCACACCTGATCTGTGTAGCTTTCTGGGTAGGCATCTTCAGCCCGCTGCGGAGTATGGCTCTTCAACCTGAGCAAATTGCAGACGCTGCTGCACTTGGGCATAGGTTTGGCCAAGCTGCGGCACTGATGGTACCCGCATTGATCGTCGCAGGTTTCTGGATGGCTTGGTTGCTTGTTGGTGATCTCCGAGCGCTCATCTCCACTGGTTATGGGCAGGCCCTGTTGCTCAAAGTACTATTTGTAGGGCTGCTATTGATCCTAGCCGCCGCGAACAAGCTTCGATTTGTTCCGGCAATGCTAGACGGAGATACCAAGGCGGCGCAGCACCTCGCCCGTTCCATCGAAGTTGAGGCGCTGATCGTTCTGGCGGTGCTGACAACTACGGCGACACTAACAACCGTTCTGACGCTTCCGAATTGAGGTGGGTGGAGATGACCAGGCACTTATTTATATTGGTCCTATGCAGCGTTTATTCCAGCGTTGCCGCGGATCATACGTTTACAGACAGAGACGTGGCGAATGGACAGAGGCTCTACGTAGATCAATGCGCCGCGTGCCACGGCGTTAACCTGGAAGGCCAACCCAACTGGCAAACACCGGGTGAAGACGGTGTGATGCCTGCGCCACCACATGACGTGACCGGGCACACATGGCACCATGATAGCCTGCTTTTGTTTGACTACACCAAATTCGGCGGTGCAAAGACACTGGCCGCACGCGGCGTCAAGAATTTCAACAGTGGCATGCCGGGTTTCGAAGGCACTTTGACTGATGACGGCATATGGGATGTTCTGGCTTATATCCGTTCCACATGGCCGAAAGATATTCAGCAGGCACAAGCCAGTCGCAACCTCGCACACGACTAGAGGCAGGCCAACACGAATGTCAGAGACATCATCTGTGTGGGATGCCTGAACGTTGGCAAATCGCAATGTTCAGGAGGAACTATTTTCCGGAGCTCGAAATCCCAAAAGCCTTTCGATATTTGGGAATGAAAATATCTTTCCCCTTTATCTTGCGTGTGATCCAGTCACCCACTGTCACAAAAAGCCAGCTGCTGCCGATGACCGGCCCAAGGGGCACCAGAATGGGTGCTTTTTTCCAGGGCGCGTAGGGTTTCTGACTTTCGACGGGTGCGCCCTCGATTACTTTCTTAAGCGTTTTGATCAGCCACGGATTCTGCCGTGCCGTTGCTACGATTGTCATTCCGTCGCCAATGTCGGCAATGTCACCGCCGACGAAGACATTCGGATAGCTTGACGGTCGCAACCATTTGTCGGTTTTGACCCTACCCAATGCATCAGCCGACACGCCCGGAAGGCTTTGAACCAAAGACGATTGAGGTTTCGATCCAACCACCGGAAATACCAGATCGGCCGCAATCACTCTACCGTCGGTCAAACTCACGGATCCTTCGTAGGGCCGATCCAAATGGCGTAAATCCTGCGCCCTCTGGCCGAGAATGACAGTGACGCCCAGCCGTTCCAATTTACCTTTGAGTTGCGCGCCTAGCTTGGCCGGGTACTTGGGAAACAAGGTATCATCCGACGAAACCAAGGTGATGGATTTACCCGGATGTGCCGAGGCTGTTTCGCCCGCAAGCTCTGTACCGACAGCGCCTGCCCCTACGATCACAACTGAATTCGCCTTGGCCAGTTGCGCGCTGACGTCTTTGCTCGCTTGCTGAAAATCCGCAATGCTGTCACCCGACGGCTTGAACGGCGCTGCATAGGATGATCCGGTGGCGATCAGGATATAGTCCGCCGGAAAGACAGCTCCAGATTCCAAAGTGACCTCGGTTTCAGAGACCGAAACGGCGCGCCCACGCACGACCTTACCCGATTGCAGCAGATTGTCGTATGGCAGGATGATCTGGTCCAGCAAGGCGGGTTCAACCAGCGCGCGGATCGCTGCAGGCGGATGCACGAACGCTTCGCGTTGCTCAATCAGGGTGACGTCCGCGCAAGCGTCCAGTTCCCGGGCAACTTCAAACCCGACATATCCCCCGCCAATGATCACAATTTTCTTCTTCGCCATAGGGTCCCCCCGTTGCGGCATAACGTTCTGACCACTATCTAAAATTGCAGGTTCACACGAACAAGTACGGTCATCTAGGATACTGCCTTGAAACATGATGAGTTAGAGGATCATTGTCAGATCGAAGCATTGATCTCGGCGATCTCAGGTCGATGGAAGCTGTTGATCATCTACTGGCTTTCGCAGGGGGACTGCCGGTTCAACCAGCTTCAGCGAAACCTCGGACGCATCACGCATCGAACGTTAACGCGCCAGCTGACCGAGTTGCAGACGACGGGCTTTGTCTCTCGCAAAGACTTCAAGACCATACCGCCGCATGTCGAATACAGCCTCACACCTCTGGGTCAAAGCCTGCTTCCACTGCTGTATGAGATGCATCAATGGGCGGCGCAGAATGCGGACAAGTTACCGGAACCGAAAGATCTTTCGAAACAACTAGGGCGATGACCTAGCCCATTGAACAGGGCCAGGCATCTGAAGGGGCAAGACCAAGATCTATGTCAAAGCCCGACCAATATCTCTGGCAACCATGTCGCCACTTCGGGGATCAGGATGATAACCACAAGAACCAGCATTTGCGCCCCTACAAAGGGCAACACGCCGCGATACATCTGCCCATAGCTCATGTCACGCGGAGCGATTGATCGAAGATAGAAAATCGACGGTGCCATTGGCGGTGTCAGATACGAAGTCTGAATCACCACTAGAACCATCATGGCAAACCAGATCGGATCAATTCCGGCGGATTTCACGATCGGGGCAAAGATCGGAATGAAAATCAGAACGATCGACACCCAGTCCAGTACAAAGCCCGCGAAAAAAACCACCAACAAAAAGAATGCGATGATACCGGCATTGCCATACCCGATCCCGGCAACGGTATCGCGCACCAGCTGTCCGCCTCCGGTGACCGCAAAGATGCTGGTGAACATCGTTCCTCCGGCCACGATCAACATGATCATAGCGGTGATGCGCAGGGTCACATTCAGTGCCTCGGACATCAGTTTCAGGTTTAGTTCCCGAAACATCAAAGCCAGCAGGATCGTACCGGCGGCCCCGACTGCGGCAGCTTCGGTGGCCGAGGCAACACCGGCCAGAAGCGAGCCCAGCACCAGGACAATCAATGCCAGCGGGGGCAACAATGCCGTCAACGTCACCTTCATCTTACGGCCGGTTGACATCGCGCGCTCTGCCTGTGGCAACGGAGGAGCGTCAGCAGGTCGGACCATGCTGCGCACCAAAATATAAAGCACGAAGAATACCACCATCAGCAAGCCGGGCAGGATAGATGCGGCAAACAGCTTGCCAATCGACAGCTGCGCAATCGACGCATAGACGACCACAATGACCGAGGGTGGAATTATTGTCCCCAGTGAGCCCCCTGCACAGATTGTTCCCGCGATGAGGTCATTACGATAACCCGCTTTGGTCATGGCTGGGATGGCCATCAACCCCACAACTATCTCGACCGCGCCTACAACGCCGGATGCGGCGGCGAAAACTGCGCACATTGCAATCGTCGACAGCGCCAATCCACCGGGCAAGCCGCCCAGCCACAACTGCAGTGCAAAGAACAGACGTTTCGCGATCCCCGAACGCTCAAGTATCGCCCCCATGAAAATGAACAGAGGGATTGCTGCCAGTACGAAATTCGAAGCCGTATGAAGCAGCGGACCATAAAGCTGCAAAAAGATCAGCTCACCGAACACCATGTAGCCAAAGGCGACGGAGATGATGATGAGCGAAAAGGCCACCGGCACTCCGGCAAAGACCAACACAAAAAGGGCTGCAAACATCAGTAATGGTGTCATTGGTTTTCTTCCATGCCGTCCAGTTCGCCCGGTGCCTCACCAGGGTTCTTGCGCCCCGAAAGCAACTTGATCGCCTCAGCCAGGAATTGCAGCGCCAAGGCCGCCAGACCAACGGCGATGACCGTGTAAAACGGCCAAACAACCGGCGCCCAGGGGCTGACGCTTTCGACCTCTCCGGTGATCAGTGCTTTCCAGGCTTTTTTGCTTGCAACCCAGGCAAAGATGGTCGTGATCGGTGTCATGACCAACAGAAAGACAGCACCGTTCAACAGCTGCTGCGCCCGCATCGGCATACGCTGAGACAGAAAGTCGATCCTGACATGCACGTCACAGCGCAGGGCATAAGCCGCCCCAAGCAGAAAAACCGAACCGTTCAGCATGTACGAGATATCAAACGCCCAAAGCGTCGGCGCACCAAACGCATAGCGAGCAACAACCTCGTACAGCATTGCCACGATCAGGGCAAAAATTACGCATCGACCCAGCAGGGCCAGCGCCCCGGCAATCGCGTCGATGACTCTGAGAATAGTGGTCATGTATGTCCCCGGAAACGGATGACCGGCACGAATATCCGGTCATCCAACCAATGTCAGGGCAGAGCCTATTCGGCGCTGTCGCGAACCAAATAACCCGAATTCTCGGCCCAGTTCGCTTGATAGGTGAGGTAGCTGTCCAGAACCTCTTGCATCCGGGCGCTTCCGTCTTCGGCTTTTTTGGCAGCCTGGCTACGGGCCCAATCGCGCCCGGCGGCGCGGATCTTTTCGGATTCCGCTGGTACCATGTTGATGATTTCAACTTTGGTATCGCGGAAGGCAGCCATGGCTTGAATGTCCGCGTGACCGAAATGTGTGAAGCTTTCGTATGTTGTCAGCTTGGCCGCTGCGGTAACCTGAAGCTTGATATCCTCGGGCAGAGCATCCCAAGTTTCCTGTTTGACGAAGACTTCCCACAGAAAGGACGGCTGATGCACGCCGGGCATGATCATATAGGGCGCAACCTCGTGGAAACCTTCAGAGATATTGCCTCCTGGTGTCGACCATTCGACCGCGTCCACACCCTTACGCTGCAGCAAAGTGTAGATTTCATTTCCCGGGACAACCGTCGGAACGCCGCCAAAGCTGTCCTGTAGAACAGCGGCCCATGCGCCCGAGGTCCGGTATTTGACGCCCTTCAGATCGTTGGTTGTTTCGATCTTGACGTTCGAATGCGCCATAACTTCGGACGTACCGACCCCAACGACCAGCGTGTGCAGACCCATTTCTTCGCGGCGGAAATCCTGCAGCATCTGCTCACCGCCGCCTTCATAGATCCAGTGCAGGGTCGCCTCGCCGGACATTCCACCGGGGAAGCTGGCGAAAACGGCATTGGTCGGGTCCTGGTTTACCAGATAAGACGGCGTGGAATGTCCGGCTTCGACGATGCCGTCCTGAACTACTTCATACGCCTTGAAGGCCGGGGCCAGAACGCCCGCGCCAAAAGGTTGGACATGCATGCGCCCCGCGGTCAGTGTGTCCACATTAGCCGCAAATCGTTCCATGAAGTTCTGGTAAAAGAATGAACCTTCACCAATCGCTGCGGTCATCTTCCATTCAATTTCTGCGGCGCTTGCGGGCATTGCAAGCGTGGCTGTTACCGCCAGGGCGGCAAAGTTCGAGAAGAGTTTCATCTTGTCCTCCTGTTATGGGCCAAAGCCCGATTTTGCACGTCGAATGACGCGGAATTTCCGGTGATCTGCTTCTATGGCAGAGTGTTGCGGATGATACGGAACAGCCGATCTTGGTGTCCCTGCCCGGCCCCGTTCACCGGGGCCAAAGCCTTTGATATGGCCGAGGAAATTTCTAGCCTCTGCCCTGTGGTTCACCGCTTATTGCGTCGAGCCTTCCAGATCTTCGGGGCTGAGTGCGGCGGGCATGTTCTGATATGCTACGGGTCGCAGCCAACGGCGGATGGCCATTGTGCCGACGCTTGTTGCGCCGAAATTCGTGCTGGCAGGATAAGGCCCCCCATGGACCATGGACCCCACCACCTCGACCCCGGTTGGGAAGCCGTTGAACAGCAACCGCCCGGCCTTGCGCTCCAGAATCGGGAAGAGTTGCTGCGCCAGCGCAGTGTCGCTGTCATCCATCTGGATCGTGGCGGTAAGTTGCCCGTCCAGCTGGGCTGACAAGGCAACCATCTCTTTTTCCGAGCCGACGCGCACAATCAGCGATGCGGGCCCAAACACTTCTTCGCTGAGGCTGGGATCAGCCAGAAACGCTTCGGCATCGGTTTCGAATAGCGCCGGTTCAGCTGAACGGCCTGCCGTGGAACCTTGATGGATCGTGCGCACGGCAGGATGTTCGGCCAAATGCGATTGGCCGGATCGAAATGCCTCGGCAATCCCATCGGTCAGCATGGTCTGTGACGGCACTGTACTCAGGGCACTCGCAGCAGCATCGATAAATTGGTCAGCATCATCGCCTGTGATCATCACGGCAACGCCCGGATTGGTGCAAAACTGCCCTGCCCCCATGGTCATCGACCCCGCCCAGGCTTTGCCGATCTCTTCACCTCTGGCGACCATAGCGTTTGGAAGAACAAACATCGGATTGACCGAGCCCAATTCACCAAAGAACGGGATCGGGTCTGGGCGGCTTGCGCAGAGGTCAAACAGCGCCCTGCCTCCGGCCAGCCCACCGGTAAAGCCCACGGCACGGATTGCCGGATGCTTTACCAATGCTTCTCCGATGCTGCGGTCCCCACCTTGCACCAATGAGAATACGCCGTCGGGCATACCGGTCGCCCTGGCCGCCGCGTGGATGGCATCAGCGACGATTTCGCCGGTGCCCGGATGGGCGGGGTGGCCTTTGACCACGACCGGGCAACCTGCGGCCAGTGCCGATGCGGTGTCACCTCCGGCAACCGAAAATGCCAAGGGGAAGTTCGAGGCGCCAAAAACAGCCACCGGGCCAACCGGGCGCTGTATCATCTTGATGTCAGGACGTGGGGCGGGTTGGCGATCCGGCATCGCCAGATCATGGCGGCGCTCTAGATACGCACCATCCTGGACGAATTCGGCAAACATGCGCAACTGACCAACCGTGCGTCCCCGCTCGCCTTGAAGACGCATCTCGGGCAGACCGGTTTCTGCACTGCCAATGCTGGTGATGGCCTCGGCACGGGCCTCGATCTCATCCGCGATAGCATTCAGGAATCTGGCTCGATCCCCTCGGCTGCGATTGGCGTAATCTCCAAAGGCAGCCTCGGCCAGGGTACAGGCCTGATCAACCAACTCAGGCGTTCCCGCAGCAAAGTTGCTCCCCTCACCCGAGACGGGGCTGGAGGCAAAGCTTTCATCAGCTCCAACCCACTGACCGCCAATCAAGTGCTGACCGCGAAAAACATATCCATTATTCAACGACATACCCAATCCTCACGCTGCATTTTGCGCCGAAGAACCGGCCTGACTGCTCCAGTTCTCGTACCAGGTACGGAACAGTCTGAACTGTTGTTCAACATAGCCGCGCTGGCTGTCAGTAAGGGCATCTGTTTCGTTGAAATGATGCGTGTATTCGGGATGACCCGTCATAACCATTAAGTGTTTGTAGTAGAGCACAAGATCGGTGCCTTCGTCGAAGGACGACAAAACGCCCAAAGCCGCCTCAAGCTCCAACGCCCGGGCACGCGCGTTGGCATTGCCCTTGGCCGCCGCCTGACACAAATCCACCAGATGCAGAATCTCATCGGGCAGCACATTCCCGATCCCAGTGATGGCGCCGGTTGCGCCACAATTCACGATCCCGTGGAACACCGCGGTATCCACGCCGACCATCAGGGAAACATTGTCATCACCGCTGGTGATGTTTTCGGAGGCATAGCGCAGATCTTCGGCGCCGCCGAATTCCTTGTAACCGTTCAGGTTCGGGTGGTCCTTGCGCAGATCAAAGAACAGATCCGCACGGGTGGTAAATCCGTAATAAGGGCTGTTGTAGATCACTGCGGGAAGATCCGGTGCCGCGGCCAGAATGCCTTTGAAGTGGTGCCGCTGCGCAGTCATGGACGCGCCGCGTGACAGTACACGTGGAATGACCATCAATCCGCTGGCGCCCACTTTCTGCGCGTGTGCGGCATGCTGGATTGCCAAGGCCGAATTGATCGCGCCTGTTCCCACGATCACCGGGATACCAGCCCCGACCAACGCCTCGACGCCCTGCATACGCTGCGCATCTGTCAAAAGGGGCCAATCACCCATCGAGCCACAATAGACAACCGCGGACATGCCCGTCTCGATCAGCTCATGACCTTTACGCACAAGCGCCTCAAAGTCAGGACTGCGATCCGCGCGACAGGGCGTCATCAGGGCCGGGATGCATCCGGAAAAGACATTCGGGTTCACGATTTGGGTCTCCGTATTTTTTTGCCGGGCCGGTGGATTGCCCCACCGGGTTAGGGATTCGTGTAATCTTGCCGGCAGTCTACTTTAAATATTTTATTTGTCGACAAATTTTCGACAAGAAGGAATAAGGCCCTAAAATACGTGAAAACAACCGGTTTTTGGCTGGGATTAACACTCGACTTAGCACCGGTACGTGTGGCAAAATTGATGTGCGAACGCAGATGGACCGCGATCCAGCGGCTAGGGAATGCTCTGACATGGAAAAACGAAAGCCGGTCGAAGCCGGCCGCAAACGTGGATCAGGCGTTCAGTTCGTCTATGAAACCCTGCGGGACGAAATCATCGACCTCGCCCTTGCGCCCGGCAGCGCCATAGACGAGGCCAAGCTGAGCGAGCGGTTCTCGATGTCGCGCACCCCGATCCGTGAAGCCCTTGTCAGGCTGACGTCGGAAGGGTTGGTGGCGACACTGCCGAACCGCGC
Source organism: Ruegeria sp. CDSC042 (assembly GCF_059610745.1). Lineage (NCBI taxonomy): Bacteria > Pseudomonadati > Pseudomonadota > Alphaproteobacteria > Rhodobacterales > Roseobacteraceae > Ruegeria > Ruegeria sp. CDSC042. The sequence goes on from NZ_JBXWOF010000003.1 coordinate 216,698, forward strand.
GAGCATCGTGGCGCCCATAGACTTTTTGAATCTTCACACATTCTTTGATGCGATGACCCTGATGTATCGCGTTACAACCCGGCTGGCCGCCGAATACCGAACGGACCAGGATCTGTGCGACATTCGCATGCGGCAGCAGGAATTTTCGGATGCAGCTGCCAAAAATGACGTTCTGACCATGATCGCAAAAAACGCAGAGCTTCATAATGCAATCGCCAAAGCAGGGCGCAACCCATATTACGAAAGCCTGACGCGCAGACTGCTGAACGAAGGGCAACGGATCATGCGGCCCTATTATTCGTCCTTTGGGGATCGGTTACCGGATCGGTATTCCCTGGAACATGACGACATAATCGCAGCTATAGCGGCCCAGGACATCACCGAGGCCGACCGGTTGGCGAGCGCCCATGCGGAACAAATCGTCCAGAACATCCGCGACATGATCTCGGCGGATCGGCGTCACTCAATCAAACTCTGATTCTGTTTCGCTAGATACTAAGCCGTTGGAAAAATTGAGGGGTTTGAAGGTTTACACCCGGATCTTCCCAAAAAAATTTACCTCTGCTAAAAAAAATTTTGATATTTCCTCTGCGATCCGGTTGAATGCGCGGCAACCCACGATTCCGGGAGACAGGGAATGAACGCAGCAAACGCGAGCGACAAATCAAAGCCGAAGGGCACGCCGACCGAGCTGGGGCAGGCAATTCGCAGGCGGCGCAAGGCGATGGGCCTGACTTTGGACAAGGTCGCACAGACCTCTGATCTGACAACGGGCTTTCTGTCTCAGGTCGAGCGCGGCCTGAGCTCACCCTCGCTGACCTCGCTGATGGCGATTGCCGCGGCACTTCAAACCAGCATCGAAAAGCTGCTCAGCGTACCCGAAGTGTTCAGCGAATATGTGGCAAAGGACAACCGCCAGACATACTCCCTGGGTATGCGGGGCAGGTTTTATGAGAAGCTGGGCCCTGGTTTTACCGGTGCATTGTTCAACCCACAGATCGTTCATCGCCCCCCGGGGCACGTTTCCGAAAAGATGCGGCATGAGGGCGAGGCGTTTTGCTATCTGATCTCGGGACGGCTTGAATATCACCTTGGTGACAAGGTTTTCATTATGTCGCCAGGTGACGTCGTTCACCACGACACATCTACCCGTCATTTCTCGGTCGTATTGGGGGACGTAGAAGCCGTAGAGCTTTGGGTAACAACCTCTCCGATCAATGATTCCGGCTTTGTGGCAAGTTAAATTGACCAACCGAACAGAGGTCAGCCTAAATACATTTGGCCATTTTTCACCCATCACTAAAAAAAGCTTTAGTATTGTTAAGAATCGGATATGGTCGCCCCGAGCATGAATTCATTCTGCGGGAGGACTGATTATGAAATTGAAGACGGTTTTGGGACTAACCGTTGCCGCCACCCTGGCCATGCCTGCTTTGGCACAGGAAAGAGGCGGCACACTCAACTTTGCACGCTATGACGGGTCGCGCCTGATTGATCCGATCTATGCGGATCGCAACCCCGATATCTGGATGGTCGGCAGCCTGTTCGACACCCTGCTGCGCAGCAGTGCCGACGGTAATTCTGTCGAGCCCGGCCTTGCTGAGACCTATACGGTCTCTGACGATGGTAAAACGGTTTCGCTGACCCTGCGCGAGGGGATCAAATTCGCAAACGGTACGCCCATGTCAGGTGACGACGTAGTCTTTTCCCTCGACCGAGCGCGCAATCCCGACCTGAGCCCCTGGGCTGGCTTGCTGGGTTCGATCGACGCGGTTACCGCAGATGGAAACGCGATCACGGTTGCCCTTGGCAGCCCGGATCCAACCATCCTGTCCATGCTGGCCACATTCAACACGGCGATCGTGTCCAAAGCGGCCTTTGAGGCCGCAGAAGGTGCAACAGATCAGGAAAAATCCGCTGCGATATTTGCCGCCACAGCCGCCGGAGTAGGCTCTGGCCCCTTCTATCTGTGTGGCTTTGAACAAGGTGCATCGATGGATTTCTGCGCCAATGAAAACTATTGGCGCATGGGCGCAGACGGCAAAGCTCTGCCGTATCTGGATGCCGTACATTTTGAGATCATCCCGGATGACGCAACCCGCATCCTGAGTTTGCAGGCCGGAGAAGTTGATGCCGCAGAATTCATCCCGTTCAGCCGCGTGGCCGAGCTGGAGCAGGATTCCAACATCAACATGAACCTCTATCCGTCGACGCGGATCATCTATTCGCCAATCAATACGCGCGATAACCGAGCCGATGGTTCTGCAAACCCACTGGCCGACGCCCGCGTCCGGCAGGCGCTGAACTATGGCACCAACAAAGAAGCGTTGATCGGGCTGGTACTGCATGGCGCGGGTCAACCGATGAGCTCGCCTTTGATGGCAAAGGCTACCCAATATGCCGCCGACATGACCCCGCTCTATGGCTATGACGTGGACAAGGCCAAGGCATTGTTGGCTGAGGCCGGGTTTGCCGATGGAACCGAAATCACCTTTACCACGCTGGCAGGTTCTGCGGACGATGCAACCATCTTTGCGGCGCTTCAGCAGATGTGGGCTCCTCTGGGCGTCGATCTTGTGGTCGAGCAAGTGGACGGCGCAACACGCGGCGCAAAGAACCGATCAGGTGAGTTTGACATTCACACCTATGGCTGGGTCAACGATGTAAATGATCCCAGTCAGGTGGTGGGCTGGCTGGGCCACACACCCACGGCCAAGGCAGTAGGAACCGGCTGGGAAAACGCCGAGTTTAACACCCTGTTCGACGAAGCCGCCGGTGAAATGGACGCCGAGGCGCGCAAAGCGAAATTCGCCCGAATGCAAGAGCTCTATGCCGAAGCAGCCCCCCTGCTGTTCATGTATGAGACCCCCTTTGCCGTTGCTGTTGGCTCGGCTGTCGAAGGCTATGTCCAGACCCCTCTGGGCAACAATATCTTCGATCAAGCAACCGTCAGCCGCTAAGGTAAGACCCCTGGTCCCGCCGCTTTCAGGCGGCGGGACAAATTTGCGGAGCTCGCTTTGTCCAGCCTGTCCTATATCTTCAAACGACTCCTGATGATGATCCCGACCTTTTTTCTGGTCATGATCATTATTTTTCTTCTTGTTCGATTGCTACCGGGGGACCCTGCCATTGCGATGGCCGGTGATCGTGCCTCGGACGCCGACATCCAGGCCATCCGTGAACGGCTTGGGTTGACCGAACCTATGCTGGTGCAATTCTGGCTGTTCCTTACCAACACCGTGCAGGGCGATCTGGGTCGGTCCATCCTGATGCGCTCGGATGTGATCAATGTGATTTCTGACCGGCTTCCTATCACTGTCTTCCTGACCGTGTATTCGGTGGTTTTGTCGCTGCTGATTGCCGGTCCGCTGGCCTTTGTTGCTGCGCTCAACCGGGGCCGCTGGCCTGATGCGGTGATCCGCACCGTCTTTCAGATCGGGCTGTCGATGCCGGTGTTCTATATTGGCCTCGTTCTGTTGACCTTTCTGGCAGCACAGCTGCGCCTGTTTCCGGTCGGAGGATATGGCGACACCTTTACCGAGCGGCTCTATCACCTGTTCCTGCCTTCAGTGACCGTAGCGCTTTACACCTCGGCCATCATCATGCGGAACCTGCGCAGCGCGATTATCGAGGTTCTGGACGCCGAATATGTCCAGTTCGCGCGTGCCAAAGGCCTGCCGCCTCGTTTGGTTCTGGGTCGCCACGTCCTGCGCAATGCGCTGATTTCGACGGTAACCCTGCTGGGCCTGTCCATCGGCAATCTGATGAGCGGGACATTGGTCACCGAAACCGTATTCGCCGTGCCCGGAATGGGGCGCCTGATGCTCGAGGCTATCTTTGCCCGCGACTACCCCCTGATTCAGGGGCTGACCCTGACATTTGCTGTTCTGGTTTCCGTGGTTTTCCTGATGACCGACCTGTTTCAGAGTCGCCTTGACCCAAGGATGCGCCTGCAATGAGTGACGCGACATTCAACAGCACCTCGCAGCGCCCCACCTTCATGCAGCGGGCCTTGCGCAAGCCTGGGTTCGTGGCCGGGTGCATCATCATCGGGTTTTCGGTGCTGCTTGCCCTGTTTCCCGGCGTATTCGCGCCCTATGACCCAAGCGCAATCGACTATCAGGCCTTGCGCCAACCACCATCCTGGGCACATCCGTTCGGCACAGATCTGTTAGGGCGCGACAGCCTATCCCGCGTCATCTGGGCCTATCAGGTCAACATGCAGATGGCAATTTTCGGGACTGTATTCGCATTGGTCACCGGTATAACGGTTGGCGCGCTGGTCGGGTACTATCGCGGCATCGCGGACATGATCTTTGGCCGCATCGTTGACGCTGTAATCACCTTTCCTTTCCTGGTTCTTGTCATTGCCGTGGTTGCGGTTCTAGGGCCGGGCCTGATCAACATGTATATCGCGATTTCAGTTGTTTACTGGGTCTATTATGCGCGCCTGATGCGGGCCGAGGTAATCGCTCAAATGGGGAATGACTATGCCTCGGCCGGGGTGGTGATGGGATATTCCGACAGCCGCATCATCTTCCGCCACCTGCTGCCAAACGCGATAACACCGGTTATTGTCTATTGGATGACTGACATGGCGCTGGTGATCTTGCTGGGGTCATCCCTTGGCTATCTGGGGTTGGGGGCGCAACCACCGCAGGCCGAATGGGGCGTGCTGATCGCCGAAGGGCGCAACTTTATCTCGACCGCCTGGTGGCTGAGCCTGATGCCCGGCATCGCCATCGTTCTGACCGGCCTTGGCTTTTCGCTTTTGGGCGATGGGCTTGCCGATCTGCTGAGACCGCGGGGATAGCGATGCAGGACCAAACGAAACTTCTAGAAGTAACCGGGCTAAGCACAACCTTTCACAAGAACGGTCGAGCGTTGCCTGCGCTTCGCGATGTCAGTTTCGGCGTGAACCGGGGTGAGGTTTTGGGGCTGGTCGGCGAAAGCGGGTCGGGCAAGAGCGTCACGTTGCGCTCGATCATGGGGCTGGCGCGCCGCTATGGCGACGTGACCGGCCAGGTGCGCTGGAATGGACGTGATCTGATATCCATGTCAGACAGGGCACTTCGTCGGTTTCAGGGTCGCGAAATCGCGATGATTTTTCAGGAACCGATGACTTCGCTGAACCCTCTGCTGACTGTCGGACTGCAACTGGAAGAGACCCTGCGCGCCCATACCGACCTGCCCCGCGCCGCGCGCTTGGATCGGGCAATCGAAATGCTGGACCTTGTCGGCATCCCCTCGGCAGCGCAACGCTTGAAAGATTATCCTCACCAATTTTCCGGCGGAATGCGCCAGCGGGTCATGATCGCAATAGCGCTTGCCGCAGAACCCAAACTGTTGCTGGCGGATGAACCCACCACAGCTCTGGACGTGACCATTCAGGCCCAGATCCTCGATCTGATCCTGCGACTGGCGCAGGATATGGATATGGGGGTTGTGCTGGTCACCCATGATCTTGGCGTGGTTGCCCAGACTTGCGACAACGTGGCCGTTATGTATGCGGGACGGATCGTCGAACAAGGGCCGGTCCGCGATGTGCTGCGGTCACCGCATCACCCCTACACTGTGGGTCTGATGCGGTCTGTGCCCGAAAACATCGCTCCTCGCACGCCGCTATATTCTGTTCCCGGAGTGCCGCCGGCACTGGATGCCCTGCCTGCCGGATGCGCGTTTGCACCGCGCTGTACCGCCTGCATAGACGCCTGCACGCAAGAGCGCCCAGCGATGACCCTGATCACCGATCATAGACAGGTCGCCTGTTTCGACCCGATAACCAAAACCCAAGGGAACGCCGCATGACTGCCCTGATGCAAATCCGCGACCTGCATCTGCGGTTCCCAATGGGCCGCAGCATCGGCGATGTCATTTCGCGGCGTCCTGGTCGCGAAGTACGGGCGCTGAATGGTGTCAGCCTAGATCTGACCCGCGGCGAAACTCTGGGTGTCGTCGGAGAGTCCGGGTGTGGAAAGTCCACATTAGCCCGGTGTATCGTGCGCCTTCATAAGCCCAGCGACGGTTCAATCCACTTTGAAGGTCAGGACATATTCGACGGCAAAATCAAAGCTGACCGCACCTATAACCGCCGGGTTCAGATGATGTTCCAGGACCCCTATTCATCGCTTAATCCCCGGATGACGACAGGGCAAATTCTGGCCGAAGCCCTGAGCGTTCACAACATGCGCCCAGAAGCAGAAATTCCCGACCGTGTGGCCGAGTTGCTTGATCTGGTCCGCCTTCCGAAGGACGCGCAAGACAAGCTGCCGCACGAATTCTCCGGAGGTCAGCGTCAGCGGATCGCCATTGCGCGCGCATTGGCGGTCGAACCCGAAGTTCTGATTGCGGACGAACTGGTCTCGGCACTAGATGTTTCGGTTCAGGCGCAGGTGGTAAACCTGTTGCTGGACCTGCAGCGGGAACTTGATCTGACAATCCTGTTTGTGGCCCATGACCTGCGGCTTGTCCGTCATGTTTCAAACCGGGTCGCGGTAATCTACCTTGGGCGGATCGTTGAAATCGGCGACAGCGAAACCTTGTTTTCCGCCCCCTCCCACCCTTACAGCCAAGCTCTGCTTTCAGCCGCGCCTTCGCTGAACCCCGACAACCGGGGCACCGTCAAGCGGCTTGATGGAGAGCTGCCTTCACCGCTGAACATGCCCTCAGGGTGCCCATTCCATGTCCGGTGCCCTCACGCCAGCAACATATGCAAAACCAAAGTGCCTGCCCTGCTGCCTTTTGAAAATCGTGGCGAGGTCGCCTGTCACCATGTTGAAGAGATAAATGCCGATGCTTGATGCCCCCGGAACCGACCGATCCGCGATTGTTTCGGCCTTGCGCGCCGAGCTTAAAGCACAAGGTCTGGATGCCTTTATCGTGCCCCGCTACGACGCACATCAGGGCGAATATGTTGCCCCTCATGATGAACGCCTCGCCTTTGTAACTGGCTTCAGCGGCTCGGCAGGCATGGCCATCGTCACACCCGAAACTGTCGCTTTATTTGTCGATGGCCGCTATGTGGTGCAGGCTGCAAACCAGTGTGCCGAGGCTGTTTTCTCGCACCATCATCTGTTTAACGAGCCGCCCGAATACTGGCTGGCCGCCGTTGCACAGAAAGGATGGAAAATCGGCTTTGACTCGATGCACCTACCGCCGGTCTGGTTTGACCGATTTGAGCACGGGCTGGAAGGCAGCGGTGCCGCGATGGTGGCGACACCTTCAAATCCGGTCGATGCAATCTGGACCGACCAACCCGCTGCCCCCCAAGGACAGATCGAGCCATTTCCACTTCAGTTTTCGGGCCGGGCGGCGGGTGAAAAGATCTCGGATCTGGCCACTGAGCTAACACGTCGAGAGGCCGACTTGCTGGTGGAAACTCAGCCCGACAACATCGCCTGGCTGCTTAATGTGCGTGGCTCAGACGTGGCTTTCAACCCTGTTCCCAACTCTTTCCTTCTGTTGCAAAGCTCGGGCCAAGTGCACTGGTTCGTGTCTGACCAAAAACTGGATGCCGATGTCACTGACCACATGCCGGAAAATGTTTCGGTTCAGGCGCCGGATGGTTTTCTGTCTACACTCAGTGATCTCACAGCGCCCGGCCAGGCCGTGATTTTCGATCCTGATTTTTCGCCGACGGCGGTCAAACAAGTGCTGGAGCGTACCGGAGCGAAGGGCGTGCCGATCAACGGATTGTTAAGCAAAACCAAAGCCCGCAAGAATACAACGGAACTGGAAGGGTTGCGCGCTTGCCATATCCGGGACGGGATCGCCTGGACCGAATTCTGCGCCTGGCTGGCGGCTCAGGTACAGAAACAGGCTGAACCGGTGACCGAGCGTGAAGCAGAACAGCGGGTATTGGCCTTCCGCCGCGCTCAGGATGGGTTCATCCACGAAAGCTTCAACACAATCTCGGCCGCCGATGGCAATGCCGCGATGTGCCATTACGCGACCGAGGCCAACAATACCGTTCCGATCCAACCGCGGGGCACATACCTGCTGGATTCCGGGGGGCAGTACGACACCGGCACAACGGATGCCACGCGCAGCTTTTCGTTCGGGCCTCAGCGGCCTGATGGATATGACCGGGCCTATACCGCAGTGTTCAAGGCCTTTCACGCTCTGGCCACGCTGCGCTTTCCTGCAGGCACACAGGGCCATCACATTGATGCAATCTGTCGCCGCCCGCTGTGGGATCTGGGATTGGATTATGACCACGGTACGGGTCATGGAATTGGCCACCGGTTGTCTGTCCATGAACATCCGCAGCGCATTGGCAAACCTTACAACCCGGTCGACCTGATGCCTGGCATGGTTATGTCGATCGAGCCGGGATATTACGAGGCCGGCAGGTTCGGCATTCGCATCGAAAACCTGTTCGAGATTGTCGAGGCAGATGACGGATTTCTGGAGTTCTCGAACATGACCTGGATCCCGATCCAGACGGATATGTTGATGCCAGATATGCTGATCCAGTCAGAAATTGACTGGATCAATGACTATCATGCCAAGGTTCTCAGACAGGTCGGGCCGCATCTTTCGCCTCTGGCCCTTAGATGGGCCCAGACGGCCTGTGCAACGCTGACCAAATAAACCTGAGTTTTGCCATCAGACCACCGTTCGAGGCGTCTTTCCGGCAAATACAGGCTGGACCCGGGCACCCTGATATTCGCCTACGTTATCCAACCAGTCCAGAAACAGGCGCGTGTTTCCAACGATGTAAGGGACAAAGCCGAAATCCGGTCGATTACCGGCCAGCTTTTGAACCAATGAACCCGTTTGCAACACGAAGATCGCGCCCCCTACCACAACGGCGGCGCTGATTGTGGGCGAGGCTGCGATCTCATGGCTTTGGGTTCCGGCCACCCAAAGAGCAAATGCCAGACGCGTCATCGCCACCGTATCCGTGACGCGGCGCAAGCCTGGAAGGAAATAGGTGGATAGAGCCGTCGTGCATACAATGACAGCCATATAGATCAGGCCGACAACAACCGGGACGGGCAATCCGAAACGCGTTGCATCTATATGTGAGTAAAGAGCGAAACCTGAGGCAAAAGCCAGAGCCGCAATCAGCGACAACCGCCGTCTTTCGAGACTTAGATGCCTTGTGACTCTATTCACTGCGTCGACCCTCATGTTTTGTTGAGGATCTGTTTGAAAGATGAATTTGTGATTGATCTGACGAAATAGCGGCGGAAGTTTGTCTTTGTCTCCCCTCACCATTCAATCGGTCGCCCAAATGACTTGGTTACGCCCTGCACGTTGGCCTTTTCACTCTGGTACGAGTACTAAATCCAGCGCGATTTAGGCCGCTGCTACTCGCTTCGGCGGCCCTGTGATTTCAGAAAAGAAGTTTGGCAGAATTCTCACCTCCTATGGTGAAAATCGCTCATATTCATTCCGCTGGGCCCGTTTCAATGTCGCTTGCCTTCAGGATAAATGTGCTGTCGCTTCAATTTCCAACAAGGCCTCGTCTTCGACCAAACCCGCCACGATGATCATTGACATCGCAGGAAAATGCCTGCCGAAAACCTCACGATAGGCGGCACCAACTTCGGCTTGCAGGGACAGATATTCGCGTTTGTCAGTTACGAACCAGGTCAGGCGGGTCACATCGCCGGCCGAACCACCAGCGGCCTCGACAATATCAACGATATTCTTCAGCGCCTGTTTCATCTGTCCGATGAACCCGCCGCTGACAAATTTCTTGTTCGCGTCCCATCCTATTTGCCCGCCGATATGTAACGTTCCATCTTTGGTCAAAACGCCATTGGCATATCCTTTGGCAGGCAACCAGCCATCGGGGTGAATTGTCTTGTGGCTCATAGCGCGTCGTCCCTGAATGCCTCGAGATTTTTACGGATGTCTGCGGGCCAGGCCGTTGGACCGCCCTTTGAATCTACATGAACAAGCGTTGCTACGCTTGTCAGTCGCTCCTCTTGCGCACAACTGGCCACGACCGAGTATTCGGCTGAACTGCGTCCGATCTTTGTGATCTTCATCCGGAATATCAAATGGTCACCGTGACGGCTGGGCGCTGAAAATCGGGTTTGTATCTGTGCGGTAGGCACTGCGCCAACAGGATGAATCTCTTCAAACGGTTTGCATAGCACCTGATCGAAATAGGTCTCAACGCAATCATTGATCATCTCGAAATAGCGCGGGAAAAAGACAATCCCCGCCGGGTCGCAATGTTTGAACAGAACCTTTTGGTGGAATTCAAAAGTCATCAGACCCCCACATATTTTTCTGTGATGTCATGACCGAGATCCACCATCGCGCCAGACCAGACTGTTTTACCGCGCTCAAGAATGACCGCGCGGTCAGACACCAGCGCCAACTCTTTCAGAGACTTGTCGATCAACAGGATCGAAACATTGGTTTCCTGTTTTAGGCGATGCAAGACCGACCAGATTTCCTGTCGCACGATCGGAGCCAGCCCTTCGGTTGCTTCATCGAGGATCAAGAGCTGCGGATTCGTCATCAGGGCGCGCCCGATAGCCAGCATCTGTTGTTCTCCGCCGGATAGTGAGGCTGCCCTTTGGCCCTGACGTTCCTCTAGCCGTGGGAACAGTTCAGCCACCTTCTGCAATGTCCACTCGCCGGGTCTGGCAGCGGCGATCAGATTCTCGCGGACCGTCAGGTCGGCAAAGCACCGGCGCCCCTCGGGTACCAGCCCGACACCAAGACGCGCGACCTTATAGCTGGGTAGAGCGTGCAGATTCTGATTGTTCAGCGACAGAGTGCCCTCGGACCGGATCATCCGGCAAATGGCTTTGACAGTCGTGGTCTTGCCCATCCCATTGCGCCCCATAAGGGCTGTAACCTCGCCCTGCGCCAGAGAAAGATCGACACCAAATAAAGCCTGACTGACGCCGTATGTCGCGGTCAGGTTTTCTACCCGCAACAAAGTCATGCCTCATCCCCCAGATAGGCATCGCGCACCTCACGGCTTGCGCGGATTTCATCTGCCGTCCCGGTTGCAATCACCTTGCCATAGACCAATACGCTGATCCGGTCAGCCAGCGCAAAAACGGCGTCCATATCATGTTCGACAAGCAGGATGGGCGCCTCTTCCCGCAGACCGTCAAGAAACCCGGTCAACCGTTTGGACCCTCCAGCGCCAAGCCCGGCCATCGGTTCATCCATGACAAAGACCCTAGGTGACAAAGTCAAAGCCACGGCGACTTCAAGCTGGCGGCGTTGACCATGGCTGAGATTTGCGCAACGCGTTTCGCGTTCATCGCCCAGGCCCACCCTTTCCAGCGCAGCCTCGGCCCTTTCGAGCAGCTCTGGCCGTTTCAAGGCAGGTTTCCAGAACCGCCATACGAGGTTTTCCGCACCCATGGCGCTCAACACGACGTTTTCCAGAACCGTATCTTCCATGCACAGTTCCGATATCTGGAACGTCCGCCCCATCCCTGCCCTTGCCCGCTTTTGCGTGCCAAGGTCCGACACATCCTGTCCGCACAGCAAAACACGCCCCGAATCCGGTTGCAAACCTCCGCAGATCTGCTGGATCAACGTGGATTTTCCCGCTCCATTCGGACCAATGATGGCGTGGATCTCTCCTGGCCTGAGGTCAATCGAGACGTTATCCGTAGCCTTTAACGCACCAAAGCTTTTGTTCAGACTCTCGGTGGCAAGGACGGGATCAGACATGTGCCCCCTCTTTCCCGGTTAGCAGCCCAATCAGGCCACCGCGACCAAACAGAACGATGCACAGCAGAACAATACCCAAATATACATGCCAGAAATCGGTTAGTTCACCCAGAAAATGCTCGAGCGCGACAAACACGCAAGCCCCAATTACCGGACCCATCAGGCGTCCGACACCTCCGATGATTATCAGCACAATCAATTCGCCCGAAAGCTGCCAACTGAACATAGACGGCGAAACGAACCGGTTGAGATCGGCAAACAGCGCCCCGGCCAGACCAGTGACAGCGCCGGACAGAACAAAGGCCAGATGTTTCAGCCGCATGGGGTTCAATCCCACAGTCTCGACTCGCGCCGTAGATTGCCGTGTCGCATTAAGAGCCAGCCCGAATGGCGCGGCTTGCATCCGCGCAAACAGGAACAGGACGAGACATAGCAGCGCGAAACAGATGCCGTAAAACTGGATCGGATCCAATGTGTTGAGGCCGGGAAAACCGTTGCGAACATAGATGGATAATCCGTCTTCGCCCCCGTATTGCGCCCAAGAAATCGCGAAGTAGTAAAACATCTGTCCGAAGGCCAGCGTAATCATGATGAAATAAACGCCTGACGTTCTTAGGGACAGAAGACCGACGAAAAAGGCAGCAATGCCCGAAGTAAGCATCGCAACTATCCAGATCACGGGCATGGATTTACTGCCTTCGATAGAAATCAAGCCCAGATCCAGTGCCGTGTAGGTCTGCGCGTGATAGGTCAGAATGCCCATCGCATAGCCGCCGATCCCGAAGAAAACAGCATGGCCAAAGCTGACCAACCCCCCAATTCCCAGGATGACATTCAGACCAACCGCTGCAAGCGCCAAGATCACCGCCCGCGTCACAAGCGTGATTGTGAAGGGCTGGTCCGCGGCCAGCGCCCAAAGGGGCAGCGCCAGCAGGCCGGCGATCATCAGGCCATTGATGTATCTTTCATTCATTCTCATGCGCGGGCTCCGAACAGACCTGTTGGGCGCCAGATCAGGACCAATCCCATCAGGACATAGATTCCCATTGATGCCAGAGCCGAGCCGCTTTTCTGAGCGGCTCCCGGTTCCATGAACAGTTTGAACAGCTCGGGCAGGAAAACCCCGCCCAGCGTGTCGGTTAGCCCAACCAACAGCGCCCCGATGAACGCCCCTCGAACCGAGCCTATGCCACCGATTACGATAACCACGAAGGCCAGGATCAGAACAGGTTCACCCATGCCCACCTGTACCGACTGAATTGCCCCAACCAAAGCACCGGCAAGCCCCGCCAGCCCCGCCCCTAGTGCAAATACCAACGTATAAAGTTTCGAGATGTCGACGCCCAGTGCGGCAATCATTTCCCGGTCGTTCTTACCGGCCCGTATCTGCACACCCAAACGCGTGCGTTCGATCAGGGCCCACAAACCTACTGCAACAGCAAGACCAATCCCGATCAGGGTTAGGCGATAGAGGGGATATTCGATCCCGCCCTGCAGCGTGATCGGACCCGAAAGTGCCGCTGGAATATCCAGGAACAATGGGAAAGACCCAAAGACCCACCTTGTCCCTTCGGAAAAGATCAGGATCAGTGCAAAGGTGGCCAGAACCTGATCCAAATGTGGTGCCTGATAAAGCCGCCGGATAACGAGCATTTCTACGATCACCCCTGCCAGTGCGGCCGCAGCCAGAGCAGCAATCAGAGCAAGCAGAAATGACCCGGTCGCCCCTGCAACAGCTGCAGCGGCAAATGCACCCACCATGTACAAAGAGCCATGGGCCAGGTTGATCAGGCCCATCACCCCGAAGATCAGCGTCAGGCCAGCAGCCATCAAAAACAACATGACGCCGAACTGCAGCCCGTTCAGGATCTGCTCGATAATCAGGATCGAGGACATGGAAACTCCGGTGATCTGCCCGCCCCACTTTTAGGGGCAGGCAGAAATTCAGTTACATTTTGCACTCGGCCGCGTAGGCATCAGAGTGGTTTTCAAGAGCTACGCCAAGGATCTTATTGGTAAATACATCACCTTCTTTGATCACTTCGCGCGCATAGATGGTCTGAACCGGATGATGGTTCGGGCCAAAGCTGAAATCCCCTCGTGTGCTGTTGAAGTCCGCCGCCCTCAGCGCCTCGCGGAAGGCATCCGCATCTGACGGGTCAGCCTTGTCAAGCGCGGCAAGCAACAGGTTGGCGGTATCGAATCCCTGACTGGCGTAAAGCGAGGGCAGACGTCCGTATTCTGCCTGAAAGCTTTCAACAAAGGCAGCGTTGGTCGGGTTGTCGATATCCTTGTTCCACTGCGAAGTGTTCACCACGCCCAGCGCCGCATCGCCTACCGCCTGCAGAATGCCCTGATCAAAGCTGAAGGCTGGGCCAACAACTGGAAGATCGATCCCGCTGTCGGCATATTGCTTCAGAAACGAAATCCCCATCCCGCCGGGCAGGAAGAAAAAGACGCTATCCGCATCGCTTGCGCGGATTTGCGCGATTTCAGCTGCGTAATCAGTCTGGCCAAGCTCGGTATAGATCTCACCGGCCAGATCACCTTCGAAAAAGCGTTTATAGCCAGTCAGCGCGTCGACACCCGCCGGGTAATTCGGAGCAAGTATGAAGCTGCTCTTGTAACCCGCACCATTGGCGTATGCGCCCGCGGCCTCGTGCAGGTTGTCGTTCTGCCAGGCAACGTTGAAATAGTTCTGGTGACAGCCCTTCCCCGCCAGAGGTGACGGGCCCGCATTGGGTGACAGATAGAAAACGTCCTGGTTCACGGCGGCTGGCACAACCGCCATCGCCAGGTTTGACCAGATGATACCGGTCATCACATCTACACGTTCGGATTGGATCATCTTGTCTGACAGCTGTACCGCGATATCCGGTTTGCGCTGGTCGTCTTCGATCACCACCTCGATATCATTCCGCCCCGATTGAGCAATCGCAAGCATGAACCCATCCCGTACGTCGATGCCCAAACCGGCCCCGCCGCCTGAAAGCGTTGTGATCATCCCCACCTTAACTTCCGCTGTAACACCCGTCGCGCACAGCGCGGTGATCGCTGCAGCCGCCAATAGTCTCTTCATCGTCTTCTCCCTTCGTTGGCCCTATGAACGCGATTTATGTCATTATTCTCAACGTTCGGTCTATGCCTTTGGCAATTCGGTCTTTTTCTTACATTCTTTCTGCCCGCTATATTCTACATATATTGATCATGATTTCAGGCGGAAACGCTGGATTTTTCCGGTCGCGGTTTTGGGCAAACCATCGCAGAACCGGATCGAGCGCGGGTATTTATACGGGGCAATCATAGATTTCACATGAGCCTGAAGGGCTTCGCGCATAGCGTCATCAGCCGTACCTGAAGCCAGAATAACATGTGCTTGGACAATATGACCCCTCTCAGCATCTGGGACGCCGATCACCGCGCATTCCGCAACGGCTTCATGCGCCAGAAGTGCGGCTTCGACTTCGGGTCCGGCTATGTTGTATCCGGCCGAGATAATCATGTCGTCATTGCGCGCAGAAAAATGAAAATACCCCTCTGCGTCCCGATAAAAGCTGTCACCAGTGATATTCCACCCATCTGTCACATAACCCGCCTGCCGCTTATCATTCAGATACCGGCACCCTGTCGGACCACGAACAGCCAGGCGTCCGATATCCCCAACTGCAGCTTCAGTTCCGTCTGGGTTTAGTACTTTGGCCTCATATCCGGTAACCGGCCTGCCGGTACTGGCTGGGCGGTGATCGTCAAACCGGTTTGAAATAAAGATGTGCAACATCTCGGTCGCGCCGATCCCGTCGAGCATTGGTTTGCCTGTCTTGGAAATCCACTCGTCATAGATTGGCTGCGGTAAGGTCTCGCCCGCCGACACAGCCGCACGCAGACTAGACAGATCTACACCGTCATCCATCGCCTGCAGCATGACCCGATAGGCGGTTGGCGCAGTGAAACAGACAGTCGCTTTGTATTTTTCGATTATCTCGATCATGCCCGCAGGCGAGGCTTGTTCTAACAGGGTTGCAGTCGCGCCGAACCGCAACGGAAACACCGCCAGACCACCCAACCCGAATGTGAAGGCCAAAGGTGGAGAACCAACAAAAACGTCCTCCGGAACGACCTGCAACACCTCACGCGCATAGCTGTCGGCAATGATCAGAATATCTCTGTGAAAATGCATGGTGGCCTTGGGCTCACCTGTCGAGCCGGAGGTGAAACCCAACAAGGCCACGTCGTCGCGCCCGGTTTTAACGCAATCGAACTGTACCGGTTTTTCAAGTGCTAGACGATCAAGCTCGGCATCGTGGTTTGAAGTTCCGTCGAACCCGACAACCCGCTGCAGGAACCGGCTATCACTGGCGCAGGACTGCATTTCGTCGATCAGCCGGGTATCACATAATGCAAACTGGATTTCCGCCTTATCGACAGTTTTCATCAGTTCTGCAGCGCGCAACATCGGCATAGTATTGACGACAACCGCTCCCACCTTGGTTGCGGCAAGCCAGCACGCAACCATTGCCGGATTGTTAGCCGATCGGATCAGCACCCGGTTTCCCGGCTCGACCCCCAAGTCATCGACCAATACATGTGCCAGCCTGTTGGTCCAGTCGCTGAGCTCTTTATATGTTCGTTGCCGACCATTGCCGATCAAAGCGGTATGATCACCAAAGCCCTTGGCAACCATGGCATCGGTCAGCTCATATGCTGCATTCACATGATCGGAATATGCAAAACCCGCCAACAGGAAGTCGGGCCACTGATCCTGGGGGGGCAGGTTATCGCGGCTGAACGTGTCGGTATGTGCAGACGGTCCAAGCATCACCTTCCCTCCATGTGCGCGGCCATCGTCTGACGTGCAATAATTACTTTTTGAACGTCCGAGGCGCCCTCGTAGATGCGCAAGGCACGGATTTCTCGGTACAGAGATTCTACCGCCATCCCAGAACGCACCCCGTCGCCACCAAACAACTGAACCGCCTTGTCGATAATCAACTGCGCCTGATCGGTAGCAAACAGCTTGGCCATCGCCGCCTCACGTGTGATGCGCGCCGCTCCGCTGTCCTTGGCCCACGCTGCCCGATAGATCAAAAGCGCCGAAGCATCGACATCTAATGCCATCTCGGCGATGTGTCCCTGCACCATCTGCAAATCAAACAACGGGGCGCCTTGCACCTGCCGTTCCGATACCCGTGTCAGCGCCTCATCCAGCGCGCGTCGTGCAAATCCCAGCGCAGCGGCGGCCACCGTCGGGCGGAACAGGTCCAGCACAGACATTGCAATACGAAATCCTGCGCCAGCTTGACCGATCATCGCGCTAGCCGGCACACGCAAATCATTGAAACGCAACGTCGCCAATGGGTGTGGCGCGATTGTGTCCAGTCGCCCGACAACTTCGAAACCCTTCAGATCAGGAGTGATGATAAAAGCTGACAACCCTTTGGCCCCGGGTGCCTCGCCAGTACGGGCGAACAGGGTGTAGACATCTGCGATACCCCCGTTCGATATCCATGTCTTTTCACCATTCAGGACAAAGTCGTTGCCATCACGGATAGCCGTCATTGTCGAATTTGCCACATCCGACCCCGATTGAGGTTCAGTCAATGCAAAGGCCGCGATAGCCTGACCAGAGCGCGTTTGCGGCAGCCAATGCGCCTTTTGGCCTTTTGAGCCGAACAACGAGATCGCACCGGTTCCAAGCCCCTGCATTGCAAAGGCGAAATCGGCCAACCCATCATGGCGGGCAAGTGTTTCACGGCTGAGGCACAGCGTCCTGACATCCAAATGGCCGCTTTCGTCCGAAGTAGGCTGCAGCAGCCCTGCGTCGCCCAGCTGGCGGACCAGATCGCGACAAGCCTGGTCCGGGTCGCCATGGTCAATAGCTAGTCCCCGAGCGACGTCTTGCACCCGATCCGCCCAGCCCCGGTGATGAGGGTCAAAGAATGGCCACGAAAGAAAGCTCTGATCTGCCATCAATCGCCCTCGAATACTGGTTTGTCTTTTGCAACAAAGGCCTTGTAGGCGCGTTCAAAATCTCCGGTTTGCATACAGATCGCCTGGGCCTGCGCCTCTGCTTCGATTGCCTGTTCGATCGACATAGACCACTCCTGCGCCAGCATGGTCTTGGTCATCATATGCGCAAAATTGGGGCCAGCCACGATACGGTCAGCCAGAGATTGCGCGGTAGCGTCAAGCTCGGATGGATCAACCACCGCATTGTAGAACCCCCAGGAAAGCCCCTCATCAGCGGTCATGCTGCGTCCGGTATAGAGCAGTTCGGCCGTACGCCCCTGCCCGATGATACGGGGTAGGATGGCGCAGGCCCCCATATCGCACCCTGCCAGCCCCACCCGCGTGAACAGGAATGCACATTTGGCCTGCGGGGTGGCGATACGCAAATCCGCAGCCATAGCGATGATGGCCCCGGCCCCCACGCAAATACCGTCCACTGCAGCAATCACCGGCTTGCCACAATTCACAATCGCCTTGACGAGATCTCCGGTCATTCGCGTGAAGAGCAACAGGTCCTTCATCTTCATGCGCGTTAGCGGACCGATGATATCGTGCACATCGCCGCCCGAGCTGAAATTGCCACCATTTGAGGCGAACACCACTGCATCCACCGCTTCTGAATAGACCAAATCCCTGAACCAATCGCGCAGTTCGGCATAGCTTTCGAAGGTCAAAGGGTTCTTACGCTCTGGTCGGTTCAGTGCAATCGTTGCAACCCGGTTCCGGATTTCGCAGCGAAAATGTTTGACGTCACTGGCCATCGATTTCCTCCGAAATAGTGAGCTCGGTTGTCAGAGTGCGGGCGTCCTCGGCGGAAAACTGGCCAAGCATATCGGATATCCACGCCTCATGCGCCGCAGCCTGACGTGCGAATTCCTCGCATCCTTTTTGTGTCATGCGCACGCGATGGGCACGACGATCCCCAGGCACAGGTACGCGCACGAGCAGGCCGTCATCAGCCAGCCGATCCACGATTCCGGTCACATTCCCGTTCGAAACGCGCAGCGCACCCGAGATTTCGCTCATCTTCAGCCCATCTTCGAACCTCGACAGGGCTGCCATCACGTCAAAACGCGGCAGTGTCGTGTCAAACTCTACTCTGAGGTTCTCTCTTAGTGCCGCCTCGATGCCACGCGTGGTCTTGAGCAGCCGCAGCCATAACCGCAACCTCTCTTTGGATGGATCTTCCAATGGTGCTTGAAGCGGGTTTGGGTTCATATCTCGCCTCCGGACAGGCTAAGCGCGTGGCCATTGACTGAATTTGCCGCATCCGAGCACAACCACCGCACGGCACCTGCTACGTCTTCGACCTGGATGAAACGACCCTGTGGGTTTATCTTTTTCAGGCTTTTCACCGCATTTTCTGAGCTCATTCCTGTCTTCTCGACGATGTTCGCAATCGAGCGATCCAACATCGGCGTTTCCACAAACCCCGGGCAAACCGCATTGACAGTGATGCCCGTCGCCGCAAGTTCGACCGCCAGAGACCGCGTCAGCCCGACCACCGCATGTTTTGTCGCACAATAGCCGGAAACATAAGGATAGCCCTTCAATCCGGCGGTGGACGCGATGGCAATCAGACGGCCCGTTCCAGCGGCTTGCATGTCAGGCAAAACCGCCTGCCATAGATTGAAAACACCCACCAGATTCACATCCGTCAGGGTCCGCAGATCATCGGCTGTCATCCGATGAAACGGAAGCGAATGGGCCGCGCCGGCATTCGCAATCGCTATTGAAATCGGGCCGCGTTCTGCCCGTGCTGTTTCAATAGCAGCTCGGACTTGCTTGTCATCGGTCACATCACAAAGGACATACGGCAAGGCTTGCTGCTGCAGCTTGGCCTCTGTACGGCCCAAAATGGTAACGGCTGCTCCGCCATTCGCGAAATCTTTGGCTATAGCCGCACCGACGCCGGTGCCGCCGCCGGTTATGACGACATGTTTCATACTTCACCCGCCGTTTCCGCCATGCGATCTGCCAGGCGCCAAGCCTGATCCCGTCCGGCCTCATAGGGGCGGGGCCAAGTTTCCTGCCGATCCCCCAACGCCGTAGCCGCGTGCAAGGTCCAGTACGGATCGTCCAGATGAGGCCGGGCAAGGCACACCAGATCTGCACGACCGGCCATGAGAATCGAATTTACGTGATCGGCTTCATAGATGTTCCCCACCGCCATAGTACTGATGCCGCATTCGTTTCTAATGCGGTCCGCGAAAGGGGTCTGGAACATACGGCCGTAAACCGGGTTAGCATCGGTCGAAGTCTGCCCGGCGGAAACATCCACTATATCTGCACCCGCCGCATCGAACATCGCCGCTATATCCACAGCTTGTTGCGGCGTCACGCCAGTAGGTCCGACCCAGTCATTGGCAGAAATGCGCACCGCCATCGGCTTATCTTTGGGCCAGATCGACCGCATAGCTGAAAAAACTTCAAGCGGATAACGCATACGGTTTTCAAGACTGCCCCCATACATGTCGTCGCGCGTGTTCGACAAAGGAGAGATAAAGGACGAGATGAGGTAGCCATGCGCCGCATGCAGTTCGATCATGTCAAACCCAGCACGATCTGCCATCCGGGTTGCGGTCACAAATTGGGACGTGACCCTATCCATATCTGCACGATCCATCGCGCTGGGCACAGCGTTACCGTCGGACCAAGGGATCGCCGAAGCTGATATCAAAGGCCAGTTTCTTTCCTTCAGCGGCTGGTCCATTCCTTCCCACCCGATGCAGGTTGAACCTTTGCGGCCCGAATGGCCGATTTGACAGCATATTTTGGCGTCGGTTTCCGCATGGACAAATTCGGTGAGTCGAGCCCATGCGGCCTCGTGTTCGGGCTCATAAAGCCCCGGGCATCCTGGGGTGATCCGGCCTTCGGCGCTGACACAGGTCATTTCGGTGTATACCAGCCCGGCGCCACCTTTGGCCCTTTCACCGTAATGGATCAGGTGCCAGTCAACCGGGCACCCATCAACCGCCTTGTACTGCGCCATGGGTGACACCACGATCCGGTTCTTCAACTGCATCCCCCGCAGGCGAAATGGCGCAAACATCGGGGGCCGGGCCGGACCATCAACCGCGCCCCCAGACTGTTGCATGAACCATGCCTCGGCATGCCCCAGCCAGTTGGCATCGCGTTGGCGCAGGTTCTCGTGGCTGATCCGCTGAGACCGTGTCAGCATCGCGTAATTCAACTGAACCGAATCCTGATCGAGGTAACGTTCGACATTCTCGAACCATTCGACCGAGTTCCGCGCTGCCGATTGCAGGCGCAACACTTCAAGACGACGCTCGTCCTCATACCGCGCGAAAGCCGCTTCAAGCGTAACTTCTTTATGGAGGAAGTCAGCCAGCGCTATAGCGCTTTCCAGTGCCAGCTTTGTTCCCGAGCCAATGGAAAAATGTGCAGTCGCTGCGGCATCTCCCAGCAATACCAGGTTTTTGTAACTCCATTTTTCGCACAAGACCCTAGGAAACCGCAGCCAGGCCGAGCCGCGGATATGACTGGCATTGCTCATCAAGGGATGGCCGCCCAAATGATCTTTGAAAATGTCTTCGCACAAAGCGATGGACTCTTGCTTGGTCATCTCACCAAACCCAAAAGCATCGAAGGTCTGTTGCGAGCATTCCACGATGAAAGTCGCCGTATCCCGGTCGAACTGATAGGCATGTGCCCAGACCCAGCCCTTTGGCGTTTCCTCAAAAATAAAGGTGAAGGCGTCGTCAAACTTCTGATGCGTACCCAGCCAGACGAACTGACACCGTCGTTGGTCTATATCGGGTCGAAAAACATCTGCGAACTCGGCCCGTGATTTGGAGTTCAGCCCGTCCGAAGCCACAACGACGTCGAAGTTCATCATATAGTCCGAGGCTGATGCCGCCTCGGTCTCAAAGCGCATCTCGACACCAAGCTCGCGCGCTCGGTCTTGCAAAATGAGCAGCAGTTGCTTGCGTCCGATCCCGCAAAATCCGTGGCCGCTGGACACGGTGCGCTGACCTTTATGCACAAGTGCTACGTCATCCCAATAGGCAAAGTGTTTACGTATCACCGCCGCGCTGGCTGCGTCATTGGCTGCAAGATTATCCAGCGTCTCATCTGACAACACGACGCCCCAGCCAAAGGTGTCATCCGGGCGGTTTCGCTCGATAACAACCACTTCGGCATCCGGATCGCGGAGCTTCATTGAAATCCCGAAATAGAGGCCAGCCGGCCCGCCGCCGAGACATGCAACACGCATCGTTACCTTCCCCCCATTCGCAGCTTTACCTGAAACGCTAGACCAGGTGGCGCATCCCTTCAAGTAAAAATATTTTATACTTGAAGTTTCTACATTCTGAATATCCATCCACAAAATCGCGACGGGTTGGTATTTTCCTGAGCCAAGCCAGCATCGGTTTGCCTGCGACAAAGCAATCAATCTCTGTAAGCGGTTACATTTCGCTTTCACCTGAACGGCGCAGAGCTTACACATATTTGCAAAATCAAATTTCAGGTTTGACAATGCCAAAGGCAAAAACTGCACCGACCCTGGAGGATGTTGCGAAACTCGCGGGCGTATCGACCGCCACGGTTTCACGTTGCCTCAATTCTCCGAGCCTGGTGGTGCAGGCTACGCGTGATCGGGTTCAGTCTGCCGTTGACGCTTTGGGATACACGCCAAATTTTGCCGCACGTGTTATGGCTGCCAGACGATCGCACACCATCGGCGCCATCATTCCCACCATGGAAAACGCGATCTTTGCGCGTGGACTTCAGGCCTTTCAGGAAGAGCTGCGCCAGCATGGCTATACCCTGCTTGTCTCTAGTTCGGCCTATCAGCCTGAGATCGAAGAAGAGCAGATACGCAACCTGGTCGCACGGGGGGCGGATGGGTTGCTGCTGATCGGGCATGATCGAGACTCGCGGATCTATGACTATCTCGCAAAGCGCAGGATTCCGGTTCTGATAGCGTGGTCGTTTCAGGCAGACGCACCAGTCCCTTCGGTCGGATTTGACAACCGTGCGGCCATGGCCGAACTGGCAAATCAAGTGATCAAGCTGGGTCACCGAACTCTGGGTATGATTTCTGGTGTCAGCACCGGAAACGACCGTGCCCGACTGAGGATCGAAGGGGTGCAAGAAGCAATGCGCCGCAACAACATCCCAAATGACCGGCTGACGATCGTAGAAACGCCATATGAAATCGAAAACGGGGCAGAGGCGTTTTCCCGTCTGATGTCTCGGCAAGATCGACCAACAGCGGTGCTGTGCGGGAACGATGTTCTGGCTATCGGTGCGTCGCGCCGGGCCAAGGAGATGGGGCTTAGAGTTCCTCAGGACGTCTCCGTCACAGGGTTCGACGATATCGAACTGGCGCAGATCACCGATCCAGGCTTGACGACCGTGCATGTCCCACATCGGGAAATGGGTCGACGGGCTGCGCTGGAACTGGTTGGATTGATCGAAAAGCCCACCGAAAGTTGCAATGTACAGTTGCGAACCAATTTGGTCGAACGCCAATCGCTGGGGCGACCCGGCTGACTTCAGGCGGCCTCGTTTTCCATGGTGCGAAACTCACCTTTCAACCAGGCGTGACTTGCGCACATCGGGTCGGTAAAATGTTGACGGATGAGCTTTCCCATCGCTCTCTGGATTAGCTTCGAAGTGGTCTCGGGGTATACGTCGGTCGTGAATAAAGACACTGTTCTTACAAAGTTTCGGCCGGGGAATGGCACCACCCGAACTTGGTCGTGAAATCTGTGGGCCCTATGAAAACTTGCGGCCGTGGTGATGGTCCAACCGGTGCCTTCAGCGACCAATCCTATGATCGACTGATTGCATTCCAGTTCGAACCTGTTGGGCAGATCAAATTTACCTCGCCTGAGCTGTATCTCAATTTGCTTGCCGATCACGTAATCACGCGAATAGCGCAGCAACGGCAATTCTGCGTTTGATGAAAACATCTCCTCGGGCATGCCACTGAACGCTCCGGGCAAAACAACGATAAAAGGGTCGCGCATCAACGGGTATTCGATCAGGCCCTCGGTCCGTTCGAACGGTCGGGTCGCCACCCCTGCATCCAGCTTGTGTTCCTGTAACTTGGCAATGATCTCATGGCTGGGGCGTGTGAAATGCCGAAAACTGCAGCGCGGCAAAGCATGCGCAAGAAACCGAAACAAGTCTGGCGAGATTTGATTGTCGAAATCATCAATCAGTGCCAGCCTCAAATCCGTCGCATGGCGCCAGTTACCCGACCGGATCTCCGCCTCGGCCTTTTTCAAAACGATCAGCCCATCGCGGACATGGCGCGCATAGACTTCACCGGCAGGTGTCAGACCCATTGGACGACGCCCGTGATCCACCAAATCAATGCCCAACGCGGTCTCAAGGCTTCGTAGATGATTGGAAACTGTGCTGATAGACAAACCGGTTTCCGATGCGACCTGTTGGATCGATCCTGACTTTGCGACCAACTGAAAAACTTCCAGCCAGCGGAGGCTTAGCGACTTTGGCACATTTACAGTCCGTTGTTTCGATTACATCAAAACTAGCGAAACAAAGAACGCCCCTCATTGCAATGAGGAACTTGCAACCCGTTCTGCGTCAAGCCCGGAGCCTGCTATGGTCCGGGTCATAGGGCGAAGGTGCGATCACCGTTGCGTTGACCCGTATTCCACAGTGATCCAACTCTATCTTGCACCCGATTTCTGCAAGTGACGGATCGACAAATCCATGGGCAAGATTGAGGCCGGTGCGATGTCCCCACTCGCCCGAGGTGATTGTTCCGACAATCGTGTCACCCAGCATCAGCGAAGCCCCGGCATGGGCAGATCCCTGTTCGGTTTCCAACCGGAGCGGCACGAGTTTTCTGCGCGGCCCATCAGCATCACGGTTCAGCAGGGCATCGCGCCCGATGAAGTCGCCCTTTTCCAACCTCACAAACCGATTCAGACCTGTTTCAAAAGGATCAAACTCGGTGATCAAATCAGCCTTCCAGTGCAGGAACGTCTTTTCCATCCGCATGGAATCGATCGCCCGAGCGCCAAACAGCTTGAGGCCGAAGCGCTCTCCAGCCCGCCGCAGCGCCAGATATGCGCTATAAAGCGAAGGGTTGGGAACGTGGATTTCATATGCAAGTTCGCCAGAAAAACTTACCGCCATCACCGTTGCCTGAGCGAACCCAACAAAGCACTCCCTGACGCTCAGCCATGGAAAAGCCAGCGGGGACCAATCACCGCGCGCGCAGGACGCCAGCACATCACGTGATTTCGGGCCGGCAAGGATCAGAATGGTGTAGTCGTTGGTCAGACTGCGTAAATGCACGTCTTCATCGGGGTGGCGGTTCTGCTTTAGCCAATCCATATCGTGGAATTCACTTGCCGCCGCCGAGCCATACCAGACCCGGGCAGGGCCGCGATCGCTGGCGGGCAGGTTCGCCACAGTCGCTTCGGCTTTGACCATTCCGTGGTGGTTCAAAAGATAGCCCAGCCCAACCCTGCCGTCGCGACGCGTGACGGCACCACAAAACAGCCGGTCCAGAAAAGCATGCCGATCCGCCCCGGTGATCTCGATACGGTTGAAGCCATTCACTTCGGACAGGCCGACATTGGACTGAACATTTGCCACCTCGGCCGCGACTAGATCAAAGGTTTCGTCAAAATCGAAACTGAGGGTTGGTTCAAAACCGGGGTCAGGCTTGATGTAATCCACCCGCTCCCATCCATTGACGACGGTGAATTCGGCCCCCTCAGCCGCCAGAACCGGCGTCAGCGCCGTGGTCTTGGCAGGCCTTCCTGCGGGGCGGTGTTCATGGGGAAGATGAAAGCGGAACTCGTTCTGATAATCCTCAACTGCCTTCAGCGCCGTCAATTCCACATTCGCGTGGCCAGTGAACCGGCGCGGGTCCAGGCACCAGGTGTCATAACAGGCCTCTCCATGCACAATCTGCTGGGCCAACAGCCAACCATGGCCACCGCCCTCACCCAACCCCGCCCGCAGGCCGATGATACAGAAGGCGTTGCGCTTGCCCGGGATCGGCCCGACAAGCGGCGCACCATCAATCGTGTAGGTGATCGGCCCGTTGACGATGGTGTGAATTCCGGCCTCCAACAGCGCAGGCATCCGGGCAAAAGCGCCCTCCAGCACATCCGACACTCGGTCCAGATCGTCCGGGCACAGAGCATTGACAAAGTTTGGATCGATCCCGTCCATGCCCCAGGTTTTGCAGTCCTGCTCATAGAACCCCAGCAAGAGGCCGTTCTTCTCTTGCCGGCAATAGAAATCGCTGATTGGGCAGCGCAGCAAAGGCATTCTGTGGCCCGCGTCACGGATTGCCGGAATCTCGTCGGTCAGGAAATACTGATGCTCCATCGAGGCGACGGGGTGGTGTATCCCCATCATGGCGCCCACTTCGTTTACACGATATCCGCAGGCATTCACCACGATGTCACAGTCGATATCACCGTGTTCGGTCTGCACCGTCCAGGTGTCATCCTTGTGTTGGGTCAACCCGACAACCGGGGTATTCCGGTACACCTCGGCCCCGGCCAAACGTGCGGCCCGGGCCAACGCCTGACACAGCTGAGCCGGATCAATATCCCCGTCCAAAGGATCCCACAGCCCGCCAATTAGGTTTTCGGTCGAGATCAGAGGGTGCCGCCGAGCGCATTCTTCGGCATCAATAACCTCGAAATGGACATCCATACCCCGGGCCATCGAAGCGAAATGTCGGTATCCCTGCATTTGCGCTTGGGTGTTCGCCAACCTGATTCCGCCGTCACCATGGTGGTAATTGATGGGATAGTCGGGATTCGCAGACAGGTCTTGGTACAGTTTGATCGAATGGGATTTCAGTCCAACCATGGTCTGGTTTGTTCCAAAATTCGTCACCTGCGCGGCTGAATGCCAGGTGGTACCAGAGGTCAACTCGTTTCGTTCGACCAGGACGACATCTGCCCATCCTTCTTGCGTCAGGTGATACAGAGTTGAGCACCCTGCGATCCCGCCACCAATTACCACTACTTTTGTCCGCGACTTCATTGGCTTTGCTCCTCTGAACCCCAATAGGTTTTGCTGAAAACGGGTCTTCGCAACAGCTTACGAATGGCTTGTGCTGAAAAATCGAAACTACGATTGAGGATTCTGAAAGGCGCATTTCCCTTTTGCAGAGACTCCGCATCGCCCTTTACGGTTCCGGGACTTCTGACATGAAAAGGATTGGGCGTTGTCAAAGGGCAGTAAAAGAAGCGGTCGAAATGCGCGTCTTGCGCAACGCGCAGCAGAGCCCGCCATAGATCCGTGCCCCCCCGGGCAAGCCGGTGGTCGCTTTCAACCTTTGACACAATCCGAAGTCAAACAAATATACAATACCGCCTTAAGGCTTCTGGAAACTCTCGGCATGGGCGAGGTCCCGGACAGGCTGGCCAACGATCTGCGGTTAGCCGGTGCACAATCCGGACAGCAAGGGCGGCTGCTATTTCCTCGAAACATGGTTGAAGACGCTATTGGGTCCGCTGCCAAGACTTTCTCGTTTCATGGCCGGGACGAAGCGCGCTCGATCGAAGTGGGCGGAAATCGTGTGTTCTTTGGTACCGGCGGTGCGGCGGTGCAGACGCTGGATCTGGAGAGCGGCCACTATCGCCCGTCCACGCTGGCCGATCTGCATGATTTCACGCGGCTTCAGGATACGCTGGCCAATGTCAGCTGGTTTACGCGCTGCTGTGTCGCGACTGATCTGCCAGATGTTTTCGATCTGGACGCGAACACGGTTTACGCTCTGGTTCGCAATACCACCAAACCGATTGCCACGTCGTTTACCCTTGCCGAACATGTGGCCCCGATCGTCGAAATGCTCGACATCGTTGCAGGCGGGCCAGGCGAGTTTGCCAAGCGGCCGTTCCTGAAAGCCCACATAAGTCCGGTGATTTCACCACTGCGTTATGGCGAAGATGCGGTGGACGTTGTCTATGAATGTATCGCCCATAATATCCCGATGTCCTGCATTACCGCTGCACAGGCAGGCGCCACCGCCCCTGCAACACTTGCCGGGTTTCTGGCGCAATCTTTGGCCGAGACACTGGCCAGCCTTGTTATGGTCAATGCGATCAAACCCGGCTTTCCGATGGTGTTTTCCAACTGGCCTTTCATCGTCGATTTGCGCACCGGTTCTTTCGCAGGCGGCAGCGGTGAGACCGCCATCCTGAACGCGGCGTCGGCGCAGATCACCAACGCGCTGGGGCTGCCTTCGGGTGTGGCCGCCTCGATGACTGATGCGAAAGCTGTCGACGCACAGTACGGAGCCGAGAAAGGAATGACCTCGCTGGCTGCAGCGCTGGCTGGCGGCAATCTGATCTACGAAAGCTCGGGCATGACCGCATCCTTGCTGGGCGCCAGTTTCGAAGGGTTCGTTCTTGACGACGAAATGCACTCTCACACCTATCGCGCTTTGCGCGGCATCGAAGTGACCGACGAAAACCTGGGATTCGACGCCATTTGTCATGCGGTACTAGGCGACGGTCATTTTCTGGGAAGCGCCCACACCTATGCTGCGATGGAACGGGACTACTTCTATCCAGCGCTGGCTGACCGGAACGAACCCCGGACATGGCAGACCGAAGGGGCCGCAGATGCGTGGACTGTTGCCCGCCGGCACGCAAAGGACATCCTGGCACGACATCATCCGCAATACCTGACCGAAGAACAGGACGCTGAAATCCGCAGACGGTTTCGCATTCTCTATTAGACTTACGTCGACCAACTCTAGCCAGTAGGCTTGCAGCACATACACTCAGATGAGGCCCTCATGACAAATCCCTTCTTTCAGCCGGTCTCGGCAATGGAGCTTGCGCGTTTCGCTGGTGTCCCCACGTTCATGCGCCTTCCCGAACTGACCCCCAAGGACGACCGGATCAACGAAGTTGATATTGGGATCATCGGGATCCCGTGGGATGGCGGCACCACAAACCGCCCAGGCGCCCGGCATGGGCCTCGGCAGTTGCGCGACTTTTCCACCATGATCCGGGCAATGAACCCGGTCACCGGGGTTGCGCCGTTTTCGATGGTGAATTGCGCCGATCTGGGTGATGTCGCGCCGAACCCGGTGGACATCGAAGACACCATGAACCGAGTCACGTCTTTCTATGACGATCTGACCGAACGGGGCATAACGCCGCTAACCGCGGGCGGCGACCACCTGACCACCCTGCCCGTCTTGCGCGCTCTGGCCAAGTCGGAGCAGTTAGGCCTTATTCAATTCGACAGCCACACCGACCTGTTCGACAGCTATTTCGGTGGCTACAAATACACCCATGGCACACCGTTTCGTCGTGCCGTTGAAGAGGGCCTTGTGGACCCCAAGCGCTTTGTCCAAGTCGGCATACGCGGGACGGCCTATAACACAGACGATATCGATTGGGCCGAGGCACAGGGCATCCGCATCATCCGCATCGAAGAACTGTTCGACCGCGGCATTGACGATGTCATGGCGGAGGTGCGGGAGATCGTCGGAACAGGTCAGACCTATTGCACCTATGACATCGACTTTGTGGACCCCACCTATGCCCCCGGTACCGGCACGCCAGAGATCGGCGGGCCGAACAGTTTTCAGGCGCAGCAGGTGATCCGCCAGTTAAGCGGCGTCAATCTGGTCGGCGCTGATCTGGTTGAGGTCGCGCCCCCCTTCGATGCCGCTGGGGGCACGGCCTGGCTGGGCATCTCACTGATGTTCGAGCTACTGTGTGTTCTGGCACAGGCCGTAGACGCCCGCCGCTAACCGGTGTTTTCGGCAATCATCGAGATCATCTCGAACATCACCGCCGCCGCGGTCAGGGCGGTGATGTTGTTGGGGCTGTCCTTAGTCGGCATCATGCAAACAACGTCACCGCCGACAATGTTCAAACCGCGCGCGGCACGCAGGATACCCACGGCCTCATCAATATCGAACCCCTTTTCGCCCGGTTCCAGATTAGAAACCGCCGGAGCGATTGTCGGATCAAGGCAATCCAGATCGAAGGTAATATAGACCGGTCGTTCGCCTAGAACCTCTTTGGTCTGCGCCACTACATCTGCAAGCCCGCGCTGACGGAATTCGCGCATGGTGACGATGTTGTACCCATAGTCGTAAGAAGGCTGCAGCCAGTCCAGGCTGCGCGGATGGCCTCGCAGGCCGATTTGCATCGAACGGGCTGGATCAACCTGCCCCTGATCGGCCAGATAAGCCCCCCAATGGGCTGCCGATTTCTTTGCACCCAAAAAGTGATCGACCTTTGTAAACACATCCGTATGGGCATCCAGATGCAGAAAACTAATCGGCTCTCCTCCGGCCAGCTTCCCACATCCCAGCGCCTGTACGATCCCGCCGGTAATGGAATGGTCACCGCCAACGGATACCGGGCGCGCACCTGCCGCATCTATGTCCTTGTAAAAGGCGGTAATGCGTTCGATGCAGTCTTCGTTGTCGTTGGCGCGCGGAAAGGGTACATCGCCGACATCGGCAATCTTGGCGCGGCTCCAGGGGTCGATCTCAAAAACCGAATGGACCCTGCGCTGTACCGCCGAGACATTCCGCAAGGCGCGCGGGCCCAGATGCTGATCCCTTTCGGTTGTCCCGTTTCCGGTCGAATGCGGCACACCGACAAGTGCAATATCCTGCCCCTCGGGTCCGATATTGGGACAGCGGAACATCGTCGGTATGCCCCACCAGTACAAATTGTCCATCATGGACTGCTCATAGCGGTCGACCATTTCTTCCTCCGGTAAAAAAAAAGCCCCCGGCTTGGGCCGTGGGCATAGAAGTTCAGATTCTTTCGTCTTCTCGCCGGAATGCGCCCTGAACAATACGGTCCATGACCATAGCAAGGAACAAAATGGCAAAGCCGCCCAACAGGCCGGGCCCCTTGGCTGCGTATTGCAACGCCTCAAGGATTTCCTTGCCCAGCCCTCCGCCACCGATCAGCGAAATGATCACCACCATCGATAGGCACATCAGGATGGTCTGGTTCACCCCGGTCATGATCGACGGCAAGGCCAGAGGTATCTCGACATCCTTCAACAGCTGCCATTTCGAAGCCCCAAAGGCCACTGCAGCCTCTTTGATACTGTCGGGCACTCCGCGCATGCCCAGCGCGGTCAGTCGGATGACCGGCGGCATGCCAAAGATGATCGTGGCTAGAATGCCGGGCGGGTTGCCGGTGCCAAAGAAGGCGATAATCGGGATCAGATAGACGAAGGCCGGCAAAGTCTGCATCAAGTCCAGCACGGGCTCTGCCGCGCGGTAGGCACGCCTGGACTTGCCAAACCAAATGCCCAGTGGAATGCCAAAAACAACGCATAACAGCACCGCCGCACCGACCAGCGCCACGGTTTCCATCGCCACATCCCAATATCCCAGCAAGGCGATATAGGCCAATGAAGACGCCGTGAAGATCGCCACTCGGGGGCCTGCAGCCCGCCAAGCCGTCACACATATCACCAGCATCACAACCGGCCAAGGCGACCCGATCAGCGCAATGGTCAGGGCATCCAGAACCGACCGAACCCCAGCGACAATCCCATCGAATACGTCCCCGCCAGCAAGAGCGGCCGCATCTATCTGCGCCTCCATCCAGCTTGCAAGGTTTGAAAACAGGGTCCCGCCGCCCTCACCCAATATCAGTGCGGACACTTCTTTTTCGGGGAATGCATCCAACATGGCCAGCGAGGCATTGACCGTGAATTTGTAGACGATCAACGGCCCAATCGCCGCAACAAGCACAGCCCCCAGCACCATATTTCGCCTGGACTGGCCACTTTCGGTACTGTCCGGATCGGTCCGCCATTTTGAATACTGTTTTTCATAGACGCGGTCGGCATAGAAGCCCTGTGCCAGTTTGAAGACCAGCAGCATCAGCAATCCGGTGATCATGATGCTCAGCGCTTCAGACTGCGCGGCCGCGGCTTTTCCAAAGCTGGCATCGGCGGCTTTCTGTATATTCGCTGCCAGCTTGGTGAAACGGTCAATATCGGCCTTCTCTGTCGCATCGGCCGCCCGCGCCAGCAGCTCGTCGGCGCGTGCCTGCTGACGTTCGGCACGTTCCACCATGTCAGCGCCCGGATTGCCCCAGGCACCACGCCCGATCTGAACCCAAGCGATGATTTCCAGGATCAGGAAGGTCCAGAACATCCCCCAGATAGCTCGTGATGCTGACCACAAAGGCCCCAGAACCGCGGCCCAGAGATTGAACGTATTCGGAACCGCGCTGGTTGCATCATGGATCTTGTGAAACGCCTTGACGTAATAGTCCCCGTTCGGACCAGCAAACTCGTGAATGGACCGATCCAGTGCCTCATGGTCGACCTCGATATCCGAGGCGGCGGTGACTTTCACTTCGGTGGTTACATCAGTCATTTTTGCCCCCCTGAATTCCGCGCAACAGGCGCGGTTTGGTCACGACGCCCACGTCCTGTCCTGCATCGGTGATGATCACCGGCAGGTCCGTGTCGACAGCCAGGTCGATCAACTGATCCAGATCGGCCCCCTCATCCGCGCGCGGCGCGCCGTCGGTCGGGCCGGAATAGCTGTCCAGTGGCTCCATGATTGAATGCGCCTTGACAAGTTTCAGTTTGGAGATGCCCTGAACAAACTCGCGCACATAGTCATCAGCCGGATTCATCACGATGTCTTCCGGTGTGCCAATCTGAACGATGACACCATCTTTCATGATCGCAATCCGGTGGCCAATGCGGATCGCTTCGTCCAGATCATGGGTGATGAACAACGTCGTCTTCTGCAACTGAGCGACCAGCGCTTTGAACTGGTCCTGCAACTGCAGCCTGATCAGCGGATCGAGCGCAGAAAAGGGCTCGTCCATTAACAGGATTTCCGGATCAGAGGCCAGCGCGCGGGCAATTCCAACACGCTGCTGCATCCCGCCCGACAATTCTTTGGGCAGGCGATCTTCGTACCCGGTCAGGTCCACCAGACCCAGCGCATGGTCCGAGACTGCCCAGCGCTTGGATTTGGACACTTTTCGAATTTCCAAAGGATAGGCCACATTGTCTCTGACAGATCGGTGCGGCATCAGCGCCATATGCTGGAAAACCATCCCGATCTGCTGCGCGCGGATACGGCGCAGCTCAGCCTCGGATATTTTGGATACGTCCTGGCCCAGAATCTCGATCTTGCCTGAGGTCGGCTCGATCAAGCGGTTCACGTGGCGCACCAGCGTGGATTTCCCGGATCCCGAAAGACCCATAATGCAGAAGATTTCGCCGCGCGGGACTTCGAAAGACGCACCCTGTACGCCGACCACACAATTATACCTTTCAAGAACTTCAGGCTTTCCAATCCCTTCATCCCGTACTGCGGTCATGGCCTCCTCTGCCCGCGCACCGAAAATCTTCCAGACATCTGTCAGCTTAACGACTGTTTCGGTCATACTTGCCCCTTCAATGCAAAACAGGCCGCCAGGCATTCCCGGCGGCCTATCTGTAATTCAGTTCCGAGCGTTACCGATCACTCTGACATCCAGTTCAGAACCGCATCTTCGTTCGCACCGACCCATTCTTCGGCATATGCGAGCGGCTCTTTGCCATCTATGACAAGCGCATAAGTCATGGCCGAGACAGCGGCAGTATCCAGTTTCATGTTGGACAACAGCCGAGCAACCTCGGGGTACTCATCCTCAAGAGATTTGGCATAGTGAAGGTGCAGATAGGCCAAATCCCAGGCGACACCTGCTTCGGATTTCTCCAGCCAATCCGGATCATCCGTGGGCTGCAGGACATTCCATTTTGCCGCGTCATAGGCTGGCTCTTCCAGGATCTGAAGATCATGCAGTTCAAACACGTAATGCGGCGTATAGCAGAAACCCACCCAAGGCTCACCCGCTTTGATCGCGTTATCAAGGTTCGCATAGGCGACGGTTTCGTCTATCTCGGTCAGTTCCATGACTTGGTCATAGCCATATGATTTGGCCCGGATTTTCTCGACATTGGTCGACGCCCAGCCGGGGGCACCGATCCATACTTCGCCCTGCCCGTCGCCATTGCTGTCGAACAGTGCCGCGATGTCAGGATTGGTCAGGTCGTCAATGGACCGGATATCATTGGCATCAGCGGTCGCCTTGTCGACACACATTCCCTGAAATGCCTCAACGCCATTGGAATTGAAGGTAACTGTACCCTTTTCGGTTACATAGGTGTCATGCAGGTTCTGCTGGTTCGGCATCCACACTTCGGGGTGTACGTGCATGGCGCCGGAATCCATCGCCTCGAACACGATCGGGTTGGTGCCATTCTGAAGCTCGACCTCTAGCCCCAGATTTTGTTCGATCGCAACCTTTAGAATGTGCGCTGTCGCATTTACCGATGGCCAGTTCGGCACACCGATCACAATGTCAGCAGCAAAAGCAGGCACGGCGACCATCATCGACGCGCCTCCCAGTAACATAGTGAGTTTGTTCATATTATTTCTCCGTGTTGGACGTTCGAGGCGCTGTTCTTCTTACCCTAGGGGCAGCGGTGAGCCTGTCAAACGATATCGGGATGAGGTTCCATCCCCCTTTCTTAGCCAGTTACCGGGCGCGCCGGTGTGACATGAAAATTCAAACATGCCGACATATAGCCCATCAAGAGCAAGATGCCACAAATCGATATATGCGGCTTTCTCGCAGGTTAGTTTCGGTTTATTCTGATCTTGATCGATATGACGCCTGAAATAGGTGCAGCCGATTCTTGAGTGGGCTTGTCTGCCATCAATATCCCCTAAGCGGCGCCATCTCAGACAAGGGCACAGATTTTATCCAGTCAGTCCTCAGATCCCAGTACAAGATCCTGCTTCAGGATGAAGTCCCCAAACGCGTCCGTCAGCGTTTGAAAGCGCGAGCGTTGCGAGACATAAAGATACACCTGCCTTTGATCTTCGAGATCAGCTATAGGACGGAAGACGATAGCCTCAGGAAGAGACCGTGCAACGGTTTGCGGCAAAACCGTCACCCATTCCTCGGTGCGCACCAATGCGATCAGTGAATGGGTGTTCTGAATGGTCACACCGGCCTTCGAAATCGCCGCGTGAAACCGCGGGGACTGAACCAGATCGCACAGAGCATTGCGTATGAAGGGAACCGAAGCCACCTGTTCGATGGTTGGCATCTCCGATTGCTGTGCCAGCGGGTGAGCAGCCGTGCAAACCACCCCAAACCTGTCTTCGAACAAGGGCGTGGCTGTGACCCCGTTTAGCGCAAGATATCCGGATGCAATGCCGATATCCGCTTTTCCTTGCACAACCGCGTCCAGTACCTGCTGTGTATCGGTATCGCGGAGCTCGATCCTGATATCGGGGAAATGGCTATTCATGTGACTCAGCACCTTGGGAAAGGCAAGAGCCGCCACCGACGGCACAGACACGATCCGCAACAGGCCGTACTCTGCGCTGGCTATTGCCTCGATATCCTGAACTGTTTGATCGAACTGTCTGACCTGCTTCAAAGCCAAATCATGAACCTGCCGACCCACTTCTGACAGTCGATTTTTGCGCTCTCCCTCGAACAGCTTCTTACCCAGGTGCTCCTCAAGCTGCTTCAGCGTCATCGACACCGCCGATTGCGTTCGTCCAAGACGGTCGGCGGCCTCGGTCAGATTACCAGTCTGCACAACCGTGCAAAAACTGCGCAGTGTTTCAATCTTGATCGCCATACTTCAGTTTTTCTGCAATTTGTTTCATTTAATTGAGTTTGACTGATGTTCGCCAAAAAATCCATCCTAGGTCAAATGAAATCGCACTGGGGCGTAACGTGACACAACTGAATCTGATTGCTGGCGAATGGCTGGCAGGTGAGTCTGAAATCGAAAACCGCAATCCTTCGGACCTGAGCGATCTGGTCGGCATGTTTGCACAGGCCAGCGCTGACCAGCTTGAAGCGACGCTGGATCAAGCCCGTGTTGCACAGGCTGAATGGGCCGCCTATGGCATCGAACGGAAGCAAGCCGTTCTGAACGCTATCGGCAATGAAATGATGGCCCGGGCCGAAGAACTGGGTACGCTCTTGGCGCGCGAAGAAGGCAAGCCGCTGGCCGAAGGCAAAGGCGAAGTGTTCCGCGCCGGGCAGTTCTTTACCTACTACGCAGCTGAATGCCTGCGTCAAATCGGTGAGAACGCGGATTCTGTGCGCCCCGATATCGAAGTAGACGTTCGCCGCGAAGCTGTCGGCGTTGTCGCCATCATCAGCCCATGGAACTTCCCTACCGCGACTGCCTCGTGGAAGATTGCTCCAGCACTGTGCTATGGCAACGCGGTTGTGTGGAAACCCGCCAACATCACCCCGGCATCCGCTGTCGCACTGACCGAAATCATCGAACGTCAGGACATCCCCAAAGGTCTGTTCAGTCTGGTCATGGGTTCGGGGCGCAGCATCGGGCAACGCCTGGTCGAAAGCCCCAAGGTCAATGCAATTTCCTTTACCGGGTCAGTCCCGGTCGGCAAGGGTATCGCAGCAGCCGCCATCCAGAACCTGACCAAAGTTCAGATGGAAATGGGATCAAAAAACGCGCTGGCTGTGATGGACGATGCCGATCTGGATCTGGCCGTTACTCTGGCATTGGGAGGAGCGTTTGGCGGCACCGGACAGAAATGTACGGCGTCTTCGCGCCTTGTTGTGCATGCGGGTATCCATGACGCGTTTGTCGAAAAGCTGGTGGCCGGTGCGCAAGCGATGAAGGTCGGCCACGCGCTGGAGGAAGGCGTGCAGATGGGTCCCGTCGTCAGCCAACAGCAGCTGAGCGAAAACCTGGCCTATGTTGATCTGGGCAAATCCGAAGGGGCCGAGCTGGCCTGTGGCGGAACCCGGCTGGAGATGCCTCATGACGGGTTCTACATGTCGCCGGGCGTGTTTCTGAACACCAACAACGACATGCGCATCAACCGCGAAGAAATGTTCGCGCCCCTGACCAGTGTCATCAAGGTTGGCAGCTATGACGAAGCGCTGAGCGTCGTCAACGACACCAACTTTGGCCTGACCTCGGGCATCGTGACCAAATCGCTGGCCCGCGCCACGCATTTCCGTCGCAATGCGCGCACTGGTGTTGTGACTGTGAACCTGCCCACTGCAGGCACCGATTACCACGTGCCTTTTGGCGGCCGCGGCGACAGCTCTTACGGGCCGCGCGAACAGGGTAAGGCTGCGGCCGAGTTCTATACCACGGTCAAAACCGCCTATATCAGCGCGGGCCCCGTGTGATGCGGATCGACGGGCTACAATATGCCAACTGGTCGGAAAAGATTTTCCGCCAACTGCGTGACGGGGGCGTGGACGCGATCCACGTCACCATCTCGTACCACGAGAACTTTCGCGAAACGGTACTGAATTTCGAGAAATGGAACCGCTGGTTCGAACAATACCCGGACCTGATCATGAAAGGGCGCTGGGCCAGCGATATCGATACGGCTCGTAAAACGGGCCGGACGGCTGTGTTCTTTGGCTTTCAGAACCCCTCGCCCATCGAAGACGATATCGGGCTAGTCGAAATCCTGCACGATCTTGGCGCCCGTTTCATGCAGCTGACCTATAACAACCAGTCCTTGCTGGCGACCGGCTGTTATGAGGCCGAAGACACAGGCATCACCCGTATGGGCAAGCAGGTGATCAAAGAGATGAACCGCGTAGGTCTTGTAGTGGACATGAGCCATTCGGCGGACCGTTCCACCATCGAGGCCGCTGAATTGTCCGAGCGTCCCATAGCCATCACACACGCGAACCCGTATGATTGGTCGCCCGCGCTGCGTAACAAGCGCGACGATGTCATTCGTGCGGTGACGGAAAACGGCGGGATGCTTGGCTTTTCGGTTTATCCTCACCATCTGAAAGATAAATCCGACTGCACGCTGGACAGTTTTTGCGAGATGATCGCACGCGCCGCCGACAAATACGGCGCGCAGCATCTGGGGATCGGCACAGACCTGTGTCAGGATCAACCCGACAGCATTGTGGAATGGATGCGGGTTGGCCGCTGGACCAAGGAAATCGACTATGGCGAGGGATCCGCTTCGGCACCAGGCTTTCCGCCCATGCCGGGCTGGTTTCAGGACAACCGAGATTTTGGGAACATCGAACAAGGGTTACGCGCGACCGGCCTGAACGATGACGAAGTGGCCGGGATCATGGGCAGGAATTGGTATCAGTTCTTCGCCGAGAACTTCGTCCCACAAGGGTAACACTATGAATACACGCGTGCAGACTGAAAATGTCAGACGTGATCCCGCGATGGTCATGCGGCTGTCGCGGCTGGGATCGCTGCATCAATGCCGTCTCAGCTTTATGCGGCAACTGACCCGCCGTATGGCGCAGGAAAACTGGAGTTTTTCCCGCCCTGCGTTCGAGATTGACGAACACGGCGTCGGCCATGCGGTCTATACCGCGCAAGGCCCTGATCACGCATATTCTCTTGTGGCGTTTGCCCATGATCTGCCGCCCGAAAAACGCTCGGACCGGGTCATCGCCGAGGCCTGGGATGCCACCTTCGCGCTATTTGACGGCATTCCGACGGCGGATGATATTCACCGCCTGTCGCAAAACGTACCAGTGCAAGAGGCCGGGCGCGTCAGCGAGTCAGAACTGTCATTGTCGCGCGCCAACCGGTCAGTCCGCCTGTGGGCACATGTGGTCGACCGTCTGGCCGCTGGTCAACAACCTGATCTGGAACAGATTTATCAGGTTGGCTACCTGATGCGGACAACCGCCGTGTATGGTTCCGGCAAGTTTGGGGCTGCAGATCGCGAGAAAACAGCCAGTCGCCCCGAGGTCAACGGCCCGTTCCAGACCGAGATGTTGTCGGTCTACCTGACCCGGACCTTTGTGCGCGATCTGGTGCAGCATATGGCCCAAGTGAAGGGCGGCGATCAAACTGCGCAGTTAGATCCGCAGATCGCCAGTTGGCTCGGCATTGGCAATTCCACAGGTCTGGGCATGGCCCCGTTCATCGTCAACCATCCGATCTTGTTCAATAACTGGATCATGGCGCGAGAGGAGGCCATCGCCCGTGTACGGTCGCTCTTGACCGCCTCGGAAGATGAGGCCCGTCAATTCCGTGGCATCTATGATCGTAGCAAACTCTCGATGTCCTGGTGGCAGTCTGAGCACCCGGTCCAGCGCGATAAGCTGGCGGCGCTCAACAACGATCTGCAGGCAATCTCTGGGTATCTGGACAGGGATGATCTGACGCAGAACCAACCCTGGGATCGGTTGATCCTGTGGTCGCAATCCGCGCTGAGCGAGGAGGGCCAGGAACTGCTCGCCTCGCTTATCCTTGAGCCCTATGGCGAATTGGTCGATGGGCTGAGCTGTTGTATGGCCGACAGCAATTCAAGTGCCCATGTGATTGATGGATCAATGTCGGTAGGCGCTGCGCGCGATCTGATCAGTAACAGTTTTGGCTGGGCCTTGGATCTGGATTGGAACGCAGCGGAAAACTGTGCGCGGGCCTGGTATGTCTCCGAGGAGAAGCTGGAGCCGCGACTGGGTGAGCGCTTTGAGGAACCGATATCCGGTTACGAACAGCCCCTTGCCCCGGCCCGTGACGCCGCGATGGCGTATAAGGCGCTTGCCGAATGGGATACTCGCTCCTCCGTTGCAGAGTTTCTGCTGCGCCATCCTGAACATCGCCACACCCTGCGCCGCGCTCAAATGAGCCGAGTAGCCCCCTATGGTGAAATCCACGACAACACGATTAGCGCCACTGTCCTGCCTATCGACATGCTGCGGGCCAAGCTGTCGTTTTTTGGGGCAACCCATTTTGACCCCCGGTCGGACCGCTGGGTGCGGATCTGCATGTATTCCGGCGCACCATATCCTGATGAGCTAACGCCGGAAAATGCCGATCTGTGGGTTTATCCGGAGTTGCCGCAATGACCTATTCACTGAACGAGATCGAAGCCACCTCTAAACGCGCTGCCCGAGGGGCAGGGTATGCCTGGGGTCTGGCAGAAGAGGCCGCCAAAGCCACACGCTGGTTGTGCGGGCAAGGGCTGAACGGGACGGCAGAGCTGGCCCACCTGCTGGACTTGGGTTTGGCTGCGGCGCCGGCAGATCACAGACCAGATGCGATGCAGGGCCCATGGCAGGGCAAGGGCGCTTTGTGCCCTCTGGCCACTGGCACCTTGCTGTCGGATTGTGCCGAACAGCTGCGCGCCGGACCGGTTGAGATGGCCAACATTGCAA
Source organism: Ruegeria sp. CDSC042 (assembly GCF_059610745.1). Lineage (NCBI taxonomy): Bacteria > Pseudomonadati > Pseudomonadota > Alphaproteobacteria > Rhodobacterales > Roseobacteraceae > Ruegeria > Ruegeria sp. CDSC042. The sequence goes on from NZ_JBXWOF010000003.1 coordinate 256,531, forward strand.
CCCCTGCCCTGTTACTGCCCTTTGCTGCCTATGCGGCACGTGAACTCAAGGGCTGTGTGGTGCTTGATTGTGATGGGCATCTGGCGGCATGTGATGGGTATTCCGTGTCGACCCCAGATACCTTACCCGCCCAGGCGCGCAGGGTGGTGGTTTCGCTGGGGGAACAGCGCACAGGCCCCCGCCCACATCAGACCCGCGCCGCCCCGACTGATCAGGCTTGGGCAACGCTGAATCGCTTTGCCCACCGCACCTATGCCCCCGCAACCGAGGAATCCCGCCTGCTGGGTGCAGGGGCCGGGCTTTCTGATAATGACTGATGAGGTACTGATTTGACCGAGACCCGGACCCTTACTCTGAACGAAATCGAAGACCTGTCGTTTCGCGCGCTTGTTGCTGCGGGGACTTCACCGGAAAACGCCCGCCCGCTGGCGGTTGCGACCGCGGCAACCGAGGCGGACGGCGTGGCAAGCCATGGGCTGGCCTATATCCCGATCTATTGTGAGCATGTCCAATGTGGCAAGGTCGACGGGCTTGCCAAACCGGTCATGACACGGCCCAAGCCAGGTGTAGTTACCGTAGATGCCGCAACCGGATTTGCCCATTCAGCCATCGATCTCGGGTATGAGACGCTGATCACCGCTGCGCGCGAACAGGGCGTTGCCGTGCTGAGCATCTGCAACAGCTATAACTGCGGCGTGCTGGGCTATCACACCTATCGTCTGGCACAGGCCGGGCTTGTCGGGCTTGGTTTTACCAACGCGCCAGCCTCGATCGCGCCATCGGGTGGCGCAAAGCCGGTTGTAGGGACCAACCCCTTTTCCGTTGCCGTACCCGGTACAGATGGGCAACCCGCCCTGCTGATCGATCAAAGCGCCAGCACAATCGCCAAGAGCGAGGTCATGAAACATGCCAGAGAAGGAAGGCCGATCCCCGTTGGGTGGGCATTGGACGCCGAGGGCAACCCGACCACTGATCCCAATGTGGGCCTCAAGGGCTCCATGGCACCTTCTGGTGGGTACAAGGGCGTCGGTGTGGCCCTTCTGACCGAAGTTATGGCGGCCGCTCTTACAGGGGCCACTCTGGGCATCAACGCCTCGCCCTTTTCCGGAACCGCTGGCGGTCCGCCCAAGACCGGACAGTTTTTCATTGCAATCGACCCTGTGGCGACATCGTCGTCGGGTGGCTTTGCTCAGGCCATCGAGGAACTCGTCGGCGCCATTCGATCGCAAGACGATGCACATTTGCCTGGCGATGGCCGACGCGCAAAACGCGTCGCATCGGCCACACAAGGCGTGGCTGTAAATATTGCGACCCTTGAAAAGATCGAGACCATCTTGGGATAAGCCGGTTTTCTTAGTCCGCAGTCAGATTCTTTCTGGTTCGGGCACCCTTACCCAAACCTTCTGACCCAGCACCAATTTTCAGAACGGCTTCCAAGCCTTTAGCCAAAATTTGACCCGGACGCAGCAGGCTCATTTTTCGTATTTCATGCTTTAGCGCAGAAAAACGGGGTTGACTCAAATCGCACTCCATATTTAGTTCGGTAACAGAACGAATAAATGGAATCGACGTGGCAACGCAGACGAAAATCTCTCGACGAATGTCTCAAAGTGCGGTCGTTCAGGCGATTGCGACCTATGGGCCCATTTCGCGCGCCAGCGTGTCGAAGCTGACCGGTCTTTCGAAACAGACAATCTCGGAAATTGTCGGAAACCTAGAAAGCGATGGCTGGGTGCGGACAGTCGGTCAGACCGAGGGGCATGTCGGACGCCGCGCCGTGGTATATGAAATCGCTCCGGATGCGGCAACGGTCGCCAGCGTCGATCTGGGTGGAACAAAGATCAGGGTCGCACTATGCGATCTGACCGGTCGCGTTCTGGCCGAACGCGTAGAGCCGACAGAACAAAGCGGCGGCAGACAAGTAGTCGATCAGGTTGCCCGTATGGTTCGCGCAACCGCAGACGATCCCCAATGCCCGTCAGGCGAATTGAAAATAGCTGTCGTCGGTGTCCCAGGCGTGCCGGACAGCAAGAGCGGCGCGGTCCTGATGGCGCCTAACATAACCGGGCTGGATCAGATTGATCTTGCTGGCACTTTGAACGAACGGCTTGGGATAGAAATCCTTGTCGAAAATGACGTCAACCTTGCCGCTCTGGGTGAGCATTGGATGGATCATCGAAGCGACCAGGATGATCTGGTCTTCGTTTCCGTCGGAACCGGAATTGGTGCCGGAATCGTCGTCGGAGGTGTTTTGCTGCGTGGCGCATCTGGTGCAGCTGGCGAAATAGGTTTTCTTCCCATTGGTGCCGATCCGATTGCAAAGGAAAGCCATACTATTGGCGCACTGGAACGCGTAACCGCCACCGATGCAATCATTGGCGAATACAGGATGCTTACGGGCAAAACTTGCTCAGTTCCTGCGATCTTTGAGGCTGCCAACAACGGCGACAAAGCAGCCGAGCAAACGCTGGACAATGTCGCTTATCAGATCGCGCGGGCTTCGGCGTCGATTGTAGCGGTCCTTGATCCGTCCCTTATCGTGATGGGGGGCTCTATCGGCGCGCGTGACGAGTTGATGCACCGGATCAGACGCTTTGCCGCCCAGTGCTACCCCCGTGAAATAGAGATCCAGCCCTCAAAGCTGGGTCCGCATGCTGCCCTTGCCGGAGGTGTGTCTATAGCCCTGTCGCACCTACATATTTCTCTTTTCGCCGAGGGTCAGAAAGGTGCCGAGATCAACGTACCACCTCCAGCGCTCGATACCTTCAAGGCAAGTATGTCATGACCGCTAAGGCTCTTTCAGAACGCTTGCGTCAAGAACAGGATGCTGATGCAGACCTAACTCTGTTGCGCAATGCCCTGTCCATCGAAAGCGTGACGGGCAATGAAACACGTTTTGCGCGTTTTCTGGACCAGCAACTTATGGCCCTGGGCCTGAATACCGGACGGGGCTGTTTCGCGGGTGAACGCGAAAATGTCTGGGGAATTGCTTCTGTGGAGGGACCCAACCTCATGATTTTGGGCCATACGGATACTGTGCATGTCCGGGGCTGGGAGGAATATTGGGAAGACGATGCACGCAAAAATCCATTCGGCGCGACCGAAAAGGACGGGCACATCTGGTCACGTGGGGCAAGCGACCTCAAGGGTGGGATTTGCGCTGCGATTGCCGGGTATCGCCTGCTGCAAAAACTTGGCGTTATGCCTTCAGCCAGTCTGACCTTTGCCTTCATCGGTGACGAAGAAAGCGGTGAACCTGACAGCGGCGTTAGCGCCGGGGCGAAAGATCTGGTTGGACGTATCAAGTCCGACGAAATCCCCCGTCCTGATTTCGCGATCTATGTCGAGCCAACGAGTTTGGACATTTATTCCGCCCAGATCGGGTTCTTTATCGCCGAGATCACGATAACTGGAAAAACAGCATATTTCGGCCGACCCGAATTGGGGGTCGATGCATTGAAAGCAACGCATACGCTTCTGTCGAAAATCTGGGATCATGAAAAAGAACTGAACGCGGGCCCGCGTCATGACCTTGTCGGTGCCTCTTCTGTTCTGGTGACGCATATCAATGGCGGCGGGTTTATCGCAGTGCCCGGAGAATGCAGGCTCTCACTGATCCGGAAACTTAGACCTGGCGAAATGCTTGATGATGCAGTGGCAGCATTGGAAACAGCGCTTGGCCTGGATCGCCTACCTACAGGTATAGAGGTGTGCATCGACTACCCAGCCGGTCGTGATCATCCCAAGGGCGGCTCACCAGTTGAAAACGACCCCGATACTGAGGCGGTTCGCCTGTTGCAAAACTGTGTACAGCAAACTTTGTCCCGAAAAGTAGAAATCGGCGGCGCGCCCTACTGGTCTGAGATGCCATTTTTAACAGAACAGATCGGCTGTCCAACCGTTTACTGCGCACCGGGTGATATCGCCGTGGCGCATACTTTTGAAGAACGAATTGAGGTCGAAGAATACCTCGCCGCCGTCCGGGCCTTTGCGCTTTTCATAGCGCAGTTCGGTGCGTCGGACACGCTCGTAATGCATCCAACCTGAGGAGGACAAACATGTCACTTGTTAGAAGCACATTTGCCGCTACCGCGATGTTCGCGCTGGCGGGCAGCTTATACGCCGAAACCATCGGTCCAGCGGGGGAAAGTGCCACCCCTTCATCAATGGTTGTTGTCGCTGATGATGATGTCGAAAAGGTGAAAGAGGCTGGATATTCAGCTGCTTTGCTGTGGCATGACCAATCCGACTTTGTGAATGCGGTAACAGCAGGTGCCAGCGATGAATTTGCGCGTCTGGGGATCGAGGTCGTTGCCGTGACAAGCGCAGGATTTGATGCTGCAAAACAACGTAGCGATATCGAGACGGTCATGGCCAAATCGCCCAATATCATTCTGTCGCTTCCTCTGGACCCGGTGACCTCTGCCGCAGCATTTGCAGAGGCAAAAGAGGCCGGAGTTGCCCTAAGTTTCCTCTCGAACCTGCCGGCCGGCTACAAGCACCCGGACGACTATGCGGCAATCGTGACGGATGATCTGTTTCAGATGGGCAAACAAGCGGCGGATGCGCTTGCGGCTGCCATGGGCAATGAAGGAACAGTTGGATGGATTTATCACGACGCAGATTATTATGTGACCAATCAGCGCGACAACGCTTTCAAGACCACGATTGAGAACGACTATCCGAACATCACAATCGTTGCAGAACAAGGCATTTCTGATCCTGCGCGCGCCGAAGAGATTGCCAATGCTATGCTGCTGAAAAACCCAGACCTGGGTGGAATCTACGTAACCTGGGCTGGTCCGGCAGAGGGTATTCTTGCAGCGCTGCGGACGAACGGAAACACCTCGACCAAGATCGTGACATTGGATCTGTCAGAGCCGATTGCCCTTGATATGGTTCAGGGTGGGAATGTCGCGGCGATTGTTGCCGATGAAGCCTATGAACTGGGGCGTGCAATGGCCGCCAGTGCCGTGCTCGACCTGCTGGGCGAGGACGTACCATCCTTTGTTGTAGCCCCTGCATTGACAGTGACAGCGGACAACGTTGCCGATGGATGGCAAAACTCGCTGAATATTGATGCACCAGCCAGTCTGACATCGAAGTAGAGACCTGATGGGCAGGTCGCCTCTGACGACCTGCCGCAACCGGATATTCCCAGAGGCATCCATGGAACAGGCTTTTCAACGTATGCGCGACTTGGATCTACAGCGCTGCGTCATTTATTTCGGCTTTCTTGCGATCTTTCTGTTTTTTGGGATCACTCTCTACGATGACGGGTTTCTGACCAGTCGGAATCTGACAAATATCGTCCTTCAGACAGCCCCAGCCACGATCATGGCCATCGGATTGGTCTTTGCCCTGTCAGCGGGAGAGATCGACCTGAGTTTTGGCTCTGTCGTTGCAGTTGCAGCCCTCTCGGCAGCTGTTGCGATGCAGAACGGCCCAATGATCCTGGGTGTCGCAGCGGGGCTTGGCGCAGGCATTCTGATCGGCGCGTTCAATGGTGCATTGGTGGCCTATCTGCGGTTGCCATCATTTCTGGTGACCTTGGCCACCATGGGTTTATTTGCCGGAATTGCGCGTTCGATGACCGATCTGCGATCCATTCCTGTCGTTAACGGGACTTTCACCGGGGTCTTCGGCTCGGGCAAGCTGTTTGGTGTACCTTCACTTGTCATCTGGACCGTGATTGCAGTGCTGATTGGCCATGTCATCTACCGACACACACGTTTTGGCGCACACGTTCTGGCCGTTGGAGACAATGCCCGCGCAGCCCAAGTCTCTGGCATCAGGGTTCCCCGTATCCGGCTGATGGTTCTAACCTTGTGCGGTGCAACCGCTGGGCTGGCTGGTTTGCTCTATGCCGGGCGTATTCAAGCCGCCAAATATACAATGGGCGAAAGCGATCTGATGACGGTCATTGCCGCTGTCATCGTAGGTGGCACTGCGCTTAATGGCGGCAAGGGATCCATAATAGGTGCGCTTTTGGGCTCGCTCATGATGGGAATGCTGAATAACGGGCTGATCCTGATGGGGCTTCAGGTCTCGGACCAGATGATCGTACGCGGGCTGATCATACTGATCGCCGTAGCAATTTCACTCCGCGAAATCCGCCGATAGACACCGGAGCAACCCAATGTTTCTTGATCTTCTCATACGCCGCAACCCCAAGTTCATCGAGGCCGCCATGGCCTTGCATCAACAAGGGAAGATCCCCGCAAACGCCTATGTGCTTGACTTGGATGCCGTCGAACGCAACGCGCGCCTTTTCTCTGATGTGGCCCGTGGGCATGGCCTTGCAACTTTTGCCATGACCAAACAGGTGGGCCGCCATTCCGGCTTTTGTCAGGCGGTCATGCGCGGTGGCATCAGCCGGTCCGTCGCCGTGGATATGGCCTGCGCCTTGGCATGTGACCGCGCTGGCTTAAGGACAGGTCATTTGGGTCACCTTGTACAGGTGCCCCGCCAAGAAGCTCTCTTCGCCGCAGCCAAACTACGCCCGGACTATTGGACGGTATTCTCGGACAACAAGGCAAAAGAGGCGGCAGACGCCTCTGCTCGGGCCGAGAGAGAACAGGCACTGATGGCGCGCATCCAGACTGAAGGGGATACGTTTTATCGTGGCCACGAGGGGGGATTTGACGCGAATGATATCCTGGCGGTGGCTGACCGTTTGGATGCGCTGCAGGGCGGGCGCTTTGCAGGCATTACGACCTTTCCCGCCCTGCTTTTCGACCAGGATGACCGCAAGGTTGTGCCGACCCCAAACCTCCACACGCTCAACATGGCTGCAGAAGCTCTGGCGCGTGCTGGGCGTACGGAGGTCGAAATCAATGCCCCCGGAACGACATCTTCAGCTGTTCTTCCGGCATTAGCCGAAGCCGGGGCCACGCAGGTTGAACCGGGCAATGGCCTACATGGCACGACGCCTCTCCATGCGGTAGAAGACCTTCCTGAGGATCCCGCCGTACTTTACCTTTCCGAGGTCTCGCACCATCACGGCGGGAAAGCCTATTGCTTTGGCGGCGGGCTCTATATCGATCCGGTTTTCCCGAAATACCAGGTTCGGGCGCTGGTCAGCAGCAGCCCGACAATCAGCCGGTCAGCCCTGCGAAATGTCGAAATTCCTGATTATTCCGCAATAGATTACTACGCCATGATCGACAGCGACAGTGATCAAAACCCCGCACCAGGCGACACGGTTGTCTTCGGTTTCCGTGGGCAGGCCTTTGTGACCCGCGCTTTGGTTGCCGGGATAAAAGGCGTAGACAGCGGAATGCCAGAGCTTACCTCAATCGAAAACGGCTTTGGCGACCACGTCAGCTGGCCGGGAGCATTTGCGCAATGACTCCGGTTCTTTCCCTCAAGCAAATCCACAAATCTTTTGGCGGAGTGGTCGCGATCCAGAATTTTTCACTGGACCTCTACCCCGGTGAAATCGTGGCTCTGGTCGGTGATAATGGCGCGGGTAAATCCACGCTCGTCAAGATCATCTCTGGCGTGCATCGACCAACCAGCGGCGAGATCGCGCTTGACGGCGAAGAAGTCGGTTTTTCGGATGCAAGCGCGGCTCGATCACATGGTATTGAGGTGGTCTATCAGGACCTCGCATTGGCTGACGAACAGCCGGTTTATATGAACATGTTTCTGGGCCGCGAACTGACGCGCAAACCCTTTGGACTGCTGGATAAAGCACGCATGCGTGCCGAAACCCAAAGCCTTGTTGATCAGCTTGACGTGCGCATCCCCTCTGAGCGCGCAGCCATACGTGATTTGAGCGGAGGCCAAAGACAGGGCATTGCTATCGCGCGAGCAACCCATTGGGCCAGCAAATTGATCCTTCTGGATGAACCCACTGCAGCACTTGGCGTTGCAGAGACTGCAAAGGTTGAGGACCTCGTCGCGTCACTTAAGGATCGCAATCTGGCAATCTTGATCATCAGCCATTCCCTGGATCAGGTTTTTCGTCTTGCCGACCGCATCTGCGTTTTACGCCGGGGTGAACAGATAGGTGTCAGAACAACTGCCGAGACCGACAAGAACGAAATTGTCGCCATGATCACCGGTGTTCATAGTTGATGGCGCAAAGCGCAGCCGTGTCCCCATCTTTATAAAGGGGCCCTTTGGCTCGATCGGATATGACACCTATCGCTGCCCGATGATTTCGAAAGTATAATCTCGTCTCACCCCTGCCGGAGGTGGCGGGAAGGGTGCAGCCGCTTTCACCTGGGCAAGGGCGATCTGATCCAACCGCTTTGATCCCGAACTGCGTACTATTCCAACCGTCTGCAATGTCCCGTTCTCAGCTATTCGAAAGGCCACCAACGCGGCACCTCGAATATTGGCGCTCTTACTCCGGGCGCGGATAATCTTGCGTTTAATCTGTCCGGCATAGTTGCTGGCGTCAGCATTGCCGGATGCGGTCAGCGCTGACGTGGATGTAGCAACATTTGCCGCGCCTTTCGTGGTTTTCCCGGTGGCGTCACCTTTTTTCCCCGATTGTTTCGCGTTGCCATGCGCGGTGGCAGTTTGATTGCTTGCCTGTTTCTTCGGTTCCGGCGGCTTGGCATCCTCGGTCGGCGACACCGAAGCAGCATCACCCTGTCTGTTCGTTGTTTCAGCGTCCTGAGGCCTGAGAGGGCTTGGCGCAACAGCGGTCGCGGCCGTAGCGCTGCTCACAACCGGGCTGAGAGTTTGCGGCGACGTTGTGCGCTGCTGCTTGACAGGGCGGGCCTTGGGTTGCAACCGATGAGGTGCTGCCGGTTTCTTGCGCGTGCTGGCCGGTGCTGGTGCATTTGTTCCGGCGACGAAGTCCTTGAATACAGATCCCAGCGCGGCGGCCCTCTCCTCTCCGCCACCTTCGACCTGCACCTGTTCGGCGGTCGAATAATCCAAAAGCGCAAGGCCATGTGTCGCTACGGCCAATGCGACAGAAATCAGAACCACCGCGCGGGATTTGGTTATCACCGTAATCCCCTTTCGGTCACGACATAAACCTGACTTGCACCCAACCCGCGCAAGTCATCGCTGATCTGTTTGAGCGCAACCGCAGGCAAGGATCGATCCGGCACGATCCGAACCGCATCAAAGGGCAGATCAACAGCCGCCCGCTCTACATAGGCCGCAGCATTGGTCAGCTCTGCCCCGCGATATTCAAGTGTGCCATCCGCACGGATAACCAATGCATCAGGCGGCTCGCGTCCCTCCAGATCCATCGTTTCGACAAGCTGAACCGATCCGTTGAGCGGCGGCGTAAGGGTGCCTGCGATCATGAAGAATATAAGCATCAGGAACACGACATTGATCAGCGCGATGGTTGGCTCTCGGCTTTGTCTGGGCTTCGATTTCAACTGCATCAGCCCAAAACCTGAGTGCGCAAGTTTTCGACAGGTGCCAGCACGATGAGCAGATCAATCAGCTGCTGAGAGGTTGCTTTTGGTCCGAGGCTGATGAGCGCGATTTGGGAATTGGCGTCGAGCAGCATTGGGGCGACCTGCGCCAATGGTACAGGCGCACCATCGACCAGAATTCGGTCTGCATCCAGTTTAATAAACCGGATGGCTTGTTCTGGCTCCGCGCCGCCGACGGAGGCCGTCGAAAACTGAATCTCGGAAAATTTTGAGAATGTGGATGTCAGCATGAAAAACAACAGCAGCAAAAAGATGACATCTATAAGCGAAGTCATTGACAGGCGTTTGCGCCGCTTTCTTTGCACATTAAGCGCCATGTACCAGCGCCGTAATTGGCGCCCCTGCCGTTTGCTCGGTCTCCTCGGCATGGCCGGGGGCAAATATTGTTCTGAGCGCACGGTTGGCAAAGACGCGTTCCCGGTTCACGCGGGCCTCAAACCAGGTCAGGATCAGTGACGTCGGCATGGCTACAGCCAGCCCCGCTGCTGTTGTCATCAGCGCCACCCAGATGCCCCCAGCCAGCAACGATGGGTCAACAGCGTTGCCTGCCCCCTGCAGGGTCTGGAAGGCTTCGATCATGCCCAGCACTGTGCCGAACAATCCAAGCAGGGGCGCAAGTTGCGAGACGATGTCCAGCACGTTGAGACCCTGTTCCAGTTTTGCAAATCGCGTCTCAGCCTCGGCATCGACCCGTTCGGACAAGGTGCGATCATTCCCGGACAATGCCATTGCGATCACCGGCGCCAGGTAACTACGGCTTTTGTTCAGGTATATTCTGGCGGCCGTGGGGTCTTCTCGGTCCCATGCGTCGATCGCCCTTGACAATTCGACGTGTCGGCCGACTCCCGCCGCTTTGTATTGCCAGATTTTGTAAAAGACCAAGGCGAGGGTCGCGATTGAGGCTGCAATCAGGATCGCCACCACCGGGCCCCCTAATTGCAGGATTTCCATCAGTTTTTGCAGCATTTCGGACATAGCTTTATCCAATCATCTCAGTTTCAAGGCGGCTTTTTAGACTGAGGCCATTCATGCAGGCATCTTTGTTACCGCTCTGGGTCATGCATTCCTGCACGCCGTTGAACAGAATCCGGCTGATCTGGTCACAGGCCATGTCGGTGAATTGAAACTGCCTGACCCGTGGGCGGCCTGCGGGCAGTTCTTCGAAATCCAGCAGGGTAATTAACGCGACCGCACCGTTTTTGCCAAACAGGACGGTTTCATAGACCGCACCGTTGATGTCGACCTCATGCATATTTTCGGCGACAAAGCTGAGCAGACAGTTTTGCCCCCTTGCTTCGGCAGAGCTGAGTTCGATTGATACGCCGCCAGTCTTGGGCACGTCTTCTGCGCTGGCGATCCCTGCCCCCAAGACTGAGAGCAGGGTCGACAGGACAGCGCTGGCTTTGTTTGCTGCCGCACTTCGCATAACGGGTCCTTTCCTTGGGATCAGAAGGTTTTGGCCAGGCCGAGCTTGAAGGTCCGGCCCGTCGAATTGCGGGTCGACAGGTTCGGGCGGTAGTCCTTATCAAGGATGTTCTCGATACCGGCGCGCAGCTCAAAGCCTTCAAACATACCCTCTTGCGGCATGTAGGTCGCACGCAGAGAGTTTACTCCGTATCCCGCGGTCGCGTCCCCGCTCGAGTCCGTTCCGGCCCGGGCACCGAAGATTTCCCAGCTGACGTCCAACGTCTGACCGAACCGCTTGCCCAATGTCAGGCGCGCGGAATCCGACGGCTCATTCCGCCAACGCGAGTCATCGCCGGTGGCGCTGGTTTCCGTACCCGTCACGATGTTCGAGTTGAAATCGACGTAGAACCCACCCGCATTGGCATAAGAGGCTTCGATCTCGGCGCCTTTTGTTTCCACTTCGGACAGGGGTTGAGACGGGGTGCCAGAGACGTAGGAGGTGATATCCCACAGGGTCGTTTGATAGAAATTGACCTTGGCGCGGATCACGTCGCCCTCGGCAAACACGTCACCGCGATCATAGGAAAAACCAGCTTCCCACGTGCGGGATCTCTCGGGTTGCGTCATGTAAAGCGGCGTGCCCAGATCATCGATGATCGGCAGGCTTTCCGTGTAGGCCGCACCACCAAAGATCGCGAAACCGCTGTTGAACGCGTACCGCGCCGACAACCCGCCCATAAGCGCGTTGTTGTCATAGCTTTCGTTGAACGGGGCCGCGGCGTCATCATCACCGTCGATGTCCTGCGTCTCATATCGCACCGCGGGGGTAATCGTCAGATTGTCACCGATCTGCACATCGTCCACAGCAAACAGGGCAAATCGACGGTCGGTTCCACCCGGCGCCGATGCCGCGTCCAACCGTTCGCGGTTGATGAATTCAATCCCTGCCCGCAGATCATGCGAGGCGATGCCGGTCTGGAAATACGACGTGTTCTTGATCGTCAGCTTTGTCGTTTCATAGTTATGCGTGGCATCAGTCAGAGCCTGAATTCCAGGGAAGAATGGCGTGCCCTCAAGGCTGGAAGACCCGGAAACATAGCTGCTTTCGATCGCCTGCTCAGAATAGCTGAGGTTCACATCCAGATCGACCAGATCATTTCCAACGGGTTGATATTGATACCGCAGGATTCCGATCTTTGTTTCGATATCACGGTCTACATTACCAAAGGCATCCGACGTGGTGCCAAACGAGTCATAAGGGACGTCGCGCTCTTCAGATGTGGACTGGTTGTAGGATGCGGTGAACGAATGTTCGAGATCGTTGCCGAAGCTGTATTTGCCCTTAGCCAGAAGCGACGGCAGCGTGAACGCGCTGTTGCCGATCGTATTGCCGTTTCCATCCTCCTGATCGTCCTGATCGCGATAGGTGTAGTTGAACAGAAATTCCGTTTGGGTATTCGGCTGCCAAGCCAGGATAGAGGACGAGGCAAATCCGTTACCGTTGGAATACCCTTCAAAGGTTTGACGGAAACGGAAACCCGGCTCTCCACCGGTGAAATCTGACGCGTCCTTGGTTTCCAGCTGAACGACACCGCCAACAACCCCGGACCCATATTCGAAAGACCCGACAGTGCCCCGAATGACCGAGACGCTTTTGTAAAGCTGCGGGTCAGTAAAAAGCTGGTTGCCGATCCGATACAGCTCTTCCGCGCCCGTTGTGGCGCCATCGACCAGGATCAGAACCTTCTGGTCGGTTCCGAACGTGCCGTTTGCACCATAGCCGCGAATATTGATGCCCGATCCCTGAGGGGTCGAGCCGTTCACCAGGCTTACCCCCGGAACCGAGTCGATCAGCTCTGCAACCGTATTGGCCTGCCGGTCGTTGATCTCTTCCTGATCAATATTTGTGACCGGCACGGCAGTGTCTGTCTGAATCTCTCGTTTGCTTTCCCCAAGTATCAGGGTGCCCAGGAAACCGTCATTCTGTTCTTGCGCCCTAGCGCCAGCCGCAATCATGCTGAGGCACGAAGCCGTTCCCAGCAAAGCTATCTTCCGTATTTGCACACGCATCTCTGTCCCTTCGAAACAGTAGGAGGACCTGAAATGCTTGCGCCATGCTGGCTTTGGTCAGTCTGTTTTATTGTTTTTTGGAGCCGCCTTTTTTTGGCGACTTGTGCTCGTTAATAAAGGTTACTAAAACAGTCAACAATAAATCGCAGTCGCATCGCCGACTCTCGCCAGCGGGCACCCGAACAATTCGGCTGCCGGGCCAGCACCTCTGAAAATCAACTCGAAGATGGGAAAACCCATGACGGAACAGGTGCCTAACACCCCGGCTCAAATTCGTGCAGCCTATGCGCAAAACAGCGGCAAACGTGACCGCGATCTGGCAGAATCGATTGGACTTACCGAAGGCCAGTTGGTCGCTGCCTTCGCTGGGCTGGACGTAACGCGGCTGTCGGCTAGCCTTGATGACATTTTCCCAATGCTCAACGGGTTGGGAGAGGTCATGGCGTTGACGCGCAATATCTCCTGCGTGATCGAAAAGGTCGGACAATACGACAATTACCATTCGGGCGCGCATGCCTCGATGGTTCTGACGGATGAGATTGATTTGCGCATGTTTCCCAGCCACTGGGTCCATGCCTTTGCGATCGAACGCAAAACCGACAGCGGTGTGAAACGCTCGCTTCAGGTCTTTGATGCCGCAGGCGATGCGGTGCACAAGATATTCCTGCGCGAAGGATCGGATCTGGACCATTGGGATAAGCTTGTCAGCGCCCTTGCGTCTGAGGACCAATCGCAAACTCTTGATTTAGAACCGCGCCGACCGACCGAAGCGCCCAAGGCCAACCCCGAAAAGACGGAAATCCTACGTGCGGAATGGGCCAAGATGACGGACACCCACCAGTTCATGCGCTTGACCTCAAAGCTCAAGATGAACCGATTGGGGGCCTATCGCATCGCCGGCCAACCGCTCGTCAGGGAACTGACGCCGTCGGTAATATCACCAATGTTCGAACAGGTGTGCGACAAGGAAATTGAGGTGATGATCTTTGTTGGCAATCGTGGATGTATCGAAATTCACGGTGGCCTTATCGGAACGATCAAGCAGATGGGACCCTGGTTCAATGTGCTTGACCCGCGTTTCAATCTGCATCTGAGGACGGACCATATTGCAGAGGTCTGGGCTGTCACCAAACCGACTCAGCGCGGCCCCGCCGTCTCGGTCGAGGCGTTCGATGCAGAAGGTGGGCTGATCTTCCAGATATTTGGTCAGCGCACCGGCGATACCGACCATCGCCCAATCTGGAATGAGTTAGTTGCCGCACTTGAACCCCAACCCGAGGCCGCGCTGACATGAACAGGATGCGAGTGATCTGGCCTGCCTTGGCTATGCTGCTAAGTACACAGGTCGCGCAGGCTGCGGACGACGAACCAAAGCGGATCATCGCGATCGGCAGTTCCATCACTGAAATCGTCTACGCTCTGGGTCAGCAAGACAGGCTTGTTGGTCGCGACCGAACATCAACCTACCCGACAGAAGCGATGAACCTGCCCGATATCGGATACCGACGCGCGCTGTCGCCCGAAGGCGTTTTGTCGGTAGAACCAGACTTGGTCCTGGCGCTTGAAGGTTCAGGACCACCAGAGGCGATTGCGGTTCTGCAGGAAGCGGGCGTGCAATACGTCACGATCAAGGATGGGTTCTCTCTGGAAGGCGTGGTCGAAAAAATCCAAACCGTTGGGGCCGTGCTGGGAGCTGACGTTGCTGCCGAGGGATTGGCAGCGCAAACCATACGCCAGATCAATCAGGCGGAATTGGCGGCTAGTAGTGCCGCAGGATCCAACCCGAAACGGGTTCTGTTTGTTCTGTCGGTGCAGGATAACCGGATCACAGTGGGAGGTGTGGATACCCAAGCAGACAGCATCATTCGATTGGCTGGCGGTGTAAATGCCGCCGCCAAAGTGTCAGGTTACAAGCCAATGACGCCCGAAGCGCTGGTGTCGGCTGCGCCTGATGTCATCCTTATGATGGATCGGCGGGGTGATAATAATACCGAGGATGCCGCGCTCTTTTCACTGCCCGCAGTCAAGCTGACCCCGGCGGGCCAGAACAAGATGCTGATCCGCATGCAGGGTGCATATCTTCTTGGGTTTGGCCCTAGAACCGCCAGTGCCATTTCTGATCTGTCAGCAGCCCTGCAGGATGAAGGTGGCTCATGACGCTGACGTTGGATCATATGAGCGCCGAGGCACCTGGGTACAATCGGCGAGCAACCGCACGGCGGGTTACTTTGGCCTTACTAGTATTGCTTGGCCTGACCAGCGCCGCAAGCATTTCAGTCGGTGCTTCGGATGCGTCGTTAAACATGGCGGTGATCGACCTAATCAATGGGCGGTCCCTGTCTGACCTGAATCGGATTGTCCTTTGGGACATACGCTTGCCCCGGCTTGCAATGGGGATAATGGTCGGTGCCGCACTGGCTGTTTCAGGGGTGGTCATGCAAGGGCTTTTCCGAAACCCGTTGGCGGACCCCGGAATTGTCGGCGTCAGCGCGGGCGCAGGTCTGGGCGCAATTTCAGCCATCATCCTTGGCAGCCACTTGCCAGTGTCGGTTTTGGTCTGGACAGGAAACGGGTTAGTGGCCATTGCTGCTTTTCTTGGTGGCTGGGCGTCTGTTCTGATCCTATACCGTGTCTCGACCAGCGGCGGGCAGACATCGGTCGCAACCATGCTACTGGCCGGCATTGCATTAGGTGCCTTATCCGGCGCTGCATCGGGTGTTCTGGTCTACATGGCCGATGATCAGCAATTACGCGACCTGACGTTCTGGGGAATGGGATCGTTAGCTGGGGCAACCTGGACCAAAATCGCCTCGGCTGCGCCAATCATTTTGGTTGCCCTTGCAAGCACACAATTTCTGGCTCGCGCGCTTAACGGTCTGGCGATGGGAGAGGCGGTGGCCCATCACATGGGCATCCCGGTTCAGCGCAGCAAGAACATCGCCATTCTTGCAGTTTCCGGCGCAACAGGGGCCGCTGTTGCCGTGTCCGGCGGCATCGGATTCATCGGAATTGTGGTCCCCCATTTGCTACGTCTGGCAACGGGGCCGGACCACCACAGGCTTTTGATGAATTCCGCCCTGCTGGGTGCCAGTCTGCTGCTTTGCGCCGACATGATCAGCCGGGTCGTGGTGGCCCCGGCGGAACTGCCAATCGGGATCGTCACGGCAATTCTCGGCGCACCGGTCTTTCTTTGGATCCTCCTGCGCCGCCACGGCATTATGGGAATGTAAATCATGCAAGGTAAGAACATCTGCGTCAGCCTGGGCCGAAAGGACATCTTGCACGACGTGAATTTCAAGGCCGATCCCGGTCAGGTCACCGCAATCATCGGGCCCAACGGATCGGGCAAGTCGACCTTACTAAAGGCATTGGCCGGAGAGATTGCCTCGACCGGAACCATCACCCTGAATGGCCACGACATCTCAGAGTTAAAGCCCTGGCAACTGGCCGCAAAACGGGGTGTGCTGCCACAATCGACCAGCGTGGCCTTTCCTTTCAAAGTGCACGAGATTGTCAGACTGGGGCTGGCAAACGGGTTGGCCGCACAAGATGACAGTTCGGTCACTACCGCCCTGGCACATGTCGACCTAGCCGGGTTCGAGCAGAGGTCTTACCAGACCCTGTCCGGGGGTGAACAGCAGCGCGTACAGTTAGCCCGTGTTATGACGCAGGTCTGGCAGGCACAACGGGCCGATCATCCCAGCTGGCTTTTACTGGACGAACCGGTTGCCAGCCTGGATATCGCGCATCAATTTACGGTCCTTGGTATCGCAAGCGATTTTGCCGCCCAAGGTGGAGGTGTGGTGGTGGTGATGCACGATCTGAACCTCACCGCGCTATTTGCAGACTGTGTTTACGTGATGTCACAGGGCACTGTCTGGGGCTCTGGCACACCTTCAAATATCCTCACCGATGACCTTATGCAGCAAGTTTACGGCATCAACCTACCGATCGGCATGGTGCCGACCGGCCCGCTTCCTTTTGTACTGCCTCAGGCAATGCGTAAATGCATTGAGGCTTGATGTTGTGCAAACAGATACGTTGCCTCAGACAGCGCGGGTCAATCCTCCGTCAACGCGCAAGTTTTGACCCGTCATATAGCCACCGCCTTCAGACGCCAGCCATGAGACAAGCGAAGAGACCTCCGCAGCATGACCGTAACGTCCCATCGGAATCCGAGCTTTGCGGTCTTCTGTTTCGGGCAAGCTGTCGATGAAACCTGGCAGGATGTTATTCATGCGAATATTCTCTGCGGCATATTTATCGGAATAGAGTTTGGCAAAGGCGGCCAATCCTGCCCGGAAGACGCCTGATGTTGGAAACAGCGGATCGGGCTCGAACGCCGCGAAAGTAGAGATGTTGATAATCACCCCCCTGCCCTGTTGCTGCATCAAGGGTGTCACCAGCCGTGTTGGGCGGATCACATTCATCAGATAGACCTCCATCCCCTGATGCCAGTCATCGTCACCGATCTCTAATACGGGCCCTTTCGGGCCATGACCGGCGGAATTGACCAAGACATCGACGCGGCCCCAACGCTCCGTCGCGCCCGTGACCAAAGCAGTCAGATCGTCACCACTGAGGTTAGAACCAGTGACGCCAAAACCACCCAGCTCGGCGCCGAGTGCTTCGCCTTTACCCGAAGAAGAGAGGATCCCGACTTTGAAGCCATCTTTGGCAAGCCGGCGTGCCGCGTCAGCCCCCATGCCACTCCCGCCCGCGGTAATCAAAGCTACTTTTTCTACTGCCATCTGACGATTCCCCTTATGTATTCTGCGAAAATATCCTGTTTCGATGGGTCGTTCGATTGAGATTTGATGTTTCATTACAGTAGAAATACTATTGTCTCATGGCTGATCTTCCTCCCCTCAACGGTTTACGGGCTTTCGAAGTCGCTGGGCGCCGCCTCAGTTTCCGCGCCGCTGCCGATGAGTTGGGCGTAACACAAGGGGCGGTGGCGCAGCAGGTGCGACTGCTGGAAGCTCACCTAGAAGTCACATTGTTCGAAAGGGTGCCCAAAGGATTGGAGTTCACCTCGGTTGGCCGTAGCTATCACGCACGTATATCGGTTGCCTTTGCGAGCCTTAGATCAGCAACCGCCGAGCTAAAGCCGGAACCGGACAAGGTTATAATAAGCGTCACCCCGACTTTTGCTGCCAGATGGTTGATCCCGAATCTGCCGGACTTTGCTGAGAGCCATCCGGAAATCGACTTGCGGATCATGGCCACTGAAAAAGTCTCCAGCTTTCACAGCGACGGGATCGACCTTGCCGTCCGGCAGGGATCGCCGCCGTTTGGCGCCGCGCTTCGGGCGGCGCTTATTTTCAGACAAGAGGTGATTGCCGTCGCCGCACCCGAATTTATCAGCGACGGATTCAATTCGTTAACACCAGATGACCTTGCACGCCTGCCCAAAATTCATGACACGCATGACCTTTGGCCGCGATACCTTGCAGACCTAGGGGTTCGTGACAAATCGCAACGCGGCCTTCGATTAAGCCAGACAGCGCTTGCAGTTGACGCTGCGATCGCGCGGCAGGGTGTGGCCCTTGTCAGCCGTTTCATGGTTTCCCGAGATCTTGAGGCAGGACGCCTGGTAGAGGTTGGTGCGGCAAGAGACATCGGTGGTAGCGATTTTTACCTCCTCATAGAGCGTTCGGCCGCAAACCAACACGCGGTGATGCAAGTCGTAAACTGGCTAAAATCGCGGTCGGCGAAAGAAACGTGATCGGCTTTCGATTCCTGCAAAGCGCACGCATGCGCGTCTGAAATGAAGGGCTGCTTAGGTTTCCCAACGCTTCCCAATTCAGGGTCTTAGTGCTCTCGAACCTGCGGGCAAACACCTCGAGCCGCTGGCGTAGTCGAACACAGCATCCGGGGCAAAATAGTTCGTAACGGCATCCGGATCGTGTGCGTTAGAGGCATTACCGACGGCATTCACATTTGTTCAGTTGCTTCAGGTCAGTTTCGTCCGACCAACCTGAGCAAGTGCACTGGACAACTCTTCGCTGAGGATATTCCACAGTCTATGCAAACCTTCTTCGCCGGCCGCGGCGATGGCAAATTGCAATACGCGGCCAAAGAACACGTAATTTGCACTCTGATCGAGGGCTTTCAGAACATCTTCGCCAGATCGTAAGCCACTGTCGTAAAATAGCGGAAAATCCGCACCAACGCTGTCTCGTATCCGGCCCAGCGCGTGAACGGCAGCGGGTGCGCTTTCAAGTTGCCGTGCGCCATGATTTGACACTTGAATGGCGTCAACGCCTTCGGATTTCAGCTGCAGCGCATCCTCGGCGTTGGTCACGCCTTTTACTACCAGGTTGCCTTGCCACAAATCGCGCAGAGCCTTCAATGTTGTCCAAGTCGCCCTCGCGCGGCTTTCGGTGCGGTCGAACTCAAAGCCCGGCATCTCGAAATTTGCCATCTGCGGACGACCTGCGGCAAGTGACATAAGCGACCATTGCGGGTGCAGGGCAAAGTCCAGAAATTGGCGGGGTCCGATACGGAATGGCATGGTAAAACCATGGCGCAACTCACGCGGTCGGCGACCAACCTCGGGCACGTCGACGGTGACGATCAGGGTTTCGTATCCGGCATCTTGCGCACGCTTTGCCAGTTTGAACGACCCCGTCCCGTCTCCGCTGAAATAAAGCTGGAACCACGCGTGCCCTTCGGCAACCTCGATCATTTTTTCCAGCGGGGTTGAGGCCACGGTCGAGACCCCCAAAGGCACGGATTCGCGTGCGGCCAACCGCGCTAGCATCAGATCGGCACCAGGTCTGGACAGGTTGCACATCCCCATCGGCGCAATGCCAAAGGGCCGCTTGGCAATCTTGCCAAACAGCGGCATGTCCAAAGACCGATGGCTGACATCTTTCAGTATCCGGGGTTCAAGGCAAATGTCATCCAGAGCAGCGCGGTTACGCGCAGCCCCTGTTTCTGACCCTGCGGCCCCATCGATATAGTCAAACACCATCCAAGGCAGACGTGCCTTGGCCAAACGCCGCGCATCCTCACTGGAATGAATTCGCGCGGCGCGGTTCATCAACCAGCCACCGCTTTCATAAAGCGATCCTTGATGATCACCGGGTCCATTGTAATGACTGGCATCTTGGCATTTCCGCTGTCGCATTTCACGATCATGACCGTGCCGACCTGTGCGTCCATCGCCTCTTGCAGTGCTTTGCCGGTATCAACATCCTGTACTTCAACGACATTGTCACATCCGGCCGCACGCGCCATGCCCGCCAGATCGGTTTTGCGCCCTGTATAGGTCGGCTGATCACCGGTTGATCCATATGATCCGTTGTCGATGACCATCAGGATGAAATTCGGGGGCATATTGTTCCCAATGGTTGGCAAGGTGCCCAGATTGGTCAACACCGACCCGTCCCCATCGATAGAGATCACGGTTTTTGGCTGAGCCAGCGCCAGACCCAAGCCGATTGACGAAGCGAGGCCCATCGTGCCGAGCATGTAGAAATTCGTTGGTTGATCGTCGATGGCATGCAGTTCTTGGCTGGGGATGCCAATGTTGCAGACCACTAGTTGATCACGAAGTTGAGGTGCAATTTCCTTGAGGATTTCAGAACGGATCATTGGTCGCCATAGCCTCCCCAGAAATTGGCATCGGTCAGGATTGCCACGGGTTTGTTGCACATAAAGGTATACTTCAGGATCATATCCAGCTCTTCCACATCCTTCTGGTGATGGAAGTGGTAGGTGGGGATATTCATCTGCGCCAGCAGCGCCTTGGTATGCACCGCCATTTCCACCTGACACGCCACAGGTTCGCGGAGCTCTCCGCGGTAGCTGATCAACATCGGCAGAGGCATCCGGTAATACTGGATCAACGTCGCAAGAGTGTTGATCGTCACCCCAATGGCTGTGTTCTGCATGATGATCGCAGGGCGTTTTCCACCCATCCACGCACCGGCACATAGGCCCATGCCCTCGTCTTCCTTGTTCGACGGAATATGGAAGATATCCGGGTGTTGGTCGATTTCTTCGATAACGCCCGCAAGCTGTTTGCAGGGCACCGTCGTCACGAATGAGATATCATTCGCGACAAGATCGTCGGTGATCTTCTTGTCTATGTTCATGTTCCAGAAGAGCCTTTCTTGAAAGAGGTGGAGGGCGTCCTCAAGAGGACGCGCGATGCACATGGACGGCACAGCCTGCGTGCCGCACGACGCGGGCAGCTGTGGAGCCAAGGAAATAGTCTCTGAGGCCGGGCTTGTGGGATCCAATCACGATGCAGTCGATGCCATGCGCCTCGGAATAGTCAATGATAGTGCGGGCCGAATGTCCCTTTACAATCACCGGCATGACACCGGGATGTCCAGACAATTTACCCTCAAGATCAGCGCGCGCTTTTTCAAACCCGGCGGCAACCGTTTCTTCGTCCAGATAGGCACTGACCGAGCCTTGGGGCGCCTCATGGACGTGAAGGGCGAATATCTGGGCATCCTTCGCGCTCAGCGCTTTGGCGATCTCGAGCGTATGGATCGACACGCCATGGTCCAGCGCCATCGGGACGAGGATTTTATGATACATGCTGTGTCTCCATTTGGTTGGTGATCATAGGGGTCAGGCCCACGGGTCGAGGATGATCTTGGGGGCCGCAACCGCGCCCGAGCGTAGATCGGCAAACGCCTGCGGTCCATCATCAAGGCTGCGATGTTCCGCCCAATCCAGCGGGCCAAGCGCGCCATCGAAAAGTGCCGCACAGGTATCCCGGAAGTCCTGCGGCGTGTAGGTATAGGTTCCGATGAACGTCACCTCTTGCAAGGTCATCCGCCGGATATCGAGGCCGCCTGTATCTTCACCCAGACCGATGTGAACGATGACACCCCCGGGTTCAGCCATGGCAGAGGCTGCGGCGCGTGTTGCCGCGTATCCGACGGCGTCGACCACGATGCCATACTGCCCTGCCCCCGCGGGTACAGATTTCACTAAGCATTGATCTTCCAGGAATGTGCGTCGCTTGTCGCTGGGTTCCGCAACAGTTACGTCATCGACCCCTTGTGCCTTGAGGGCAAGGGCCGCAGCAAGACCAATGGCCCCGCCCCCCAGCACAAGCGCCGTGCGGCTGGCAGCCGGATCAAGCGCCGTCAGCCCCAACCGTATGGAATGCCAACTGACGGCCAGAGGTTCGGCGAGTGCTGCCTTTTGCAACGGAACATGGTCCGGCACCACAATGAGATTGCTGTCTTGCATCGCCACATATTGGGCAAAAGCCCCTTCGCGCGGCGGCATAGAGATGATCATACGGTCAGGGCACAGGTTATCGCGGCCCGTCTGACACGCGGGACAAGTGCCACAGCTGACCAGTGGGTTGATCGTGACCCGTTCGCCGTCACGCGCGCCGCCCTCAATCACACCTGCAGCCTCATGGCCCAGGATGAGGGGCGCAGGACGCCTGTCGTCATGGCCGAGGTAGGCGTGCATGTCCGACCCGCAGATGCCCGAGGCCTCGATACGAACCAACGACTGGCCCTGACCGACGGTCGGGTTGGGGACTTCGCGCACACCAAGCGTTTCGACACCTTCATAAACCAACGCTTTCATTTTGCCGTGAACCCTCCGTCGACCATCAGGGTTTGGCCGGTCACGTAACCGGACGCGTCCGAGCAGAGAAACAGCATGGGGCCATCCATGTCTTCCAACCGGCCATTGCGCCCGATGCAGGTCTGGGCGGCATTGCGCGTGGCCCGGGTCGGGTCGGCAAAGACGGCCTCGGTTAGTTCGGTCGGGAAAAATCCGGGTCCGATCGCATTGGCTGTGATGCCAAATGCAGACCACGCCTCGGCCATTGCGCGGGTCAGTTGCGCGATGCCCGCTTTGGTCGTGCCATAGGCGATGCCACCGGGAAACGCGCGCGTGGTTTGGAGCGACGCAAAATTCACGATCCGCCCCCACCCCTTGGCCTTCATCGCGGGCACCAGCGCCTGGCTCAGGAAAAACGGGGCCGAGATGTTCAGTGCCACGGTCTGATCCCAGCCTTCTGGTGTCACCTCATCCGCCGTCTGACGGGTGTTAATGCCCGCGGCGTGCACAACAATGTCCGGCGCGCCAAACGGTGCGCCGACCGCCTGTACCAAGTCAGTGAGCGCATCACGGTCGGCAACATCGGCCACAACGTAATCGACATCTTCGCCGACCTCGTCTTGCAAGCCCTGCAGCGCGTCTTCGCGCCGCGCTACGCCCACCACGCGAGCTCCGGCGCTTGTCAGTGCGATGACCGCACGCCGCCCGAGGCCGGAACTGGCCCCAGTTACACAGGCCACACGGCCAGTCAGGTCAAACAGTGATCTTGGATCAGCCATTTGCGGTCAGGTCGAACGCTTCATCCGGGAAATATTTGGCCAGACGAACATCCGCAGCACGGGCGTGCCCCTCCATCCCTTCTAGGCGGGAAATGCGCGCGGTAGCTTCGGCAACCTGCTTGGCACCCTCGCGTGTGGCGCGCTGCCAAGTGACGATCTTCATGTATTTATGGACCGACAAACCGCCGGTATAATTCGCGGCCCCTGACGTTGGCAGCACATGATTGGTGCCCGTTGCCTTGTCGCCATAGGAAACGGTTGTCTCTTCCCCAAGGAACAACGAGCCGTAACATGTGAGCCGCTCAAGCCACCAATCCAGATCTTCGGCCTGCACTGTCAGGTGTTCGGGTGCGTAATCATCGGAGCAAACTGCCATTTCTTCGCGATCTGAGCAAACGATCACTTCGGCATAGTCACGCCAAGCGGCAAAGGCGTTGTCGCGGTTCACCTCGGGCAGATCATCAATCAGGGCAGGCACAAGCTCCATCACCTTTTCGGCCAACACCCGGTCATCTGTGACCAGCCAAACAGGCGAGTTGTAGCCATGTTCGGCCTGACTTACCAAATCCGTTGCCACGATATGCGGATCAGCTGTTGCATCTGCAAGGATCAAACTGTCCGTTGGGCCCGCGATCATGTCGATCCCGACACGGCCAAAAAGAATGCGCTTGGCTTCGGCAACAAACTGATTGCCGGGGCCCACGAGGATGTTGGCCTTGGGCAGGCCAAACAGTCCGAACGTCATTGCAGCCACACCCTGAACGCCACCAAGTGCCATAATCTTGTCCGCACCACATAGGTTCGCGGCATAAATGATGGCCGGGGCAACTCCTACACCGGGACGGGGTGGCGAACAGGCGGTAATGTGGCGACAACCTGCAACTTTGGCCGTTGTCACAGTCATGATGGCCGAAGCAATGTGGCTATAGCGACCGCCGGGCACATAACAGCCCGCCGCATCAACAGGGATAGCCTTTTGCCCTGCAATCATGCCCGGTACGATTTCAACCTCGACATCGGATACTGTGGCCTTTTGCGCCTCGGCAAACCGTTTGACGTTGTCATGCGCAAACCGGATGTCCGCTTTCAGCCTCTCCGGCACAAGCGCTCCTGCCGCCTCGATTTCTTCGGCGGTCAACAGGACATTGCCCTCGTACCGATCGAACTTGGCGGCGTATTCCATAGCCTTTGCATCTCCGCCTGCCTCAATATCAGCCAGAATTGTCCTGACCGTCTCGTGGACTTCGGAAGCATCCGATTTAGCGGTTAGGGTCGCTTTTTTCAGGTATTCACGTTTCATCTTAGCGAGGTCCTACTTGTAGATTTCGGGCAAGAACGTAGTCGAAATCGCTGGCATATAAGCAATCAGCAACACAACCAAGAACATGCAAAGAACAAAGGGAACGGCACGGGCGGCAATCTTGAGGATGGATTCCCCGGTTATGCCAGACACCACGAACAGGTTGAGCCCCAATGGCGGCGTGATGAAGCCTACGCCAAGAGCTGTGATCATCATGATGCAGAACTGTATCTCGTTCATGCCGATGTTGTCCGCGAGTGGTTTCAGGATAGGCGCAAGGATCACGATATTCGGCGTGGTTTCCATAACGCAACCGGCGGCGATCAGGATTCCGATCATCAGCAGGATAAGTAACCATGGTTCATCCGTCAGCCCGGTCACCGATGTCACAAAACCTTGCGGCACACCCATGATGGCCAGCGCTTCGGCCAGCGGAGCCGAGAAAGCGATTATGGGAAGGATGACGCCGTTCACCTTTGCCGAACTGACCAGCATGGCGGGAAAATCCGCAAGGGACAGCGTCCGCAGAATAAAGCCCATGATGATTGTCACGACGACGGCCGTTGCACCCGCTTCTGTTGGTGTCAGGCGGCCCGAGAATATGCCGTAAAAGATGATGCCCGGCACGATAAACGCATACCAACCGGATTTTAGAGCACGGCCCAGATTACCCAACCATTCGGCCATCGTCATCTGTCCGCCACCTTCATAGGCGTAGATGCGGTTCACGATCAGGTTCGTGATCAGGATCGACAACAGGATCGCGATCCCAGGGATCAAAGCCGCAAGGAACAAGGTCGATGCGGATATCCCCAGAACAAGGCCGATGATGATATAGGCGATCGACGGTGGGATCAAAATGCCGGTACAGGCGCCCGCCGCCACCAGAGCGCAGGCATAGGGGCGCGGATAGCCACTTTCGACCAAGCGTGCGATAGTCATACGTCCGACCGCGGCCGCACCAGCTGCGTCCGATCCCGAAATGGCCGCGAACATGCCACAGACAAGAACCGTCGCAGACCCGAAACCACCCTTGGTGAAACACGTCAGTGCCTCGGCAACATCAAGGAATTTTCGACTGAGCCCGGTTCGGACCAGCACGTCCCCTGTCAGGATAAACAGCGGCACCGCGGTCAGCGCAAAGGCATCAATGCCGGTGAACAGCTTTTCACCAACAAGGCTCAGGGGAAGGTCGCCGGACATGACCAACATCAGGATCGCCGAGGTCCCGATGGCGGCCCAAACCGGAACCGCCAGTGCAATCAGCGAGACGAATATGATAACGGGCAGATAGAAATCCCAACCCAGCTCGACGGTTTGATCAAAGGTTTGCCAAAGCATTCAAATCATCCCTCAATCAAAGAGTGTGTCGCCCTCAAAAACGGGTTTGCCCGTTCTGAGAGAATGGATGTCGCGCAGTAGGGATTGAATCAGCCGCAATATGATCAGGCCGAACCCCAATGGAACCGCCATCAGGAACCATACTTTGGAAATGCGCAGCCCGTCCGTGACCGACCCGAATTTGGCAGACACATGCACGGCTTCGTAAGACCAATAGAGGGCAATCACAGCAACACCGAACATCACCAGGTCGCCAAAGATATACAGCAAAGCCTTCGGACGCGGCCCAAGGTAGTGCATCAGCACGTCAATGCGGATATGCGCGCGCTCTTTCACTGCAGCCGCAGCACCAATCCATGCGAGATAGATGAAGGAGTACCGCACAATTTCTTCGCCCCAGATCGAGGAAAAAGAGAATATTTCCCGGCGCAGCACCTCGATCGCCATGGTGATGACAAGCATCACGTAGAAGACCAGAAGCAACCAGCGCTCGGCGTCTCTATCAATTCGGCGCAAAAAGCTCATGTGAGAACCTGCTGATTTGCCTAGCAAAACGCACCGCGCTGACGCGTTTGGATTTTACTGAGGCGGGAAAGATTGGTGATCGGGCGCGCGTGGAGGCACGCCCGACCCGACAGTTAAGCGTCATGCACGTAGTACTTGCCTTGGGTACCTGCGGCTTCTTCCATCTTGGCGAAGTTGTCCATGGACCCGGCCAGATCGATCTTGAACTCGTCCCATTCGGACCGTTGGTAGCCACCAGCGGCTTTCCATTCGGCCAGTTGCTCTTCGCTGAGCGAGTGGAATTCGACACCTGCTTTGATCAGTTCGGCCATAGCGTAGGCGCGGGCCGATGGCACTTTGGCAAGGTTCTGGTGCGAGGTCATCTCGGACCCCCACATGATCCCTTCCTGCACGTCGGCGGGCATTGAGTTAAACCATTCCAGGTTGCACGAATAAACTTGGCTGTCTGGCACGGCCTGGGTGAAAGTCACATGGCTCAGGATATCTTTGAAACCAAAGACTTCGAGCGCACCCACGGACGGGTCAAGCGCGTCAGCGACGCCCTGTTTGATCGCAGACGGGGTTTCTCCCCAGGCCACAGGCGTCGGATTTGCACCAACCATGCGGTAGTATTGCTGCAGCATCTTCGAGCCGGGAACGCGGAACTTGACGCCGGACAGGTCGCCAGGTGTCAGGACCGGTCCGGGGCCACCCTTGCGGATGGCAACGACACGGGGGTCGATGTTGATATAAAACAACGCCTTGAAGCCGTTCTCCTCAACCTTCGGCTCGACCGTGTCCTTCCAGAACTGCGAGTTGACGAGGTTTGTGAAACGCTGGTTTGACCCGCACAGATACGGCATGTTGATCAGGTCAACGGTCGACGCAAACGGCGCGAAATTCGAAAGCGAATGCTGTGCTGCCTGAATTGTGCCACCCTGCACCGCCTGCACCAGCGCGCCGCCTGCACCCAGCTGCCCGCCAGGCGCGAGTTTGACATAGACCTTGCCGTTGGTCGCGTTCTGGATGTTTTCCTTCAGGTCCAGCTGCATGATTGGATAACCACGCGACGCACCGACCGGATAGGCAGTTGCCAGAACCATGATATGGTCCGCTGCAGCCTCGCGGTCGCGCTCTTCGCTGGCACTTTGCGCTGCAGCTTCAGTTGACCACAACGTCCCCGCAGCACCAGCTACCATGGCCGCTGTGAAGCCGCCTGTTGCCGTCAATTTCAGAAAATTTCGGCGTGCTGCCGACGCAAGGTCCTTGCGATCTTTGTCCATTATGTTTCCTCCCAGAAATCCTTAGCTGCCGTTCTTTTTGTTTCGGTCAGCCTCTTTTTGAAGAATGGCGACGACAAACAATATCGACGCGGCAAACAGAACCAGCATTTCGCCCACGTCCCCAAGGAATGCGCTTGCTGCAAAGGCCCCCAGAGCGACGTTGGCGAAGTAGATGACAAAGACGATCAGCGAGGCGGTAAGGAACATAAAACAGGATCCGAAAAGGTTGCAGTTCTGAGCGACACTGTAAGCGCTTACATTTGATTCGTGCAAGCGCTTACATTTGAGGCGCATTTTTTGGCGCTCTCGGCGATTGCGGACAGGAAGACCCCAAGCAGCGACCAAAGTAATACTATTATGGTCGGATACATTCTGAAAATTCATCATGTTAGCCAAGTTGCCGTACAACAAGAACGGTGGGCCGGGTTCCACACCGCTGCATCAGCCGATGCGCGGGATGTCAAAACCCCCGACCGTGAACTTATGGAGAAATTCAATGAATGAGATGACCAATCTGCAGGCGGTAACGAGTATCTCGCCCCCTGCATCCCGTTATGACAATTTGATCGGAGGCGGCTTTTGCAAGCCAAAGGCAGGCCGGTATTTTGACAATCTAAGCCCGATTCCCGTCCAGCCTATTGGCCAGATCACACGGTCTGATGCTTCAGACGTTGAGGCCGCGCTGGACCCAGCGCATCCGGCTGCCGATGCCTGAGGTTCGACCAGCGTGACCGAGCGCGCGAATGTTCTCATGCGGATAGAGCAATAGCTGGAAGACAATCTGGAGCTGCTGGCTATCGCGTGGTTCTGAATCCGGCCAAGCAACGCCAGCGACAATCATGGTGTTCTGTGAACTGATCGCGGATATCCTGCCTGCTGGCGTGTTGAATGTTGTTAACGGATTTGGCCTTGAGGCGGGTATAGGGCCCTGCGGCGTTCATTTCGCATATAATACGTTTTCTTCAATTCTGATTGAATTCTCTCAAGACACGGAAGCCTGACGGTTTTGACCGCCAATCAATGCCTAACCTCGTTACGAACCATGACGAACTCAAAGCCAAACTATATGGCAGAGCGGTTGGAGAAGGCTCATGCCATCGCCGAATTCACTGACCTGTATATGACAGAAATTGCATTGGCCTGTGGATTTGTTTCCTGTACGACGCTTTCGCAGCGATACAAGCAAAGATTTAGTAGAACGCCAGTCGATCAGCGCATGAACCAGAGCGCATAGAGGTGCAAAATCATATGTGTCTACAAGGCGATTTCGCTGATTGCGACGAGCAATGACAGTACATGCGATCCTCATCGTACTGTTTGCGGCTTTCCTTCATGCGCTGTGGAATGCGGTCGTAAAGGGCGCGCCTGACAAGGCCATTATGTTGGGATTAATCTCGATCGGGCATGCCATACCTGCGCTTGCCGTGCTTCCTTTTACGGGCTTTCCAGTAATGGCTGCAATTCCATACATTATTGGTTCCACCTTGATTCATTGGGGATACTACTGGTTTCTCAACACCGCCTACCGTTACGGCGATTTATCGGTGGTGTACCCCATATCGCGCGGGATAACGCCCATATTAGTGGCGTTGGGAGCGGTCTTTCTTGCCGGTGAATTCCTTCCTCCGGGCGCGTGGATCGGTATTGTCTGCATTTCGGCCGGCATCGGTTGCCTGTCTTTTGGCGGACTTGGAAAGGGAACGAACTGGGTAGGCATCGCGGCGGCATTCGGAACTGGTTTGATGATTGCTTCCTACTCTCTGGTTGACGGTATTGGCGTGAGACTCTCAGGGAATACGCTTGGATATATCACGGTATTGTTCGTGGCCGAGATCTTCGTGGCGGGGTTCATCTTCTCGACTCGGTGGGACCGCCTCATCGCACTTCCAAAGAGATATGTCTGGTCAGGTTTAGCAGGAGGAATCATTTCCGGCTTAGCCTATGGTCTGGTGCTCTATGTTAAGAGTTTCGCGCCGTTGGGTGTTGTATCAGCGCTCCGAGAAAGTTCGGTCATCTTCGCTTCAATAATAGGTGTGATGTGGTTTGGTGAGGGCCCAAAATCCAACAGGCTCCTGGCGGCGATAATCGTAGCAGTTGGAATTGTGGTTCTGGCCCTAACAAGATGACGTACAAGTTGGACTAAGGAGAAGGAAGTTGCGGGATAACGAGTCCAAGGCGCAGGTCTTTAACTTCGGATAAGGACGCCGCACGTATCTTATAGCCCGCAGGGCGCTTCTTGCCAGCTTCAGGGAGTTCTTTGGACCAGCTATAGTACAGACTCTGAGCGGTGCCTGCCCGGCAGCACAGCTCCACAATGCTGCCTTCGCCCTTGCGCTTGTCCAGAACGATCCAGATCTTCTCTTCCGCTGAATAGTGCTTGCGGGTAGCACGACGGATATCCTTGACGATCTTTTCGCCGTGGCTCTTACGTGTTCTGGGTTTCTATCTCACCTCCACTCCTTGGCGGGTACGATGTGCCAGAAAATCTCTCTTATCAAATCGACCTGTACTGTCCCGCAAGTGCTGACGTCAGACATTTGCGAAGGTATTTGCGAGCACTATGACAGTCATGTTCGATTGGCGGCTGGTCAGTCGACAGGTAGCAGTATGTAGCCTCGGATTTCGTAGCCCACCGCCCGTTCGATGGGCCAATGCCGAAGCGCACTGATTTGAACGAAACTCTTGGGTGACTGGTGCAGGGAGAGTTCCTATCTCATATCAATGGGGTATGACACTCAATTCCGAGCGCTAGGGCGGATTGCCTTTCATAGGTTTTGCTTATGATGTGGAAGGTATAATCGATTTTTCTTGATCTATTTATCTGTCACACTGCCGGGGCATGGAACTGCAAATAAGCGCTGCTCAAGAATGGCGTTCCCGAGAATAATCAACCGACAGAGGATCACGATGAAACATAAGACCAAATTTCTTGCAGCCCTGGCCGTAAGCTCCTTGACTGCTACAGTTGCGTTATCTGAAACCGAATTGACAGTTTACACAGCCGTCGAAGCTGAAGACCTGGCGCGCTACGCTGAGACGTTCAATGCGAGCAATCCGGACATCAAAATCAACTGGGTCCGGGATTCGACCGGGATCATCACCGCCAAACTGTTGGCCGAGAGGGACAACCCTCAGGCAGACGTCGTGTGGGGTCTCGCAGCCACTTCGCTGTTGTTGCTCAAGTCGGAAGGTATGCTGGAGCCTTACGCGCCTGCGGGTGTTGGCGACCTAGACGCGAAATTTGTCGATGGCGACAATCCTCCGGCATGGGTTGGCATGGACGCTTGGGTTGCCGCAGTTTGCTACAATACCGTCGAGGCCGAGAAGGCGGGACTGAAGCCACCAACTTCATGGAAGGATCTTACAGACCCCATGTATAAGGATCAGGTGATCATGCCAAATCCGAACTCGTCGGGCACTGGTTTCCTTGATGTTTCAAGTTGGCTGCAGATGTTCGGCGAAGAAGGCGGCTGGGAGTACATGGACGGATTGCACGAGAACATCGCGCGATATACCCACTCTGGTTCAAAGCCGTGCAAACTGGCTGCTGCAGGTGAGATCCCGATTGGCATCTCTTTTGCTTTCCGTGGTGCTAAGTCGAAAGCTGATGGTGCGCCGCTTGAGATCATTGTCCCGTCAGAAGGTGTCGGCTGGGACATGGAAGCGACCGCTATTGTTGCCGGTACTGCAAATCTCGAAGCCGCGCAGAAACTGGTTGATTTCACCGTCACCAAGGAAGCCAACGAGATGTACAACACAGGGTACGCCGTTGTCGCCTATCCTGGCGTCGCAAAACCGGTCGAGCACTTCCCTGAAGGTCTTCTGGATGCGATGATCGACAACGACTTTGAATTTGCCGCCAACAACCGCGCGGCGATACTGAAAGAATGGCAGTCTCGCTATGACGGGAAGTCTGAAGCGAAGTAAACCAACCTGCAGAGGAGGTGTAAGCACCTCTTCTGCACACCACTCTATTTTTCCAAACAACGCGACCAGCGCGCCCGGCTTCAACCGGCCCAGATCGGCCGTTCCCGAGGTGCAGATATGAGGACCGCTCCCGTGCTTCAGAAAACCCCACCCGGTGAACTGTATCTAAGCATCCAGAATTTGTGGAAGGCGTTCGGCAGCTTTCTTGCACTCAAGGACATATCCCTCGAAATCAATGAAGGCGAATTTGTCTGCTTTCTGGGGCCGTCGGGTTGCGGCAAAACAACCTTGCTCCGGGCGATTGCGGGTCTCGATCTGCAAACCAAGGGCACTGTCATGCAAGACGGCAAGGATGTGTCAAATCTGCCGCCGTCAGAGCGTGATTTCGGGATTGTGTTTCAGTCTTACGCCTTGTTCCCGAACCTGACGATCGAAAAGAACATTGCTTTCGGCTTGGAAAACACTGGTCGCAGCAAATCGGATATTGCCGTTCGTGTCAGCGAACTGCTTCATTTGGTTGGGTTGCCTGAACAAGGCAAAAAGTATCCTGCGCAATTGTCCGGTGGCCAGCAGCAGCGGATTGCGTTGGCCCGCGCCATTGCGACCAACCCCGGTCTCTTGTTGCTGGATGAGCCGCTTTCGGCATTGGACGCAAAGGTGCGCGTCCATCTACGTCACGAAATCAAAGAGCTGCAGCGCAAACTGGGTGTGACTACTGTGATGGTTACGCATGATCAGGAAGAAGCGCTGGCGATGGCGGACCGGATCGTGGTCATGAATCATGGGGTTATCGAGCAGGTGGGGTCACCTACAGAAATTTACCGAGAACCCGCAAACTTGTTCGTGGCAGACTTCATCGGGGAAATGAACCAGATCCAGTCTCAGGTCACCAAGGGTGGTCGACTGAGCGTCGGCGAAAAGACCTTTGCGTGCCTCAGCCACACGTTCAACGACGGAATGCCAGCGATTGCGGCGATCCGACCCGAGGATATCATCCCGCATGAGGCTGGTTATCTCGATACCGGCGGCAACAGGAATTGCATCGACGTCACTCTCGATGAAATGGAATTCCTCGGTTCATTCTGGCGATGCCGCTTGAGCAACGAGCGATTTGGATCTTCGGAACTGATCGCAGATTTTTCGATCAATGCCGTGCGCCGCCTAGAACTGGAAGAGGGTAGGACCATGGTGATTGAACTGCCCGAAAACCGGCTAATGGCCTTCGATGTTCCGGAGACGGCAGCATGAGCGAGATTTCAACCAACCCGGGGACTCTTCCAGCCGGACCTGACATCAAACCCAAGCTCAGCAGGGATGACATCCTGATGCGCGGCAGCATGATCGTGATCGCACTCTATCTGGTCGCGACGTTGGTCCTGCCGCTTTACACGATGCTTTCCAAGTCATTCTCGACCTATCGGATGGAGTTGTCACAATACGAGTTTCAGGTCAGTGACGAAGCGGGGCAATTTGAAGGAACCATCCTGTCAGCCGACACACTGAACGAACAAACCGGGGCTTTTTCAGGCACCGAACTGTCTACCGGCTCAGACGGGCGGCTTTCGGTAACCGAGCTTTTTCCCGATTTCAGCTTTCGCAGTCCGGTCATGTACCAAATCCGTAACACAAGCGACACCGGGCGGTTTCTTGTCGGTTCTACGCTGCAAGACAATACGGATTGGGTCACGCTCGATTCCAATCAGTTCCGGCGGGTTCAGCTGAGGCCAGTTCAATCGCGAGGCTTGGAAAATTTCGTCAACTACTTCTCAACCCCGGCACTGTTCAATTCTATCAAGAACTCCCTTTGGATTTCTGTAATTAGCACCATTGTCACAGTAACTTTGGCGTTCTGGTTCGCTTATGCGCTGAACCGGAGTTGCATGCGGTTCAAGGGTGTGTTTCGTCTGATTGCGATGGCTCCGATCCTGGTGCCTTCGCTCTTGCCCGGGATCGCGCTGGTCTATCTGTTCGGCAATCAGGGCATGATAAAAGAGTTGCTGTTCGGCGCCAGTATCTATGGTCCGATTGGCATCGTGATAGGCTCGGTGTTCTTCACCTTCCCGCACGCCTTCCTGATCATTTCAACGGCGCTGGCGATCTCTGATGCACGACTATACGAAGCTGCAGTCAGCCTGCGTTCAACGCCGTGGCGTACTTTTTGGACGGTCACCGTTCCCGGCGCGCGATATGGTCTGATCTCGGCCGCTTTCGTTGTATTTAATCTGGTCATAACTGATTTTGGTCTGCCAAAAGTGATTGGAGGTCAGTTCAACGTTCTGGCAGTTGATATCTACAAGCAGGTGATCGGCCAGCAGAACTTTGAAATGGGTGCCGTAGTCTCGGTCGTTCTGGTGATCCCGGCAATCCTGGCGTTCGCGATCGACCGCATGGTGCAATCAAAGCAGGTTGCCTTATTGTCGGCCCGGTCGGTCCCGTACCAGCCAACCCCAAATCGAAAGGCAGATCGGTTCTTTCTAGTCTATTGCTGTCTGATCGGTTTGTTCATCGTTGGGCTGTTGGCTGTGTGCCAATTCGCGGCGCTCATCAAGTTTTGGCCCTACGACCTGAGCCTGAGCCTGAAGAACTACGATTTCAACAAGATGGATGGTGGCGGTTGGGGCTCCTACATTAACTCGATCAAGCTGGCGCTTTTGACGGCGGTGATCGGTACTTCAGTCGTCTTCTTTGGTGCCTATCTGGTTGAAAAGTCGAACGGGTTCAGAACAGGTCGATCGATCTTTCAGATGTTCGCGATGCTGCCAATGGCGATCCCGGGCATGGTACTGGGCCTGTCATACATCTTCTTCTTCAATAGCCCGTCTAATCCGCTGAACGGTATCTACGGAACAATGGCAATTTTGGTGATCTGTACGGTGACACACTTCTATACTGTGTCGCACCTGACGGCAGTGACAGCACTCAAGCAGATGGACAGAGAATTCGAGTCGGTATCAGCCTCGCTCAAGCAACCGACGATGAAGTTGTTTGCCCGTGTCACGGTCCCTGTTTGCCTGCCAGCCGTGCTGGACATATCAATCTATCTGTTCGTAAACGCAATGACGACGGTATCTGCGGTTGTGTTCCTATACTCGCCCAAAACCACGTTGGCATCTATTGCAGTGCTAAACATGGACGATGCGGGCGATATTGCGCCGGCTGCCGCAATGGGGATGATGATCTTCTACACAAACGCCGCAGCGCGGATCATCCACCTGATTGCTTCCAAAGGCGTCCTCGGTCGCACGCAAGCCTGGCGAACTCGCTAACAAGAAAGCCCATTTAGGCATCTCCCCACCGATCACTGATTGGTGGGGTTTTGTTTTTCTTCTAGAACAGAATTGGCGAATTTCATGAAGGCGCGAATGGTCTTCACCTCACGCCGTTGGGACAGATAGATCATACTTTCTCCCATTTGCAGGTCGACGTCTTGCAGCTTGATTTGTCTGAGTCGGTCGTCGTGACCGTATTCTGCCTGGGACACGAACCCGATACCTGCACCTGATGCCACCAACTCTCTGACGGCCTCTCTTCCTTCGGCCACAATCGCCGGTTTCAGCGGCACCCCCCGTTTACTGGCTTCATCTTCGAGCTTTTGACGTGTTTTTGATCCCTGTTCCCTGAAGATGAGAGGCAACTCCGCCAACTCTGCGAGGGACAATGTAGGTTTTGAGGCGAGAAGCAAACTGCGGGCCGTGAATGCCACGATCTCGGTCGAACCGAGGCTAAGAACGCTCATGTCCTTGCCGGGAGACACGCTGCCAACAACACCAATTTCCGCATTGTAAGATCTGAGCTCCTCCAAAATATCCTCGGTGTTGCCAGCGCGGACGGTAATCGTAATGTTTGAATATTTTTCTCGGAACGGCCCCAGAAAGTCGGTCAAGTGGTGCGCGGAATCGGCAAGGATCCGCAGCTCGCCGTCGATCGCAGCCCTCGTTTCAGACAGATAGTCCTCGATCTGATCCTCGATCTCAAAATACTGCTTGGTGTACCGGTAAAGCTGCGTCCCCTCCGGGGTTAGGTTCACTCTTTTTCGCTCACGCTTGAACAACAACAAATCATGATCCTGCTCAAGTTTGCGAACCTGCTCTGAAATTGCTGGCTGCGTCAAAAAAAGCGCCTCTGCAGCACGCGAAAACCCACCATATTTGGCCACGAAATGAAAGGCTTTGAGCTGGCTATGTCGCATTTCAAACTCCTGAAGGTTCGAGCATAGGCTGAGCTTATAATTAGATTGATATTTGCAATTTCACATATAGCTGCGGTTGCTGCAACTGTGTCTTTGAAACGTTGATCTGGAGCTTGGTTATGACGTCTTCTTTTCCTCAAATTGAACAACCGCGTCTCGGCGAGCCCTATCTACTAACTCCTGGCCCCTTGACCACGTCATACGCCGTGAAAGAAGCCATGTTGAGGGATTGGGGAAGCTGGGATGATGACTTTCGGGGTATGACCCAGGAGTTGCGCTCCAGTCTTTTGGCATTGCTTGGCGAGGGCGCCGATGAGTTTGACTGCGTACCGATGCAGGGGAGCGGATCGTTTTCAGTAGAGGCAATGCTGGCTTCGTTCATTCCGCGCGATGGCAAGGCATTGGTGCTGGCCAATGGCGCTTACGGTCAGCGCTCGGCGCAAACGCTCGAGTATCTGGAACGCGATCATGTTGTTTTGGACAAGGGCGACTATCTGCCGCCGCGTGGCTCAGAAGTTGCCGAGATTCTGGCGAATGATTCCGCGATCACCCATGTCGTTGCTATCCACTGCGAAACAAGCTCGGGCATTCTGAATCCGGTAGAGGAAATATCGGAGGCGGTTTACGCCGCTGGTCGCAAACTTCTTGTCGACTCAATGTCAGCCTTTGGTGCGATCGAGTTGAAGCCTACGGAAGTCCGCTATGAGGCAATGGTTTCGTCCGCCAACAAGTGTATTGAGGGTGTTCCGGGGTTTGGGTTCATAATCGCGCGCAAGAACGAGCTTGAGGATGCCAAGGGTAACAGTCATTCGCTGTCTCTGGACGTTCACGCGCAGTGGGCGCATATGAACAAAACCGGTCAATGGCGATTTACGCCGCCCACCCATGTGGTTGCCGCTTTCATCGAAGCCCTCAGGGCACATGCGGCTGAGGGCGGCGTTTCCGGTCGCGGAGCCCGATACACCAGCAACAGGGATGTTGTGGTCGCCGGCATGCGTGAGCTGGGTTTCGAAACTCTGCTCGACAATCGCTGGCTGAGCCCAATCATCGTAACATTCTTCTGCCCGGCCGATGATAACTTTGTCTTTGATCAGTTCTACAATCTGATGAAAGAAAAAGGGTTCATCATTTACCCCGGCAAGTTGACCGTCGTCGACAGCTTCCGCGTTGGGTGCATCGGTCAGATGGACGACAAGGTTATGCGGAAAGTTGTAATTGCCGCCAAGGAAACTTTGGAAAAAATGGGTGTGTCGAGTGCCACACCTCCTCTCCAAGCTTTAGAAGAACGCGCCAAACTGGCCGCTTAAGGATCAAGGAACAAACCAAATGACCATCCACACCCCTGTTGAAGCCAACGAGCGTGTCTACCCGATGCCCAAAGTTCCCGCCATTGCCATCTGCCTTGACGGCTGTGAGCCAGAATACCTGGACAAAGCTATTGCTGACGGTCTGATGCCGACTCTCAAGCGAATGCGCGAAACCGGCACTGACCGGCTGGCCCATTCGGTGATCCCGTCGTTTACTAACCCTAACAACCTCAGCATTGCGACTGGCCGTCCGCCTATCGTGCACGGCATCTGTGGAAACTATCTGATTGATCCGGACAGTGGTGAAGAAGTGATGATGAACGATGTGCGCTTTTTGCGTGCACCGACCGTGTTCAAGCAGTTCTATGACGCTGGCGCCAAGGTGGCCATAGTCACCGCGAAGGACAAGCTGCGCGCGTTGTTGGGGGCGGGTCTAAAGTTCGACGACGACCGGGCCAAATGCTTCTCTGCGGAAAAGTCCGACACGTCGACCCAGGCTGAGCATGGTCAGGAGAAAGCAAGCGCATGGTTGGGCATGGCCCAACCCGAGGTCTATTCGGCAGAGTTGTCCGAGTTTGTCTTTGCTGCGGGTGTCAAATTGCTGAAAGAGTGGAAACCAGATGTGATGTATCTGACCACCACCGACTACGTGCAGCACAAATACGCACCCGATCAGGCCGAGGCCAAGGCATTCTATGAGATGTTTGACAAATATCTGACCGAACTGGACGCCATGGGCGCTGCCATCGTGGTCACCGCCGACCACGGCATGAAGCCCAAGCACCACGCCGATGGCTCGCCCAGCGTGGTATATGTGCAGGATCTGGTGGATGAATGGCTGGGCAAGGACGCGGCCCGTGTCATCTTGCCGATCACGGACCCCTATGTGGTGCACCACGGCGCACTCGGGTCGTTTGCCACCTGCTATCTACCCGAAGACGCGGATCGCAACGACATCATCGGCAAACTGAAAGCTACACCCGGCATCACTCATGTTTTGACCAAAGAAGAGGCGATCAAGCGCTTTGAACTGCCCGGTGACCGCATTGGCGATATTGTGATGGTCTCGGGTGAGAACATCTGTATCGGTACCTCTGAAGACCGCCACGATCTGGCCGCTCTCAACGAGCCGCTGCGCAGCCACGGTGGACTGACCGAGCAGGAAGTTCCTTTCATCGTAAACCGGGTTATCGACTTGGGGACTGCGCCCGAGTTGCGCAATTTTGATGCGTTTTTCTATGCAACCACAGCGGCGGCGCAGTAATCCATGAAAGATCAAACCATGTCGAAAATCGAAATCCGCAATGAAGGAATGCGCATCGGGGGCGAGATCGTCTTTACCGACGAAACGGTGCCGGTTCTGTACCCATACACAAACGAGATTGTCGGGCATGTACCCGCCGGCAAGGCGGAACATGCGCGCAAAGCGTTCGAAATCGCGGCAAATTACACTCCAAAGCTCACACGGTATGAGCGCAGCCAGATCCTGCAGCGTGCGGGCGAGTTGATTGGTGAACGTCGTGAATACCTTGCCAAATGGCTGACGTTGGAACTGGGTATCTGTCACCAGCATGCGATTTATGAGACCAAGCGTGCACAAGATGTCTATCAGTTCGCCGCCGCTGAGGCGATGAAGGATGATGGCGAGATCTTTTCATGCGACCTGACCCATAATGGCAAAGATCGAAAAATATTCACCATGCGCGAGCCGGTGAATGCGATTTCGGCAATCACACCATTCAATCATCCACTTAACATGGTCAGCCACAAGATCGCGCCATCAATCGCGACCAACAACTGCATGGTGTGTAAGCCGACGGAACTGACGCCACTGACGGCGCTGACATTAGCTGACATCCTCTACGACGCGGGTCTACCACCCGAGATGTTCCAAGTGGTTACCGGCTGGCCAGGTGACATTGGCGATGAGATGATCACCAATGACAACATCGACATCATCACATTCACCGGCGGCGTGCCGGTGGGTAAGATGATCGCCGAAAAAGGCGTTTACAAGCGGCAAGCTCTGGAACTGGGGGGCAATGACCCTCTGATCGTTTTGAACGATCTTTCTGACGCGGACCTTGAGAAGGCCGCGACCATTGCTGTGGCAGGCGCCACCGGCAATTCGGGTCAGCGCTGCACTGCGATCAAACGTATTCTGGTGCAAGAAAGCGTGGCCGACAAGTTTGTGCCATTGGTTCTGGAAAAGGCGAAGAAGATCAAGTTCGGCGACCCACAAGACCCCGAGACCGAACTGGGCTGTGTCATCCATGACAAGGCAGCTGAACTGTTCGAAAAACGCGTTTACATGGCCGAGGCCGACGGCGCAGAAATCCTCTATCATCCGGGCCGTCAGGGCGCACTACTGCCGCCCATCGTGGTCGATAAGGTCCCCCATGACAGCGAGCTGGTGATGGAAGAAACCTTTGGCCCGATTGTGCCCATCGTTCGGGTTCCGGACAATGACGACGAGGTGATGCGTATTTCGAACGGTACCGAATTCGGCCTCAGCTCAGGCGTCTGTACGAACGACTTGAACCGTGCGATTGCCTTTATCAACGGTCTGAACGTGGGCACATGCAACATTTGGGAACAACCCGGATACCGTATCGAGATGTCCCCCTTCGGAGGCATCAAGGACAGCGGTAATGGGGTTAAAGAAGGTGTCATCGAGGCAATGAAGTTTTTTACTAACGTAAAAACTTACTCGCTGCCCTGGCCACGCTAGTTTTTGTGCCCCGTCCCGACCCGGGTCGGGGCACCACAAGTTCCTCCCTGGTACTGGC
Source organism: Ruegeria sp. CDSC042 (assembly GCF_059610745.1). Lineage (NCBI taxonomy): Bacteria > Pseudomonadati > Pseudomonadota > Alphaproteobacteria > Rhodobacterales > Roseobacteraceae > Ruegeria > Ruegeria sp. CDSC042. The sequence goes on from NZ_JBXWOF010000003.1 coordinate 296,392, forward strand.
GGACTTTGCGAGGTCCGCATTTTTTCACAAGCGGCGTTGAGGAAAAAGCATGTCACAAATCGTCCACACGGAAGGCGAATCCAATACATCCAGCGCGCGAAAAGCATGGATGAAGGAATCTATAGGGCCTAAATCTTCACCCTTGCTGAAACGCGACGCTAACGCGTTTCTCCACCAGTCACTGTCCTCGCCATGCGTTAGCACCATTGCCAAAGCTGAGGGGATTTGGGTCGAAGACCTGGACGGCCGCCGTTACATGGATTTCCATGGCAATTCGGTGCATCATATCGGTTACGGACATCCCCGTTTGATCACCGCGATCAAGGCGCAACTGGATGACCTGTCTTTCGCACCCCGTCGCTTCACCAATGATCCCGCGGTTGAATTGGCCGAAAAGCTCGCCGAAATCGCGCCAGACGACCTTGGGAAGATGCTGTTTACGACCGGCGGCTCTGATGCAAACGAGGTCGCTCTCAAGATAGCGCGCGCTGCCACCGGTCGGTTCAAAACAATTAGCTTCTGGGATGCCTTCCACGGTGCCGGTTTTGGCGCCGCAAGCGTCGGCGGCGAGGCGACATTTCGCAGCCATATAGCCGGCCCGCTTCTGCCGGGTGCAGAGCACGTGGCACCTTTTGCCTGTTACCGATGCCCGTACAATCACGCCGGCCCAGATACCTGTGGGTTGGCTTGTGCAAAAATGGTCGAGTTCGTTCTAGAACGCGAGGGAGACGTAGCTGCGGTCATCGCTGAGCCTATGCGCGCGGTGCCTTATGTGCCGCCACCGGGCTTCTGGAAAGCTGTGCGGGAGGCATGTAATCGTCACGGGGCTCTCTTGATCATGGACGAGATTCCCACGGGGCTTGGAAAGACCGGCAAGATGTTTGCCTTTGAGCATGACGAGATTATCCCTGACATCGTCACCTTGGGTAAGGCACTTGGCGGAGGCATCCTGCCGATTGCAGCTTGTATCGCGCGATCCAAACTAGACGTCTGCGGAGACTTTGCCATTGGACATTATACACACGAAAAAAACCCGGTGACTGCACGCGCCGCGCTTACCACAATACAAATCATCGAAGATGAGGGGTTGGTTGACCGGGCGGCTGAGTTGGGCGAGCACGCTATGGATCGTCTGATGGGCGAGCTTCAGAATATCCCGATCGTCGGTGACATTCGCGGCCGTGGTCTGATGTTTGGTGTCGAAATTGTCGATGACCGTGCCGACAAGACACCTGGAAATGCACGAGCCGAGCGGATCTATTATGCTTGTTTGGAAGCTGGCCTAAGCTACAAAATCAGTCAGGGATGTGTGCTTACATTGTCACCGCCGCTAACGATCACGCGCAAGGATCTCGACTGTGCAATCGACATTGTTGTCAACGCGATTAAGGACGAATGTTGATCTTTGTGGCCATACCTTTAGAGCAAAACACGCCGTTGCTCTGTCTGCTTCCAGGAAAACAGTGGTCAATGGACGTGGAGATCAATTCTCAATTATGGCGCCAAGGGCCATTGCCTACCGCCAAGAAAGTGTATGCGTTTCCCCTATGGAACAGACGCGTCCGATTTATTTCAGCAAACTCGGGCGCTGAGCGTTTTATCGAAATTACTCGGCCGCAAAATCACCGGGTCGGTCTCCGGTCGTTGGTTGGCAGGATTGCAGCGCACCCTGTTATTCCAAGCAAACCGTAGGAGTGAGGTAGAGCATGGCGATAGTCAGCTTTTTAATCAGCCTTGCTGGCGCGACGATGTTGCTGCTTTTTGCAGTTCGAATGGTACGCACTGGAATTGAGCGCAGCTATGGAGCGTCGTTCCAGCGCGTTTTGACGCGACAGCACAGTTACCTGCAGGCCTCACTTGTGGGTCTGATGATGGCGGTTGTACTGCAAAGTTCGGCGGCAGTGGCGCTGTTGACCTCTGGGTTTGCTGCCAGTGGAATGTTGAGTTTTCCTGCCGGTCTGGCGATTGTGCTCGGAGGCGATCTAGGTTCAGCACTGATCATCCAGATTCTTACGTTCCGGTTGGACTGGCTTATTCCAATGCTGCTGGCGATTGGAGGCTATCTATTCGTCAAGACCGAAGCCAAAAAAGCCCGACAACTAGGGCGCATTCTGATGGGCGTTGCCTTTATCCTGATCTCACTTCGGTTCCTTCGTGAGGCGATGGACCCAATTCGGGACAGTGCATTTTTACCCGCAGTGGCGGATTACTTGTCGCGCGACTATATCACTGCATTTCTTGTCGGGAGTGCCTTAGCCTTCGTCATGCATTCCTCGGTGGCGGCCATCCTTATGTGTGTGACACTTGTGCAAATTGGAGCGATCCCATTTGCCGCCGGAATGTCTTTGGTTTTTGGCGCGAACTTTGGCTCGGCCTTCATTCCGGTATGGCTAACCCGAGGAATGCCAGTGACGGCCCGACGAATACCCTATGCAAATTTGGCGCTGCGAGGAAGTTGGGCGTTGGCTAGTTTGTTTGCAGCAAATTTTGCCCTACGAACCGGGCTTTTGGGCGACCCGCAAGGGGGGCAAATGCTAGTCAACGTGCATCTTGCTTTCAACCTGTCGCTTTTGGTTTTAGCCCTTCCGTTTTGTGGACACTGGCAGAACTTGTTCGAAAGGCTCTTGCCAGACCAGCAGAAAGTACAGAAGTCGCAATCCGCACAACCGGTCAGCGCATTGGACATGGAAGACGTGGCAAATCCCAATCAGGCCTTGCCGAGCCTCATGCGTGAGCTACTGCGGATGAGCGATCTTCTCGAAACCATGTTCCGTCCTGCTCTTGAACTTTACCGCAGCGGAGACAAAGAACAGATCCGGTCGGTTCAGGCCATTGACGAGGACGTAAACCGGTGCCTCTCGGGTATTCGAGCCTTCGTCGCCGCGATACCCCCTGAGCTATATGAAAAACACGATGCTAAAACCGCGCGCGACCTTATGGAGTTTGCGATCAGGCTTGAAACGGCGGGTGACGTTGTCGCCAAACGCCTGACTGTATTGGCCGGTGAAATGCGGGCCAAAGGCTCTAGCTTTTCGCAAGATGGCTGGTCCGAACTTGTTCAGATGCATGAAGGTATTCTTGCAAACATGAAACTGGCATCAAATGTACTTGTTTCAGACGATCTGGAAAGCGCCCGGCTTCTCAGCCTTGAGAAAACCGAAATCAAACGCGTGGAACGTGAAAGCCGCAAGCGTCACCTGCGCCGGTTGCAGCATGGAACAACGGAAAGCTTCGAAACCAGTGATATTCATCTAGAGACATTGCGGGCTTTCCGGGAGTTCAACAGTCATATTGCATCGATTGCTTACCCGGTCCTTTACCAGAACGGTCAACTTCTCGAGACACGATTGATCAACGAAATTGCTGAATAGGCCCGAGCCGGTCTCAATGCGAAGACAAGAAAAGAGCGAGAACAAAGGCGACTGGAAACACCGAAGTGAGTTCGTTCTCGAAATCAAATTTTGAAATTGTTCAGTGTCTTCCAAAACCTGAGCCCAGCACTGCGCAGTGCACAAGGGTCTAAGTAACCGGATTGAAGGATCCCACCAATCAACCCGAAAACGCGAAAAGATCATCGGTCCCGACAAGTCACTCTGGCAGACTCAGAGATTTCTGGTTGCCCATGACCAGATCAGCATCAGCTCCCGTCTCCCCGCTATCAACTTACTTCAGCTTTATTCCACCATGCCCGATCAGATGCCTTCCAGTTTTGGATCAGCTATGCCCGCGAAATGTCCTCCTGACGACATAGGCGCCGACGTTCTTCAATCTTGCTCAAGCAAGTTGGCAATCCCGGCAGAGTTCTTAGGTATTGGGTATTCCGTTCTAGTACCATTCATCCGGCATTCGCGCTTTGCGCTCTGACACGAAGTCTTCAAGCGCGGCTTGTATGCCGGGTTTCATTTCAGGACGCTGGTAATCGTTCAACATCTGACGCCACCGCGCGGTGGCGCGTTGGTCTGAAGTGAGAGCACCATTTTCAGACCAGGTCTCGAATGGCCCTGCGTCAGAAATTTGTGGCTCATAATTTGCTGCCGCATAGTGGCGCAGCGTGTGTTTGGTCGACAGGAAATTTTCGCCCGGGCCCGTTTCAAAATAGGCATCACGGCCAAATGCCTCCTCATTCGTTTCGAAGCCCTTCAGCAGTTTCAGCATCGCGCCACAGTGGTCGAGATCCATGATGAATTTCTCGTAGGACATCACAAGCCCACCTTCGAGCCAGCCTGCCGCATGCCAGACCTGATGGGCTCCGGACAAAAGCGTGGACCACATGGCACCGGTGCTGTCCTGCATCGCTTGCCCATCTGGCGCATTGGAGGCGGTGATCTGCCCACCGCCAGAGCGCACAGGTACGCCAAGCCTTCGTCCCAATTGTGTCAGCGCCATCGTGGTCATGTTCGCCTCGGGCGATCCAAAGGTTAGAGCGCCCGTGCGCAAGTTCATTGTGGAGTGGAAAGAGCCGAACACCACCGGACAACCGGGGCGCACCAGTTGCGCAAGCGCAATGCCAACCATCGCTTCTGCCAGAGTTTGCGCCGCCACCGCCGCCGGCGAAAGCGGCCCCATGGCACCCGCGAAAATCGCAGGGGAGACGCAGACACATTGGCCTGCCTCCGCATAGATACGCAGAGCCGACGACATGGTATCATCATAAACCAGCGGCGAATTGACGTTGATATTTGCCTGCATCACCGCGTGGTGCTCCATGAAGTCCCGTCCAAAGACGAGGCGTGCCATCTCGATACTGTCACGCACGCGCTCGGGTGCCGTAACAGAGCCCATAAAGGGCTTGGTTGAGAGTGTCAGATGCGCCAGCATCATGTCCAAATGCCGTTTATTCACCGGCACATCTGTCGGCTCGACAACCGTGCCGCCGGAATGATGCAAGGCGGCCGCACTGTAGGCCAGTTTGACGAAATTGCGGAAATCCTTCAGCGTCGAATATCGTCGGCCCTTCACCAGATCGCTGACAAAGGGAGAGCCGTATCCCGGCATCAGCACAACGTTGTCACCGCCAAGTGTCACCGTTCTGACCGGGTCTCGGCCATGCAACTGAAATTCACCTGGGGCCGTAGCACAAAGCGCACGGACATGACCCGGTTCAAACCGCACGCGTTCGCCATCGAGGCGGGCACCCGTTTGGGCGAAGTGATCCAGTGCCGTTCGATCCCCCCGAAACTCGACGCCAATATTGCTTAGAATCCAGTCGGCTTGATCTTCGATCCGGGCCAATACCGTTTCACTTAGTAGATTGTATGCAGGTATCCTGCGACCCGTGAACGGTGTGCTCTCAGAAGGGGCAATACTACGGGCCAAGCGGCGCCTGCGCGCGCGGCCGCGGTGCTCCGCCGGTGTCGGTGTTTTTGCTTTTGCGTTCAACAAGTCCAACTTCATTTCATCGCTCCACGAGCTTGAATGCAGTTTTCGACCTTAAAAACATATTTGAAAATCGAAAAAAACTACTCTTAGCGTTTAGAAATTTTGTACACTAAAGATATGAGTACCCGATTTCATCACCATGACTTACTCAGGCTATTTGCCGAGATTGCTCGTTATTCCAGCTTCTCGACGGCAGCATCGGCACTCAACATGACTAAGGGCGCCATCAGCTATCAGATCAAAACGCTTGAAGCCGATCTTGGGATGATCCTGTTCCAGCGCACATCGCGTGGTGTCACACTCACTGGTGAAGGATTAAAACTGCTCGCGATCTGCCAGACCCGATACGAAGAAATCGAAGCTGAAATTCATGCATTAAAGGGGATTTCAACGCGTTCTCTAACCGTTGGCGTCTCGACCTATTTCGCTGCGCGCTGGCTGTCGCCACGCCTGATGTCATTCATGCAAAGCCACCCGGACGTGCAGATTCGCATTCAACCGATGATCGAGTTTTCAGAAGCTGAGATGCAGGATGTGGATCTTGCAATCAGGTGGGGTAACGGGAATTGGATCGGCGGCACCGTTACTCCGTTCATGCCCATGCCGCCCTATCCTGTGGGTGACCGGGCGGCAGCTGACCTAGTGATAGAATTAGGAATGAAAGAGGCAATATCGCATCTTACGCTGCTGAGAGATCGTGATGACAGCAACGCCTGGTCTGATTGGCTGAACGTTGCAAAGCTTCCCCGACAATCAAGGAGAGATGCGCTAATCGTTCCTGACCCAAATGTCCGGGCGCAAGCAGTCATCGACGGACAGGGAATAGCTTTGATGGATGATCTGGTTCGGGACGATCTAAAAGCTGAAAGACTGTTTCGGTTGTCGGAAACCGATCTGCCCGACTATGGGTATTTTTTGGTTCAACCGTATAGCTCCGCACCAACCGGCGCAGTACAGTCCTTCTCGGACTGGATTCTGGGTCAATCGTAGCAGTCATTCCCCTTGAGTATCCTCAGAGCCATTATTATACGGCATATAAATAAATTACAGGGACCCAGAGGATGCCCACAGGACATATCATGATGGCAATGAGCCTAGACGGTTTTGTCGCAAGGCCAGATCACAGGCTGGACTGGTTGGAAAAGCAACCCACTGCAGACGAAGATCACGGGTTTGCCGCGTTTCAGAGTAGCGTCGACGTGATCGTGATGGGGTCCGGATCGTACCGGACAGTTCTGGGATTTGGAGAGTGGCCTTACACGAAACCGGTGGTGGTTCTCAGTCGCTCAATGAAAACCTCAGGCATTCCAGATGAGCTGCGCGAAAGAGTTGAAGTTTCAGACAAAACACCCACCGATTTGATGGAGGACTTTGGCGCGCGTGGTTACAATCGAGTTTATGTGGATGGCGGTGCAATCATCCAATCCTTCCTCAAAGCCGGGCTGATTGAGGACATGCGGATTACCTTGGTTCCCATTCTGATTGGTAAAGGCATTCGGATCTTTGGTGAAACAGAAGGTGACGTTGATCTGGAGTTGGTTTCGGTCAGCAGCTTTTCCTCCGGTCTGGTAGATCTCGATTACAGACTGAAAACCAGGTGACGAAAGCTTCGCCACCAGGGCGACCGTCAAAGGCTGCACAGTGCCTTTCGAAGCAAGTGATCCTGCAGGCCGCATTGCCGATCGCCCAAAGCAAAGGTGTTGATGCGCTATCGTTTCGCATACTTGCCGATCAGCTTGACGTCACTCCGATGGCCGTGACCTATCACGCAGGTAGCAAGAAGCAACTATTGTCCGATCTGGTGGAACTTGCCTTTGCAGGCGTCTTGGATGGAGTGAATGGTGGCAACCCGGTCAAACGCGCCCGCTGCATTATGGCGACTTACTATGGTTGCGCTTTGAAGAACGCCAATCTACTCCGTGCAATCCTAGACGATGTAACGCTCATGAGCGCGGACCTCATGAACGTGGCCGAGGAATTAAAGGTCAGCACGGACCAACTCGAAAACAGCGATGGCGGTGATGTTCTTGTTCACGTGCTGATCGACTATGCACATGGGTTTGTGCTCTCAGCCTCGAGCGGAGAAGACAATCCCCTGACAATAGACGATTTTCTGCAGGGGGTTGACTGGATTCTTGCGCAAGCGGCGGGTGACTTCGCAGAGACGTGATATGAAAACATGCCCATCAGAGGGTGTCCTCAAGCAATGAGCAATTTGCGTCATTCAATTCTGACCCTAACGTCAAGTATTTCTGCCCCAAAGCTACTAACTTTCATCGAAGCTGAGGCTTATGTCTCAAATGAGTTCGGTTTGCCAAAGGATTGATACTTGGCGGTTGGCTGCTTTCGTGTTCTCGATTGTTTTCGGCTCGAGGAAGGTGCGTTATCGCCAACCACGGCTTAAATGCTTCATACGATGCCTCAGGCACCTAGCCTCGCCGATGTATCCTCTATGGCGTTGCCTTCCGCCATTCCGCAGAACGCTTGTCGCCAACCTTGAGCCAGTTCTTTCATCTGAGACAACACCTCTGCATCTTCTGGCAGAATGCGACGGGTCAACCTTGCACGTGTGACGGCCAATACAGACCAATTGGGATTTAACCTTTCAACCAAGGTGATCCGATCACCGGAACCAACTTCGCCAGGTTCGAGTACACGATAGTACCATCCGGTTCGGCCCGTCTTCTGAAACTGGTAAGGCATTTCCTTGCGCCCCGTATGTAGCCCGAGTTTCCAGCACGGTTGCCGCCCCTGACTGATTTGAACAACCGCCGTACCCAGTGACAGGATGTCGCCAATGCAGAGGTTTTCCTCGGTCAGCCCCGTTGTTGAAATGTTCTCACCGAACGCCACTGGCAGTGTGCCGGGTGCCATTAGGCCCTCTGCCTGCCAAGCCGAGTAGTGATCAAAAGCATAATGATGGATGGCTTTGTCTTCGCCTCCATGCACGGTCAAATCTGCCTGTGCATCCTCGGAAAATCCGAGCGAGGTAATCAACTGCCGCCCGTCCACCCTGTCTTTTTGAATGGCCGATGGCGGTTTGCCTTCCCAACAATCTTTGACCGCTCCGACAAATATGCCGTCGATGTTCGCCGATAAATCAAAATGGTTCATCTGGCTTCCTCGTGCTCGATACAGATCTTGTCTTTTTCACCGACGTCCAATGATACACCCAACAGTTTGCAGAAACCGTTTTCCGTCGTGGTATCATGGTATGTGCAGGATTTGCATTGGCCGAATGACCGACCTCCATTTGCGGCCAAAGCCAGACTGATGCTTTGCATCAGACCCTGTTCAAGCATGGCTTGGTTTTCTACGGGCATATCTCCAATTGCCTGTGCAACAGGGTTCGGCTGACGTACAATTTTGACCCCTTCCTTGGTCAGGTCATAAGAGATCGACCGTTGATCAAGCTCTTTGCGATGCTCTTCTACATAGCCCTTGCGCGTCAAAGCCTTGAGCGTCTGTGACATCGTTCCACGGGTTGTTCCGATGTATTCTGCAACATGCGACGGCGAGCGCGAGAACATGTTCGCCTCTGCGAGGTATTCCAGCGCCATCCTCTGAGTCGGGTTCAAATCTCCTGCCCACCCTTCGGAAGCATCGATCCGGGCCAGACGGTTGATCAGTGTGCGTATGCGGTGGTCTGTGTTCATAACACTTTTAGTAGCGAGTCGAAATTATAGTTGCAATGCATTTCTCATTATAGTAGCGACTCGATATTATCTATTTGGAGACGCTCATGAAACTCTCAACGCTCACTTCTACTTTGGCACTGGTCATCGGAGGCACGGCTCTTGCAGATGGGAACCATGCCATCCATCAAGATGGCGCCATCATATCTTCGCCGGACGCCAGTAAAGTCGCGGACTTTGACATTCTGGCAGCGCATGCGCATCGCAATGGAAACACGGTCACTTTTCACATGACAACGAATGGGACGGCTGGCGCTTCGGTTCCAGCGGCAACCGGAGAGGTCGGTGGATCAGACGTCTGGTCATATGTCTGGCCTACTTCTTTGGACCCTTCAGCCGTTGGGTTCGAAGGCAGCACAGGCATCCTTGCAATGGCCGCAACCAGTCATCCTGATTTCGATGACACACCGCTTTTTGACGAGAACGGCGACGGCGATCCGGCGAATGACGGCATCGAATGGCACAGCCACTGGGTTGTGTTGACCCCGACCGAAGCGTGCGGACCCGACGCGCTTGCCGTGCGTGACATCCCCGAGGGTTCCTCGCCCAAGCTACCTGCGACATGGCCTGGGTTCCCGATCTTTCTGGACAGCCCTGGGTTTACGCCTTTGTTCGATGGGCCCGAAATCTCGGTGAATGCCGGCTTTGCCAGCAACGTAGAACTGGATGGTGTCGCTTACGATGGTGTCACTTCTGCATTGCGAGTGAACGCTAACATCCATGCGCCCTTGCTGTGCGTCACAGATGTTTTCGACGTCGCATCCGGCGACCTGAGCCTGCCGGGGAAGCTTCACTGACATTCGACCACGCAGCCGCCGAACCCAAGGCGGCTGCGTGTTATTGAGGGCAATGAAAATGCAAACACCAGAACTAGACGTTTCGGAATGGTTTAATACAGACACACCGCTAACATTAGGCGGTCTAAGGGGACGGATTGTTGTTATTGAGGCATTTCAAATGTTGTGCCCGGGATGCGTCCTGCACGGTATTCCCTTGGCGCAATCGATTCAGAAGACGTTTCCTGAAGAAAAGGTAGCCGTGATTGGCTTGCACACTGTGTTCGAGCATCACGACGCCATGACACCGGTGTCTCTGAAAGCCTTCCTGCATGAATATCGCATCACCTTCCCTGTCGGCGTGGACAGGCAGGGGGTGGGGCAATTGCCAAACACGATGTCCCGCTTTGGCATGCGCGGTACACCAAGCCTTGTCTTGTTGGATCAGTCGGGACGGATCGTTGTGCATCACCTTGGACAGGTCTCAGAACTGCAGTTGGGGTCTGAGATTGGCAGTCTTCTGACACGAGGGGCCGCATCGGTCACAAGCAATCCCGCCACCGTCAATCAAAACGAAGGCGCATCAGGTAGCTGCAATGTGTGAGCCGGCCAATGCGCCCGCGTATGGAAACCGTCTTTCCCCAAGGTCATCGCCAAAAGGCAGTTTAGCCACACGCAGCGACGGAATACCCGATCACACCAAACGGTGCCCGCCGTCGAATACTCCGCAGTATCAGGCAAGCCCCCGAAGATCGGGGGCTTGCCAATTGTCTTTACGCGGGGAACCCACTTTCATCGGTCAAACCAAGAGCCCTTGCTACACCGGCACCATATGCAGGATCTGCCTTGAAACAGTTCGATATGTGGCGGATCTGAATTTCTCTTTGTGCAGCCCAGATTGCGCGGGCAGTGTTTTCGAACAGTACTTCTTGCTGCTCTGGCGTCATCAGGCGGAACAACTCACCGGGCTGCGAGAAGTAGTCATCATCCTCGCGGTGGTTCCAATGATCCGCAGCACCTTCGATGGACAAAGGTGGTTCAGAGAAATCCGGTTGCTCGGACCATTCGCCATGCATGTTGGGCTCATAACCAATCCGAGATCCGGCATTGCCGTCGACCCTCATCGCGCCATCACGATGGTAGGAATGATACGGGGAACGAGGCGCATTCACAGGGATCTGGGAATGGTTGACACCCAACCGATACCGCTGAGTGTCACCATAAGAAAACAAACGTCCTTGCAACATCTTGTCCGGCGAAAAGCTGATACCAGGCACGATTGTAGAGGGGGCGAAGGCTGCTTGTTCAACCTCGGCAAAGTAGTTCTCAGGGTTCCGGTTCAATTCCAGCTCGCCAACCTCAATCAGCGGAAAATCCCCATGTGGCCAAACCTTGGTCAGATCAAACGGGTTGAGGTGATATGTACCCGCATCCTTCTCTGGCATGACTTGGACATAAAGCGTCCATTTAGGAAAATCACCGTTTTCAATGGCGTCAAAAAGATCTCGCTGATGGCTTTCACGGTCACCGGAGATGATCTGTGCTGCTTCCTCGTCGGTGAGGTTTTTTATCCCCTGTTGCGTTTTGAAATGGAATTTGACCCAGAACCGCTCGTTGTCCGAGTTGATAAAGCTGAACGTGTGGCTGCCAAAGCCGTGCATGTGTCTGTAGGTGGCCGGAATCCCCCGGTCAGACATAACAATCGTCACCTGAAGCAAGGCTTCGGGAAGGCTGGTCCAGAAATCCCAATTGCTATCCGCACTGCGCATGTTCGTCCGCGGATCGCGTTTGACGGCATGGTTGAGATCGGGAAATTTCAGCGGATCGCGAAGGAAGAACACAGGGGTGTTGTTGCCCACAAGATCCCAGTTGCCCTCTTCCGTATAAAACTTGATAGCGAAGCCGCGGATATCCCGTTCTGCATCCGCTGCGCCGCGTTCCCCTGCAACGGTCGAGAACCGCAGGAAGAGATCCGTCTTCTTGCCAACATCAGAGAACATTTTGGCACGCGTATACTGGGTGATGTCATGGGTCACTTTGAATGTACCGTAAGCGCCAGACCCTTTGGCATGCATCCGACGTTCGGGGATCACCTCGCGATCAAAGTGGGCCATCTTCTCGAGAAACCAAACATCTTGAAGCAGCGCAGGTCCACGCGGCCCCGCCGTCAGTGTGTGTTGGTTGTCAGGCACTGGCGCGCCAAATGCGGTGGTCAGCTTCGATTTACTGGTCATGTCAATCTCCTGAGTTGGTATTGGCAGGACAAAACCGAAAACAGCCAAATTACTCCAACTTATATAAATTATCCGATCGATAATCAGAGGTGATGCATGGTTAGAAGAACCTCAGTCGCCGGCCTTTCACTCAGAGATCTTGAGTACATTCAAAGCATTGCCGAAGAAGGCCATTTTGGCCGGGCGGCTGATATCTGTGGGGTTTCACAACCTGCAATCAGCCAACAGGTATCCAAGCTGGAGGCGCGCCTTGGCTTTTCGATATTCGAACGCCACGGACGGCATATTTCGTTGACGCAAAATGGACAGATAGTTCTGCAAAAAGCAGAAATCCTTCTGACAGAAGCCCGTGAACTGCTGGAATTGTCGCTTAGCCTAAGTGACAATCTGGAGGGAGAGTTAAAATTTGGTGTACTTCCAACACTTGGGCCTTACTTGCTGCCGCTTATCCTCAAGTCTCTCAAAAATGCGTACCCCAATCTCCAGTTGTCATTGTTCGAAGAACCCACTCACGTTCTTGAAGAGATGCTCGTCAGGAGGACGCTGGACGCTGCACTGATTGCGACGGCCCCGAAACAGCCTGTACTGAGAGCGCTTCCGTTGTTTCACGAACCATTTGTTTTTGCCTGCCCCAAGGATCTGGACTTCAGATCCAATGAGAAAGTTCGCTGGTCCAAGGTTCTGTCCTCTCAGCTCGTTCTGCTTTCTCAAGAGCACTGCCTAAGGGATCAGACCGTAGCATTTTGCGATCGGATTGACCAACCTAGACAGAGGGTGGCGAGCAGCCTTGAAATGCTCCGGCAAATGGTCGCACTCGGAGAGGGTTGTGCGCTGTTTCCGGCATTGTCTGTGAGTGGCCCTGATCGTTTCGGCGGCTTGGCAACGACACATCCCATTGCTGATGGGATCTTTGGCCGTTCTATCAGACTGGCATGGCGCGACAGCGACCCGCGCGCAGGGTCGCTTGAACACTTCGGGACTTTCATTCAGACGCTTATGGCCGCTCCGGATATGACGCGATATTTGAACGGAAATGCCTAGAGCGAGACCAGCCAAGGTTGGGATAGGCTTTGCTGATGACGTGGGTGCCTCCTCCTGACGACATCGCAATGTGCTAATGTGATGTTTGTTTAAGCCATCAACAAAGCCACCCAAAGATCAAATTCGGCTGATGCCCTACATTGAGCCGCCTTCTGACGTCGAACGTTCATCACATTTCTAGTCCAACTGTGACGGTTGGGTCTGGTTCATTCAATTCTGACCCAAACATCAAGCATTTCTAACCCAGAACGAACAACGACACCTCATCGACGCTGCGATAAATGTCTCAAATGAGCCCATCCTGTCCCTTGCGCTTTCTCACAGCCAACTTGCAGTGGGAGAAATAGTCATTCATGCGGCGAGCAGCTATACTGGCACTGGTTTTTCATAAGCACCCGGACTTTCCTGCCTTTCGGTTGGAAGGCAAAAAGTGTGCTCGACCACGGTTTTCCGTTGGAGCTCTTAAGGTGAAAATTCTGTGATCTAATAACCCAATAATTGGGTGAGTTTTTTCCGATCAACTTTGGACCTGTGCCGTTTGTCCATAGGCATTTTTTTCACATGGGTCACATTGGCAACACCGAATTCCTGCGCCAGGCTATTCCAGTTTGAAAGCTGATCCGCGTCGCCTTCAATGCATAAAATCGGACGCCCATCGAAGCTCATGAGCGCGCTGTTCGTCACGCTCGGCCATTGCCGGGCAGCTACTTCGATTGCAAAAGGAAAGGTTTGACCAGCCGGGGTTGTCACATCGCTCCCCAGTCTGCCCCACAGCCACAATCGCCCCTGATCATCTAACCGACCCGCGTCGCCGGTTCGATGCCAAATCGTAGTACCGTCTTTGATTTTGTTTTCCTTGGAGTGTGCGAGATCAAGATAGCCATCATTTACATGATCGCCCGCCACCTGAACTTCATCGTCCTGAATTCGGAGTTTGATTTTCGAAACCGGATGCCCAACAAGAAGCCCCTTGCCCGCCGCCATTTCAAGTTGATCAACTTCGGTGATTTCCCGCGCATCAAGATGCGCAATCGGTTCAGCTTCGGTTGACCCATAGACACAGACCACGTCCAGACCGGAATTGGCGAGAAGCCTTTCAATCAGGTCAGGGAATACCGGACCGCCGCCGGTGAAGACTGTGTGCAGCCGGCCCGTATCTTTACGCTGTGCAAGTTTTTCGCACAACGACGGAGGGATCAAAAGACGGGTCACTTGCTGCTTCGATATCCAGCCCGCAAACTGTTCGGAGGATAGTCGATCCAGATTGCTCATTCTCCAATTCGGCAGAACTGTCGTGCGCCCAGCCGCCAGGTTGATCAGGGTAAACACCGGAAACGCTACCAGATCCCGTTCAACTGCATCACTGTCCAGAAGCGGCGCAATGGCATCATGTTGTGCCATCAGAAACGCGTGGCTGCGGGGGATGGCCTTGGCCTGACCTGTAGTGCCGGATGTAAAGGAAATGAGCGCCGTGTCACCGTCTTGAACGGGCGCGACGCTCAGATCACCCCGGGCGGTACCTGGTAGCAAAAGGCGCAGCCTGAAGAGTTCCGGCACAACAAACCTGAGCAACGCAAAATAACCCGACGCGCAAAAAGCCTTGGGTCGGGTCGTTCTCGCTGCATGACGCAGCCCCGCGAGTCCCATCGTGGGTTCAGGCAAAACCACCGTTGCGCCCAACGACCACAAGGCCGCAAGACTAGCGTAGAGATTAGCGTTGACCGGCATCGCCAGAAGAACGCGGTCGCCACGCCCAATCCCCTTACGTCTCCACTTCCTAGCCATTTGCTGCGCGCGTATCTGCACATCACGAAAGGTGACCTCGCGACCGCTGCCTTCAACAATGGCCGTCCGGTCCGGGTGTCTATCAACCGCTACGGCAAATTGGTCCAACAAGTTAGTCATCCAGGCGCAGTCCTAACAGGTTGTACCGTCGAAATACGGTGGCCCCTTCAACAACACTGCGATCCGCTGATTGGTTGTCATCATGGATCAGCGCGTGGATAGCGGAATCAAAGCCTAGCTTCAGAGCAGACTTGTGGAAATGACTGGCCAAATGGCGACCCGCACCACGCTCAAGGCTTGCATAAGTTTTCAGGATCGCGGCTGTTGGGTTTGGGCCTTCAGCATAGTTCGGAATACCAAACAGAAAGCCCGCTAATGAGCTGTCCGGACGGCGGGCAAAAAAGATAAGCTCGCGCTTCAACATCGGAACAACAGGCATATACATTGCAAGAAAATCGCGCTCAGAAATAGGTTTATAAAAAGCGTTTCGGGAAAAAGCCTCGACAGATAGTTGATACACCTGCCGGAACAACTCCTCAGGGTTGGTTCCGTCCCAGGGTTCTACGTCGAACCCATCAACTGCAGCTAGAGACGAATTGGCCGTTTGCGCCAATGATACTCGCGCCGAGAAATACTTGCTGATGGCGGCAAATCCTGCCGCCCTAAACACATCGGGCTCATGTGATTTGTGCGTCGGCTCCATTAAAAAGGGTGCTGATCCATCACTGTCCGATACAAACCGATAACTGTGCCATGTATCACCGGACATAGGTCCAATAATCCGATCAACCCCGGCGTACCGGACCCGCCCAATAGCCGTTTGCAGTACCTCCAGACCGGCCTCTGGGGTCTCGCACGAGAAGTCGCCTATTGTTGCAGCTGGGGCACCATCCCAATCAGGGCCCTGCAGATAAACAGATAGTTTGGCGCCTTTGGTCTGAATGTTTTCTTTCGTCATGATACAACTCTAGCAACAATCCCGCCGTCAATAGACCCTGCTATGGACCAGATGTAATAGGCAAGCGGAGGTAACAGCGCCAAAAGCGTGAGCCTCGAAACGCGGTTCTTTTGGAGCAAATTCGGGAGCACCAAGGGCACAATCGCCATAAATGCGAGTGATACAAGTGAGAGCGCGGTCAAAGGCTCGGCCCAGTTTGATTGGTCAGAATTCAGGGAAACCGCCCAGGTACGGATTAGAAACAGAACAGCGGCAGCAAGCGGTATCGCAATAGGAATGGCACGCAGCGCCACAGCTGTGAGCCCCATGGCCAACCCCATTGCACTCAGTCCAAAAAAGGATATTGCATCCCATCCCGTTGCATTTCCCGCTGCAAGCCAGCCGAACCCTATTAGCCCCAAGGCGGCTACGATATCCAAATCGGGGAACTTACTGTCGCAAGGAGAAGCAGTACGCGCCCAGCCGTGTGCCGCGAGAACCATGATCGGCAGTACTGTGTTCTGCAGTTTCGCGGTCGCTAGCAGCAGAAAAACCGCAACAACATACACACGGGTCGTATGTTTGGTCAGGCCCAGCTTGGTTCCCACCACCCCAAAACTGGCAAGTGCGGCAAAGAACAAAATGGCCAGCAACGCCAGCTCTGCCAAGGAGCTGAAGTAGTGAACTTTCAAAAAAATCAGCAAGCCAAGCGGCAGGAACAAATTGTCAAACCCCCGCCAGCTTTGTGCCTCGACCAATGTGCCAAAGGCCGCAACCATAAGGCACAGCATCATGATGTTGGACGGTGGGAGTTTCGACGAAAACAAGAAGCAGATGATCGCAACCAATAGAGTTACGACAAAAAACACCACTGACCCTTCTAGGCTTTTTTCGCCATCTTCGACCACATAGCGTTTGGTCCCGTACGTGGTCCCGGCAAGCGCGGCTGCGGCATCAGCCAGTGTTAAAACGGCGATCGGAAGCACGTAATACAGGGTGTTTTCCCCGGCCAGCAACAAGCAAAGCCCAACGGATAGCGCCAACAGGAAATCGCCGTATGACGTGCGCTCGACGCTGTGTAGGGTTGCGCCCAGACCTTGTGAGAACCGGGGCAGGCGCAAGATCAGCATGACGATCAGCGTTACCCCGATTAGCATGTATATTGGCCAGCGTTCCGGAAAAATCCACGGCAGAACCAGTGTAAAGAGTCCGGTTCCAACATGCATCAGTTTACGTTGCACTTCTGCGCTCAAGCCGACCTTTTGCGCCAGCCATCGGACAACGGCCATCAATCCCAACAGGACCGCAACAGACGCCAAGGCCAGTAAAATCTGGGCCTGGATGCTCACGAAAGCACCTCTTCCACGACGAAATCCGAGTAGAAAAACGCCATGTCACGTGACTTCAGTCGATCCTCAGTCGTGCGATGTGTTTCAACTACGCTCCTGTATCGCGCAGGCACGCGGCGCGGTGCCATCATGTTCCAATACACGAGACGTGCCTTGGGCGCGGCAGCTGACAGGATCGAGCCATAGACTTGCTCAAATACATCGGGCGACATGTATTCGAAAATGTCAGACAGGTTGAACCCATTGGCTTTTTCACCGGTCGAGACAAAAGCCTCTAATGATCCCGGACGGATATCGAGACGATCCAGGCGGGTGCGGATCGTATCAAAATGCTCGGGCCGCCATGCCATCGGCAACGCGTCTCCATGCGTGCCTTTCAGAATCCAGTGCAAATAGGGATTCTGTGACGGGTCGGTATCAACGCCCGCGTGGCGAATGCGACGAGCCACATGCTGGGCGGGGCTGCCCTCTACGTGATCGAAAAACGCCTTATCGCGGCCCATGCGCCCCATCACAAAGCGGGAAAAGAACACATTCAACAACAGCCGCCATCTGAAGGTGTCAAAGCGCGTATCGAAAAAAACCTCGCGCGCCTCAGGTGACCGGGGCGTAAAAACGTCATCAATCGTACGTCGTGAATGCACAAACGGCAAAAGCCGGGTGCGGAAGATGCGAAAATACCGCTCGAACTTGCCAACCCCGCCTGCCCCGTAACGTTCCACGTCAGGGACAAAACCACTCCAGAAGGTTCGGGTTTCAGGGTCGGTATCCTGCAAAGCTCGCTCCAGCAGGGCTGCTCTCCTCTTGCTGGGCTGCGATCCCGTCAGCTCCAGAAACTCGGGATGTGTCAGGGTCTGGAAAGCGCCAATTCGTAGCTTTAGGCAGGCGATTTGTGCTGGCGACAAATCGACAACCACAACTTTCGCTGGATCGAGTATCAACATAGCCAGCGCATTATCCCCGGCCGAGCAGATGGATACCAGCGTCCCCCCCGCACAATCGCCCAGCGCGTCGGTCAAAACGTCTGCATCTTCCCACAGCTGTGCATAGCGGATGTGATCAAAATCAGCCTTGCCTTCGATTTCACTATGCCCCATCGCACCGTTCCACCTTGCCACTTGCCCCGTCGACCGACAGGGTTTCGCCATCCTTGATCCAATGAGTGGCCCCTTTCAGACCGACCACACATGGGATTCCCAACTCTCGCGCCACTATTGCGGAATGCGACAAAAGTGACCCCCGTTCCACAACAATGGCCGAGGCGTTCGAAAATACTGCGATCCAGCCCGGATCGGTGTGACGCGCCACGAGGATGTCACCAGGTTGCAGCGCCTCAGTCCGCGGGTCACGGATCACACGGGCCTTTGCGATAACTTGTCCAGCTGAACAGCCGGTACCGGATTTTATCCGCTCCGGATCACTGTCTACCTCTTCTATTTCCGCCCAAATCGGAGCAATGGCGGGACCTCGAATTTCTATACGTTCTGGCGGATCCGGACGCTGGGACGCAGCGGATTCTTCGCGCTGACGCTGCGCGACTATGGTTTTCAGATCAGGCGATAGGCTGAACCCTTCGACGGCTCCCAAGACTTCATACGTCGTCAGATGAAATACGTCGCGGGGTTCCGCAAGCAGCCCCCTTGCCGAAAACTCTCGACCAATTCCCAGAAAAACACGTCTGGCATGGCCAAAAATACGGGTGCGTTCAAAGCGCAGGTTTTCACGGTCACGTACGCGGCCCTTGGCCCAGCCTACGAACCATTTGGATAGGTAGCGTTTCAGCGGATTGCCGGGAAACAGGGTTTTCCAATCCGGCTCGGTGCCGATGTGTCGCTTACCCTCGGGACGGGCGGCACTGGCTGCGACGGCCATCAACAGGCTGGTGGGATCATCGCGCAGCGGAATGCTCTCCAGCTTCAACTCCTCAGTGCATCGATCCCCGAATTTATCGAGATAAGATCTAACCTCGGCTTCGATCTCAGGGTAAGGAGCAAGGGTTTCCAACCGGCATTCCGCGCCTAGCTGATCAGCAATCCCGACCTCGCGGACCAAGCCGGCCATGCGGGCAATACGCTGCGCCGGTTCGGCTGAGACGATATCACCCTGACCAATCATGACGTCGTTATGCAGCAACAGCCCGTCTTCACCCAACCACTTGAGCAGCAAGTTGCGCGATGCCCCAAACGCGATCATGCAAAGGAAATCATTGATAAGCGGCGCATCCCAGCGATCTAGAAGAGTGCTTTCGATCTGACGATACTCGGCGGCCAGTTCGGTCGCATTCGCAGCTTCTATGTCCAGACCACGGTCCAGAACATCGTTCAGCCTGACATAGAATTTACGCCGCGTGCGCGGCAAACGCACGGCCTGCCAGATCAGACTGCCCGCTACCGTCGCTAGTTTGGCGTATTCCAGTATCTTGCGCACACCTCTGGCAGGAGCAGGTCCAATGCCATCTGTAATCTCGCGGGGCATGGGTTCGGACACACCCATCATCGTTTCCATGTAATCGCGATTCAGCGAGAACCCCGGCAGCAACGCCAGCGCCCGATACCAGTTGACCAGATTGTAGTAGACACGCCCATCAATACGCCCAAGAAAATTGTCGAATATGGCTGAGTTCTGCGCGACGGTTTTATTCGAAACGCCCAGAAGCCGCACAAAAGCGCGATAAACCCGTGAGTAGACGTGCAGTGCAAAAGAATAGGTCAGTGGACTGACCATGCCCGGATAGCTTTCGACGATGTTCGAATTGTCAAAAATGGTAAGTACATCATCCGGCACCGCCACTGGTCGCAGCTCGGTCGTAATCGGCCGAGCCTGAAGAATGTGCAGCCCATCCGCATCGAACGCCCATTCGATGTCTTGCGGGACGCCAAAAGCCTCTTCCGCTTTGCGCGCCAGCATCGCAACCTGCAGTACCTGATCCGGTGTCAAAACCTGAGGCGTGGTTTGTGCGCACTCGGGCTGTTTGGCTTGATCAATAATCCAATCCTCACCATCGACTTCACCTGCTACCAGCGCATCGCCTAAACCTTTGATGGCAGACACGACAACGGTGTTTCGCTGCCCTGTCACTGGATCGGCCGAAAAAGCAACACCCGCGGTCGTCGCCTCAATCATGCGCTGTACGATTATCGCGGGCGCTTCTGCCTCGCCCCCGGATTTGACCGAGCGATAAGTGGCGATTGTATCCGCAAACCCCGATTGCCAAACCTGTTTTGCCGCCTGTATGACCTTGCTACCGGTGACATTCAAAACCGTATCAAACTGACCTGCATGGCTGTGTTCTACACCATCTTCGGCCCGACCGGAACTACGCACTGCATAATACCCCGGACCCAACGCATCCAGTGCAGCGCCAAGCGCCTTACTCAACCCACGTGCTGCGACAGGCCCTGTCTTACCTGCACGGAATGCGGCATCGGTTATAACAAAAAACGCAGGTGGATTGAATCCGCGACGAGCGAGGTTTGATAGCGCAGCGGCTTTTCCTCCGACCACTGTAGGGTCAGTCGCTTCGGATTGATTGATGATAAGGGTCATCTAAAGCCTCCAATCAGGAACGGCAAAAAGCCCGCAGTGGCATAGCAGAAAAACACCCATAGTCCCGCGATTGCGTCCATCTTGTCCTGTGCCTTGGGTGTTGGAGCCTTCACATAGCTGCGTGCCGCAAGACCACAAGGCACGAAAGCAGCGGCCCCGACCAATACGGTTAACCAACCAGCTCCAGACGCAAACCCCGTGCCAACCAGAAACACGAATGACAGCACAACGCAGCACAGCCAAATGATAGCGGCGCGGCGATACCCCCAAAGACCGGAATAGGTGTCCACCCCGACAATCTCGTTTTCGGGCGACCATAGCTTGCGACCGATCTCAAGAACGCAGCCATTCACGAAAGACAACGCCAGAAATAACCACAGCTTTGATGCGGCCCCTCCGGCCGGAAGCCATTCGATGCTGGTCAGAAGCAAGTCGATCAGCGGCATGATCGCCATATGACTGACGAGATAAAGAACTGGGCGCGCCTTTAACCAGGTTGGCACCCCGAACTCGGCCGTCATTGCCGCCAGCCATACCCAAACCAAAAAAAGGCACCACAGAACCGGGAGGTACCAAAACCATGCAGCGGCGGCGGCCATGGGTAGAGTCAGCAAGCCAAGGACAAGCACCTCAGCCGGGGACACCAGCCCTCGGGGTATCGGTCGCTCGGGCCGGTAGCGGCGGTCGTCCTCGGCATCCTTGAATTCGTCGCAAACGCGCATCTGGAAAAACAGCGCCATCGCCAGTATGAACCCCACCACAAAGGCAGACCACTCGGGCAATGGTCGATCAGCGAGCCGGGCCGATACGCAGATACTTGCTGCTGAAAACACCAGCAAAAGCGGAACGGTTTTCTTCAATGGGAAGCGTTCGGATTGATATATCCACAGTCGAGCCAGCAAAGTCATCTTTGGCGGGCCAAACTTTCATGGGCTCGCGTAAAATGCCCCGCAGCGATTGCAGCTACAATCGATATTTCTCCGCACAGGCATATGGCGGCAGCCACTTCGGCCAGCGCCGTGCCGTGGCCGGCGCCTTTCAATCCCAGAATGTTCAGTGCCGCAGTCTGGCTGGGCAAACCGGTACCACCGCCCACGGAGCCGACAAGGATGTTCGGGAGCGTCACCGAGCAGAAAAGATCATCCCCTCTGGGCTCCATCCGCGTCACCCCCATCGCGCTTTCAGCGACACAGGCCGCGTCCTGCCCAGTTGCTATGTAAAAGGCAGCAAGCCCATTGGCATAATGGGCCTGAGCTCCAAGCTGACCCGACAGATGTGACCCAAGATTGGCGACCCGACCATAGGCCAGCATGGCATCCACGGTGGTGCCAAGCGTCTTTTCCACGACGCCCGCAGGCAAGGTCACCGACGCGCTAACCTTTCGGCCACGACCCGTTACCAATCCAAGCGCCGAGGCTTTTTTGTCGCCTGAAAAATTTCCCTCAATATACCAGTTCTCAATTGGAACTGGACAGTCTTTGGTGATGGTGCAGCACAGCGCATCCGTTGCAATGGTTACCATGTTCTGACCGGCCGCATCACCTGTGGTGTAGCGGCAAATCAGAAAGACGATATTTGTGTCTATGAAAGGCTCCAGCGAGACAAGTTTACCATGCCCGGTTGTGGCATCAGCCGCCGCCTGGAGTTCATCGACATTGCTGACCACCCAATCCACGAACTGACCGGCCTGCAAAAGGCTTTCGAACACAAAGGCCGGCGTGCGCAAAACACCTTCATACAAAACAGCCGTGCTGACCCCACCAGACCGACCAGCTGCAAAGGCCCCCCGCGCATAAGAGGCAACAAGCGCGGCCTCAGTCGTCGCCAGAGGCACATAAAAATCCCCGTTGGCGTTCATACCGTTCAAGCGCAAAGGCCCAACGATGCCAACTGGCACTTTCACAGTTCCAATGAAGTTTTCAATATTGGCGCTGTAGGTTTCAGATGCCTCGACTGTTGCAGGATCCGCAATCAATGCCTGATCTGCTCCGCTTGCCTTGGGCTTTAGATGATCCCAGAACCGCGCAACAGTCTTACCGTCAGCCTTGCGAGAGGGACGTAAAGGCGAAAACACTTCGTCGCTTGGGGCCATCTGCTGTGGCGTGCGTTCAACATCATATCGCATTTTGATGCGCCGCAGCATCTCCCGCACATGAAATGGAATGATCAAATGGCAGCTCCAATAAACGCTGTGCAAACGGCTGCAGATTGAATTCTGCGCCGGCTGCACCCTAACAAGAAAGTATGCGATTTCCAGCGAATACATCCAGTTGGAGATTGTGAGTGATCCTACCTTTTTGAGTTGCTCGGCCCCAGACACAGGCCCGGCATTTGCTTATCGGTCTTTGGAGACGGGGATATTGACAGGTTGTGTCACGCTCATGATCACGCCCTCACTAGACAGGATGTCTGGTTGACGCGGGCGTCGCGATACCCTTGACCGTGGGCTTCGACGCCGCTCGCCAATAGCCGTAGCCCATGATCCCGGCACCGGCGAATGCGTTGCCCAAGGTGACATACGTCAAATTGTGGGCGGCTCCAGCCAGAGTGATGCTGTCGGGATGATCTGAGAGCAGCGCCAGTGAAAACACAGTCATGTTCGCAACACTGTGTTCAAACCCGGCGGCGATAAATGCATACAGGCACCAGAAGATGACGATGCATTTGGTAACATCGTCTTTTGCGCGCGCCGAACACCACAAGGCGAGACAAACCAGCCAATTGCACAGGATCGCTTTGGCGAACAGCTCCAACTCGGTGCCGTGCATCTTCTTGGCGGCTACCTTGTAAAGCAAAGCGTCTTCTCCTGCTCCCAGGATAAGCCCGCCACCGCCTACGACGAACAGCAATGCCAACAATATGGCCCCTAACAGATTTCCTACCCAACTGACAAACCAGCACCGCAGCACATCCGACCACGCAGTGCTTTTGGCCAGCAATCCGTGCGTCATGTACATGGTGTGACCGGTGAACAGCTCGGCCCCTGCAAAGACCACAAGGGTCAAGGCGATACCGAAGCTAGCCCCCATGACAATGGGACGGATGGATGGATCCGCGCCCTGTCCGACAGAAAAGATCAGCAAGATGCCCGCCCCAACAAACGCACCTGCTTTCACAGCGAGGATCAGAAAGGCAATTGGATCTGCTCGCAGGTTGACGCCTTTCTTTTGCGCCAGTTCTGCGAACCCAATGACTGTGTCAGCATAGGTCATTTCGTATTACACTCCACAGCTTGCGCAGCCGGTCGCGTTCGACCTTTGGCCACTTGGATTTCCGAACAGGATCGGGATAGCCCAGAGACAACCCAAGCCAGCAGCGAGGTAGAGAAAGGCCATGCCCAGATCCTTCTGAGCCGAGACCAGGTAAGAGTTGCAGATCCTGACAGGTGCATGCGTGTACAGAAATCCCAGCACGCCCAGCATCGACAACGCATTCGCCTTCAGAAACCCCCTCAGGACCGGGCCAAGCCATGGCCAGGACACCCTTAGAGGAACGCCCAACAACAGCGGCAAGCTTAGGTATTTGGCAATTTCGCCCGTCGATGTCAGCGCCCAATCGACATTTCGCGGAAGCATCCAGAACAGAAAGACGGTTAAGGCGACAAGCAGCAATGGAACCGCCCATTCTTGCCGAACCTGCCTGTTCCAGGCTAACAAAACCCCGGCCAAAACCAGCAATGGCATTTGCACCAAGACATGCTGGATCGGGCTTTCAATGACCGCATAACGAAGTGCGACAGCTTCGGCAGCCGCAAGTAATGCAAGGCCAAGCAACTTCATGAGCTGTGCTCCTCCAAATGGGTCAGAACAGCGTTAATCGCATCAGTGTCAAACACCGCCGAAAATCTGCCGTTGCTGTCAATCACATGGATCGCGGCATTGTGCTGAAACCCGCCCCACTCATCCGGGATGACGGTAACGTCAAACAACTTCAACAATGCCGGCAACTCTTCTGACCTCGGCCGAGCGATGGTCCACATTTTGCCGTCCGCTTCATGAACCTCTCCGTAAGTCGCCATTTGCTCTGGTGTATCCCGCTCAGGATCGAAGCTGACCGAGATCATCCGGACGGGCACTTCACGCAGCTCCAGTTGATCCCGGATCTCGGCAAAATCCGCTGCAGCAATCTGACAGATGTCGCCACAGACAGTGTAGATGAACTCGACCAGAACCACCTCTTGCCCTTGCGGTGACAGAGGCAGCAACTGACCTGACATATCTTCCAGTTGCAGGGCTGGAACTGGACGTGGAGCGCGTTCCACATCCAGTCTCCGCGCGGCTTCGCTAGTGAATGCCTGCCCTCCGTCTGTGGCATGCCTGAGCATTCCCAGGCCCATGATTGCGACCAGAACCGATGGAAGAGCGCGCGCCATCATCAGCCGTTACTCCGCCCAAGACGCAACACAAAGCGCAAAACAAAAGCCAATGTTGCCAACACGATCAGCACGCTGAACAAAGTGCCTATACGGTCGTGCATCAGCCATTCTTCATAGTGCACTGCCCAACGGCGGGGAATCGAAGCCGCGCCAGAGAACAGAAACACTGTCACAAACCCAGCAGCACCCGCGAGGTAGGTCACAAAGGCGACACGGTCCAACCCGCTCATCTGGGCGATCGTTTTGCCACGGACCAGCCAGGCCATGAAACCAAAGGCCATCGCCACCTCGCCCAGCAGCAGGTAGGTGTGGAAATGCCCCGGGACCCACATAGTGTTGTGCATCACCTTGTTCACGCTGATCATTCCATCGATCGACGCGGGGATTGAGCCAACCGCCCAGCCTGCCACGGACAGAACCAGCAGCGAGGACGTCAGATCCCAGGTCATTTTTGAGCCGCGCACGTAGAGGAATGTGGAAAACGCCGTGACCGCAATGAGGGGAATGCCGCTGAAGTACGAGACCAATTGCCCGACCACCAGCATCCAGGGTGGCATGACCACATCCTGAAGCAGATGGTGCCAGTATACAGCCATCACGAAGATCAGTACTGCATTCCAGGCTATCGCAAACAATCGGTTCGATTTCCAAGGCTTACCGGTGTATTCCGGCAGGATTTCATAAACCGCAGTCACCGCCATATAGATCGAGGCATTGATGAAAACGTGGCCAAAGAAATAGATCAGGTTCTTGGCCAGCAGCGCATTAACTTCAAATCCCGGTACCAGCAGATGGACAAGGCTTGCCACCAAAACCGCTGCGCCCAGGATGATCCCGATCGAATTGAATACGGTCACTGCAGCTGCTGCGACGATGGTTGGCGGTGAAGGGTTCTTGTCCTCACGCCCAAGGATCAGGTTCCAGCCCAAGGCCCGTACAAGGCTACCATAGCGGGCATGAATCTGGCGACCGAGCTCCAGATAGTACAACAAAAATCCTACGCCGATCGAAACATATCCAAGCATAAACGCAGCCGCTGCACCTGCCTCCCACGCTCCGCCGGACATTGCCGGTAACGGATACAGGAATGTCCATGCGCCGCCATATCCGCCGATGAAGATCGAGCCCAAGATCAAGGCCACGCCCAACAAAAACAGGGCAAGGAATGCCCAAAAAATTCTTGGCGTCAGAACTATGTGACGTCCGCAAAAATACCACATGATCGCGGCGCCAGACAGCGCCGCTGTACCGACCATTCCGGCACCATGGGCCGTCAGGAGCTGATAGAACAATGCAGGATCCACTTCGATCCATTGACCCTGCGCGGCGCGCATGATCAGGCCAAAGACCATCATCAAGGCAAAAACCACGCCTGAAAGGATCATCGTGAGCTTGACCGCTCCGGTTTGAGGTTCAGCGGCGATTGATTTCCCCGCAAAAGGCTCAGATGCAGTGCTCATTCAGTCCTCCACCGCGACGACTTCGAATTCGTTGACCATGTCCTGATGTGCCACTCCGCAGAACTCCATGCACAGGATCTGGTAGGAGCCCGGATCATCGAACGTATACGTGACTTTGGTTGTGTAGCCCGGGATCACCTGGACCTGCGTCAGAAGGCGAAGATCTGAGGTGTAAATGCCCAATCCGTGGGTAACGTCTTCGGTCGTGGCGCTAAAATTTATGGGTATTCCAGCGGGGATCTCGACGGTGTCGATATCCCACCACCACTGCCCGCTGGTGATAGAGACGGTCAAGGCGTCGTCTGTGCTGGCTACGGCATGCGGCCACGGTCGCAATGTGCCAACCGCAACAATTACGCCGACAATCGTCATTGCCCAGATCAAGCCCGAACGTTTCGAGTTGGCCTTGGGTCCGGGTTCCGGCCCATCCGAAGCCCGCACGGCCAACCAGAAGACAAGTGACAGCACTGCCATCAGGATCAGCGAGATCAATAACACAACGGGCTGCATGAGCCATCTCCAATATTAGGCATTATAAATACCTATTATAAAGGTAAGAAAAAGATGTCAATAAAATAGGCATTTTCAAAGCCTATTTTTTATGGGAAGAATAACTATGCAAATTACCAAGTTCTCCGACTATGCCCTGCGCATCCTGATCCATCTTGCCACCCACGAAGAAGGGTTGATGTCGACGCGTGAGATCGCGGCTATGCAAAACTTGCCCTTTAATCACCTGGCCAAGATCTCGCAGTGGCTTACACACGAGGGCTATGTAGAATCCATGCGTGGGCGCAACGGTGGCATGCGTATGGCCCTACCTCCCAATGCGATATCGATTGGCGGCCTACTACGAAAATCCGAACGCGGCACACCTTTGGTGGAATGCATGAAGGAAGACGGCGGCTGTTGTGTAATGACGCCCGCTTGTGGATTGTTGCCAATTCTGAACGAAGCTCAGGAGGCGTTTTTTGCTGCCTTGGACACCAAGACTTTACAGGACGTATTGGAAGGGAACCGTGGCATGAAAAACCTGATCCGAGCGTTGGAAGTCAGTCATGCGCTGGCATCAAGCGATTAATACGCAAACTGTAGTCCTATAATAATTTGATTGTTACTTGGCCGCGCCAGGCACAGCCTTTACAATCGCCTGCCCTTCCCATGCCTCGAAAGCCATGGACAGGTGCCATGCCTTGAACCCGATGTAGCCGACCAGAAGGACCAGTATCATCAGATACATTGCCCTTCGGAATCGTGGATTTTCTTCAACTTGGTGCATCTTCTGCATTCCACAGTAGATACAACGTGAGCATTCGAATCTGGGCGTCGCTCAGACGTCCTTCCCACGCAGGCATCACACCTTGCCGACCGTGATAAATGCTATGGTAAATCTCATCCCGGTCGCCTCCATAGATCCAGCGTTCATCACCCAGATCGGGCGCGCCGATTTCATAGCCCCCGCGCCCGTCACCGCCATGACAGGCCGCGCAGTTTTCTTCGAAGATCAATCTACCGGCGCCAGCCGCCGTCGCATCATGCTGCTTTCCAGAGAGGGCCAAGACAAATTCTGTAACCTCTTCAACCTGCTGCTTTTCGATCATGCCGTCTGCGCCAAACGCCAGCATCTGTGCAATCCGTGTATCGTCATGCTGCGCATTGATTCCATAGCGTATGGTTGCCTCAACCTCTTCCGGTGCGCCTGACCACAGCCAATGTCCGTCTACCAGATTGGGAAAACCAGGCTGCCCTTTCAGATCATTCCGGTGACAAGCGGCACAATTGTCAGCGTAAAGCTTGGAAATCGACGCGCTATACCTTGCCTCCAGTGTTGGGTCTGCGGCCAGTTCTTCGAGATCCTGTGACGCAAAAGGCGCAAATGTCATTTCACGATCAGCATTCGCTTGCTGAAGTTCTGCAACAACCTCTGATCGGGATGAATACCCCAACAGCCCTTTTGCATAGTCGCGCGCACCTGGGAAGGATGGGTAGAACACCCAAAACAGTGCTGCGATGATGATACTGATCCACAAAGCCCATCGGGCCGCCCAGGGAACAGGTGTGTCCAACTCTTTGATACCGTCCCACTCGTGGCCGGTCAGATCAGTACCGGAAATCGGATCCTTTTCCTTTAGCGCCACGGCTGATCCTCCTGATGGTCCAGCGGAGATTGCGCAGCGTCATCGTAGACTTTTCGCCGTGAGGGCCAGTAGGTCCAGACAACTGCGGCAAGAAAGACGACCAGCAGGTAGATTGCACCCCAGGTCTTGGAGAAAACGAGAACCGTATCATGTGTCATCGTTGAACCTCCTCAAGGTTTAACGAATCCAGGTCGGCCAATGTGCCAAGAACCTGCAGATAGGCCACAAGGGCATCCATTTCCGTCAACTCACTCGGGTGCCCGTCGTAATCCCTGACCTGAACGTTTTCACCGTAACTTTCTTGCAGTTCACCTTCATAATATTGCTCGGCATCTGCCTGCCGTGCAGCATCCTTTTCCGCATTTTCGATCTGAGCGTCTGTGTAAGGCACCCCGGCGCGGCTAAGGGCCCTTAAAGAGGCAGGCAGGTGGCCTGTTTCCAGCCGCGCGTCAGACAAAAACGCA
This sequence comes from Ruegeria sp. CDSC042, assembly GCF_059610745.1. NCBI lineage: Bacteria > Pseudomonadati > Pseudomonadota > Alphaproteobacteria > Rhodobacterales > Roseobacteraceae > Ruegeria > Ruegeria sp. CDSC042. Next base: position 325,571 of record NZ_JBXWOF010000003.1, read on the forward strand.
TAACCAGGCATGATCGAGCCTTCCACCAGCTCTCGTGGCGCTTCCAGATGCGCCACATGCCATGCGTCAGAGTATTTACCGCCAACTCGCGCCAAGTCCGGCCCGGTGCGTTTTGAGCCCCATTGGAACGGATGGTCATACATGCTTTCGGCAGCCAGGCTGTAGTGCCCATAACGTTCGATGTCCGACCGCAGGGTGCGGATCATCTGGCTGTGGCAGGCATAGCAGCCCTCGCGCACATAGATATCGCGCCCGGCCAACTCCAGCGGAGTGTAGGGCCGCATACCGTCGACTTCTTCCACCGTGTTTTCGATGGTGAACAAAGGGGCGATTTCAACAATGCCACCGATTGATGCAACCAGCAGGATGGCCATCGCAAAGCCAAGTGAGTGGCGTTCGAGCTTTTGGTGTTGTGTACTCATGGGCTGCTACTCCGCCGGCTGGACCAAAGGTCCGGATTGCCTGGTCTCGGTTTGCCGCGGCCCACTGACCGTCATGTAGATGTTGTATGCACCGATGCACGCTCCGATCAGATACAGCAGCCCCCCGATCGCACGGGCGACATAGTAAGGATGCATTGCGATCACACTGTCGAGGAAGGAATAAAGAAACGCACCATCCGCATCATAGGTCTGCCACATCAGCGATTGTGTGATGCCACTGTTCCACATTGCGCCGACGTAAATCAGCGTCCCGCTCAGGGCGAGCCAGAAGTGCCATGCCTCCAGCCGCAATGAATACACGCCATCTCGTTTCCAAATCCAGGGCACCATTTTATACATGGCACCAAAGGTGATGAAGGCAACCCAGCCCAACGCGCCGGCATGAACGTGGCCGACGGTCCAATCCGTGTAGTGGCTTAGCGAATTGACCGGACGGATCGCCATGAACGACCCTTCGAATGTCGACAGTCCGTAGAACAGAATCGCGACCATCATGAACCGGACCGCCGGATCCGTCCGGACCTTATCCCACGCCCCGTTGATCGTAAGGATTCCGTTGAACACAGAGGCCCAGCTGGGGACCAGCAGGATGATCGACATGGTCATGCCAAGGTACTGAACCCAGTCCGGTAGCGCCGTGTAGTGAAGGTGATGTGAGCCAGCCCAGAGATACAGGAAGGTGATCCCCCAGAAGCCAACAATTGACATTCGGTAAGAGTAGATTGGCCGGTTCACAGCTTTGGGCAAGAAGTAATACAGCATCCCTAGGAACCCGGCGGTCAGCAGGAAGCCAACAGCATTGTGCCCATACCACCATTGCGTCATTGCATCCTGTGTGCCGGAAAATAGCGAGTAGCTTTTGGGATAGGCAATGGAAACCGGAACCGAGAGGTTGTTCACCGTATGCAGCATCGCGATGACAACGATGAAGGCCAGGTAGTACCAGTTAGCCACATAGATATGCGGTTCAGCCCGGCGAGAGAGCGTCTTTAGGTACAGACCAAGATAACCAACCCAGACGATCAGCAAAACCAGATCCATATACCATTCCGGTTCGGCATATTCCTTGGATTGGGTGATCCCCAAGGGGTAGCCGGTCGCCGCAAGGACCATGAACAGATTGTACCCCCAGAACACCATCCAGGGCAGCGATTCACTGGCCAATCTGGCGCGCGAGGTACGTTGGACCACATAAAACGACGTCGCGATTAACGCGTTGCCGCCAAAACCAAAAATCACGGCAGATGTATGAACCGGGCGCAAACGGCCGAAGTTCGACCAGAACATATCGCCGTTCAGTGCTGGAAACGCCAACTGCCAGGCGAGGATATCGCCAACCGTGAACCCAATGATTGCCCAAATCAGCGCGGCGATGACACCAAACCGAATGACCTTGTCATTGTATTCTAAAGGGATGTCCTTTGGGGCCTCGCTCAAACGGTTGATCATCCACATCAACCCCCAACCAGCGGCTATTGCGATCAACCAACCATGCAGCACGTAGGCGGTAGGAACCCCCCAGCCAAGTATGGCTACGCCACCGACAAAGATCAAAGCAAGGGCACACAGGACGGCAGCATCCTCAAGAAAACTCTCACGCTGCATCGGGTGCCTCCTGCCGGTGGAAGCGTACTTCAAACTCGACTTCGCCAATCGGATTCACCGAATGAGTTTCCTGTGGTGCGAACACAGCAGTATCCCCTGCGCCCAGAACTAGGTCATCCTTGTCATCCCGGCACAGTAGAAGCTGCCCATGTTGCACAGCCAATTGACCCCAAACACCCGCTTTGGTGCTGTGATCTTTGCGCAGCTTTTCTGGCAATGTCTCATGCGTGAACCGCGAGGTCGCATAGTGCACCACGCCTTTTGGAAGCGCTTCGGTCATTTATGCATCTCCATGAAAAAGCTCGGCATAAGCATGCCAGGTCGCGTACCCGAGCAATGGGAACACCACGACCAAACCCAGTAGCCCGGACAGTATTCCAACCAAAGTCAAAAGAGTGATGATGGCTCCCCAGCACAAGCAAAGCTTGAAGTTGTGAGTGGTGGCGTTGAAGCTGAGCCCCATAGCCGAGAAGCCATCGATCTTGCGGTCGATCAGCATTGGCAATGAAAACGCTGACACCGCAAACCCTAATGCCGCAAACAGCCCGCCAACGAATGATCCTGCGATCAACAGCGCCCATCCTGATGGCGTAGTAATCAGCAAAAGCAGCGTATCTGCGAAGCTTGAGAATGGGCGCAGCCCGTAGACTATGGCGAACATAACTGTGGCCGCGCGTATCCAGATGAGAGCAAAAACCATCAGTATGACGCCCACCAACGTAATCTGACCCGTGGCCGCTCTGAGCCCTGTTTTACCGCTTGCTACGGAATAAAGACCAATCGTTGCAAGTGGTCCGACCAAAACGCCGCCAGCTAGCAAAGGCAACAAAACCCAACCAAGATCGTTGAGCATCAGGGCCGCAATGCAAATCCACCCCAGAACTACGAGTGAACCACCGTAAAGCAAGGAATATCCCGGGTTGCGTTTCACGTCGCCCCAGCCCGCCTGCAGCCAACGTTTGACAACGCGTGCGGGAGGATCAGAGATGACCTGAGCTTTGGTATAGACAGAGACCGTCATGACAACACCGGCGGAGCGTCAGCCTCTCGACGAAAGTTCTCAATTCCGAATGACAAGCCCTTACCGATCCTCCTGGCCAAATGTGAGAACGCTTCGGCGGTTGCAGGTTTAAGGGCTTTTTTTGCGGTGTCTTCGAACAGGTCGAGCCACACGCGAAAATGTTCTGGCAGGATTTCAGAGTTCGCCAGGTGAACCTGCATCGGGTTACCCGAATAGCCTGTCTCTCGTAGAATGGCGCCGCGCCAAAAGGCTGCGATCTTTTCTTCGTGTTCCGGCCAATCTTCGATTGCCCTGTCAAATACCGGCCCCAGATCAGGATGCACTCTGATGTGCGCATAGAACCGGTTGACCAAAGTCGCGATTTCATCCGCTGTGATGTCAAACATATGTGGCCGAATTGGCATGGTACGAGTCATCGGATCTACCTTAACGATACGCCTCACTATCTGCGCACGATAATAGGTATTGTCAATACCTATTATCGTGTGAATGGTACGACCTACATCAAGGGGAAAGGCGCGTGGGTCTATCTTTACCCAGCCGTCGACAACCACGGCAAAACGCTCGACGGAATAGAAGTGGTTCACATAATCCGCAAAGGACAAATCACGCCCGGTGTCTGTCCGTTTCGGCAATTTAAGGAGCTGTCGGCTTAGTCCGCCGGTGCAAAGATATCACTGTGGCAAGTTAAAACTTCGCAACAGATCCCGTCCGGTTTATTGCGCCGATGATAACCTGATTTGCCGACGGAAGCCGGCAGGTGAGAGGCCGATTTCCCTCTTGAAAACGCGTGCAAAAGCAGAATCCGATGCGTATCCAGCGCGTTCTGCCGCATCCGAAACAGAACTTGATGGGTCAGTAAGACAGCGTTTGGCGATCTCCAGCCGCCAAGCTGTTACGTATTGCATTGGCGACATCGCCATCTTTTTCTGAAACTGAACGGCAAAGTTTGTTCGTGACATGCCTGCAATGCGCGCCATTGTTTCTATCGTCCAGGATGCGCTTGGATCCTTGTGAAACGCGTCAAGAGCCCGAGCCAGATGGTGATCAGAGAATCCGTTCAAGCCCCACCTCGAGGATTCGTCACTTTCCACAAACGAACGTATGGCCTGCGCAAGTATGGCTTCTGACATCTTCAAAGCAATGAGATCGCCACCGAGGCGAAGACCCCCGGCCTCATCTCCGATCATGCGCAGTGTCGCCTCCATCCATTTTCCAGCGGATTCCCCGTAATTCCTGAGGTGAATGATCGGTGGAAGGCGTTCCAACAGTATATGTTTTGCATGAGGGTCGAATGAAAAATGGCCGCAGATAAGTTGCGTGTCACGTTCATCGCCGTCGCCGCCGTAAACCAGAACCCCAGTCCCAGTGTATCCCGACCGTTCGATGACCGTGTCCAGCGGCAAAACTGCATCTCTCGTTTCAGCCGCGCAGTACAACTTGTGTGACGCGCCATGCGGAACAATCAACAGATCGCCCTGCTCCAGCCCCACCACTTTTTCATATCCTTCAACTTCGATCAGGCAATTGCCCCTATGAGCAAAATGAAATCGGGCGACGTTTTTGAACTTGGGAACTTCAATCCCCCAAGGGGTGGTCAACGAAGTTCGAAAATAGAGCGCGCCTTGAACAGACAGTTTCGTAAGAATATCGCTAAGCAAATCAAGCATGCATTTTCATGGCAGTATTTGGCGATTTTGTACAGCAGCTTGAACGATCTGCACAGAAAATCGAACGTTCCCGCATATATCTCACTTCCCGGTTCGGATTACTCCTATTGCCATCGTAACACTCAGTGGAGTCTCCAAAATGAAGAAACTGATTTCCGCATTTGCTGTGGCACTTTCCATGACTGGCGCTCAAGCCTCTGCGCAGGACGTCGCCGAGATGAGCGATCTCGAATACGCTCACATTGCCTATACGGCCGACAACATCGACATTCGGTATGCCTATCTGGCGCTGGCTTTGTCGTCGAACCCCGACATCCATGAATTCGCAAACACGATGGTCCGCGACCATACTGCCGTGAACGAAGCGGCCTTGGGCCTGCTCGAAAAACTGGGCGCGTCAGCGAAGGACAATGCGTTCAGCCAAACGCTGAATGCAAATGCCGAAGAGATCATCGATGGCTTCGTCAAGCTGCGTGGAGCAGAGTTTGATGCCGCTTATGCAGCCAATGAATTGGCCTATCACCAGGCGGTGAATGATCTGGTGGAGAACACAATGATCCCCAATATCGACAATGCCGAGGTGAAGGCTCTGTTCGAGCAGGGCCTTGAGATCTTTAAAGCCCATGAAGGCCACGCCGAAATGATGGTCGAGGCACTGCAGTGATGGAAAAAGCCCATTCACGCCGTCGCGTAATGGTTGGAGCGGTCGCATCGGCGGCCGTTCACGCTTTAACCCGAACGCGGGCCCGGGCGGCAGAACCAGTAGTCCACGAAGTCAGCATCAAAGCATTTGCATTCACGCCAAAGCTTCTGAACGTGTCTGTTGGTGATACCATTCAATGGACCAATGAAGATCTGGCGCCACATACGGCCACGGCAGATGAGTTCGGATGGGACACTGGGGAGATCCCAAACGGTGTCAGCGCCAAAGTTGAGGTTACCAAAGGTATGGAAACAACATATTTCTGTGCTTTTCATCCACATATGAAGGGAACAATTGTGATTATGTGATTTGGCTCATTGGATCGACTGAACGAAAGCGGATTATGATGCAGGGCGCAGCATATGGAGCTTTGGGCTTCGCGCCTTCCAGCTTCTGTTGGGGCACACAAAGATGGACAGCACGGTCAGGTATCTTGGTGTTGAACTTGAAGATGCCCTGGCTATTGCTGAAGCCATTGAAATACAATATCTCTGGGCCGCTCTCGCAGGCAGCCCGATGCGGACCGTCATCGCAACTTCAAGTGCTGCGATGCAGTGTTCTCAAAATCCGGCGATGGTCACGAGCAATATGCGACTTCACTGCACGGAAGTGAATGAGTGCTTTTATTGGCATATTCTTTCGACAGAAACTCGGGTGACTCGAAGAAAGTGGATTTCTGTCTGGCAAACACTGTTTTGTGTTCTGACACCCTATCCACTAGGGATGGTGTTGCATTTAGCAGGAAGCGAGCCGACCTATGCATAACATCATTGCACGAAGAAACTTCGCCGTTGCGGTAGCCGAAGAGGCGGGCGCGCTTGCACTAGAGTATTTTGCTTCCAGAGACACCTTGGTCATTGATCAAAAAGGCGCACAAGACTGGGTCAGCGAGGCGGATCGCAACGTCGAAACCTTCATTCGTCAAAAGATTATGAACTCTTTTCCTGATGATGGGATTTATGGCGAAGAACACGCCGAAAAAGCTGGCTCCAGCGGTTTTGACTGGGTGATCGATCCGATTGATGGGACAACGAACTTCGTCAATGGCATTCCGGCCTGGACGATTGTCTTAGCGGGCGTCTCAGACAGTCAGACGCAGGTCGGTGTGATTTTCGAGCCAAACGTTGGTGAAACTTACGTGGCGGTCCGAGGCGAAGGTGCCACTTTGAATGGACACGCCATGCAGGTTGCCTCAAGCGTGGAACTTGCAAGTGGGACCGTCTCAATTGGCTATTCGAACCGGGTCGAAGCATCAAAGGTCATTCCGGTGATTGCGGCCCTTATCGAACGTGGCGCTCTCTATCATCGCAATGCAAGCGGTGCGCTTTCGCTGGCCTATGTCGCGGCGGGACGTCTATTGGGGTACATTGAAGAGCACATGAACGCCTGGGATTGCCTCGCCGGTCAGTTGATGATTGCCGAAGCAGGTGGCGAGATCGAGGATCAAGACGCCGACGGGATGATCCGGGACGGTGGTCGCGTGATCGCTGGTACACCGGCCGTGTTCGAGACCTTGAAAATGATCTGCGACGACGCTTGGAACGAATGACGTCGTTCAGGCAATCGGGCTCGACCCGAATTCAGGTTGAAGAGTATTAATATCCGCACGCCTGAAGTGGCCCAGACCAGGTTGAACAATCCGACGATCGATTTTCTGCCCTGCAAGATGGCATCAAAGCAGTGTTCCGACCGCGCCGTGGGTTAAAATGGCCAAGTCTCTTCTGTCGTGGTTTTTGACGATTGACAGGACTGTTCGAACGATACGCAGTTGCGCGGCATGGGCTGTTTCCCAACTGCAGAAGCTGGACTTGGGTGCCTTGAAGAAAGTGTCAGCGGCGGACCTCGAATATCGAGGGAAGAAGGGATCCGGTAGTGCTTCGGTCGTTCTCACTCAATCCAGGCTCGGAATTCGCGACCAGCCCCAAAGGCTTTGCAAGGATAGCGTCTGTTTCGGACGCTTTTCGCTCGGTACTGGACCAGATATCTGTCGCGCTAGACATGGCCTTACTTTGTGAAAATGTGTCGGCTCGGGCGCGGCCAATTTCACTCAAACCCCATTCGGTGACCGGTGTCTCTGGCTCAAGGACGACCTCCGGTTGAGAGACGGCTAAAAGTTTACCCACGTCACCCTTCCGGCAACAGAACGGGGCCACGTTCGGCAAAAGACATTTTGACTTCCGAGCCGATTTCCAGTGGCTCGTCCACGTCGTCCTGCACAGCAAATACCTGCCCGAAGGCACCGGCCAGAGTGTACTCCATCCGCACGCCAACATAGGTCGCCTTGGCAACTTTGGCCGGGATGCCGATATCAGATCCAATCAATATCCGTGACGGGCGCACGGCCAGCGTTGCGGGACCAGGCGTTAGGCCACGAGAGGGGAGCGTGTGTTGATAGCCCTCGATTTCGATCGTGGCTAAATCGCCTTTAACGGAAAGAATAGTGCAACTGATCAGGTTAGCCTCACCAATGAAATCGGCCACGAACCGGTCAACCGGCGCATCATATAGTTTACGCGGCGTGCCGATCTGTGCGATGGCAGCGTTGCGCATGACGACAATCTCATCTGAAACGGCAAGGGCTTCTTCCTGATCGTGAGTCACATAGACGACGGTCAAACCGAGATCTTGCTGAATGGCGCGGATATCTTCGCGCACCTGGCGGCGCAGTTTTGCATCGAGGTTTGAGAGAGGTTCGTCAAAGAGCAAAACCTGCGGTTCCAAAACCAATGCACGAGCGACGGCAACGCGCTGTTGCTGCCCCCCGGAGAGTTCACTTGGCAAACGGTTGTCGAAGCCCTTCAGGCCAACCAAGTCTAACCCATGCAGCGCGCGCGATCGGGACTCGCGCTTGTCAAAGCCGGAAAAGGTCAACCCATACATGACGTTCTCTAGCACGCTCATATGCGGAAAAAGCGCGTAGGATTGGAATACCATCGACACGTCACGGTCGGTAGCGGGTAATTTGGTCACGTCTCGGTCGCCGATCAGAATTCGGCCCGAGGTCGCCATTTCCAGACCTGCGATCATGCGCAACGTCGTCGTTTTGCCGCAACCAGAAGGGCCCAAAAGCGTCACCAACTTGCCGGCCTGGACGTGTAGATCGATGCTGTCGACAGCCACCACATCCTTGCCGAACACTTTCGAAACACCGTCGAAACGAACAGGCGCGGCCTTACTTGCTATAGTCGTTTCGGTCATGTCGTTTTCTCTGTCCCGAGTTGTGTACGTCGCCCGATCTGAACACGGCCCACGAGGATTTGTAACATCCCGACTGCCGCCAACATCACGAAGATCAGCGTTGTGGAATATGCGATTGCAAGACCGTAATCGTTGTTTTCGACCCGACCGATAATGTAGCTGGTGGCCATGTCATACTCGGCGGAAACAAGGAATATCACCGCCGATATCGCCGTCATTGCCCGGACAAAACTGTAAACCAACGCAGCCAGGATAGCGGGCCGTAAAAGAGGAAGAATTACCCGCCTGAAAGTCTGCCAGGAATTTGCACCGAGCGTCAGCGAAGACTCGTCAAGCGACTTGTCTAATTGTGACATAGACGCAATACCCGCGCGAACCCCAACCGGCATATTGCGGAAGATAAAGCTGACGACAAGGATAACGCCTGTGCCAGTGATCTCGATCGGGGGCACGTTGAATGCCAGGATATAGCTGACGCCAATAACCGTGCCGGGAATAGCGAAAGAGAGCATCGTGCCAAACTCAAACGCATTCTTTCCCGCAAAACTTTGCCGTGTCAGCAGATAGGCAGTGACCAACCCCACGGCGGCCGTCAACGGTGCGGCAATGGCAGCAATGGTGATTGTGGTCCAGAAACTGTCCCAGGCGGCTCCGGTCCAGCGAATACCTTCTTCTTCGAAGCGAACCGAAAAGGCTGTGACGTAGTGTTTGAACGTCAGCGAGTTATCAACGCCCCACAGTTCGACGATACTTCCATAGATGATCATCCCGTAAACCACGGCAGTGAAAACCGCCCAGGCAATTGCAATGCCCAGAACCGGTATGGCAAGGCCGCGCGGCATCAAGGGGTGCACACCCGCGTCGCCCTTGCCGGAAACGGTGGTATAACTCTTTTTCCCCAGCCACGCGCGCTGCGCATAGAAGGCGGAAAGTGTGAAGAACAAGAGCACCATGGCCAGAACAGCAGCACGGCCCTGATCGTACTGCGCTCCGACGATGGCGAAGAAAATCTCAGTCGACAGCACATCGAAATTCCCGCCCAAAACAAGCGGGTTGCCAAAGTCGGCCATGGATTCGATGAACCCAAGCAGGAAGGCATTGGCCAGGCCGGGACGCATCAGAGGCAGGGACACGGTTTTGAATGTTTGCCAACGATTGGCTCGAAGGGTTTGGGCGGCCTCTTCCATCGAAGGTGACACCCCTTCGACCACCCCGATCAAAACCAGAAAGGCGATCGGCGTAAATGCCAGAGTCTGAGCGATCAGCACCCCGGGCATGCCATAAAGCCAGCGCGTAGGCTGCACACCAAAGATCTCAGCAACAAATTTGGTGACCGAACCGGAAAGCCCAAACAGCAGGATCAGTGCAAGACCAATCACGAAGGGCGGTGTGATAATCGGCAAAACTGTCAACGCGCGCATCCCGCGTTTAAAACGAAAACCTGACCGTGTGACGACAAGCGCGAAACAAAGGCCAAGCGCGGTTGTGATGAAGCCCACAAGAACTGCAAGAAACAGAGAGTTCCACGCGGCCCCGCATTTGGCACCGGCAAAACAGCCCAATCCCCAAAGTCGGTCATCAAAGAATTTCGAGGCAAATACCGAAACTGAATAGGCACCATCTTCGGTAACGAAGGCGGCAAACAACATCTTCGCAATTGGAAAGAAAACGAAAATTGTAACAATGGTGATTACGCCACCAATAGCGCTGACGACGAAAACGTCGCCATTTATTGCGCCGCGGGCCGCAATACCCTGAGTTAAAAGGAACAGGAACGCTGTGGCGCAGATCATCGCGCCGTATCCCATGCCGAACTGGCGGATCTTCGGTTCTCCGAACAGCGCCTTCATCCAGTCGAAATTGAATCCGCGAATGCCAATTGAGAACCCTTGCGCAATCAGCCAGCCAAAACCCAAGGCACCAGCCAAAATCAGGATACGTGCGTATTGTGGATCGGACTTCGGTTTGCCGAGTATCAACAAAGGCAAGGTAAGCGGGACCAAAAGCGGCGTAAGCCACAGCTTTTCGCCCTGTCCGATCAGGAAAACGGCGGGCGCATAATCTTCATCGAACGGATATCCATCGACCAGCCATACGAATGACCAAATGCCATCCTCCACCATGAACCATGGCAGTAGGCAGAAACCTACCCACCCGGCAACAATCCAGAAGATCAGAACCGGGTGGTTCGTTTTTGGTGTGGTGTCAGTCACTTACTGTGGCAGTACTGAGACCTCTTCGTCCCATTTCTGCAAGAGACGCTTGCGTTCGTCAGACGAGCCGTACTTTTTGAAGTCATAGTCAATAAGCTTGATCTGGCTCATGTCAGGTGCGCTTTCAGAGGTCTCCGAATTTTTGTTGGACGGAACCTGGAAGGCGTTAACCTCAAGCGCAAGGTTCTGGGCCTCGGGGCTGAGGGCCCAGTCATAGAACTTTTTGGCTTCTTCTTCATTTCGAGCGCCATCAATGATCGACATCGAGCCGATTTCATAGCCTGTGCCCTCGCATGGGGCCACGACCTTGACCGGAAAACCTGATACGGCCTGCTTGACCGCATCATGCATGAAGACGATACCGATGGTGTTCTCACCCCGGCCGGCGGCCTTGATTGGGGCTGAACCCGACTTGGTGTATTGGTTGATATTCGAATGTAGGCCCTTCATGAACTCAAAGCCGTCGTCTTCGCCAAATATCTGAACCATCGAGGCAAGCGTCGTATAAGCGGTGCCCGAGGAATTCGGGTTCGCCATTTGCACGTGCCCTTTATACTCGGGCTTCAGCAAGTCTTTCCAACATGCGGGCTCGGGCAAGCTGTTCGCGGCCAAGAGGTCGGAGTTATAGCCGTAGCCGAGTGCGCCTGAATAAATTCCGATGGTCTTGTTTCCTGCACTTTCAGCCTGCGAGATCGCCCAGTCGTGAAGCTGGTCACGCATCGGCGACACGTACTCCATCGTCAAGCCTTCTTCGGCGGCTTGCAAATGGGGATCACCGGTACCGCCCCACCATACATCGCCTTTAGGGTTAGAACTTTCCGCGCGAATTTGTGCAAACGTCTCGCCCGAGGACTTGCGGGTCATATTGACGTCTATGCCGGTGGCATCCTCGAAACTGCGCGCCATGAGTTGACACCAATCTTCCTGTGCCGAGCAGTAAAACGTCAGCTTCTCAGCTTGGGCCGCAGTTAGCGAAGCCGCAAATGCTATCAGCGATCCCGCCAGCGTTGTCGTCAGATTTTTCAATTTCTTTCCTCCCCTATGTGTCGTGCCGAAATTCCCAGCGCGATACTCGTCAATTCGTCGTTAGGGGCGGTCGCTCTAAGTCGCTAGTTGATCTAATTGCGTTGGCCAGATCAAAATCCGACCAGCCTCCCAATGACAGAAGCAATCTCAACACTGTACTGTTGGTTCTGCAAGAAAATTCAACGAGCATTGGTTTTTTGCACCGGTGGGTTTTGAACCGCCAAGCCTGTTTACAGCACCAAGTTTGAGTATCGGGAGCGTATTTCGATGCCGCATTGATTAGGTAGCCCTTTGCTGGGGCGGCCGCTTCCTCCAGCGTAGAGCAAGCATCGTATTTCGAACTTAAGGTCTGCTTTTCGCCTGCAAACTAGGTCTCTGTGCGAGTGCTGCGAACTTCTGCTTTCCTGAAGGTATTTCGATGCGGGCCGAGGTACAGCTTTGCCTTCGCCGCAACTGATGAAAAATGCTCGGAGCGCAGCTCAGGCTGAACAGCAAATACGCATAGCGTCGAGAATCGCGGCGTGCATATTGCGGCCTGCGATCGCGTCACCAATTCGGGCCAGATAGAACTGGCCATCCGGCTCTTCTTCCCTGAACGGGAACGCACCATTGACCAGCGCCTTGTGATCGACCTGTCCAAGGTTTCGCGAACCTGGCTTTAGGTCATGATAGAGCTCGTCTATCGGAATCAGACCTTGCTCGACGACCACGTGGTCTACAAGACGTTTGGTGATATCACCGGTCAAGGTATGACGCAGGCTGGCGCACACCCGGTTTCCCTCTTGGCTTAGAGCACGAAGTTCGTGGAGGCAGGTAAAGGTCACCCCGTTGGCTGCCAGATCGCGCAAAGCAACGGCAGAGGTCGTTGGGCCAAGGTCATGCAGAATCGCCCGGTCGGGGGTCACAAGTTCGACGCTGTGGCCAGCGCCTGCCAACATGTCGGCCGTGACTGCCGCGGGATGGTCTCCAATCTCGTCGAACAATAGAACTTCGCCCGAGACACGCGCTTCTCCGGACAGAACCTCCCAACTGGAGAGCGCCAGATCGCCGCCTGGAATGGATACTGGCTCGGGCCATCCTCCGGTAGCAACTATGACTAAATCCGGGGCTTCTCTAAACACGTCACTGGCCTCGACAAAGGTATTCATGCGGAGATCAACACCAAGGGTGTTAACCTCGGAAATCAACCAATCGGCGACACCCCATATCTGCCTGCGTGTCCCGCCCTTGGCTGCCAAAACAAGCTGCCCCCCCAGCCGATCTGACGCCTCGAACAAAACCACATCGTGACCGCGCAAGGCACTGACCCGCGCTGCCTCCAGACCGCCAGGTCCACCGCCGACGACAACCACCTTCCTTCGGGTGCGGCTGGCAGGAATGACATGGGGTAAAGTTTGCTCCCGCCCGGTGGCGGCATTGTGTCCGCACACGGCGGGCTTGCCCTGATTGACCCGGTCCACGCAATACCCGAGGCCGACACAGGTACGGATACGATTCTCTTCCCCACGCGCCAGTTTTGCCACCAAATAAGGATCAGCCATTTGGGCGCGCGTCATGCCGACCAGATCGACATGGCCGCCTGTAACCGCGTGGCGAGCCGTTGCAATGTCTGCGATGCCGCCTGCATGTAGGATCGGCAGGTTGACGGCTTCGCGGATGCGTCCGGCCACAGTAATATGCGGAGCGGCTGGCAGACCCATAGGGCGCACCCATTCAGCAAGGCCAAGGTCATCGTAGGGCGCCCCGACCAGGATGTTGAGCAGGTCGACATGGCCACTATCTTCGAGCATCCGGGCGGCGGCAATGCAGTCCTCGGCGCTCAGCCCGCCCTCAATCAACTCATCGCCGGTGATGCGCATGGACAGTATGAACTTCGGACCGACCTCTGCGCGCACCGCATCCAATACCTGCAGGGTCAGGCGCATGCGGTTCTTCAACGTTCCACCAAAGGCATCGTCGCGTTGGTTGGTGAGTGGAGACAGAAACTGGCCCAGCAAATGCGAGTGGGACAGAAGCTCGATCCCATCGAACCCGCCCCGCTGACAACGTCGCGCCGCAGCGGCATAATCGCCGATCACTCGTTCAATGTCCTCTTGTTCCATTGCTTTGGGAAAGGCGCGGTGCGCGCGTTCGCGAACGCCGGACGGGGCAATAACCGGCAACCAATGCCCATCATCCCAAGCAGTGCGGCGTCCCATATGAGTGATTTGACACATGATAGCGGCCCCATGCAGATGCACGCCATCCGTGAGCTTCCGAAACCAGGGAACGATACTGTCGTCGCCGGCATAAAGCTGGCCGAATACCGAGGGGCTGTCGGCAGCGATATTTGTCGATCCTCCGATCATTGTCAGGGCGACGCCACCCTTGGCCTTTTCTTCGTGATACAGCCTGTAACGGTCTCGCGGATGACCATCTTCGACGTAATTGGGCGCGTGAGAGGTGCTGACGATACGGTTGCGCAGCGTCAGGTGCTTGAGCTGAAACGGATCAAGTAGTTTCGCCATGATCAACTCCCTTCGGTAATGACACCGGTCTAAAAACAGCTCCGGGTCGGGCCCGTTTGACAGCTTCTGTGACTGACAACGTTCGCTGTCAAAGCTATGCTACTTGGGAAATACGGGGAGAGAGTTCACTGTTTCCGACACTGATCCACAAAATGACGACCAGACCAAGAAAGGTGGAACGTCACTGACCTTTGACTCAATTGACAGCCAAAACCTCAATGAGTCGGAGGATCACGTCATTCAATTCTAACCTAAACGTTGGGCATTTCTGACCCAGAAAGTATACGGTTAGAGTCTCAAATGAGCCCTAGCCATGGGGTCCAATCCTATTGAGACATGGCGTTAAGGATGAAAAGGGTAATACTCAAGGAGTTTCATGAACGCGTTGCTTAGCCGCCGAACCCCGCCGCCTCGGGAAGCCACGTGGATAAAGATGGGAATGCAAAGACGAGGATCAGGCCCAGCAGCATTAGCGCTGCATATGGCAAGGCGCCGCGAATGACCTCGTACAAAGGGGCTTTGGCAATGCCCTTGATGACGAAGAGATTCATCCCCACGGGAGGTGTGATCAGCGCAAGTTCGAGGTTGATCATTAGAAGGATGCCGTAGCAAATTGGATCGATCCCCAACGCCAGCATGACAGGAAAAACAATTGGCGTCGTGATCAGGATGATCGAGATGGTCTCCAAAAACATACCCAGCACCAGAATGAGCAGCATAACAGCTACGACAAACATGGCGGGGCTGAGGCCCATTGCCGTCACTTGTTCGACGATCTCTATGGGCAGGCGAATAATGGTTACGGCGTGACCAAACAGCGCCGCAGCAGCCAGGATCATGAACAGCATCGCCGTTGTGCGTACAGTCTCAAACGCAGTCACCCAAAGGTCGTTCAGACCGAAATTGCGGTAAACAACTACGCTGATGAACAGCGCGTAAAGGCAGCCAATAGAAGCTGCTTCAGTGGCCGTAAATACTCCGAGGTAGATTCCACCCAAAACCACCGGTGGCATCAACAAAGCCCAGATCGACTGTCTCATACGTGACCAAATAACGCCCATACCTGCAAATGGTTGAGAGACAACTGTGCCCCCAAACCCAGCGCTGACCATCGCCCAAACCGCGAATATGACAGCCATCATGATACCCGGCACCAACCCGGCTGGGAAAAGAGCTCCGATCGAGGCCTCGGTTACAATGGCATAGAGAATAAGAGGCCCAGAGGGAGGAATTAGAATCCCGAGCGTACCGCCCGCTGCAATCACACCGTAGGAATAGCTGGGGCTGTAGTTGAAGCGCTTCATCTACGGGATAGCGGTCGAGCCAATAGTTAAGTGCTGTGGCTACAGACGAACCGGAAATGGCTGCGAATATGGTGCAGGAGAGGATCGTGGCGACCCCAAGTCCACCACGCAAATGGCCGACCATTGCATTTGCTGCATCGTAAAGGTCCATAATTGCCCAATAGCAGCCATTGATCGTGTATGCAGAGAACGTCAGCGATGAACCCATTTTGTGAGTCCGGTTTTCATGCTGCGTGCGCTCGCGGCGTGGGAAATGCTGCGGTAGCGTAAAGTATGGTGCTGTCGGGCAGCGGGAAAAGCCGCCATTCATGCAGAGTGCAGCAAGGATCAGGGACTGAATTTACGCACTGCGCACACAGCGGGCTTCTGCAGATAGGTTGCTGTCGTCTTCTGATCACATACTGGTATCATCAAGCCCGGCAAAAGGTCTGATCAATCCGGAGGAGCAGACGCTCGCTTAAATGCCGCGAATATCGGCATCGGACCCAAGTGAAATCAAAGTACAACCGTGCATAACACCGCGCAGTTCGGCGAGGCCACGCATTCTGCCTATGAGCGGGTAGCCGGGCTGGAAAGGACGAGTGAGATCGTTCAGCAAAGCGTGGCCATGGTCCGGGCGCATGGGAATCTCATAATCTGATCGCCCCTGATTGCGGCGCCGCGTTTCTTCGACCATCAAGGCGCGAATTGTTGCAACCATATCTGTGTCTCCGGCCAAATGTTCGGACTCGGAAAAACTATGGCGATTGCGGTCGCTTGAACCGTCCCGCACGGTATTGCGAAGATGTACAAAGTGGATCCGATGGCCGTGCTGAGCAATGAAGGATACTGGGTCGAAGTCTTCGGCAACACCCAATGACCCGGTGCATAGCGTTGCTCCGTTTGCCGGGCTGTCAACGGCATCCAACACGGTCGCGTAATCACTTTGCGACGACATGACCCGTGGAAGCCCAAGCAGTGGAAAAGGTGGGTCATCCGGATGGCAACAGAGCCGGACGCCGAGGCCTTCGGCCGTTGGAACAACCTCGGAAAGGAAATCAACCAGGTTGGAGCGGAGGGTTTCGGGCGTCATGCCAACATATGCGTCGAGGTTTCGTTTCACGTCCTCAAGAGACCAATTGTCGTTCGCCCCCGGCAAACCAGCGACGATATTGTTCGACAGTTTCAGGCGATCTCCATCACCCAGATCTGCAAACCGGACCCGTGCGGCTTCTATGATCACCGCTGAATAATCTTGCTCCGCGCGTTGCCTGCATAGGATGAAACAATCGAACATGACAAAATCCAAGAGATCAAACCGCATTGCGTGCCCACCATGTGGCAGCGGATGGCTCAGGTCTGTGCGCGTCCAATCCAGCACTGGCATGAAGTTGTAGCAGACTGTGTGAATGCCACATTCGGCCAAATTACGTAGGCTTTCCTTGTACATTTCAAGGTGTTGCCTTACCGGGCCGGTTTGCGATTTGATCGCTTCGGACACCGGAACGCTTTCAACAACGTCCCAGGTCAATCCAGATGGAACGCCTCCGGGCTGCTCAATCTGTTGCTGCCGCTCTTTGATGTGCTCGACTGACCAAACCTCTCCTGTTGGAACATGGTGCAAGGCTGAGACGATGCCGGTTGCACCGGTTTGCCTGATTTCGCCAATGGAGATCGCATCAGAAGGGCCAAACCAGCGCCAAGTCTGTTTCATGATCTTGCTACTCCTTGATCAAGACGTATCACTAACCCGTCTCATCCTTACCAAGATCTAAGTTAACCGGGACGAGTGCGCCTTTGTGACGGACGACATGGCCTGCCAGACGACACCCCTTGCGTATGCCTGTTGCCAAATCATCCTGCCTAACAACGCTTACCAAGACACCTGCATTGAAACTGTCCCCTGCCGCAGTGGTATCGACAATGCCCCTCGCTGGATCAACGCCTACCTCTCCACGTTGACCTGCTTTTTGAAAAACCACAGGCTGCGCGCTGTTCTTGACGACAATCTGATCGACACCAGCCTTTGCATACCGATCCAGCGTCGCAATTGAATCGCCGTCCCCGAACCATACGGCTTCGTCATCATAAGATGGCAGAACGATATCGGATTGCGCAGCAGCTTTCATAACTGTGTCTGTCATTTCCTGCGGCGTAGACCAAAGCTGTGGTCTTAGATTTGTATCAAAGGCAACAGTCGTTCCGGATGCACGTGCACGACGCAACGCATCGAACAGCATTTCGCGTGATTGTGGATCGAGAATAGCGAGGGTTATTCCAGAAAAGTAGATTAAGTCTGCGCCCTTAACTGCCCGCCCGAGTGCAATCTCGTCGACCGCAAGTTGCCTGGCGGCAGAGTCGCTGCGCCAGTATGAAAAACTGCGCTCACCATTGCTGAGATGGATGAGATATAGCCCAATCGTTTTGCCCGCAATGACTTGGACGTGCGTGTCGGATATCCTGCTGTCTTTCATGAACGCCCGCAGATCCTGCGAAATCGCATCATCTCCGACAGCCGTCAGATAGTTGACGTCGATATCTGCGGCGATTTGTGCAAGATACCATGCTGTATTGAAGGTATCGCCCGCAAAACCAAGCTTGAATTCACCAAACCGTTCAGATGGGGCAAGTTCTGCCATGCATTCGCCGATTGCCAGTACACGCATATCAGTTACAGAAAATCATCGCGGCGGGGCGTGAAACTGTCGACCAATGTCCCAGGTTCCAGGCATGTGCAGCCATGGGTTTGGCCGGGCGGGATGACAAAACTTTCACCGGGGCCAAACTCTTGTTCGTGCTCACCCAATGTAAACCGAAATCGACCGCTTTCGACATAGGTCGCCTGCACATGCGGATGGCTGTGTAGAGCACCAATCGCCCCGGTCGCGTAAAACCGGAAGGCAACAACCATGAGGTCAGAATGATCAGATAGCACCTGCCGCGTGACATGTTCACCTGTAGAGACGATCGGGAAATTGGGCACAGGTTCTCTCCTTGCTTGTTAGGAAAACAGCATGCCACCGTTGAGATCAATGTTTGCGCCCGTGATGAAGGCACTGTCCTCGCAGGCCAGAAATAAAACGAGATTTGCAGCGTCATCGACATGACCCTGACGCTTTAGCGGTGCGTTGGCTTCAAAGCCGCGTCGACCAGCATCAGGTGTATGAACATTGTGAAAATCGGTATCGATCATGCCAGGACAAAGTGCATTCACACGAATGTCTGGGCCGACCTCTTTTGCCAAACCGCGTGTCATGGTCATGACCGCGCCCTTGGCTGTGGCATAGGCGACGGCACCCGGTCCACCACCATCGCGCCCGGCCTGACTGGCGAGATTGACGATAGTTCCAGACGTCATCCTGGACAGGCAAGCCTGCGTCATCAGGAATGTGCTGGTCAGATTCAGGCTCATCACGGCGTCCCAATGTTCAACAGACATTTCCGCAATGGTTTTGCGGGCGATCAGACCGCCTGCATTATTGACCAGAATATCGACGCCGCCAAAGGTTTCGACCGTGCGATACACAAGCGCGTCAACATCCGCCTTCTTGTTCAGGTCGCCCTGCACGGCAATCGCCTTACCGCCGTTGGCTTCGATTGCGGCAACAGCTTCATCCGCGCCGTTTGAGCTGGAAAAATAGTTGATCGCAACATTTGCGCCTTCAGAGGCGAGTTTGATCGCAACCGCGCGGCCAATATCACGGCCTCCTCCGGTTACAATGGCGGTTTTACCTGCAAGTTTCATGTCGGTCCTTCCTATTACAAAGCGCCAGCTTCGCTTGTGTCACGGGTTTCAGTTGGCGGCCCTCTCAGAGCGCTCACAGCGCAAGTTGAGACGCCATTATCGGAACGCCCCCGGCATAACTGCCTTTGGGAGCCACAGAATGATTTCGGGGAATGCCGCCAACAGAATGAGGATGACCAGCATTGGGGCAAGGATAAGCACGACCTCACGCAGGACTTGCACAACATTCAGGCCGCCAATTGCCGCTGAGATCAGCAGGCACAAGCCATAGGGCGGCGTCACCAGCCCGAAGGCAAGCGAAACGATACCGATGATGGCAAATGCGATTGGATCGACGCCACCCGCCTGTGCCACCGGCATCAGAACCGTGCCAAGAATGATGATTGTCGGGATTGCATCGATGAACAGGCCAAAGAGAAGAAACAGAAGGGCAATCAAGATAGCCGTTCCAAATGCCCCGAACTCCCAAGCAGTCAGAACGCTGACAATCAGGCGCGGCGCATCGTAGAACGACAGTAGCCATCCGAATGCCGAGGCGGTGCCGATCGCAAACAGAGAGATGGCTGCAAATCGTGCGGTGTCATAGAGGATCGTACCCAAATCTCTGACAGTGACCGTCCGATAGACAAACATGCCCAAGATCAGCGCATAACCCGCCGCAATGATTGCACTTTCAGTTGGTGTGACAAGACCACCTACAATACCGCCAATCACAAAGACCGGTGTCAAAAGGGCCAGTGCGGCGCCTTTCCAAGCAGCCCAGAATTCACCCCAGTTCGGCGTCGCCGTCACCGGGTAATTGCGGGCTTTTGCGAAACCATAGACTGTCGCCATCAAGGCGAGGCCAATCATCAAGCCCGGAATCGCACCGCCTAGAAACAACGCCCCGACTGAGACCTGCATTACGCCACCCCAGACGATCATCAGAATCGACGGCGGAATGATGACCCCCATCACCGAAGAGCAGGCCGTGATAGCAACGGCAAATCGTGTATCGTACCCTTCTTTCTGCATGGCCGGGATCAGGATTTTTCCGATACCCGCCGCATCCGCTGTAGAAGACCCTGAGATACCTGCAAACAGCATCGAAACCGCGACATTCACATGACCCAATCCGCCGGGCATCCATCCGGTCAGAACCCGCGCCAGTTCGATCAGCCGGTCAGTAACCTTGCCGGAATTCATCAGGTTGGCCGCCAGTAGAAAGAATGGAACGGCCAATAAGATGAAGGAGTTATAGGATTGGAACATCCGATCCAGCACGATGAACGGTGTCAGCCGCAGCTCAAGCAACACAACCGGGAGGGTCGCCAAACCCAATGCGAATGCCACTGGGATGCGGATGAAAATCAGCACCAGAAAGCCAGCAATAAGCATCGTGGCGGCAGTTGCAGTATCGAGGATCATGTCTGGCTGCTCTCTCGGTTTAGATATTTCGCGATGGTTTCGGACAACCGGTAGCCTGACAGGAGAAACCAAAACCCTCCAGCAATCGGGACCGATACGTGCGTGATCGCGAGGTTTGCACGCATCATTACAGATCGTTGGTTGCCCCCAAATTCGGTGTACTCGATGCCGTAAAATAGGAAGAAGCCCCCAAAAATCATGATAGCAACATGCACAACACCGTCTTGGAGGAGCCGCGGGAGTGAGCCAGTCGCATCCCGGGTGATCCGCACGTCAAAATGCGTGCCGTCCCAAACAGCGACAATAGACCCGATCATCACAATCCAGACGAACAGGAACGTCGCCAGTTCTTCGGTCCAAAGATAAGTTGGGATCAAACCGGTGTAGCGAGAGACAACTTGCATCGCGACCGGTATCGCCAATGCCCCCATCATCACGCCAAGCAATATACGAAGCCCAGTGCAGAACCTATCCAGATATTTTCCAAGCATGTTCCACCCTACATCGCAATGTGACGCGCCAAGCGCATCGGGATTTATGCCAACGGGCGAGTTTGATTACTTACTCGCCCGTCAGCTGGGAGATCACATTCCGCGAACGTTGTTGAGCAGTTCTGTCGCGCCCAGCTCTTCGGCATAGGCGTCCTGCACTGGCTGAACCAGTTCCAGCATTTTCTCGCGACCCTCAAACTCATGCACTTCGATCTGACCTGCGTCGATCATTGCCTGAAGTTTTTCGCCGTCCTGACCGCTCTCCAACGCGCGGCCAAAAGCACCGGCCTCGGTGCCGGCATCCATGATAGCGGCTTGCAACTCAGCAGGCAGTTCATCGAAGATTTTTGCTGACATCACAATTGGGCGCACAGTGATCGTGTGCTGGGTCAATGAGACATGCGGCGCGACTTCGTAGAACTTCAGGTTCTGGATCGAGGCTGCTTCGTTTTCGAACCCGGCAATAACGCCTGTTTGGATTGCGTTATAGACTTCGTTGTAGGCAATGGCAGATGGTGCCGCGCCAACAGCTGAGAAAGTCTGCGCCTGAATTGGGGCCCCCATGACGCGCATGCGGTGTCCGGCAAGTTCATCCATGTTTGTGATGGGCTCGGCTGAGGCCAGGTTCCGCACACCGCCGCCATGATACCCAACAATCACAATGCCAGCGGCTTCGCGCAGATCATCCTCAAGAGGTTTCAGCGCATCCGATGAAAGCACCGCATCCCAGTGTTCAAGATCACGGAACAGGAAAGGCATATCCATCAAAGGAATGGACTCTGAAAACACCGCCATGTTGGACGGGGCAAGGATCGTATAATCTACGGCGACACCTTGGTTGAGGTAGGTGACGTAATCGGATTCAACCCCAAGCTCACCATTCAGGCGCAGATCAAATTCGACCTCGCCATCATATTTCTCTGCGACCAGTCGTTCAAACTCGCGCAAGGTCTTAGTGAATGCATGTTCTTCATCAAACATGCTTGCCCCGCGCAGTGTGACATCAGCTTGCGCGGTCGAAACCCCGCCCAACAAAACAGCCGTCACAGCCAACGTCTTTAGTGAAAAATTGAACATTCTATCCTCCCAGATCAGGTTCAGGTCTTGTTTTCTTCCAGTCGTCTTTGACCGGCGATCGTGTTCGAAACCTTACAAGTGTTCACGCCAGATCAGCCTTCACCCCAATTTGGATGATCTGATTTCCTCCCAGCTAGCACACTTGCTCCGCCCTCGTTGATGGGCACACCCAACACGATAACTGGGATACTAGTCAACATAAATTTTCTAGATGCTCTTTAGATATGTGATATTTTCCTTTTAGAACAATGAATATAATGTAACCTAGTATCCTAATTTGCTCTATTAATTCTCTCTCTGATCTGCCACAATGTCGCCAAACAGAGGTGGAATACAAAAAATGGCAGCTTTGGGAACCCTTGAACGCACGACGAGTAGCGATGTTGTCTTTGACGAACTGTTTGGACAAATCACCCGCCTGGAGCTGCTTCCAGGGACAAAGATATCCGAAACGGATGTTGCGAAATCATTCGGGTTTTCACGCCAGCCTGTGCGCGAGGCTTTCACGCGACTTTCCAACCTCAATCTCCTTTTGGTGCGGCCACAACGCGCGACAGTTGTTCGACCGTTCTCACGCCAGCTCATCGCGAATGCCCGCTTTGTGCGTGCCGCAGTCGAATTGGAGGTCATCCGCACTGCCGTGTCAGATCGCGACAAGTCGGTAGACGCGGCATTAAAAGCTAACCTTCGTGAACAGGCGGATGCAATCTCAGCAGAAGATGTCAATTTGTTCCATGATCTGGACTACCAGTTTCACAAACTGCTTTGCGCCTCGGCCAAACAGGCGTTTGCGTTTGAAATCATCGCCGAAAACAAAGCACAGGTTGACCGCCTTTGCATGCTGGCGTTAACCAGCAAAGAAGCAATGGATGATTTGTATCTGGATCATCAATCTCTTTTAAAGGCCCTGTTCAGCGGGGATGCGTGGGCGGCGGATCAAGTCCTTCGTACGCATCTTGACCGTTTGACGCCAACCATTCAGGCGATCTACACAACGCATAACGCATACTTTGATGAATAGGTGGCTAGATATCGGATGGCTTTTCGCCTCATTGCCCTAGTCTAAATTCATACATATTAATATCGAGTAGTTTAAAAAAACCGCATGAACAAATTGCGGGTCAGCGGTTTTTCCCGCCTTTCACAGAAACTGATCCTGTCAACCACGCAAATGTTGCGGACTAGGGTATCTGCAACGCCAGCTTAACGCTTGGCAAAAGAAAGCAGCAAGGAGCTCTCAAATGTTTGATCTTGTTGTGGGGATCGCAGCGTCGACTGCCGTATTGGTGCGACCAAACATCTTTGGAATGTGCTGTTGAGCCTGACGCAAGTTCTATCGGGCTGCTAACCCAGCGCAATCAGCCTAATACTTACAATGAATGACCGCTATCGCTAGAGTGTTGGCCTTGTTCGCCACCGCAGCGAAAGTCCGATTTCCGCCCCTTGTGCCGAAAGCTATGTGTTGCAAATGGAGATAGCGGTGGCTTATCCCCCGCACCACATTCTACCGCTGGTATGATCGGTATCTGCAGCGCGGTGAGGCTGGTTTGCATGATCAATCACCAAAGCCAAATCATGTCTGGAACCGGGTGCCCACCGAAGTGAAGCGCAAGGTTGTGGATCTCGCTCTGAAAGAGACGGAGCTGTCGTCGCGCGAGCTGGCCGCCACGTTCACCGATCAAGAGCGCTATTTTGTGTCGGAATCTACAGTGTATCGCACGCTCAAGGCGCATGACCTGATCACCAGCCCTGCCATCATCGTGCTGAAAGCCGCGAATGCGTTTGAGCATAAGACAACAGCCATCAACCAGCTTTGGCAGACCAACTTTACCTATCTCAAGGTTCTGGGTCGGGGCTGGTTTTATCTCAGCACAATTCTGGACGATTACAGCCGCTACATCATCTCATGGAAGCTCTGCACGAACATGCGGGCTGAGGATGTGACAGAACCCTCGATTTAGCCTTGCAGGCCTCCGGATGTGATCAGGCCCATATCGTCCACAAACCAAGACTGCTCAGTGACAACGGCTCAAGTTATGTCTCTGGCGATTTGGCTGAATGGTTGAAGGACAAAGGCATGAAACACAGTCGTGGTGCGCCGTGTCATCCGCAGACCCAAGGTAAAATCGAACGATGGCATCAAACTTTGAAGAACCGCATCTTATTGGAAAACTACTTCCTGCCAGGTGATCTCGCGGCCCAGATCGAAGCCTTCGTCGATCACTACAACCATCAGCGATATCACGAGAGCCTAAACAACGTCACACCCGCCGATGTCTACTTCGGGCGTGACCAAGCCATTCTGGAGTAACGAGAAAGGATCAAGCGGAAGACGTTCGAAGCGCGACGTTTGCATCACAGTCAGCGCGCAGCATAATCACACAAATCAGATGAGCCGAACACTCACTTAGTTTACGCCGCTCTTGGTTCCAAAAACTCTGACGACGGACACTCAATATGCGGAAAAGCTGATGGCACAGGAAACCGGCGGGAAAGACCCGGACCAACGCGACGGGTCCTGATCCCGGGTTTGCGTGCAAATTTGAAAAGGAATTGCTGGACCTCGCTCTTCCCAGAGTAAGCAGCAAAAGCAGTGGCGACGAAAAACATCAACAGGGACCGCCAATGCTTTAGGGCCAGCATCTTCACCTCCTCCCGAAGATGCTGGCCCAATCCACGTCTGCAATCGGAGCGACAAGGCGATTGTCCATCTCAGACATCATCAAAACTTTGCCATTCGCCGACTCTATCCAGCCGACCAAAACGAGATCTGCGATCACTTTCGACGGCTCGACGCCGAGTCTCGGCGCGCGCGGTTCTGTGGGACTGTCAGCGACGAGAGTCTGACGACCTAAGTTCAGAGCATTCCTCATTATGACAGCATTCTCTGTGGCGCGTTTGCAAAAGGGCGTCGGAGGGGCGTCGCCGAACTCCGCGGTGACGACCAGACCGGATCTACAAAGACGGAAGCCGCCTTTTCTGTCGAACCTGATTGGCAAAACATCGGAATTGGTGATGCGCTGTTCGAGCGTATTATCGCAATCGCGCGGAAGTGGGGCATCAGTTCAATTGAATTGATGTGCCTGCGAGAGAACCGCCGCATGAGGCATCTTGCAGCAAAGCACAATGCTCGGCTGTGCATCGATCAGGGCGTTGCTAAAGCCGTTTTGCATCCAAACTGGTCATCGCCCTCCTCCCAAGCCGCAGAAGTCGTTGGTGAAGTCAGGGGATTTCGCTTGTTCATTTGAGTGGAGGGAGAAGCAAACGTCCCGAAACGTTGCGTTAGCACATACTCGAAAACTCTCAAAGTCCCGCAAAGTGGACCAAGCACCGTTCTTGCCGGCTAGGCTCTCATCAAATGCCCGAAAGAGATCTAAGGTGCGACACGACCTCGTCCGAACCGTGGCCGGCTTTCAGGCAGGCAAATACCACCGGCAGATCGCCCCGCATTCTCGCGGCGTCTCGGCGCATGACGTCCAAAGATGCCCCCACATGAGGGGCAAGGTCGGTTTTATTGATGACTAGGATGTCTGACCTGGTGATTGCGGGGCCACCCTTGCGTGGGATTTCCTCGCCTGCGGCCACGTCGATCACATAGATTGTCAGGTCCGCCAACTCCGGGCTGAAGGTGGCCGATAGGTTGTCGCCACCGGATTCGATCAGGACGACCTCTACGTCGGGGTGACGCAGCCGCATCTCGGCCACGGCAGCCAGGTTGATCGACGCGTCTTCGCGAATCGCCGTATGAGGACAGCCGCCGGTTTCCACTCCAATCACGCGATCCGAAGGCAGGATTTGCATGCGCATCAGAGCTTCGGCGTCTTCTTGTGTGTAGATGTCGTTGGTGATGACGCCGATCGAGTGATCGTCTTTCAAAAGTTCGGCAAGCCTCGCGGTCAGGGTCGTCTTTCCTGCACCGACCGGGCCGCCGATACCGATGCGCAAGGGGCCGTTGAGTTGTGTCATGATTGGAAGAGCCTCGGTTCAAGAGTTTCGTGGGCCATCGCGGAGATGTCTGAGAAAAAGGCGTTGCCAAAAACGTCCGTGGTGTCCGCATTTCTCGTGTCTTCGGCGACCTGAAGGCAAAAGGGCTGCAAGTTCAGGATCACCCGTTGACCGGCCGTCTGCCCGATGGGGCTCAGGCGGATGGCCGAGGAGGTCAGGTTTGCGACAAAGGCCTGCAGATAGAGAACGGCAGTCGTATCGATATCCAGCTCTGCCAATCTAGCGGCGCGACCGACGGCAACGGGCAACAGCATGTCAGGCAGCGCCAAACCCCAGACAGCATTAACCGTCGCAACAAAGGCAGCGCCCTGCCTTTCAGCTTCGCGCAGACGCTCTTGAGCGGTGGCAAAGGATCGTGCTTTCGCATCCATCTCCAATGGGTCGTCGGCAGCATAAGCCAGCCGCATCCAGATCGCATCAGCGCGACCTGAGCCATCACTCAGGCAATCTCTCAGCCAGTCTTCCAAACTGGTCGCGTCGGCAATCCAACCCTCGTTGATCGCTGTTTCAAGTCCGTGCGAATAGGCGAAGGCCCCCACTGGAAACGCGGGCGACAGCCATTGGGTCAGCGTCAGTAAGTGCGCATCAATGGGCGTGGGCATGGGCCGAGTGTCCGTGATCGTGCGCATGGGTGCGCCCGTGACCATAGGCGCCGCCTTCCGGAGTGAAGGGTTCGGTGACTTGGGTCACTGTGGCACCGAGGTGGCTCAGCATATGAGCGATGACGGGATCATCCTGGATCAAAAGGCGGGTCGCCTCGATCTGACAAGGTGTGTGGCGGTTGCCGATGTGCCAGGCGAGGCGGGGCAGGTCTTGCCCGGAAACGGCCAATAGGTTTTCGGGTGCCGCCGTCACTTTGACCAGACGTCCATCGCCCAGTTCCAGCACGTCGCCATCGTTCAGGGATACGGTCTGTTCGAAGTCCGCGACAAAGGACCAGCCTTCGGTCGTTGTCAGTTTCTTTCGCCGGAAAAATCGGGCGTCGTAGGTCAACGCGCAGTCCGCTATCGCATTGTCTGATGTGCATGCGGGATGGAGCGTTTGTGCAATGGGAATATCGGTCATGAGGCCTCAATACAGAAAATACCGCTGCGCCATGGGCAGCTCGGTTGCAGGTTGGCAGGTCAGCAATTCGCCATCAGCCCGCACCTCATAGGTTTCGGGGTGCACCTCGACCTCGGGCATGGCGTCGTTCAGGACAAGATCCGCTTTGCCGATACCGCGCGTGTTCTCCACCGGCAAACTTGTCTTGGCCAATCCAAGCGCATCTCCCAGTCCTTCGGAGTGTGCCGCCTCGGAAACAAAGGTCACTGCATTGGCTTCCAGCGACCGGCCAAAGGCCCCGAACATCGGGCGGGTATAGACCGGCTGCGGTGTCGGGATCGAAGCGTTTGGATCGCCCATCTGCGCACACACAATGCTGCCGCCCATAAGGATCATCTCAGGCTTCACACCGAAAAACGCCGGGTTCCATAGGACCAGATCGGCACGTTTGCCTTCTTCGATCGAACCGATGTGCTTTGACAGCCCGTGTGCAATGGCCGGGTTGATCGTGTATTTCGCGATATAGCGACGGACACGGAAATTGTCGTTGTCGCCGACCTCCTCGGCCAAGGCGCCCCGCTGTTTCTTCATCTTGTCAGCGGTTTGCCAGGTGCGAATGATCACTTCGCCCACACGCCCCATGGCCTGGCTGTCTGAAGCGATGATCGAGAACGCCCCCATGTCGTGCAGGATGTCTTCGGCGGCGATGGTCTCGCGCCGGATGCGGCTTTCGGCGAAAGCCACATCCTCTGGGATGGATTTATCCAGGTGATGGCAGACCATCAGCATGTCCAGATGTTCGTCCACTGTATTGACCGTAAAAGGTCGGGTCGGGTTGGTCGACGACGGCAGAACATGGGCCTCGCCACAGATCTTGATGATGTCAGGGGCATGGCCGCCCCCTGCGCCTTCGGTGTGGAAGGCGTGGATGGTGCGGCCCCTTATGGCGGCGATGGTGTTTTCGACAAAGCCGGATTCGTTCAGCGTGTCGGTGTGGATCATCACCTGAACGTCCATGTCGTCCGCCACAGATAGGCAACAGTCGATTGCGCCGGGCGTCGTGCCCCAATCCTCATGCAGCTTCAACGCGCAGGCACCGCCCTTGACCTGTTCCTCTAAAGCGGCGGGGAGCGACGCATTCCCCTTTCCCGCAAAGGCGAGGTTCATCGGAAACGCATCCGCCGCCTGCAGCATCCGCCCAATGTGCCACGGTCCCGGTGTGCAGGTCGTGGCCAGCGTGCCATGGGCCGGGCCAGTGCCGCCGCCCAGCATTGTGGTTAGACCAGAATACAGAGCATCCTCGATCTGTTGCGGGCAGATGAAATGAATGTGGCTGTCGAACCCACCGGCCGTCAGGATCTTGCCTTCGCCAGCGATGGCTTCAGTGCCAGGGCCGACGATGATGTCGACGCCGGGTTGTGTGTCTGGGTTGCCCGCCTTGCCGATCTTGTGGATCTTGCCGTCTTTCAAACCGACGTCCGCTTTGTAGATGCCGGTTGCGTCCACGATCAGCGCGTTGGTGATAACGGTATCCACCGCACCCTCGGCGCGCGTGGTCTGAGCCTGACCCATGCCGTCACGGATCACCTTGCCGCCACCGAATTTGACTTCTTCGCCGTAGGGACCTGTCAGGTCCTTTTCCACTTCAATGATCAGGTCAGTATCGGCCAGTCGCAACTTGTCGCCGGTGGTGGGGCCGAACATGGCGGCGTAGTCAGAGCGGGGGATTTGGGTGGGCATCAGAGATCTCCCATCACAAGCTGGTTGAACCCGAAGACACGCCGTGCGCCGCCAATCTGGATCAGTTGCACCTCGCGCCGTTGACCGGGTTCAAACCGCACGGCTGTCCCGGCTGCGATATCCAGACGCATGCCGCGTGCGGCGTCGCGGTCG
This sequence comes from Ruegeria sp. CDSC042, assembly GCF_059610745.1. NCBI lineage: Bacteria > Pseudomonadati > Pseudomonadota > Alphaproteobacteria > Rhodobacterales > Roseobacteraceae > Ruegeria > Ruegeria sp. CDSC042. Next base: position 354,902 of record NZ_JBXWOF010000003.1, read on the forward strand.
AAATCGAGCGCCGCGTTGGCCTCGCCGAAATGGTAGTGTGAGCCGACCTGCACTGGTCGGTCGCCCGTATTGGCGACCATTAGCGTGATCGGCTCCGCCCCTGCGTTCAGAGTGACCTCACCCTCCGCCGGAAAGAGTTCGCCGGGGATCATTGGCGTCTGCGGACACGGACCGCCTTGCGCTTGGCCAAAACAACCGCAGCGCCGATCAGCATCAAGGCGACGGGCACAGCCCAATCCCCCGAATGCCCATGTGGGAGGCTTGCGGGGTGGGCCAAGGCGGGCGAGGCCAGAAACAAGGCGGGAATAGCGTAACGCATGAGAGACTCCTATCGGATGGGATTGTGGACGGTGACCAGCTTGGTGCCGTCCGGAAAGGTGGCTTCGACCTGCACTTCGTGGATCATCTCGGGGATGCCTTCCATGCAGTCGTCGCGGGTGATGACCTCGGCGCCTACCTCCATCATGTCGGCGACCGAGCGGCCATCGCGAGCGCCTTCGACGACCGTGTCGGTGATCAGCGCGATGGCCTCGGGGTGGTTCAGCTTGACGCCACGGGCAAGGCGCTTGCGGGCCACTTCGGCAGCCATGGCGATCAGCAGTTTGTCTTTTTCGCGGGGGCTGAGTTGCATGGGTCAGAGGCTCCAGGATTTCGGCAGGGTGGTTTCGGTCAGGCGCTCCAGCACCGGCACCAGCCATTGGCGCAACAGATAGGAATCGGCGGCAAGAAGTCGGATGGTCAAAAGATCGGGCGCGACAAGGCTTGCGCCGCCGGTCTTTGGCAAAAGTTGTCGGACAATAGGCAAATGCGCCTCGGCACGCGGGCCGAAGTAAAGGGCGCTGGCAAGGGCGGTCATGCCGCCTGCGATGGCCGGACGGTCAAGACTGGCGCTGATTGATCCGGTCAGGTTGATGCGGTCCCAATAGATCGGGCGACCATCGTGGCGCAGGGTGATCCGGTCGCGAAAACTGCCCGAGATACGGGTTTCGCCCATGGCGCGGCGACCGAAGACGACGGGTTCGACCAGCACGGCCTCGGCTCCGTCGGTGACGTCCACGTCAAGGCGACGGTTGAGACAACCACCGTCAAACATGATCAACTCTTGCGGCAACCAATGCAGTACCGCGCCCTTGGCGACAGACAGGCGCGTGCTGATACACGCAGCGCCAGATGTGCTGCGATAGGCACGTTCTGCGGCTTGGGTTGTCAGGATCAGGCGGCTGTCCGGCCCGGCGCTGGCCGAAGCCTCAAACCGGTCGCCGCCTGTCAAACCGCCCGAGGTGTTCAGCACAATGGCTTCGACGGCATCGTTGCGACGCGGAAAGGCCACCTTACTCGCGCCCGAGGTTCTGAAGCGGTCAATGCCTGTGCGTCCGTCACGGCATTTGGTCGACAAGGTCATGGCACCGATGGATCTCGGGGCGGTGTTCGCCTCTCGTGATGCCAGATGTGGTTGACCCATGCGTCTGTCGCCCCCGGTACTCGACCCGCATGGTTCACCATGCACATTGGGGTGTGATCCACCGCTGCGCGCCGGGAAAAAGACCAATCCCGGAGTTCTGCCTATTTGCTGTGCGAAAGTGACCCCACTCGCCCAGAAGTTCAGCAATGATGAGATGCCGACACGGAAATGCCTGAATGACGTGTCGAACGGGTGACAGGGACTTCGTCTGTTAAGTGTGCGTTAGCCATAAGGCGGCAGAAAGCTTGATTGCTGACTTTTAGGTCGTTCATGATCGGATCATGAGCAGTTTGAAAACCTTTCTGGTCCTGCTTCTTATCCTGCCGAAGCAAAGTCCGGCGGCAGATGATCCCCTGATGTCTTCATTCGCGGCATGTGCAGGACGGTTCTCGGCCGAGTTGGAACATGCCTGGCTTATGAATGATGACCGCACGGATCAGATCGCGCATCGCCGGGCGCAGTTCATCGACCTTCTGAACGCGACGGTGCCCGACGATCAACGACGTCATGCGCTTCACCTGCGTATCGACGCCAAGATGGCGCATGCGCAATTGCTGACCGCCGCCAGCTTCTCACGCGATGCGGATCGCTCCAAATGGGCGGTGCGGCGTGCCCGGGCCGAGATCGACTATTGCACAGGATTCTTGCTTGAAAGCTGAAACGCCCAAAGATTTGGCGTTTCTTTCGCACAATAAAATGGCGAACCCGCGAAAGTCTGCGCAATTTTTGACGGATTGACGCCAGGGGCCGTTTTTCAACCCCCGCCGATCTCGCAGTCGCAGCAATTTCCATGGAACGACTTCTTCCGGGATCACACAAATCCCGTTGAACGTGCGATGGTGCTGGCCTTGCAATTCCAAAACACCACCGCACTCCGCAATTAGATTGCGTGGGGGGCATATGGGGGATCACACCCTTGAAAGCAACGCTTCCCCGCGCAGTGCCTGAAGGAAAACTGCGATGAAAAAGACACTTCTTAGTTCTGCTGCCGTCCTGGCCGCTTCGATGCTGCCGGCCATGGCGCAAGACTGCCCGATCAAGGTGGGAGTGCTGCACTCCCTGTCCGGAACCATGGCGATTTCGGAAACAACACTAAAAGACACGATGGAAATGCTGATCGAACAGCAAAACGCCAAAGGCGGCGTTCTGGGCTGCGAGTTGGAGGCCGTCGTGGTCGACCCGGCGTCGGACTGGCCGCTCTTTGCCGAAAAAGCGCGCGAGCTGATTTCGGTACACGAGGTTGACGTGATTTTCGGCAACTGGACATCCGTGTCGCGGAAATCGGTTCTACCTGTGATCGAAGAGTTGAACGGACTTCTGTTCTATCCGGTTCAATATGAAGGCGAGGAATCCTCAAAAAACGTCTTCTACACCGGCGCCGCCCCCAACCAGCAGGCAATCCCGGCGACGGATTACTTTCTGGAAGAACTTGGCGTTGAGAAATTCGCGCTTCTGGGCACCGACTATGTTTACCCCCGGACGACGAACAACATTCTGGAAAGCTATCTTCAGCAGAAGGGCATCGCCGAGAACGACATCTTCGTCAACTACACGCCCTTTGGTCATTCTGACTGGTCCAAGATCGTCTCGGACGTCGTGGCTCTTGGTGCGGATGGCAAGAAAGTCGGCGTGATTTCAACGATCAACGGCGACGCAAACGTGGGCTTCTACAAGGAACTCGCGGCTGCTGGCATCAGCGCCGACGACATTCCCGTTGTGGCCTTCTCGGTCGGCGAGGAAGAATTGTCGGGTCTCGACACCACCAACCTTGTTGGTCACCTCGCAGCCTGGAATTACTTCCAGTCAGCAGATACCGATGCCAACGCCGAATGGGTCGAGGCCTGGAAAGCCCGCATGGGCGACGAGCGTGTGACGAATGACCCGATGGAGGCGCATTACATCGGCTTCAACATGTGGGTGAATGCGGCGACCGAAGCAGGTACCACCGACGTCGATGCCGTGCGCACCGCCTTGTACGGGCAGGAATTCCCGAACCTGACTGGTGGCACCGCTGTCATGCTGCCGAACCACCACTTGGCCAAGCCGGTTCTGATCGGCGAGATCACCGAGGATGGTCAGTTCGACATCATCAGCCAGACGGAGGAAGTGCCGGGCGATGCCTGGACGGATTTCCTGCCGGAATCGGCGGTGCTGAAATCCGATTGGGCGGAACTCGATTGCGGGATGTACAACACCGAAACGTCGTCCTGCGTTCAGATCAAGTCGAACTACTAAGCATGGTGGGTTGAAAACCCACCCTACGGGTGCGGCGCATGTCGCCCCCAGAACGCCTTACGGGGGCTGAACTATCCATGTCGATTATACGTCGGTTCAACATCGGTTTCATGTCGGTGCTTCTATGCGCTCTTGCCTTGCCACTTTCGGCGCAGAACGCCGAGGCGCCGATCCAGCAACTCTTGCAAGAACATGGCGAAATCATCGCCAAATCCTCGCGCAAGACCATCGGTCCTGCCATCGACGCGCTTGCCGCCAGTGGTCTGGCCGAGGCCCAGGTCGTGCTGGAACGCTGGCAAAACAAAGAGATGTGGCGCGACAAGGACACCGGGCTTTTCGTCTATGGCGAAGCCTCGGGCAAGGAATTGGCGGCCTTCGACTTTGCCGATGGCGCGGAACTTGGCACTTTCGTTGCCCGTGACTTCAAACAGTTGAAACCCAACAGCGGCATTCGCGGCATGATCGGCGCGGCCCTGGTGCAATTCCAACTATCAGGGTCCTTTGCCGAAAAGATGCAGGCCCTGAATGCGATCGAGCGTGACTCGGAGATGTCCCATCTTGCGGCCCTGACCAAAGTTCTGCCCGACGAAACGGACCAGTCTGTACAAAGTCGCATGGAACGCCTTCAGGGACTTTTGACAATCCGCTTCGGCGCGACCAACGAGGAGAGGATTGCTGCCATCCAGCGGTTTGACGGCGATCTTGGTGTCGATGTCCGGGCCGCATTGAACCCGCTTTTGGCCGTGGAGGTCGAGGCTTCGGCACAAGCACCCGAGGGCGATGACATCGCCCGCATCCTGACCGTCGGCAGCGACGACCTGCCGCGCGAGTCCGCCTATGACCTTCTGGTTGCCGCCGATCTGGCGAAACCCCGGATCAGCCGGTACGACAAGCGGAACGCGCTTTTGGCCAACATCTCGGAGGGATCGGTCGCGGGGGTTCAGGTGGCGACCCTGAACAGCGAAGACGCACGCGACCTTGCTTATGAAGCTTTGGCCGAACAGGGCGTGGTAGACCCTGTGGCCACCGAAGCCGAGGTGGATGAAACCCTGGCAGGCTTCACGTTCTACGAACGCTACAGCGGCTCGCCTTCAGTGGCCGTTGCCGCGGCGGCGGTGCTGACGGGCATCGAAAACAAGGTGGCATTCAACCAGGCATTTGACCTTGGCCTTGACGCCCTGTCGCTCGCTTCGATCTACTTTCTTGCCGCCATCGGTCTTGCTATCACCTTTGGCGTGATGCGCGTGATCAACATGGCCCATGGCGAGTTCATCATGATGGGCGCCTACACCGGCTACGTCGTCCAGCAGATCATCCCGGATTACACGATTTCCATTATCGTCGCCTTGCCGCTGGCCTTTGCCGTCACCTTCGGCGCAGGGGTCACGATGGAACGGCTAGTGATCCGCCACCTCTACCATCGCCCGCTGGAGACGCTTCTGGCGACTTTCGGGATTTCCATTGCCCTGCAACAGATCGCCAAGAACATCTTCGGCACGCAAGCGCGGCCCCTCACCTCGCCCGGCTGGCTGGACGGATCGCTGGTGTTCAATGACATCGTGTCGATCAGCTATATCCGGATCGCGATTTTCGTTTTGGCGCTTTTGTTCATGGCGCTATTCCTTTTCGTCATGAACCGCACTCGATTGGGGCTGGAAGTGCGGGCGGTGACGCAGAACCCCCGCATGGCGGCCTCGATGGGGATCAACCCCGACAGGATCAACATGCTGACCTTCGGCTTCGGCTCGGGTATTGCCGGGATTGCGGGTGTGGCGATTGGGCTTTACGCCAAAGTGACCAGCGAGATGGGCGCGGACTATATCGTGCAAAGCTTCATGACCGTGGTCGTGGGCGGCGTTGGCAACATCTGGGGCACGCTTCTGGGCGCAACCATGGTTGGCTCGCTGCAAAAAGGGATCGAATGGCTGAACCCCTCGAACACACTGGCCGCACAGACCTATATGATCCTCTTCATCATCCTCTTCATCCAATTCCGGCCGCGCGGGATCATCGCGCTTAAAGGCCGGGCGGCGGAGGCATGAGCATGGCGGAACTGACAGCAGGCCCTGTGCGTCGCACACCTTTCGTGGTGCGTTATCCGTCGGTGCTTATCTTTCTGGCCTGTCTGGGGCTGTTCACCCTGGGCGTGACGATCCTGTCCGAAGGGTTCGGTATCGGCGTCATCTCGACCAGTTTCGTCAAGACCCTGGGCAAGACCCTGTGCCTCTGCCTCGTCGCGCTGGCGATGGATCTGGTCTGGGGCTATTGCGGTATCCTGTCCCTTGGGCACATGGCCTTCTTCGGAATGGGCGGTTACGCGATAGGCATGTGGCTGATGTACGAGCGGACGCGTCTGATCGTCGTCGAAAGCCTCGCCGCCGGAGGGCTGCCGCCAACGCCCGAAGAGGTCTCCAGCGGGATCGCTGGCCAGATCTTCGGTGTCGTCGGAGCCTCGGAATTTCCGCCGATCTGGGCCTTTGCCCATTCTCTGCCGCTGCAACTGGCCGCCGTCATACTGGCGCCGGGGCTTCTGGCGCTGGTCTTTGGCTGGCTGGCCTTCCGCAGCCGGGTGACAGGTGTGTACTTGTCGATCCTGACTCAGGCGATGACGCTGGCGCTGTCACTGTACCTGTTCCAAAACGACAGCGGATTGCGCGGCAACAACGGTCTGTCAGGCCTGCAGAACCTGCCGGGGTTGGAGAGCACTAGTCAGGCCATCGTTTCGGTCTGGTTCCTTTGGGCCTCGGCCCTGGCCCTGGGACTCGGATACGTGCTGGCGACTTGGATGGTATCGGGCAAGTTCGGCTCGGTCCTCAGGGGCATTCGGGACGACGAAGCGCGGGTGCGCTTCCTTGGCTATCCAGTCGAGGCGTTCAAGCTGTTTGTCTTCACCGTATCGGCCGTGCTCGCTGGCATTGCAGGCGCAATCTACTACCCACAGGCGGGCATCATCAACCCGGCGGAACTGGCGCCGATTGCCTCGATCTATCTGGCGGTCTGGGTGGCCATCGGCGGGCGTGGGCGATTGTACGGAGCCGTGATCGGCGCGGCTTTCGTCTCGCTCTTGTCGACCTGGTTTACCGGCGGGCAAGCCCCTGACCTGAACATCGCCGGGTATCGCATTCAATGGGTCGATTGGTGGACCGTCCTGTTGGGGCTGTCCTTCGTGGCGGTTACGCTTTTCGCACCGAAAGGCATTGGAGGGCTGTTCGACGCCTTGGCAGCGCGTCGCAACCCCAATCGGCATGGGCGCGACCTGGGGCCGGGCCACGGTTCTTTGAGAGAAAAGGAGGCAGATGCATGAGCGCGCTTCTTGAAGTCTCGGGCGTGTCGGTCAGCTTTGACGGGTTCAAGGCGCTGAACAACCTGTCGTTCAGCATTGACAGGGCCGAATTGCGGGCGGTCATCGGCCCGAACGGCGCGGGCAAGACCACCTTCATGGATGTGGTGACCGGTAAAACCCGGCCTGACGAGGGCCATGTGCTTTGGGGCGAACCGCCCGTGTCCTTGCTGGGCAAATCGGAAAGCAAGATCGCCATGGAAGGGGTCGGGCGCAAGTTCCAGCGACCCACGGTGTTTGAGGATCAGACAGTTCAAGACAACCTGATGATGGCGCTGAAAAAGTCGCGGTCGCCGTTGGCCGTGCTGCTGTTCAAACCCGAAACACCGGACTTTGCCCGGGTCGAAGAACTGGCGGACGTCATTGGGCTGGACGCGGTTCTGTCACGGAAATCTGGCGAGCTGTCCCACGGGCAAAAGCAATGGTTGGAGATCGGGATGCTCTTGGCACAGGAACCGAAGCTGTTGCTGGTGGACGAACCTGCGGCAGGCATGACGACCGCAGAACGTCAGAAGACCACGCAAATTTTGCGGGACGCGGCGAAGACCCGCGCTGTCGCCGTAGTGGAACACGACATGGATTTCGTGCGGCGTTTGGATTGCAAAGTGACCGTGCTGCACGAAGGCTCGGTTCTGGCCGAAGGCTCGATCGATCACGTCACCAAGAACCAGCAAGTCATCGAGGTGTACCTTGGCCGATAGTTTCCTCAGCATCCGCGATCTGACGCTGCACTATGGCGGCAGCCAAATTCTGAACGGCGTGGATTTCGACGCGGCCCAGGGCGAGGTCACCTGCTTGATGGGCACCAATGGCGTAGGCAAGACGTCGCTGTTAAAGGCGCTGGCGGGCACCCATCCCCGGTCGGGGGGCGACTATGATCTGGACGGCCAAAGCATCGGAAAGCTGAAGGCCTTTGACCTTGCGCGGAAGGGCGTTGCCTATGTGCCCCAGGGGCGCGAGATCTTTCCGTTTTTGACGGTGCAGGAAAACCTTGAGACGGGATTTGCCTGCCTGCCAAGTGGCGAACGCAAGGTGAAGGACGAGATTTTTGATCTGTTCCCCATTCTGAAGAAGTTCCTGCAACGGCGGGGCGGTGACCTTTCAGGCGGCCAGCAACAGCAACTGGCGATCGCGCGCGCGCTGGTGTCGAACCCGAAAGTGCTTCTTCTGGATGAACCGACCGAAGGTATCCAGCCGAACGTCATCCAGCAGATCGGCGGCACCATCCGCATCCTGAAGGAACGCGGAAACATCGCTATCGTCCTAGTCGAACAGTATCTGTCCTTCGCCTATGATCTTGGGGATGCCTTCGTCGTGATGGAGCGCGGTGCCGTCAAACTGAGCGCGCGAAAGCCGGAACTATCACTCGAAAAGCTGACCGCAAGCACTTCTTTGTAGTACGCAATGGCAGGGTGATCTGTATACTATTCTTCCCTTCATAACCGGTTTCGCCGCTTCAAGGCCGTAAGTCTGTTCCAAACCGGCGAACGGCAAGTGCCATTCACCGACGCGGGTCAGATTTCAATCTGCTCCGCAATAGTGAGAGCATCTTCCAACTCAACGCCAAGGTAACGCACTGTACTGTCAATCTTAGTGTGACCCAGCAAAAGCTGCACTGCACGGAGATTCCCTGTCTTACGGTAAATCTCCGCTGCTTTGGTTCGGCGGAGTGAATGGGTTCCGTAACCGCTCGGTTCCAATCCAATCGCTGTCACCCAATCCCGGACAAGCCGACCAAACTGACGCGTTGAGATATGGGGTCGCTCGAGGAAACGGCTCGGAAACATGAAGCTACAGCCCATCATCTTTGGCGACTTGACCCAAGCATGAACCGGATCCCGTGTGTTTTCCGTCAGTTCGAATTGTACTGGTTTCTTGGTTTTGCTCTGGACCACTGAAACCCGTTCTCGAGCACGATCATCTTTGACCAGATCGGTCACGGCAAGCCTAACCAAATCGCATCCACGCAGCTTGCTATCAATGGCGACGTTGAACAGCGCAAGATCGCGCAGATTTCCGGCGAGTTCGAGCCGAGCACAGATCGCCCAGACCTGCTTGGGAAACAAGGGGCGTTTCTGGCCGATGATCCGCCCCTTGTTCCATGCTCTGCGCTTTGGGGTGACTGCGGGAAGTTGAGCTCTAGGCATAATGTGCCCTCCAATCCGCCCTCCGCACCCAATCATCGGCACCGCGCCAACGAGGCACTTGTACAATCGAATCGGATGCCTGCTGTCCGAAGCCCACTCTACTTGAGTTCTCGGTGCAGGCATTGAACCGCTTTGAGTTCGTTGGCGGACATAGGTTGTGATGCACCCCAGAACGGAATCAAGGCGCGTCAGCCCCACCGTGGAAGCACCGGTCCGGTGGGCCGACGCTTGCACGGATTTTCACGGATCACTGCTTTAGTCTACATCCTGTGAATCCGGGCGCACATTCTTGCTATGCAATATTTGAATGGCCGAATTCAGCGCTGCGCCGTGACACAAGAATTTGTGCGTGCCCAGAATTTTCCGTGTTGCGAGCGCACGCAGCGAAAAAATCCAAGGTACAGGTTGGGCTCTGAGCGATGGTTCGCTACCCGTTGCCGGAATTCCCGCTGCCAGACAGCGAACGACGCATGCTCACTTTTGCGGCCTGAGAATCACGAATTTATACAGGTGGTTCGGACGGAAATGCGTTGTCTACGCGAAGGGACGCTATCAGACCGCGAAGGGACCCCGGGTTTCTTTGGCACCGCATGGCCGTGAAGAGCCCAGTTCGGCCAAGGCTGCAAAGTCGACGAACGGCTTGCTCATGGGGTTTAAAGAGATGTTTCCAACCGTTCGCAGAAAAGCCCCTTTGGCTCCGAGGCGAACGTCAAAAGCAAGCGGCCAACCATTCACAAAATGCCGCTGACGCCTGTTTTTCGGGGAGGCCCGTATTTCGTTGGATGACATAATGTGACTGACCATTCGCGATGGGGTCACCGACAATATTGATGGCGCGCCCTGCGGCGATGGCCTGTTGTGCGAACCGTTCGAACATAATCGCGCAGCCGTTCTCCGCGGCGGCCAATTCACAGGCCGCGACCGAGGTGTCAACAATGATGCGGGGAGAAATCCTGTCAATTGGCAGGCCGTTGGCGGATAAATAACGCGCCCAATGGTCGTCAAAGCCCAGAACGTGAATGGCATCAAGTTGCATCAGATCCGCGGGCCTTTGGACTTTCGTTGATGTCTGCACCCCGCAGACGGGCAGGATTCTCTCGTCCGACAGCTTGACCATGCGTGGGTTTGCGTGGGTCTGCGCGGCGAGCAAAATCTCGACATCGACGGGGTGTTTTTCCAGCACATTTTGCCACAGCGACGTTTCAAGCTTGATCACGATTTGCGGGTGTTCATCTTGAAAGGTGGACAGCTTCGGCGTCAGCCAGATGATCATCGCCGCAGAGGCGCGCACAACGATGGTCGTTTCTAGCTCCGGCCCAAAAAGCCCGCTGGTCGAAAACGCGATGTGTTCAAGCGCCTCACGCACCGAAATCAGATAGGCTTGCCCGATATCCGTAAGCTGCAGGCTTTTGGCGCGGCGGATGAACAGGTTTTGCCCCAGCTTGGTCTCCAGCGCCTTGATATGTTGGCTGACGGCGGTTTGCGTCAGGCCCAATTCATGGCTTGCGGCGGTAAAGCTCTGGTGGCGGGCCGCGGCCTCAAACGTGCGCAGCCAATTCAGATTGAGATTCTGTTTCACCCGTGTGGCATAAGATATTTATGTGCTTGAGGGCAATTCGTTTCGTTTATCTTCTGCCAACTGCTCGTCTATCAATGGGTAACGGGCCCGCGTCTGCCCGATTTCCAAAGGAGAGTGCGATGTCAAAGACCGATTTTGGAACCCATGCTGACATGGCCCTGAACCTCGTCGATCTTGCGCGTTATCCAATTGCTGATCTGGATAAGGGCGCGGGTGCGGCGTTCCTGAAGGACTGTCAGGACCACATGGAGGCGTACGGCTGGTGCAATCTGGATGGCTTCATTCGCGCGGACGCATTGGCCGCCCTTGAGGACGAATCCAGCAGCCTTTTGCCCGGTGCCGAGGTGCTGACAATCAAACGCAACATCTATCAAGGTGCGATTGATCCGTCCTTGCCAGAAGATGATCCGCGACGTCGCGAATACACCCATGTGGCTACTCAGCTTGCCGATGACCAGATACCGGCAGATACGTTGATCCAGCAGTTATATAAGTCGGATGTCCTGACGGACTTCGTTCGCCGTGTGCAGAAAAAGACCGTGTTGCATCGTTGTGCAGATGAGTTTCAGGCACTGAATGTTGTCGCACTTTACCCCGGCAGTTGGCATGCATGGCATTATGATACAACCGAATGTACCGTGACGTTGCTTTTGAAAGCAGCTGAAAGCGGTGGCGATTTTGCATTCTTGCCAAATTCGCGCACAGATGAGGCCGAAGACCGTGACGCCGTGGACCGGTTATTGGCGGGGGATATGTCCCATGCGCATAAATTCGATCGTGGGGCCGGGACGTTTACACTGTTCCGTGGCGGATATTCCTTGCACGGTGTGACCGAAGTGTTCGGCGCGCATCCCAGAATGACGGCAATTATGACCTATGATGAACAAAAAGGTCGTGTCATCAGCGACGACATCAACGTACGCATCTATGGCACACGCGTTGAAAAAATCCTTGAGGATCGTAGGGCCGCACTGGCGCAGGCTAAAGGAATATCACAATGAAAACCGCTCTCCTCGTTATTGATGTGCAAATGGCGCTCGCCCATGACGATGCTGCTGGGGCCGCGCGGTCTTGCCCTGAAGCGTCTGACAATATTGGACGTTTGCTGTCGCAATTCCGCGCATCTGGTGACAAGATCATCCACATCCACCACCACGGCACAGATGCGGATGATCCGTTTCACCCAGATGCACCGGGTTCTGCCGTTCAACCGTTTGCCGCACCTCAGAACGGCGAACAAGTGATCGTCAAACACGCCTCTAGTGCATTTGGTGGCACCACGCTTTTAGCTGATTTGCAGGGCGCGGGCATTGAACGGGTCGTCATCTGCGGTGCGACCGCCAATCATTGTGCTGAATCCGCCGCACGCTCGGCCAGCAGCCTTGGGTTTGATATGATCTATGCCTCTGATGCGGTCTGGGCCTATGACGCAACCGGTCCAGACGGGGTTGCACATACCGCCGCGCAAATCCACTCGGTGACCCTTGCAAACCTTCACGGCGAATTTGGTGCGGTCCAATCGACCGACGAAATCCTCGCCGCTTGATTTCAGGAGACGCACATATGCGCATTGGTTTTATCGGGCTTGGCACGATGGGTGGGGCGGCGGCCCTGAACCTGATCAAGGGCGGGCATCAGCTGGCCGTTTGTGATCTGGACGCTAAGCGCGCCGAACGGCATCTGGCGCTTGGGGCGACGTGGGCTGATACGCCCGCCATGGCCGCCAAAGATGCCGATATCGTCTTTACTATGGTGTTTGGTCCCAAGCAGATCGAACAGGTGGTTCGGGGTCAAAACGGTCTACTGTCGGCGATGGGGGCGGGGCAGGTTTGGGTTGATATGACAACCAACCAACCGACCCTGGCACGAGCACTTGGAAGCGCATTGGCAGCCAAGGGCGTCCAGCCGGTCGACGCCCCGGTATCAGGCGCGGTTGATGGCGCACGTGCAGGCAATATGCCGCAATTTGCCGGCGGCGACGAGGACACGATCGAGCGTATCCGCCCCGTGATGGAGCTGATGGGGCCGATGCACTACATGGGCCAAAGCGGCAACGGGTCAATCACCAAACTTGCCAGCAACCAACTTTGGGCGATCCACGCCACCGCGATGGGAGAGGCATTGGTCATGGCCGTAAAATCCGGCGTTGAATTGCCCCGAGCATGGGAAGCTCTGAAAATTGGGGCCAGCGATAGCTGGTGTATGCACCATGATGCGCCGTCGGTCTTTGCAGGGCACTACGATCCATCTTTCACGCTAGACCTGTGCCAAAAAGACTTGGGGCTCATTGTCGAGGCCTGCGATGACGCAGGAACACCGGCCCCCGCGACACGTCTGGTCTGCGCGCAATTTGAAAAAGCGCGAAAAACCTACGGCGGCGACAAGGGCGAACTGCACGTAATCAAGCTGGAAGAAGATGCCGCCGGTGTGTCACTGCGTACGGATGGTGACTGGGTGCCCCATTGGGAGAAATAGCGATCCAGGCCACTTTGGTATGCCCCAACCGAAGTCAGTTGCTGACTTTGGCACCGTTTCAGCAAAAGTCGGCATTGTCCGCGACCTGTAAATTCCCACCTTAAAGAATGCTGCGCGGTGCGCGAACGGCCAGAATGGCCGCCGCACCGCAACATGAGAAGTTGCGCGGGTGCCGAAAAATCCTAGCTGCGAGCGCACGCAGAAAAAAATAGCAACGACTGGTGGGGGCTCAAACCAGTCATCTGACGGTTTCAGTAGGTCATCGGTTCGGTTCAGACAGTATGAAGGCCTGCTATGCAGGACAATGCCGACATTGGATTTTCCTGCTTTGCTGATGCAGCATTCTCTCGCACGTGCGGCACCACCATTGATGCGATGCAGCGCATGTCGCCGAACCAGTCGTTCGCGGTCGTTGATTTGCAGCAAACCGAAAACATTTCGACAAGTTTTCAATTGGCGACTTGAAATAACAACTCGTATCCCACAAGCATTCAGCAAATCATTTTCGCTTTCGTTGAACGCCTAACGACGGACGTTATTTGGCTTAAGTGAAATAGTTTAAAGGATAATAATGCACGCAGTCGTTTTGTTTTTTTCGCTTGTCCTCTTGGTGTTTGCTGGAGCTGCTCAAGCTCAGAGCGTTATCACTCTTTCTGAGAAAGGCGGATTACACGCAGCTTACGTAGTTCCGGTAGACGACCTCGACCGTGTGGACGTGCAGCTAATTGTTCTCTCGGGGGCGTATGACGATCCGGAACCATCCGGTACGGCGCATCTGACTGAACATCTGGCCGCGTTTTCAGCGGATGCTACCATTCTGAGAAAGCCCCGAGAGCGTGATATCCATGCGACAACGCACAACGTATCTACTGTCTACACTAATTCTGGCGTTCCTTCCGACATAGAAATGCTGTTGCGGCTGTCTCGGGCGGTTCTTGACACCCCAACACTGCCGAAAGGATTTGCGGAAAGCGAAATTGATATCGTTCAGCGTGAAACACTGCTACGCGAAAGACAGTCTCCGCTTCGCTGGCTCCGAAGAATTGCGCTTCAAAACCTCTATGGCACTCTGCGTGGTCGGGCAAATAACACCATTGAAGATCTTCCCAAATTGAACCTTGAGAAGGCCTATCAGTTTCACGAAACACACTATGTGCCATCCAATGTGACGTTAATCGTGTCGGGGAAAATTGACCCTGATAAAGCCGAAGAACTCGTTGCACGTATATTTGGGGACACAGAACCTTCTGAGGTTCCTCAGAAGCCCTGGTTAGACCACAAACCGGATCCCGAGCTCAAGTTTATTGAGCGCATTAGGTCGGACAAGCTGGCGCATGACACAGTCCAGTTTGCGAAATTCGTGGACTTCGAAGATCGGTCAACCAGCATCGAGATGCAGGGGGCATTTTTCATCGCCAGCGATATTTTGAACGAAAGGCTATACAAGGCCCTGTACTATCAAGACGAGCGCGTTTTCAGCGTCGATGCAGACTGGTATTTTGCCAAGAATGCTGATCTGGAACTTACCATAGATTTGCACCTGATGCCCGGCTTCAGCTTGGACCCGGCGCACAGCCATCTGACAGAAACTCTGGCGAATTTGTTGAACGAACCAATCACCAGGGACGAAATCAATCAAGCGCGCCAGACGCAGGTCGTTGGAGCCCGGAATGCCGCGCGCCGACCCGTAGAGTTTCTATCATTTCTGAAGAATGTGGCTTCTGATGGCTTCCCACCTGTCACACCGTCAGTATTTGTCGAGATCTTGAACGATACGACAGATCAGGACGTTATTGATTTTGCCGAAAAGGTCATCAAGCCATCAGCCACATCAGTCGTGTTGGCCGAAAAAGCAGAGTAACATGCAAGCATTCAAAAGCCGGTTCACTTCCTCTCTCTTAATGGTTCTCAGCCTGCTGTCAGCGCAGCAGGTCCGAGCAGAGCTGATCGCAACGACTGGCGATGCGAATATTGTTTATCTGATGCCACTAGAAAACGGCATCTCAGAACTCACCTTGGTTTGGCCAATTGATCGGCCAACAACAGAACGGGTGGCCGCGTTGCGCGCTGGTCTCGCAAGTATCGTGTCAGGAGGAACATCAAGCCGTTCCTCCCACAAAATTGCTAAATACAAGCAGTTGAAGGGGATCAGGTATTACGTCGAATCAAGTCGCCATAGTCTGATGCTCACTGTTTCGGCGCCAAACGAATTCTTTCCAGAGACCATCGTCCACCTCGAAAATCTATTGCTTGAGCCGGAATACTCCGACGGCTGGTATGCAAGAGAGCTGCAGTATTCCAGCCCAATCAAGTCTACCAGGACCAGAATGCCAGAACATGTTCTGGATGAAGTGGCGGATTTCCTAGAGTACGAACCTGACGAAGCAGAAACCGAGGTTTGGGATGGCCAATTTCGTTTCGGTCAACCCATTCAGGCAATCCTAAGATCTGGAGATGAAGAAGTAGAACGCCGCACCATTCGACTGGTTAACAATCTTCCCCGCCCGAAGGGAAAGTGGGAACTGCCTTTTGCAAAATGGGCTGAAGCGTTGATTGGCACGGATGTGGATGACTTCACCCTTCCAGCGGGTGTCATTCACTTTGCCGATCCCGACTCTTCCGAGATGCTGATCCTTTTTGTCAAAGCTGAGGAGTTTGCGGACGAGGCTGACCAAGTTGGAACAAATGTCTTGGTGGATTACATTGGCGCAAACCAAGGGTCTGAGATGTTTCGGATAATCCGCCAGGAAATGCGTGCGGCTTACGATCCACGCTCAGACTTCGTTGTCATGGGGAAGAGAAAGGCGATTATCTCACTGAGCGCAACAGTTGAGGCGGTAAGATGGCCAGAGATCTATGAGAAAATAAAGGAAATCTATAAGAGTGTCCGCAGCGGGAAGATTGAACAAGAAGGTTTCGAGATTCAGTTCGGTCAGTTGGACCGGGCTTACTATCGCGATTTTTTCACTGAGCCTGTCTGGGGAACGCGGCAATACCTGCACGAGTACCCCGAGGGCGCTGACGGGACTATCGAAATTCCACTTTTTGGCGTGTTCCAAACACTGTCATTGGAGGAGACGGCAGCAATCTCACATGAGCTTTTGCCGCCTTTGGAGGATTTCCTTCTTATTCTGATCGGAGGAGGAAACTCTCCTCTGGACCCCTTGCAATCAAAAGGTTTCTGCTCGATGCCGAAAAGCACCCCATTGAGGTTTTGCCTTGATGTGCTTTCGAATGCTGAAAACCTATAGGTCAAATGCAATTGTAGTTGGCCTTTAAAAGGAAGCACTAGCCCCTGCAAAGCTCAATTGCCGCGCAAAGCAGTCATAAGTGTTTAGTGCTGTATTGTGCAAATTGGGCGCAGAGCCAGGTTTCGTCGCTTGCGGCGCCAAAGTTCGCTCCTGCCATGCGAACGACAGTACATCGACCGTGACTGTGGAAGATAAGAGGCTTGACCTATTCTGCCGATGGCTGGTTCCGTTCCATCTGCGCCAAGTTGCCTACTGCATTGGCAATCGGCCGCAGCGAGCCCATAGCGTGAATACGATTTTCACGCTGCGCGTGCTCGCAACGCCAATTTCACTCCGTCGTCTTTGTGTCCCATGCTGGGCATCCAGCATTCGACTTGGAGCACCTGCCACAAAACGACTCAGCGGATCACGTGGACAGAACAATTGGCGTGGTGAACGACCCGGTTCGCAGTCGACCCAATAAACATGTTCTCGATCCCCGGCTTGTGTGAGGCCAGCACGATGCAATCGATGCCATTTTCATTTGCGAAATCAACGATCGCTCGGCCAGCGCTCCCCGAGATAAGCCGCGGTTTCGCCCCCGGTAGCTCTGCAGCGTTCCGATGTAAGCCTTCCTGAAGCTCTTTTCGCGTGTTGGCCAGAACTTCCTCGGGTATCTGGGATGCCACATATGCAGGGACCGGCTCCTGCACATGGAGCACTGTGAATTCCGCATCGGCACTCGCTAGCAAACGAGCAGCTTCAAATGAGGCCTGTGTATCGTGATCGTTGTCCAGCGCGACTGGAATCAGAATGTTCTTATACATGTTATTGACCTTCGATTGCTCCAGCTACGATCATTCCGGCCTCCGCGGTGATACGGCACTCTAAACCGGTTCGGATTTCGAAGACTTACCCGCTTTCTTTGCTGTGCTTGCAACATCATCTATTGTTTTTTCCACAGCTTCGGCTTCGGTTTCCGCTGCAAATGCTGCACATCGGGCAACTGTTTCGAACCATTCCTGAGCGTCAGCCACGAGGCGTTCGGCTGAATGCTTCTGCCACTCTGCTATGGATTGCAGTGCTTTCGCCCGATCAGTCGGGTCTGCAGCAGACGCCGAGCGCGCAGCTTCTAGCGCGGTTCGAACAGCCTCGTGACGCCTCTCAAACCAATGTTGAGCAAAGGCCTCTGCCTCTTTCAGTGATTTCTCCTGCGTGTCCCAGAATTGCTCAAGCTGAGCGTCTAAAAACGGATTGGCCGTAGTAGTCGGCTGCATCTGCTTGAAAACATCAACAAGTGGGTTGGAGTAACTTGATTTTGGCTTCTCTTCAGGCATCGGAGATTCCTCCTCATCTTCCCAATGCTGAATGTTACCAAATCCAGTAGAAAATAACCTTAATGTAGATCAACCGGCGTCAACAAACGTGGGCAGTGGTCCTCTACAATCTAATGGCAGCATTTGTACCAACCTACTCGATTTGTATGGACTCAAGATAATAAATCACATTTGCCAACGGCACACCTGCGAACATCGGCTGGCCGTCAGGCATGGTCAGCGCAACTTTTTGGTCCGAATCCAAAGCCGGTCCAAAAATGGGCATTTCTCCGCCATGCGCGAGCAATGGTGCGCGACCATCGATTTGACGCGCCACCGCCTCAATCGGAAAAACACCGTCGTTTTGGGCCGCAAGCCTGGTCAAATCAGGCGTCCTTATTGCCAGCATCTCCGCCATTGGACCATCTCCAGTGGCCTCGAAACCATGGCATTGCCAGCAATAGGTTCTGTAGAGATTGTTTCCGTTTTGAAGGTCAATATCCTGCGACAGTGCAGCACTTGCAGCAAATATTGACAAAAGAAGTCCGCGATAAACTGGCATCTGTTCCTCCTCGAACGTCAGCATTTCGCGTTTAGACTACGCGGTATTGAGCGAACGCTTCATTGATCTCGCTCATATTCAGCCTTTGAGTACCAGCTGGGAAAAACTGCGACGAAAGTAAGTACACTGCAGTCGGTTCCGCTTGGCTGGTCGGTTCTTGGCGACCAATGACATAGATCAATTCAAAAAGGTACATTACATAGTAAAGCATGAATGTTTCAGCGGGATTGCCGTTCATCACCTGCATCCAAATCAAACATGGTGATAAGCGGAATTGCAAAAGCGTGGAAATTCCACCGCAAGGGCTCGGAATGAATGGTGGCGAGCCCCTCGTTAGTGACTGGTGTACTTAACCGCGCTGTAGCTTCGGTACACAGGCGTTTGTTCATTGAGGAGTGAAGCCAATGCATACGGCCGATCCACGGACACCTAAACTCCGACGCGCGCTTACTGCCCCGTTGCTTACGCTTTACGGGCTCGGTGTCACCGTCGGTGCGGGAATCTATGTGCTTGTCGGTGCTACCGCTGAGGTCGCTGGTCCTTACGCCGCTGTTTCGTTTCTCATTGCAGCGCTCGTCGTTTCGCTGACGGCTTTGTCGTACGCCGAACTCGCGACACGTTATCCCGTAAGCGCGGGAGAAGCGGCATACGTCGAAGCGGGGTTTCAAAGAAACTGGATTGCCGTGTTGGTGGGTCTCGCCGTCGCTGCTTCGGGAGTGATATCGGCTTCGGCCGTTGCGATTGGAGCGGCCTCCTATCTTCACACCCTGACCAACCTTGGCACCACGTTGCTTACGATCGGCATCGTGTCGGTTATGGGACTGATTGCACTCTGGGGCATTGCGCAATCAGTATTTGTGGCGGCAGTGATCACGATCATCGAGATTTCGGGGCTTCTGTTTGTGATTGGCTGGGGCATGTCCGTGCAAGATCCGCAAGGCTATGCGTTCAGCGCGACGATTCCAAGTTTTGAGATCAACGCTTGGCGGGGCATTTTCGCGGCGTCGCTTCTGGCTTTCTTTGCCTTTGTTGGATTCGAGGACATGGCAAACGTCGCCGAAGAAGTAAAAGACCCAGTTCGCACAATTCCTAAGGCAATTCTGCTGACGCTCGTTCTGGCGACGGGTCTGTATCTGGCGACCTCAATTACGGTCCTGCTTGTTGTTCCTATCGATACCTTGTCGACTTCGACTGCCCCGCTTGCTTTGGTTTTTTCAAATGCACCCGAAGTAATCAAACAGGGGTTTGCCGCAGTCGCAGTCGTTGCAACAGTCAATGGCGTCCTGATCCAGATGATCATGGCGTCGCGGGTAATCTACGGCCTTGCCGACCGGGATCATCTGCCAAAAATACTGGCGAGTGTCCCCCAGGTAACCCAGACACCAGTCGTCGCAACCCTGCTGGTTGTGGCGCTAATCCTTCTACTGACCCAAACACTGCCGATCAGCACCCTAGCAGAACGCACATCTCAGATCGTCTTGGGGGTGTTTGTGCTAGTCAATTTCTCGCTGATCTTTTTGAAGTTGAAACCGGATTCAACCCGACAACATTTCCACGTACCTCTTGTCGTGCCAATCCTTGGTGTGCTGACCAGCACCCTGCTTTTCGGCGCCGGGTTTCTTTGAGAGAAAATCCGACGGCGTTAGGTCGCCAGAACGGGATCCGAATGACGTATGAACACTGATCGACCTACACTTGGAAGGCGGCTATCTGAATGGTGGCACCGGACATTCGTTGATCTGGTCGCGCAACTACAGTGGTCCTACATGCCACCGTTGATGGTGTACTTCGCGGCCGGAGTTTCGGGACTGACATCCGTCGTTGGCGCGTTTTTCCTCAAGGACTATCTGAATCTATCTGCTGCTTTCGTGGCGGGGTTGGCATTTTGGGCCGGGCTGCCCTGGATTTTGAAAATGCCGCTTGGGCATCTGGTGGATCTGTTCTGGCGTTGGAAATCGCTGCTGATATTGGTTGGCGCGTCTCTTATCACGGCCTCGTTGCTTATCATGTATGCACTTGTGACCGCGCCTGCCCAGATGGCCGGGGCCATGCTGCCTGAGCATTGGTATGTCGTTGCCTTGATCCTGGCACCTTCTGGTTATGCCATTCAGGACGTCGTGGCAGATGCCATGACGGTCGAAGCGGTACCACAAACCAACCAAGACGGGTACGCGTTTACGCATGAAGAAGTTCGTGCCCGCCACACTACCATGCAGACCCTGGGCAGGATTGCGATCATATCCGGGTTTGCGGGAGTCGCAGCGGTTAACATCTGGATTTTTTCGGGCGCGGAGGATCTGGATAAAAGCGATCGTTTGGTTCTCTACGGTCAGGTCTATCTCGTCGCTCTGGTTGTCCCCTTACTGTCGATCAGCGGAGTGGTTCTTCATGCTCTGATACAGCGTCGCCTCGTTAGTCTTGGGCACCTTTCACACAAACCGGATCAAGCCACCGAAGTAAGGTGGCCAATACTGCTGGGAGGTCTCGCGTTTGTTGTACTCAGCGTTGTGTTGGGAACCGCAAATTTCGCCTTTGCGCAAGAGACTGTTTTTGCGGTTTCGCTCACGGTCATTCTCTATCTCATGTCACGGCTGCTAAGGGAACTGGAGTCGAAACAGGCCAAGGTTCTGATCGGGACGGCGACAATCATTTTTGTTTTTCGCGCGGTCCCGTTGCCTGGTCCGGGATTGACCTGGTTCGAAATCGACGAGCTTGGGTTCGATGAACAGTTTCTGGCAATTCTGGCGCTCCTGACCTCACTACTAGCGCTGCTTGGCCTGATCATCCTCAGGCCGTTTATGGCCAGTCGTTCCATCGCGCAGGTGGTGGTACTGCTCACCATTGCCGCCGGAGTGCTGGCCCTGCCTAACCTTGCTTTGTACTACGGAGTGCATGAATGGACGGCCGCGCACACAGGCGGGGTTGTGGATGCAAGGTTCATCGCCATACTCGACACAGCCGTCGAGTCACCGCTGGGTCAGATCGCGATGGTCCCGATGCTGGCCTGGATCGCACGCAACGCCCCGACACATCTCAAGGCGACCTTTTTTGCTGTCATGGCGTCTTTCACCAACATGGCATTGTCGGCAAGCAGCTTGGGCACAAAATACCTAAATCAGGTATTTGTCGTGACACGTGTCGTGACCGAACCCAGAACGGGTTCAGTTGCATCCATCGCTGACTATAGCCACTTGGGGAATTTGCTGATTACCGTGGGCCTGATCTCTGTCATAGTCCCACTGATTATGGTTTTTCTTGTGCAAAATTCACCATATCGGACAGGCGAATGAATACGCGGATCAATCGCTTTCATTGAGAAGTGTCTTGAGGTGCGACACCGGAACGCCAATATTCGAACCACCAAACTCGGGTAAGATCGCGGCGTTGATCGCAACCACCTTACCGTTTCGGTTCAACGCAGGTCCCCCGCTTCCTCCATTTGTGGTCTCTGCATCATAAACAATGGCGCCGGGACTGGTCTGGGCTACGATTCCCCGGCTGGCCAGGGGCCGGATTTTATTTTGTTCCGAAAGATGGGTCGCAATTGTCCAGAAATCCACGGCGCCTTTATTTTCTAGCGTTTTCAGAAAGCCCGGACCGGCCTGTGCGATAAGAGCCTTCAGGCCGGTTGGATATCCAAGCAGGAAAACTTCCTCTCCCGCTCGCGGCGGCTCATCTGCAAGTAACAGCCCAAGTCCCCGAACGCGTGTGGAGTCGATAGAGAGAAGCGCCAGATCTGCGGTTTCGCTTGCTTTATGCAAGACAGCCTTAATTGGTACAGTTTGATCAGGCAAATAGACCAGCAAACTCAGCATCTCGGCCTCCAGCGCTGCGGCCTGAAGGGCTTGTGCACGGTCGCCAGTGGTCCAGGGCAAGGCGACATGACGGTTGGTCACCAACAGAGGCGGGTCCTGTAGAAGAAACCCGGTTCCGGTAAACTGAAACTCAGCAGGTTCGCCCATCGCATCTGGTTCGAGCCACGGTTGTCCAAATGGCGTTTGCAGATTCTTTCCATCGGGGCCAACCACATGCCGCAGCAATTTCCCGCTTTTGATCTGCCGCAATCCATAGGCGCCCTGGACGAACGCGACGGAACGTGTAGAGGCTGTGATAATCCGCGTTGATGCGCCTGCGCGTTCCTCCAGCGTGCCAAGACGCTGCTCAGTGGACAGCACCTGACTTTCGAAAGCATCTTTGAGTGCACCCAAATCCTCTGGCGTCAACGAGTCTTCCCGGGTCTGTGCCAGCATAACGGCAACCGCTTCGATCTTATGGGATTCTCGTTCCAGGCTGTCCGCCAGCTTCCTGTCGTTCTGAAACAGTAAATACCCAAATACGGCGATCAGAAGGATTGCGCCAATAACGGTGATCCTGAAGAGAATTGTGGTTTGTGATGCTAGCCGACGCCCACTGTCGCGCAGTGCACCGGAAATTTTTCTTGGAAAGGGTCGACGGCTTGTTCTCGCATATGCGTACGCGTCGCTTAGGATATCCTCGACCGTGCGATGTGCAGGGAATGAGTGGTCGCACACCCTGTAGCGGGACATCGGGCCTTTTTCGCCGAATTCGATCATGTCGCCGTGCCTGAGGTCAACCGAAGCGACCTTGTGACCATTGACCCAGATATTCCGATCAGACAACGCGTTTAACGTGTAACCGTCATTTGACCACTGAAGAGTCGCAATGTCTTCGTCATAAGCTGGCACATCTTCTTTCGGTCTCAGCCTCAAGGTACGGTCCGGACTAACCGAGGCTGACACAGCGTTGTCGGCAAGCCAGACTACAGTCCCACGAGACGGGCCGGTCAAGCTCTCCAGGAATGCACGGACATTACCTGTATCAACTCCTGTGTCGCCTTGGTCCGGTGTCCGCATGGCCCATCTCTGTTTAATAGCGCTATACCCACTCTATCATGGGCAACCTCGAAACTTCCACGTTTGGCAATAAAGCACACAATCAGAGTATGCCCGGGCGCGGTTCTCCGGCGGTTAATTGTTACCGTCGAGTTAATTGCAAATAGGTGATGCTATCAGGAGAGGTCCAATGACCGACAGGCCTTCTATACATGTTGACCCGATCATGGTGAACGTGCGTGATCTTCTTCTGGCCACGTAGTGTCAATCGATGGTCCTTGATTTGGATGTTTTGCTGGGACTGTTTGCCTTCAAGCATCTGAACCTCCTCCTTTAGTGCTATAACGGCGAGGCAGTATTGTGCCAAAATACGGGCGCGGCCATTGATCTTACGCAAGCGGGTGTTCTGTCAGCCGCCTAGTTTGGCTCAGGTGCAAAAACTTATTTAGGTCTCTTGTGCAACCGAGCGTCTAAAAAGCAGCAGACTTGTTGCCAGAAGGAACGCGCCCAAGCACGCCATCCATACAAACTCTGCCCAGACCGTCTCGATCCCGGCACCTTTGAAAATGATGGACTGACTGGCTGACATGTAGTGGCGGGATGGGAGGATAGATGTTCCAATCTGAAGCCAGCCGGGCTGCCCTTCGATTGGCGTCTCTCCTCCTGACAGCATCAACATTGGAAGCACCGTCAGCATAACCAAAAGTGCGAATTGAGCCATTGAGCGCGCAATCGTCGCAAGAAACACCCCAAGCGCCGTCGCCGTGAAGAGAAAGAGAGCTGTGCCAATCAAAAACAATACCTTCGATCCCGCGATGCTGATCCCCAGGAAGTCTTGCATAACAAAGGTCAGCGATAGGGCGGTCGCTACCAGAACCACCGCAGCGTTTGCCCAGATCTTGGCGACCGCAATGTCAAATGGGGTAAGCGGCATCGCCAGCAGGTGTTCGATTGTTCCATGCTCGCGCTCACGGATCATGGCAGCACCGGTAAGGATTGTGGTCAGCCACATGATCTGACCGATCAACGCGACGATACCGGCGAAACGAACAGTGTCGCGATTTGGATTAAATGCGCTGCGCACAATGATATCAATGGGCGGCGGGTCTAACAATTCTGCTCCGACGGCAAAGCGCCGGATCTCGGCGCTCAAGATATTGATGATGTAGTTCGCTCCAATTCCGGCCTGCTCCATCGCTGTCGCATCGATCAAAACCTGAACTTCTGGCGCGCGCCTGGCTCGAACATCTTTCTCGAACCCTGGTGGCACTGCGACTACGAACAGGAAATGCCCTGCATCCATCTTTTCGGCCCCGGTGCCCGGTGCGATCTGGACAACGGGTTGGAATTCAGGCGGAAAAAACGCTGAGGCAAGCGAGCGTGAAAGAGGCGAGCCATCCTCGTCGGCAAATGCAATGGATGCATTGTTGACCGAGTTTGAAACGCCCGTTGCCTCCATTACGGGCGCCAGCGTGAATGACCAGACAAGCAGCGCCATCATCACCCAGTCGCGCCGAAGGCTCATCATTTCTTTCAAACCAAGCCAGAATATGCGGGACAATCGTTGCATTCACTTCTCCTGCGCTCGGAGTAACAGTGCAGCGATCAAGGTTAGCGCGGGCCCGAAACAGGCTAGGGCCAGAAGGTCGGGGGCAAGTGCATCCCAGCTAAGACCTTTGGTGAACGCGCCGACGTTTAGATGCAGGAAATAGGATGAAGGCCAAAGCGATCCAATCGTCTGAGCGCCGCCTTCCAACGTCGAGATCGGTTGTAGCAGCCCGGAGAATTGAATGGTCGGCACCACCGACGCGATAGCGGTGGCAAAAGTTGCGGCCACCTGGCTCGACGTTATGGTCGCAATAAGCAATCCATAAGATGTGGTTGCCCAAACATATAGGAAAGCACCAATTGCAAGGGGCACCGGATTTCCTTTTAGGGGCACGCCAAAAATGAAGATCGTCATCGCTGCCAAAAGTAGGAAATTGACGAACGCTATCACAATGTAGGGGATCTGTTTGCCAACCAGAAATTCGAGCCGCGTCGTTGGCGTTGCGTAGAAATTGGTGATCGTGCCCAACTCTTTCTCCCGCGCGACACTAACAGCCATCAAAACGGCCGGCAGCATTATCAACAGGATCGCAGGCATGGCAGGGGCCATTGCAGCGATACTTTCAAAGCTTTGATTGTATCGGAAGCGCGGTTCGATGCGGGCGATTTCGACCGACTGCACGCCACTTTGGCGGGCCATTACTTCCAGAAACGTACTGTGAAGCCCGGCCACATAGCCCTCTATTGTCTCACCCTTGAACGGTATCGCACCGTCCACAATTGCCAAGACTTCAGTTGGCTCGCCGGCGCGCAACTTGCGACCAAAATCGGGTGGGAGTTCGACAACCAGCGAGATGTCTCCTTTGGCCAACCGCTCGCGGCCGTCTTCAAAACTGGCCAGAGGCACCGTGGCGTTGAAATAGCGCGAACCAGAAATCTCGGCGATATAGGTACGACTCTCAGGCGATTGAGACAGGTCGAGCACCGCGAAATCCAGGTCTTCTATGTCCAAAGTGATCCCATAGCAAAAGACCAACATCAGGATCACCGAGCCAAGGAAAGCAAAAGCCAAACGGACGCGATCGCGCAGAACCTCGGTTGTTTCGCGCCGTGCATAGGCCAGTATGCGCCCGATACTTCCGGCAGCGCCCGGGTTGACAGCATCAACCGAAATTTTGGGTGCTGCTACCGGCTCAGGCGGCTCGACGGCCTCCAGGACAGAGATGAACGCACCTTCCAGACTGTCCGACTGCGCCGTTGCGATCAACTCATCTGGTGTACCTTCAGCTAATACCCGGCCTGCATGCATGAAAGAAACGCGATCACAGCGCTCCGCTTCGGTCATGAAATGTGTCGAGACGAAAATCGTTACATCATCGTCTCGCGACAGCTCGATTAACAGCGCCCAAAACGAGTCGCGCGCCTCGGGGTCCACGCCCGAGGTTGGCTCATCCAGGATCAACACCCGAGGCCGGTGGATCACGGCGACGGCAAGGGAAAGACGCTGCTTGATACCCAGCGGAAGCGCCGACGCCAGCGTGCCCATATGTGCCTTCAGGCCGAAACGTTCGGCCAATTCATCAATGCGTTCTACACGATCCTTGATGGCAAAGATGCGGGCGTGCAACTGGAGGTTTTGTTGAACGGTCAGCTCACCATAAAGCGAGAATGCCTGGCTCATATACCCGATCTCGCGGCGCATCCTAAGATCGCGCGCATCCACCGGTCTGCCGAACAGCAGCGCCTCTCCCTCACTTGCTGGCAGAAGACCTGTCAGCATTTTCATGGTGGTTGACTTGCCGCAGCCGTTTGATCCGAGGAAGCCAAATATTTCGCCTCGGTGGATCGAGAATTCGACGTTGTCGACGGCAGTAAAATCGCCAAAGCGCCGGGTCAACCCACGCGCCGTGATTACCGCGTCTGCGCCTTGATGGTGCATAGGTACCTTGTTCGACACAAACCGGGGTTCCCCTCGTGCCTGTAGCTGCCTGTAAGATGTTTCAAGATCCCGGGCTTTACCCTTCAGCTTGGCAGGGGGGCCGTGAAATATCACCCGACCGGCATCCATCGCTACTATAAAATCGAATTGTTCGGCTTCCTCCATATAGGCCGTTGAAACCAGTATGGAGAGACCGGGCGTTTCTTCTCGGACCGCGTCTATCAGCGCCCAGAATTGGCGCCGCGACAGGGGATCAATTCCGGTCGTCGGTTCGTCCAGTACCAGAAACTTAGGGTCGTGGATCAGCGCACAACACAGTCCAAGTTTCTGCTTCATTCCGCCCGAAAGTTTGCCCATAAGCCGGTCCGAAAAGGGCGCAAGTCCGGTCGCTGACAGCAAGGCCGCGATCCTGATTTCACGCTCCTGTTGCCCTTGTCCGAAAAGACGTGAAAAGAACTCGAGATTCTCACGCACAGACAGTTCCGCGTATAAGTTGCGGCCCAACCCCTGCGGCATAAATGCGATCGCCGGGCACACGCGGTGACGGTGCGCGCGGTCACCTATTGATCCCCCGAGAACATCAATTTCCCCGGACTGAAGTTGCTTTGCGCCGGTAATCAATCCCAGCAGCGTTGACTTGCCAACCCCGTCTGGCCCGATCAATCCGATAAGCTGGCCAGTTGGCAGAACCAGCGAAAGGTTATCCAACGCAACATGCTGTCGGTACGTGTGTGTGACACCGTTGATGCAGAAACCCGATGAGCCCCCCTCGGCGCTCATTCGAACAGCTCGGGTGGAATTCGTCTATCCAGATCGTCTGGCCACGCGCCATCGGAAGTAAGTCGGATCACTGCAATGCCGCGAAGGCCGGTCTTCACATGCTCAATCCGCGCCGTAACCAAATCCCTGGGAATGCGAACCCGAACGCGAAACACCAGCTGCTCCCGTTCGCTCAAAGTTTCTACCTGCTTGGGAGTGAATTGAGCTTCGGGAGAGACGAAGGTTACGGTTGCTGGGATGGCAAATTCCGGCAACGCATCAAGCACGATGCGCGCCTCGGCACCGATGGGCAAAAGCCCCGCTTCGCGCGCAGGCAGGAAGACCTCCATATAGACGTTTTCCAAACTGAGTAACGTCAAGATCGGTTCGCCCGCTCCAACGACTTCGCCGGGCTCGGCCAGTCGATACAGAATACGCCCCGGCATGGGAGCGATGAGGGAACCATCCTCTATTTGTTCCGCAATCCGGCGCACCTCGGCCTCTGCGGCGGCAATCTGGCTATCCGCCGTTGCAACCCGGGCCTTGGCCGCGCCCAGCACGGCATCCGCAACCTGAAACGCGGTTTCACGATCCTCAAAGACAGTCATCGAGATATTCTGACCGGCCAGCAACGCCTTGGCCCGGTCAAGCTCCTGCGAAGCGCGACGCTGCTGGCTTTCTCGCTGGATGACCACGGCTTCGGCTTCGGCCTTGGTTTGGCGCGCCAGCGCAACCTGGGCACTGGCACGGTCAAGGGCTGCAGATAATTCATCTGTATCCATTTCAACCAGCAGTTCACCCGAAGCAACCAGGCTGCCCTCTGCTGCTATGACCCGAGCAACGCGCCCGGCAAAGGTTGGAGCGATTTCTACTTGTTCAGCCTCGATCCGCCCATTGCCCTGTACAAACCCAGCCGGCAATTCATCACTGTCTTCTGCGACGAAAAAATAAACAGCTGCACCTGCAAGTAGGAGCGCTATGGCGATCAGAATTGCGCGTACGTTCTTTCTCATGGCCCCGCGCACATTAGTTAATTTTCTATTCTAATTTAGCTCGCTCTCGAAGTGATGCCTTGAGTTGGATCAAACAGGTTCTATCTGATGATTGTCCAAGTGCTTATCGGGTACGAAATTGAGGCACAGGTCTGGTTGTTGACCCACATCCATGGCCCAATGAGGCTTTCGGGGTGTGACTCTCTATGACGGCTGCGCCGAATTGGTCGCAATGATGCGCAAGGGCAAGCATCCCGTAGTCGAAATAAATGCCCAGTTGTCCATCTGTCGTGTCAAAGCTCTTACGAGTCACGCTTCCAACGTGCAGATAAAACCAACACTGCGTCAGCGTTGCTGGCTGTCTTTCCTACTTCGGCAACATGAAGAACTCTTCAAGTACAATTTTTCCATCTGCTACCGAATAGACTGCGATCTCGCTCAAGGTCATGTGTTGCCCTGTAGCCTTCTGCGTTACGTTAACCTTATATCTTACACCGAAGCGGTTTGGGGGATGAACATAGGGGCCATCCACGTCGAATTCGACGATTTCATGAGCTGCCAGCCAGTCCTCTCTTTTTCCCTTGATAGCATCCCGGCCCTTGGTGATGCGAAACTGTCGAACCGGAGGCACAACCGCCTCAATAGATTGAGCGTTTTCGGCATACATTTCACCAACGTTTGCAAGACCTCTGCGATCACGCATTGCCTGAACGAATGTTCGTCCAATCTCGACTAATTTTTCCATTATAGCCCCCCAATTTCAGCCTCAACTTTATCACATCATACCTTTGCCAATCTTGACAGGGATCAATAAAGTTAGAGGTTCGCGAAGGATTCAGATCGGGATCGAGAGGACGACTTGCACAGTGGAAATGAGCGGCCCAATTCCCGGCGCCGTCTTCAGCCAGTGCGCTATTAGACAACGCTTTCAGAACCAACTGTTTCCGATCATTTCTCTCGGGCGGGTGCTGAAATCGAAGAAGCGGATCTTACCGTTTGGATCCGCCAAGATAAGCAAACCAATAGGCCAAGGCAACTCCTCCCGCCCCGCCGACAATGTTACCCAGAGTGACCCATAGCAGATTGGCCGCCGCTGCGAAAACCGGCACAGTTGCTCCCGCAGCCCAGCCCTGCGGGAAGAAATACATGTTCGCAATCGAATGCTCGAGCCCCAGCAGCACAAATGCAGAGACGGGCCACAAGACCGCTAGAATTTTTCCAGCGACGCTGCGGGCGGCGAAGGACAGCCATACGGCAAGGCAAACCAGCCCGTTGCACAATGCGCCGCGGGCGAAAGCCTCCATCGGTTCCAACCCCGCTTTGGCATCGGCTACCCTTATGGCAGTGCTACTCATCGGCCCATCAAGCAAGCCGGTCAGGGCGAAAGCTAATGCAAGCCCAACGGCACCCACGAAGTTACCAACGTAGACGATGCCCCAGCTTCGGAACAGCAGCCGCAGCGGTATCTTGCGATCGACCGCTGCTATCACCATCAGGACATTGCCGGTGAACAGTTCCGCACCACCTGTGATCACCAGGATAAGGCCCAGGGAAAACACTGCTCCTCCCAGAACGCGGATCGGCCCCGAAGCGCTGTCTGCCCCCGTGACCGCCATCGTATAGGCCGCTGCACCAAACCCTATGAATGCTCCAGCCAGCATCGCAAGAACGAACATGGGTGCTAGTGGCAGCTTTGCCTTTGCGACCCCGGCAGTCTCAACTAACGTTGCAATTTCAGCGGGTTTATGAGCATCGAACAGGGCCGAGGGGTTCATGTGGCGCTCCAGAGTTGGCACGAGTTTACGTAGCAGGGAGTTTAAGCCTGTCTTCTGACCTTGAACTAACGCGCAAATAAAACCGGAAGCCTACCTGTTCCCTCTGAGTTCGTATAGTTCCACCTAACACAGTTTGGCGCGTGGTCATGGCCATAGGTACCCATGAGGTCTACTTCAGCTTCCGCTTTCGCGAGATCTCAACGCAGAACTTTTCGATCCTCATCGTTTAGCGCCGATTGGGGCCAAGTTTGAAATTCAGGCAACGGTTAAAACAGCACAAGTGGCATTCCGACTGATGCCTAGAGAGGTGCTCCCTTGAATTAGGCTACCAATGCTTCCCAATCCACGGCGACCCGTCACAATCAGGTCAGCTTTGCATTGCTCGGCACATGCGATGATCTGGTCTACGGGATCACCGCGTTGGGTATACGTTTGCGAAACCGTCTGATTGTACTCTTCGACAATCTCTCTACCAGCGGAAATAATCTTGTTTGCTGCCTGATGCACCTCTTCGTCTGAAGGCATTGTCGTGACGGCGTGATAGCCAGCCAATGCGCCCATTGCGAACGCCACGGTTTGGGGTTGAGGTGTATGAACAAGGTGAATTTGGGAGCCATATTTGCTTGAAATATCACAGGCAACGCGCAGAGCTGCTTCTGACGCCTCAGATCCATCCAAGCCAACTACGATCTTTTTGAACATGTTGCACTCCCTCCTTAGTGAGGGGTTAGTATGGGCGAGCTTGCAGTAGTTAACTTTGACTCAAATCAACACTTTTCACTGCAGGTTCGAGCGTAGTCGTCCGTCTATTTCCAGAAGATACACGGTAACCGAACCAACTTTAAAAAAATGTTAGGAGTTGCAAACGAGTCATCCCAAAGGGGCAACAGCGCATAATTATTGCGAAAAACCTCGCGCAGACGCTGCTTTTTTCAAAGGGTATCAATTTATGCCCAATGATAAAGATCAAGGGTAATGGCGAGAAAAATTGCTATTAGGGACGTGCGTTTCAGTTCGTTTGGCAAGGTTGGCAGATTGCCCACGACATGAGATTCAATCTTATTTCTGAGGAAAACAACGATGCCTTCCTCTCCGCCTTGGGTTCGCCCAGTTACGATAGCCGCAGTACTCTTTGGTCTCCTGACCATTTTCTCAGGAGGAACAGCCCTGTTTGGGGGTGCTGCTGCCAGAGCTGCAGTCGGAGATGCAGTGACATTCGTGCTATGGTTCAATTTTCTGGCTGGATTTATCTATTTGCTAGGCGCTTTCGCGCTCCATAAATCCACAATCTGGGCACAACGAATTGCCTGGTTGCTTGGCTTATCTACACTATTGGTGTTCGTTGTTCTGATACTAGTGGCACTTAGTGGAACGCCGTTTGAATGGCGAACGGTCGGCGCAATGACCATACGCAGTGCATTCTGGTTAACTGTAGCTTTCGCGCTTTCCAAAACCGCATAAGCCAGCCAATGGGTGCCTCACCCGCGCCCAAATAACTTGGCAAGACAGGCACTTTTGATTGGGATCAAGGGCCGAAACGAGCTGTTTCGACATAGTTGGTGCGTTTTTCGAACCGATTTGCAGGAGGATCGGAATGACTGTGCTGATTGCCTACGGTACCCTAGAAGCCCAAACGGCTAAGATTGCGCATTTATCAACGATGTAGCCAGAGAAGTCGGCTACGAAACGAAGCTGATCAACGCCGGCGGTCACCTCCGCTGTCTGTCTCAGCGGCAGCTTGAATAGCACCTTGATCGACAGGCAGAATTGGATCGCCGCATTCGAAAAGACCGGCTGTGACAAGGCCGACCTTCGTGCGCCGCGAGCCAGGTCATGTCCTTGTCCAGCCAGACAAGAAGTGAGCCGCGCTCCTTAAGCGCAGCATTGTAGTCGGACCAATTCGTGACGCGTTACGGGCGGAAGATGGCTTACTCATCCACACCGTTTAACCTTATGGATTCGCGTTGTGAATCCCTCGCTGCGAGAGATATGCAACAACGCCCGTGTTCGTGAGAACATAGCGGTCTAACTATCAGAAGGTAATTTAAGATGAGATTGATACTCGCTATTTTGCTTCCGTTTGTGGTGTTCTTCACGATCCAACGCCCTTTTCAGGCCTTTTTCTGCCTGCTCTGCGTATTCCCAGTGAATTGCCGCGCGAATCCCAATAAAGTTGCCGCCCAATCTTGTTGACAACGTGCATCCAGACCGATGGCCTCCAATCGACGTACCACAGGCTACTTGGCAGGAAGGTCACACGGCAGACCTTCGCCGCGCTTGCATCAACAAGACCTACAAACGGCGGCAATGCACTTGAAGCAGACCCTTAATCCAAGATGCAGTGTTGTGGAGCTTTGGACAGTGGCTATACGGACAAAGCTGCCATCGGGAAATAAAACCAAAATGGCGGCATTTTCTTATATGGCGGTCAATGCCCCCCAGTTTGTCCACTCATACGCAACAACATTAACCGAACGTGAACAATGTATTCTCAGAGTGTTCAACCGTTATCGTTCATACTTCCTTACTCAGGGCCGATCAATGCGTGCCCGGATGCACTGAAGGGGAACAGCATGATCAATACTGCCAATGAGGGTGCGCCTAGCATTCCTACAGCAATGCAATCCTCGCGCACCGTCTCAGGCGGTGAATTGTCAAGCATCACGAATTCGAGCAACGGTCGCTTCCCTCCTATCGAAAATGCACTGTCTGAACTATTCAACAAAGAGCGGCTAAAAGAGGCGAAACGAGGCGTCTGATCTCTCAACAGAACGTCTGCGTATATCCCAAGTCACGTGGTGTTGTCTGGGATGTAGTGAAACCCGCTCCGGATCGGAGCGGGTTTTTTTATTTGTGATGTTGTTATGCCTGCTGGCTCGGGTCTATTTGACCTGGTGATTGATTGGACAATCAGCAATCAGCTATCAAGACCAAGCAGAGTTTTTACGGCAGCTTCGACCTCATCCGTCACAGGCTTGTTGGCGGCAGCCTCCAACGCTTCACGCTCGGTCTGCGGTTGATTTTCTACAGCCTCAGTCAGCGCATCGACTTCTGCCACCGTATCGTTGTAGTCGACCGCAGCCTGCCGTTCGGCGCCTAGGTCTTCGGCCGTATCGAGGGCTCCCTGAAGTTCGTCATTGGCGTCCTTAAGCTCTGCTTCTATATCCGGATCTGTGCCCCCGGCATCGGCAAGAGCGTCCTCAAGCTCGTTCACGCGATCCTGCTTCTCCTGAACATCTGTCAGAGCCGCATCAAGGTCCTCTTCGATCTCAGAGACCGGGCGGTCCGGCGGGGTCATGCCATCCAGCTGTGCCTGTGTTTCCGCAAGCTCCTCGCGCAATTCATCTCCGGCCAGAACTGCGTCACGAAATGCGGCGATGCGGCCCACACGGGAATTAGGAGAGGCGTTCTTGAGAGCATTCTCATTAGCGTTGGCGGCGTTCAGAGCGCCTAGTTCAGATGGGTGCACGCCCAGCAGATCCGCCATCTTGTACCCTTTCGGTTTCGGGGCGGGGCGAATTGCTTTGGTCACCTGATCCACTGGTTGACTTTTGCGTACGGTCTTTACGGCTGCGGTTTTGGCTTTGGTCTTTTTGCCCCCAAACAGGTCTTTCAAGGAAAACTTGTTTTTTCCCGATAACTTTGACTTACCAGCGTTGGAAGATTTCCGGTTAGATTTTCCGGCCGCTTTATCACTATCGCTAATGGACGCACCAGATCCGCCATTACCGTTTCCACCACCATTGCCGTTTCCACCGCCATTGCCATTGCCATTGCCGCCGCCGTTTCCGTTACCGCCGCCGTTGCCTCCTTTGGCATAAGCAGCATCAGGAAACGCGACAGCTCCGACAATCGCGGTCGAGCCCAGCAGGGCGATGGCAATAGCAGAGGCTTTTAGCAGGTTGATCGGCTTGGTGTTCATAATGGTCCTCGTTCATCAGGTGCGATTCTCGTCTGTCACGGTAATCAGCGGCGAGCAGACGCAAAAACTGGGTGCCGAAAACAGAATCCGACACCCCTGATCTAAACCCATCATCGTTGAACCCACGCGTAACTGGCTGTTCACCGTAGGTTCACATAGAAATCGGTAGATTGAGCCGGCGTTTTCGCAGTAATGAGTGACAAGGATGAAAAAGCTTATTGCCATTGCCTGTCTACTTGCCTTTCTCCACCCCGGAGAGGGACAGGCTGCTGCACGTGAGTTGACGCAATCCGAGTTGCGCAAGGCGACAACCTCAGGCAGTGCCATTCGTTTGAAAAAAGTAATCAAAGGCGTTGAAAAGGCTTTTGGTGGAACGCCAGTTGACGCGCGAGCCTTTCAGGCTGACAGGCTATATTACCGTATTCTCGTCAAGAAACCGGATGGTAAAATCGTCAGTGTCATCGTCAACGCTCAGACGGGTGTTGTTGTGTCCAACCGATCCGTTGTTGGCCGCCAGATTTCTGAAGCTGCCCGCGCTGCGCCGGGTAAATCCGGCAAGGGCGCTTCGCAGGGGAAATCTGCAAACAAAGGCAACAGCGGCGGTAACTCCGGTGGCAATGGTGGTGGTAATTCCGGTGGTAACGGTGGCGGTAATTCCGGTGGTAACGGTGGCGGTAATTCCGGTGGCAACGGCGGCGGTAACTCCGGTGGTAATGGCGGAGGTAACGGCGGGGGCAAAAAGTAATGGTTATACTTCCATTTGCTCGCCTATAGTCCTTAAGTATGAGAGTATTGCTGGCAGAAGACGAACCGCACCTCTGCGAACAGATCAAAAAACTCCTGAACGCAGAAGGCCGCGTTGTGGATGTCGCCAATAGTGGGCTCGACGCCCTGCATCTGGGTGCGACCGAACCATATGACATGATCATCCTTGACCTCGGCCTTCCAGAGCGCGACGGCATTTCGATTCTGCGCGAATGGCGCAACGAGGGTGTCAAAACACCGGTGCTGATTCTGACTGCCCGCGATGGCTGGAGCGAAAGGGTCGACGGCCTGGATGCGGGCGCAGATGACTATATGACCAAACCGTTCCACATGCCCGAACTGGCCGCGCGTGTTCGCGCCATCCTGCGACGGCAAAGTGGACAGCTAAATCCCGTGATTGAAATGGGAAACGTCATTCTGGATACCCGTAACGGCCGGGTGACAGCCGATGGCGTGCCGGTTGACCTGACTGCTCAAGAAATCGCGGTGCTGACTTATCTGGCGCATAATTCTGGTCGGATGATTTCACGATCAGAACTTTCAGAGCATATCTATGAATACGATGGAGACCGGGATTCGAACACTATCGCCGTATTTGTTACCCGTCTGCGCAAGAAGCTTGGCACTGACCTGATCACAACGGTTCGGGGTCGTGGATATATGATCGATTCGGCCTGATGTTATCGCTGCGACAACGGGCATTGCTGGGGGGAATTGCATCTGGGGCAGTGTCTGTGGGCGTAGGCACACTGGCGGTTTTCTCATACATTGATGCACGGGTGTCCAACCGGTTCGACTCTGCGCTGCTGGATCGTCACACACAGCTGGTTGTCGGGCTGAATGTCACAACCGAAAACCCGGATGCCCTACGGGATCTGATATTTGACCCGGCTTATGGCACCCCCTATTCCGGACGGTACTGGCAGGTCAGCAGCGCCGACGGTGTGGTCTTCACCTCTCGCTCGCTGTTTGATGAGGTCATCGCGGAACCCCCCGGCATTCCCGATATCCCCACACTCTGGGACACAAGCGGCCCGGAGAATGAAGTGCTGCGCAGCGCTTTTCAGAAGATCACTTATGAAGATGGCACGGTATGGGGCGTCAGCGTCGCCGAAAGTCAGGCTCAACTCGTGGCCGAGCGGCGCGCGGCGCAGAAAAGCCTGCTGCCGGTGTTTGGCCTAGTTGGCCTGATCGGTTTAGCCGGCTCGTTGTTTCTGATTTCAGTTGTTCTGGGACCATTGCGAAAGCTGCGTACGGATGTGGCCCATCGCTGGGATCAAGACGAAGACCTTAGGCCAACAGATTACCCCGAAGAGGTCTCGCCATTGGTCGAGGACCTGAACCAGCTGTTGCGTCGGAACCGCGAGATTGTCTCGGGTTCGCGCCGCCAGGCCGCAGATCTGGCACACGCATTGAAAACTCCTACAGCCATATTGCGCAATGAACTTGTGACATTGTCCAACGCCGGAGCGGTGACAGATACCGCACAAGAGGCGCTGGACAGGATCGATGCTCAACTTGGTCGATCTCTGGCCAGGCTGCGGGCTTTGAACGCTGCTGACCTGACCCATTCGCGGACCGATCTGTCTAACTCCATCAAGCGCCTGGCGCGGCTGTTCTCGGCCATGGCGGACCGCGAAGGTAAATCGCTGCAGATCGATGGCGATCCGGGTCTTTGGGTGCGCATGGATACGCAGGACATAGAAGAGATTTTGGGCAACCTTCTGGACAATGCGGTCAAATGGAGTCGAAGCGCGGTACGGCTGACCGCGAAACGTAAGCAGAAATGTATCGAAATCAGTATCGAGGATGACGGTCCCGGAATTCCAGAAGACGCCCACCGCGAAGCCTTGCGATCCGGCGGACGACTGGACACCTCGGTCGTTGGTAGCGGGCTTGGGCTGGCGATCGCGGTCGACTTACTGAAAGCCTACGATTCCAGACTAGATCTGGACCGCTCTGAATCGCTGGGTGGGTTGTTGTGTCGGATTGTGATCCCGACCTGAAGTCGCCCGGAATCTGATCTGCAAAGTGTCGTTTGAACAATTCGCAACTTTAACTACCAATGGGCCCGAACCTGTCGTCTGACGATCTCAGTAGGTCATCGGGTTGGTTCAGACCGCACAAAGTCGGCCTAATGGACGAAGCAGGCGTTCGACTGGGTTCACATTTTCAGAAAAATGAAGGCACTTTTTTTCTGCGCATTGGATAGGGCGATCAAAAGTTACAGCCAAAATACTTCTGTGAAGGTAAACCGATAGGAAGAACTGCCGAAGACAATGTATTCAGTCAAAAAGCCAAATTGCTTAAGTGAGGGACTCTGTGACTTCTGAGAACGCCTTAATTTATCTGTCTGACGACGACCTCGGGGGTTTAGGCATCCAACCTTCGGAAGTTGCCGATGCCATCGAGGCTGCTTTAATAGCCAAGGCAGACGGAAAGCTTCACACTTCTCCCAAGACAGTCATTTTGCCCGGCGATGGGCGCTACGCAATGTCTACATTGGCAATGGGAGATGATGGATTCATCGTGACCAAGCAGGTTACAGTGTGTCCGGAAAATCCGGCGAGGGGTCTTCCCGCGATAAACGGTGCCATCATGGTTATGGATGCGCAAACCGGACTGCTTCGCGCGGTCTTGGGAGCGAATTGGATTACGGCAAACAGAACTGCGGCTCTGTCAGTGGTGGCAGCGCGTCGGCTTGCTGACCCTCATGCCGAGACAGTGGCTTTTGTGGGCGCGGGCGTGCAGGCTCACTCCCATCTAGCTGCGTTTTCAGAACTGTTTCCCTTGAAACGAATCCGCGTGTTCGGGCGAGGTAAAGAGAATGCCGACAAGCTTTGTCGTTATGCTAGGGGCATGGGTCTCGAAGCTGAAACATGCGCCGATGCCAAGGACGCCTTGAGTGATGCCGATCTGATAGTGACATCGATAACGTTGGACTACTCCATTGAACCCTTCTTGGATGCCCGATGGCTGAAGCCGACTGCCTTCGCCACCATAACTGATGCGTGCATCCCGTGGGTGCCGGCGCACATGATTGGTTTCAAAACGGTAATTGTCGACGACCGTTTGCAGGAGCTGGAAAGCGACAAGCCGATGTTGCCATACGAGCAAATTGCTGGCGACTTGACGGAATTGGTCGCTGGCAAAGTCGACGTCCGAGCACGCAATAAACCGGCGGCTTTTGCTTTCAGAGGGATTTCATTGGGGGATTATGCTGCTTCGGTCCTCGCAGTTCGCCGGTTCACCGAAAAACCCGTGAAGTGAGCCCAAAGACATGAACACCCACTTTGTAATTAGATACCGGAATGGTCGCTTTGGGCGCAGATACGCCATTCTCTGCGATCAGTTCAATTAGTTGGTCGCAGCCCAAAGCGGGCATTTGCCACTGAGCTTTGCAAATTCAACTGCGCGGGACGGGAGTTACTATTGGTGCTGAAGGTTTGAGCGCACGCTCCGAGCGCTTCGCCACGGCAAGAATGTAAGAAAGAAATTGACCGTGAAAAGCAAGGCGGCTGAAACAGCACTCTTTAAGGAAGCAGGCGCCACCGCACACTTTCGGGCAAAACAGGTTTAACCCAAGGTGTTGCCGGTGATGAAGGTGTACGAACTTTCGACCAGATCGATGACGACTTCCAACTCTTCTGGTGTGGTTGGAGTATAGATCATGACAAAGCCGCTCCATCCGGGGCGTTGATCAGCCCAAGGGTGAGCTACGGCCCAGCCAGCCTCAATTGCTTTTCGCGCCAATGCTGGGTCGAGCGAAGCGTGCAAACTGCCGTCAGGATGCAAATGCGCAAACTCAAACCCACCGACGATAGAGCTCGGTCGAGACAACAACATGTCGGGATCAAGCTGAAAGCCAATCGCGCCAGGTAGTGATATGCGTGTGGGGCCAAGTGTGACCCCTGGGAATTGCGCAACTCGCTCCTGCAATAGCTGGGCCAAATCGGCATCAATTTCGACACCAATCTGAGTATGCGGTACGCCGCTTGTTGTTTCCGGACGGGGCGAGGTGCGCTCCGGGAACGCGTACTCTTGCGCATATGCCAAAGGGCTCGTGACTGCCGCTACTGCGACAACAGCAAATATTTTCGGGAAAATATCCATATTGTTGGCAACCCCGTCAAAAGTTAAGAAAGAGCACTCCGAGCAGTTTCAGCGCACTTGCACACATCATTCAGCCTTTAACGCTTCGATATTGATCAAGAGCTCTATTTCGTCGCTCACCGCAGGTGCAAACGCCCCAAGTCCGAATTCAGACCGCACGATAGTCGCCGTGGCTGCCAGCCCCAAGGTTGGCGTGCCCTCTTTTGGGCCAAACGGGTATGGCGCTGACTTGTTAAGCGTTGTTTCCAGAACAACAGGTTTGGTGACGCCATTCATGGTCAGGTCGCCAGAAATATTCGCGGAATTGTCCCCGGTCACTTCAATGCTGGTTGAGGCGAATGTGACCACGTCACCGTCACTCGCGCTAAAAAAGTCATCGGACATGAAGTGTTGCAAACGGGCATCCCAGCCCGTGATCATGGATTTTACAGGCATAGACACTGTGACAGATGAGGCAGACGGATCATCTTCGTCGAACTCAATCTCACCGCTAAAACCTGAGAACATTCCATATGTTTCTGAGAACCCGATGTGGTTGTAGCTGAACAATACCTGGCTGTGTCCAGGATCCAGCTCGTAAGTGCCACTCTCGGACAATGCGGTTGTCGCGCCCATCGATAAGATTACCGCCAGCGGGGTTGCTGCCACTTTGAACATTGATACGCTCCCATTTTGACAAGACGTGTTTGCGAAATTGAATTTTGGGATTTAGTTTTAGCTTGCCATACTTTTAGGACAAAATGTTCTACTATGCAACAAAATGTTCTATAGGAGGGGTGATTGAAAGAAGATCCTAGGCTGATCGCCACACGACAGACCGCGCTTGATGCTGCGCAAAAGATACTAATGGATGAGGGCGTGCTGCACGTAACTCATGGCTCAGTATCGAAGGCAACGGGCATTTCGCGCAGCACACTTTACAGACACTGGCCAGATGCGCGCAGTCTGCGTGATGCAGCGTTCAGGCGCATCGCAACACCGCCGAACATACCGCCCAAAACCGATGGCCCGCTACGATCTGACCTGCGCTGGCTACTCGGTGTACTGATGGGAGCCTTGAATGACACACCATGGGGCCAAATCGCGCCTCAGGTGGTCGCTGCTGCGTCCAACGATGCAGAAGCGAGGTTGGTGATCACTGAATTTATGAAAGACAGGTTCGCAAGTGTTGAAGCAGTATTTGCAGCCGCAATAGGCCGCGGTGAGCTC
Organism: Ruegeria sp. CDSC042; assembly: GCF_059610745.1. NCBI lineage: Bacteria > Pseudomonadati > Pseudomonadota > Alphaproteobacteria > Rhodobacterales > Roseobacteraceae > Ruegeria > Ruegeria sp. CDSC042. Next base: position 395,123 of record NZ_JBXWOF010000003.1, read on the forward strand.
ACCGCTGACGTCCCGGTTGACCAACTCATAGAACTAGCAGTCGCTGCACCTTATTTCCGCAAACTCATACGTCACGAGGCACTGGACGAAGATTGGTTGGATCAACATGTTGATCTGCTTTGCAATATAGCGAAAACCAAATCGGGACATTGAACATCGCCTGAATTTGCAGACAAAGCGACCAAGAAGCCTAACGATCTCCAAGATCGCGGTGAGGCTATGTTCGCTGCGTGACATCAGCACGTCGCATGGTCAAAACGAACCGCTACTCACAACGTTGATGTCTGTACCCTGATTTGTCGCTGCCGCTCATTCCTATTGCAACATGAACACCTTGGGCTCAGTGTTGCCATTCTCCGCAGCAAGCATGATAGGCCGCTAGCAGCCCAAAGCGGACCTTCAAGACAGGAATTTGCAGTTTCGTTGATGCGAGCCTACCCGCCGTTCGCTACTCTCGCATAAAATGCATTCACAGTCTCGGTTAGCGGCCATTCAACAACGCTTGCCATGAATTGACTTTTGGTGCGAAGGAAGCTTTCGCTTGGATCTATGTTAGGCTCAGGATGCATTGATTTTCGCTGCGCTGCGTGATTCACGGCTCCAAAAACGGAGCGATGACATGAACGACCTCTATTGGCTGACAGACGAGCATATGGCCATGCTTTCCCCTTTCTTCCTGAAGTCGCACGGTAGGCCACGGGTCGATGATAGAAGGGTGCTAAGCGGGATTATCTTCATCAATTGCAATGGGTTGCGTTGGCGAGATGTGCCCTGGGAATCCGGACCTAAAAAGACGCTCTACAGCCGGTGGAAGCGTTGGAGCGAGAAAGGCATCTTCGCACGGATGATGGCTGGTCTGGCTGCCGAGCATGGTGAAAAGAAGATGTTCATGATCGACGCCACATATCTAAAAGCCCATCGCACGGCGTCCAGCTTGGGCATCAAAAAGGGGGGCATGGCCGCCTGATTGGCAGAACCAAGGCGGCATGAATACCAAGCTGCATGCTATTTGTGATAGCTAAGGTCGCCCGCTCAACCTGTTTGTTGCTGCCGGGCAAGTCAGCGATTACATCGATGCTCGGGCTCTGCTCAGCAGCATATTAAACGTGGATTGGCTGCTCGGGGATCGCGGCTATGACGCCGACTGGTTCCGTGAAGCGCTAAAAGACAAAAGGGTACGCGCCTGCATCCCAGGCCGTATGCAACGCAAGACACCGGTCAAATACGATAAGCGAAAGTACAACGTCGCAACCGGATCGAGATCATGTTCGGCAGGCTCAAGGATTGGAGGCGCGTGGCGACACGCTATGACCGTAGTCCCAAGGTCTTCCTCTCAGCCTTCGCACTCGAGGCAACCGTTATGTACTGGTTATGAATCCTGACCCTAAGTAGAATTGGTCAAGTTGAGAACACTGTCGGTTTCAGCGCCAAGCCTTGTTGCAACTAACTTCATTGAGCCGCCTGGCGCTCCTTTTCCGGCCAGAATTCATCTACCACGACATATGCGATGATTACAAAGAAGGCGGCGCTGGCAACTTGCAAAACTCGAATGATGCTCTTGACGTCAGCCTCGTCTGAAAACGGCGCAACCGACCCGCCGTATACAATCAGAGCCGTTGTAATAGCAGAGCCGGCAGCGGCGGCGAGTGGGGCTTGAGATTTACCGAGTGCTCCGAGTGTCAGGCAAAAGAAAAAACACAGCAGAATGGGCGTTAGAATAACCGGAGCTATTACGTTTATCTCATAGCAAATGATGGATACTGCCGCCCCAAGAAGGTTTGCCGTCAGCATTGCTTTTGCAACTGTTTTGCCTGCAGCGGGCATTGCCGCAAGTTGCTGGCTCAGCAGGGCGACAAAAAACAAAACAAGTAGTGCAGATGCGCCGGAAACAAAAAACGCCAAGGCAAACGGCACTGTTACAAGCGACATCCTGACTATTCGGCGATGTGGGTCGAAGTTCGGCGACGATGCGGCCTTCTTCTGGGCCGCTGTTTGAGGTTCGGCGGGGATCAGCGCGAACATTAGCGTCGATACGAAGCCCGCAAACAGCAGATTCAAAGGTATCCAATACACAAGCACCAAGGCCAGATCCTGGGATTGCAGAACCAAGTTTGGGATCATCAATGCCCCCATGAGAGCTATGACACCGGGTAATACTCCGGCGCCGGAAACTGACCACATGAAAGACAGGATTATTCCAATCGCCACCAGCATCAGAAATACAAGCGGATATGGTGAGAAGATTGACGACATCAGGAACGAAATGAACATCAATCCAATAGAGAAGACAAAGAGCTTAGCAAATGCGGCCAAAGGCAATGCGGCAGGTGCTTGCAGAAAAAGGGCGGCGAACACCGCCCCGACGACGGCGAGCGGCCACCCAAGAAATAGGCCCAATGAAAAGACGCCGGTAACACCCAGCGCAAGCCGGGTGACAGAGCGTTGGTCCTCAGTACGCATAGGACAGAATTGAAACCACGCGGATGTAGGTGCGACCTACGAGGTTCAGCAACGAGTTGTCGCTTAGGTACATGATCACATCGGCTTGCCCATTCAACTGAAAGCGAAGGTCATCTTCGGTGCTTCCGGCTTCATAGCCGGGTAAAACGATCCTGACTGGGAATCTCTCAGGCTCTCGTAAAAAACCTTTGGTGCTTGGCGGGCTCGCCAATTGCCCAGGCACATCACCGCCGCTTAGGGAAACCGCCGAACTAAAGCTCTCAATGACGCCCGGAATAACCTGACCTGGATGCATGTCCAACACTACATCAACCGGAGACCCTATCGAGGCTCTTCCTAGGTTGTTCTCGGAAAAATACGCCTCAATCCAGACGTCAGTTGCGTCCAGAAACGTCAACAGATCCTGACCGGATCGCGCATATGTTCCGGGGGCTATCAGCAAATTAGAGATGACACCTGTCGCCGGAGCGCGCAACTCAGTCCACTCAAGGTTAAGCTCTGCATCCGCCAAGGCGGCCAACGCGCGCTGGATTTTCGGGTTTTCGATTCCGTCGTCACCAAGTCTCTGTTTTGCTTTTTCCAGATCTGCTTTTGCGTTCTCATAGTTTGCCTCGGACTCTGCCAGTTGCCCTCGCGCATCATCGGCCTTTGAGACGGCAATCAACCCTTTCTTTTCGAGCGCAAATACGCGTTCTGTTTGAATGCGCATCGTATCCAGATCGCTCTGCGCCCTTGCCAGTTTGGCCTGTGCCGCTCTTACTTCTGCCGAAGATGCGCCGACTTCTTGAGTGGCTGCTTCGAGATCAGCTTCCGCCTTGTCGCGCTGAATCTCGTAGGGTCGCGCATCGATCCGGACAAGGACATCTCCGGCCGAGACAATCTGACCATTTTCGACCAATACTTCAGTCACGGTGCCAGTCACCTGAGGGACGATCTGAGTCGCCACGGCTTTTACTCTGGCGTTCCCGGTAAATGGCGTTTTCCGATCAGCGACCAAATACCAGACAAGGAAAATCAGAATGACAGCCAGGGTTGTCCATATCGTTTTCCTCATTTCGTCGTACCATCAGCAACGCCCTCGGCTTCGGGCGAGGTATCAATCCAAACCTTGAACAGCTCATAGAAGACAGCAAAGAGAACCGGCCCCATAAAGACGCCGATCAAACCGTACGCCATCATACCTCCGAGAACACCGATGAGGATGACCAACATAGGAGTCTCGAGGCCTTTTGAGATGAACACGGGTCTTAGGAAACTGTCCATTATAGTGACGGGAACAGCCAGTATGGTGAAGATCAAAGCAGTTCCGCCGGACATGGAACTCCATGCGTAGATAATTACCGGTATAAGAACCAATCCGGGCCCGATTTGGATAATCGAGAGTATCAGGCAGATGAATGCCAACGTGGCGGCCGAAGAAATCCCAAACAAAGCCAACAGTATCCAAACGCAGACCGCTTGAATGGCAGCTACGCCAATCACGCCTTTTGTAACGTTCCGAATTGTTGCGCCTGCCAGTGTTACGAATTCTCCACCGCGCGGAGCGAAAACACGGTTGGCAAAGCGCTGAAGACCCTGGACCATATTTGGCCCGGGGCTGAACAACGCCCCCATAATCAATACGGACAGAGCTAAGCCAAGAAGCCCGATGCCGATGCCCAACACCTTTCCAAACAGCGACTTGGTGATCTCAAGGATTTGCGCGCCATATTTCGTAAGCGCGCCGTCAAGATTGCGCTCAAACATCCCCCAGACATCGGAAATTTTGTCTCCAACCAATGGCAATTCCTTGAGGCCCTCGGGCGCAGGGGGGACTTTCAACTCACCCTTGTCAGCTTGTTCCGCGAATTCAGCCCCTAGTTCTGCAGCACCAGACACCGCAGTTGCGACAGGCCCGAGGGTCAGAACAAGGCCCAGCAAAACCAAGATCGTTGTGGCAAGCTTTTTCCGACCTCCTAGCTTGGACTGCAGCCAATCAAATGCCGGGTAAAGCGCCACACAGAGGATAGTTGCCCAGATAACCACGCTTGCAAGCGGGGCCACCATGACCAGAGCGCTGTAGAGAAATAGTCCGAGAAAGAGCAATCGTATCGCTAGATCGACAATCTTTGCGTCCTGTGTCTTTTCCATTCCATCCCTCCATATATTTTTTTGAATGTTATACTCAAAAAACATAATATGTATATTTTTTTGAGTTTTAGTGATCATCTATCAGCTTGAAGGCGCAAATGAATCCAGGCCGCGGTTTGAGATGCACAGACGGGCCAATGCCTGTGCAGGAACTCGGTTTGGCTCATTTGAGTGCAGTCTATTAGTCCGCTTTTTTGTCGTCTTGGGACAAGATTGTATCTGCCACTGTGGTCGCCGCGGTCACGAAGACACCGAGGCCCACGATGATGTAAATCATTGTGAAGATCTTCCCTGCCGCGGTTTCAGGTGAGAAGTCACCAAACCCTACGGTCGAAATTGTCACTACAGAAAAGTAGATTGAGTCGAGCCAACTCCAACCCTCGACAAAGTGGTAAAAGACCGAGGCCCATAAAATCATTCCAACCGTGAAGGCAAGAATGCCTTTCACTCTACCGTCTTTGAAAGCGACGCCTATCCCACGTGTTATTCTAGTTAGTGAGTTCATCCTGTCCTCGTCGTTTGAAGAATTCACATATAACAGTAATTAGATAAATGTGGGAAATCGAAGAAATCTGGCTGCCAATAGCTTGGGAATGCGTCGAGCCGCTGAAGTCGCAACCCCTGCAACGTGTCCAGTTCTGGTCGGTCAAACTCGCTTCAAGCCAGCTGATTGGAAGCTGGGTCAGCGGTACAAAAGTTATTTTGTCATCTACCCGTGATTTAGCTGTCCGACCAAATCAGCGAGAGTTATCAGCTGTACGGTCAAGATCATTCAGAGGTCGGGAAATTTACCGACCATATAATCCATTAACCTAACAAATAAATGGTTTAGGTTGCCCAAGGTATGAATCGGAACATTAGGAGAAAAGCGTGCGGTACGTTGCAAAAGGTGTATTTGTTTGTTGCGCTGTCGCGTTTGTGGCTGTGTTAGCAGCTTGGCTTTTCTTGTCTTCTACGTTGTTTTCTTCTGTAAGGACCACCTTCGTTGAAAACCTGATCTCCAAGAAACTTGGTCAGGACGTCATCATAGAGGATGAAGTGCGTCTGGGCCTTGGCCGGCACTTGCAGGTGTCAGCGGCGGGGCTGGTACTACCCGGTTCGCGGAGAGCGAACGAGAATCTGGCAGCAATCGACGAACTTGAGTTCGAAATTTCCACGAGCGACCTCTGGAACAGTAATCTATCGCTGAGCAACCTTTCTCTCTCGGGCGTTCACCTGAACCTGATCACAGGCAAAGACGGCGTCGGAAACTGGCAGTCCCTTTCCCAATCAGATGTAGAAACCGGACAAGCTGCTAAGTCTCCTAAAATGCCTTTGGCTGGAGTTCTAACGGACCATAAAATTGACCTGACCGATATCACCGTTTTTTACCAAAACGATCTAAACGGGCTTGAGCTGGATCTGCAGCTTTCTGAGCTGCTTCTAAAACGCGATACGGAAGCCGACGTTGCGACCGCAGTTGGGGCCGGTTCGCTAAACGGAGAGAGGTTTGATCTGAACGCGACATTCCCTGCGGAAGACCCGTTTCAGGTAGCGGTGAACTTCGAACAGATTTCGATTACCGCAGAGGAATCCCCCATAGAAGACGGGCTGCAAGTGAAGACGACCCTAGAGGTTGTAGAACTTGGCCAGCTTCTCGAGATCCTGAAGCTTGACCGTGTCCTGGAAGGTTCAGGGAGTATTAGTGCAACATTCAATTCGGTCGACGGCGTTGCTCGGATTGATGATCTAAGTGTTTTGACGGAGTTGGATGGCGGGCAAAGCCTCTCGCTGACAGGACAAATCGGAGAATTGGGGAACCCGGAAGACGTATCGCTGACAACCCGCATTCGGTTGTACCCTGAAGATGCTGAACCGGGCACAGCCGCATCGCGGTATGATCTTCAACTTATCGCGGTCGACATGGTTATCGACAGCGTCCCCGGGCAGATTCCGCAGCGGCAAATGGTCATTAAGACCAACGGATTCACATTGGACACGTCTGGCGAGGGTCCGCCTCCGATCAAGTTCTCCGAACTTTCCAGAACACCAGAGGGCGCCTTAAGGGTCGGAAGCATCAACTTGAGAATTGGGAACCCGGCTGATCCGTTTATCATTTTGGACGGTTCGGTCGATGACGCGCTGCAGTTACAAGGAATATCAGCAGAAGGTCTAATGGATATTCCGGCAAGCAGTTTGATCTCACCAGAACTGTTAGGACCGGACGACCAACTCGGCAGATTTTCCGGCGACTTTCATTTGAATGGCGACATCAACCAGCTATCGCTGACGAATTTGGATGGCAGGACAAGCGAAACGGAAGTCTGGAACCTCGAAGTACATGGCACTGTCAAGAATGTACTCAAATTCGAGGATCTGGATTTGGCAATTGATGTTGAAGTCCCATCAGGTGCAGACCTTTTGGAGGCACTATCGCTTGATCGCGTGGAAACCGGGCGGGCTCGCCTTGAGATTGACCTCGCTAGCGAAGGCACCGATTGGAACGCGAGTGCCAATGTCGAGGTTTCTGAATCTGTCCTGGAAATTGTCGCCGATCTTGATGATGCAACAAGTGATCCTGTGCTGAACGGTTCCATAGAGAGTGACTTGATAAAGATAGATCATATTCGAACTATCATTCAGGCCGCCGCACAGTTGCGGAAGCTAGGCGGTATGGAGCCCGACGAGGAAGACGTCAATCAAGAAGCAGATGACACTGGCCCTTTGAGAGATGTGACGCTTAAACCAATTGGGCGTTCAGTTCTTTTGTCCGGTATGGATATGGATGTCGACATTGACCTTCGGCACATAGAGGGCGCCAAAGGCATTAGCAGTTTGCAGAGCGAACTGACGCTTAACAAAAATGAGCTTAAGGCCGGACCTTTGAAATTTGAATACGGAGGCGCTCATTTCGACGTCAGCGGGCAAATGGATCTATCGAACGACGCGCACCTGCTCACGTTGACCGGCAAGGCAGGCGGCTGGCAGCTGGATGATATTCTTCACGGTCTGAACTTCAAAAAGGGTGCAAGCGGTACGATCTATGCAGATTTTTCGGTGTCAGGAGGAACCGATTCACCCAAGCACTTTGCCAACAGCATGAACGGCAACGCCACAGTTTCATTGCGTGATGGCTCGATCGAGACCCAGCTTTTGGATTTGGCGGGGCTGGGTGTGCTACCTTGGGTGTTTACCAAAGAAAAACAAAAGGTTGCTCCGATCGTGTGCTTGCGCGCGCCGATTAGTATCTCCAATGGAAGTATTTCGACGAAACAAACCACCTTGGAAACGGATCATGTCCAAGTTGTCGTTTTTGGCGGGGTCGATGTGGCTGGCAAGGTCTTGGATTTAGATCTACAGCCCCGCAAGATTGGCGAACCTCTTTCGAAAAGCCCTTGGCCAGTGACTCTAAAAGGCCCGCTAGCTAAGCCGAAAATCAAGGTCAAGGACGGCCCGAAGCGACTGAAACGATCAGATGGTGCAGACAAAATGCCTGCCAAAAGAAAACTCTGCGTCCCGGATATTTTGCAACTGCAGTAGTAGTAGTGGAGGCAGTTGGTTCAGGAATAAATCTAGAATTAAAGAAAGATTGCAGTGCTCCCGAAAAGGGATTTCCGTTTTGAGCCCAGACTTACCGGATGCTGCACGATGTACTAATGTCAGCTTTTTAGAGATGACATTGCACTTGTCAAAATGACATGTATAATGTCGTTATGAAGGCAGAACAACTTCACCAACTGATTTGGATGTCACGCCCCTTGATGCAGGCCGCAGAAGCCTGCGTTGAAACGGGCTTGGTCGGAACCAACCTAACAGTCCGGATGCGCGCCGTTCTGGAGATGCTGGACAAATACGGAGAGCAGACCGTCCCAGAGATTGCGGCAAGACTCGAAATCAAACGGCAATACGTTCAGATCATGTGCAATGAGACGCTGGCCTCAGGTCTGGTCGAGCACCGCCCAAATCCTCGCCACAAGCGGTCTCCTGTCCTGACGTTGACCGATCACGGTCGCACCCTCATTGAAGAGATCATTTCGAACGAAATGAAGCTTATGGAGAGGGTTGGTGCGAACCTACGCAGTGAGAGCATTTCCACGGCGCTTGAGGTCGTGCTCACAGTGACGGACAGACTAAAAACCCAAGCGGGAGAGAGCGAATGACTTTCGGTGTTATCTTGGCCACCGCGGTCTTGCTCCTAATTCTCTGGCTCGCCAACGGTATAAGACGCATTGGCGCGGTCAGTGTAGGAGAAACGATATCGGACCGGAATGGATCAGCACTACTGCTGATTGATCTACAGTCGGTATTCTGGGAGCGCGGTCCGTACTCGAACGCCGCAAAAGAAGCCGCCGCAGGTGTCATTCTTTCGGAAGTAGAAGCTGCGAAAGCGCAAGGCCATCCCGTCATCGCCGTGCGTCAGGAATGGTCGATCCCTTCAACCAAGGCAGTGGCAAAACTCTTGATGAAAGGGCAGGCGATAGAGGGCAGCGACGGGACCGAAATTGCCGAGGTTTTTACATCTCTACCCGACCATGTGCTTGTTAAGCGCGTGCAGGACGCATTCGAAATGGGCGAACTGGATGCTCTTTTAGAGAGTTACGACGTCGGCAGGCTGCGCCTTGTTGGTTTGGACTTGAATTACTGTGTGCAAAAGACGGCGCTGGCGGCCAGAAAACGAGGCTATGACGTCACCGTCGTGAAAGAGGGGGCGCTCGCAGCCGCACCGACGGAAAGCGCTGAAAAGAAGATGTCGTCAGCAGGTGTGGCCATTTGCTGAGCGGACATTGATCTTTCAAGCGCAAACGGCAGCTTCGTCCCGCTCAGCAGACGTTCAACGAGTTTAGAGGAACGTCTGCCTTGAGCCCAAAGCGGAATTGCTTTGCCACGAACATTGGCAGCTAAAGAAACGCAAGTAACTAACTCCGCGGATATGAAGGTGACCGTTTGCTGAATGCGCGACAGGTATTTGAGCATTACCTTTTTAGTTGTGCGTGTATGCCTGTACCTATGCTTTCTATTCATTAAGGCTTTTCAAAATCTGACGAATGGGCTGACAGAAGCAACCCACCGAGCTAACTTCATTGCAAAGAGGAGGGGTGAATGGGAAGACGTCTCACGACGGTATTGGCCGCCGACATTGTGGGCTATTCCGCGCTGATGGATCAGGACCGTACTGGCACAGTCGCTGCATTAAAGACCTTCCGTGAGGACACGTTTCTCCCGATCGTGGAAGATACCAATGGTTCACTGATCAAAAGCATGGGTGACGGCTGGATCGTCGAGTTTCAATCACCATCTGAAGCAGCAGCTTGCGCGATTGCAGTTCAGTCCGCCCTCAAACCTGACCACATCAAACTGCGCATCGGGGTTCACACAGGGGAAGTGGTAACCGATGGCGATGACATTTTCGGCGACGGCATCAATGTTGCGGCGCGTCTGGAGGCTCTCGCGAAGCCGGGACAAGTGCTCTTTTCGGATACGTCACATAACAGCCTTGACCGTAACGATGCGGGATTATTCGACGGCGGAGAGCAAACCGAACTGAAAAACATCACGCGCCATGTTGGAATCTGGTGTTGGCCAAAGGGTACGAAAGCCAATCTCGCGATCAAAGCGGATGTGAGGCCGGGAATCGCTGTGCTCCCATTCGACAATATGTCGGGTGATCCGGAGCAGGAATTCTTTGCCGATGGCATCACGGAAGACATCATAACTGAGCTATCGCGGTTTCGTTGGTTGATGGTCGTCGCACGAAACTCTTCTTTTACTTATAAGGGGAAAAGCACGGACATCCGCGACGTGGGCCGCGACCTAGGGGTTCGGTATGTACTGGAAGGCTCCGTTCGGCGTTCCGGGCAGCGCGTCCGCATCACGGGACAGCTCATAGATACCGAAAATGGGAGCCATTTGTGGGCGGACCGCTTTGACGGTGTGCTCGACGACATCTTTGATCTTCAAGATCAAGTCACCGAAGACGTAGTTACAGCTATTGAACCATCGGTGCGGCACGCTGAAACAAATCGTGCGCGTGCAAAACCCACCAAGGACTTACAGGCATACGAGCTCTACCTCCGAGCATTATCACATTTCCACTTGCTGACTGACCAAGACAACATAGAGGCAATACGACTAACAAAACTGGCTTTGGATCGAGATCCGGAATACGCCTCCGCAGCGGGCTTGCTAGCATGGCTTCATATCCAACGTCTTGTGCAAGGTTTGGAACCTGTAGATCAGGGACCCAAGTCAGCTGTCGCGGCCGCAGAGCAGGTGCTGCGGAGCGATCGCGCGGACGGCATTGCAAAGGCTTATGCCGCACATTCGATCTCTATGCTGGCACAAGACCTGTCCCGCGCGCGGACAGCCTTTAAGGAAGCATTGTCGGAAAATCCCAACGCGGCGACGGTCCACATGCTCGCCGCTGCAAATCTTTATTTGCTGAATCGCCCTGACAAGGCGCTGGAACATGCAGTCCGGTCTGTCGAACTCAGCCCGGGTGATCCATTGCGGCACGCCGCTTTCATGGGACAGGGTGCCGCCTTGTTTCACTTGGGACGTTATGAGGAAGCCGCGCAGGCCTGTCGCGAAGCCTTGTCTGTGCGTGCAACCTTCCTGATGAGCCACCTGATGCTGATTGCCTCGCTCGCTGAGCTCGATGACATAGATGCGGCAAAAACAGCGGCTGTCAAATTGAACGAAATCGCTCCGAATGCGGCTTCGATAACCGAGACAACACGTTTACCATTATTCTCTATTCCAACCTGCGCTGATCGCTGGCGCAGCGGGTGGAAAAAAGCAGGGTTGCAAGTGTGAAGGCAAACGGCATCCCCCCGGTTCCGACAACCATGCATTCGGTAAAGGATATTTCGCCTTTGTCTTGAAAATCAGTCGCTGACCAAAACTCTGCCTGGCTGGCCCTCCTCATGGACACGGAACACCAAAATGGTTGCCCCTTCGTCCCCTGAGCGAGCGGTGTGCACTTTTTTCAACGGAACGACGCCTACGTCACCTGAAAAAGCTTCTTGTTCGCCTTCGCCGTCTAGGATGAGGGTGACGCTGCCCTGCAGAATGTAGGCAAATTCTTCACCGGGATGCCAATGCATTGGTAAAGTGAGGTTTGGTGGTAGGGCAACATGGCTCACGACAACCTCCAAGCCCTCAGTGCTTTTGAGCGACTCGGTTAGCAAGTCCTGAATAAGCGGTTTTTGCAAAGTCGCTGGATCCCGCACATCGTGCGACATAGCCGCTGCGGCACCAGTCACGACAATCAAAAAAGCAAATATGATTGGTTTCCACATCTAATCCCCTCCTACTTTTAGAAGATGATGGCATTGGGACCTTTTCGAAATCAATGCTGGTGTGCACGCGGTTAACTGCGACGTTCCAAATTGTTGTGTCAAAGGCTGTTCCAGGGTCCGCAAAGTTCGCGGAGCGCTTCTTAGTGGACGGTGCGGCGAGTGGCGGCTTAGCCCTGCAGACCGTGAGTTACCGTTCTACAGGATTTCGCACGCTCGACGAAAGGCAGCTAGACACACACTATTCAGCACTTCGCCGTGGTGACGGCGGAGTGCTCTTTCCACTATCTCTCAAGATTCTGCTTTGGGCTCACAACAGGCTCCGGTGCCGTTGCAGAAAGGTCCCCTGCCCCACCAATAGCTGATCATGCGGACGGCCCAATTCAGTCGACACGCCTTTACACGACTGAACAGATAATGACGCCAGCTATCTATGCTTTTGGTCGCCGTTGCTTATTCATGAATGGCACGCATCTTGCATCTTTGTCTAAGCCGCACCGGCAAACCGCGCTCAAAAATCATCCCCTGCAATTCAAACCTGTCCAGGAAGCCACAGAACGATAGCAGGGAACGCAACGAGCATTGCGATCGTCGCTGCATCCGCCAGAAAGAAAGGCGTTACACCTTTAAAAACATCCTGAACGCTTAGGTCATCACGCACGCCAGCCACTACAAAGCAATTCAGCCCGATAGGTGGGGTGATCAGGCAAAACTCGGCCATTTTGACTACCAGAATGCCAAACCAGATGGCACACATCGGGCCGGACATTCCAAAGGTACTATCGGTCGCACTTACCGCTTCACCACCGTTCAACGCCATGACGGCTGGGTAAACTACGGGCAACGTCAGCAGCAGCATACCTATCGCATCCATGAACATGCCCAGTACAGCATAAGCCAGCAGGATACAGATCAGAATGAGCATTGGTGACATCTCAAGCGAGGTGATCCAGTCGGAGAACGCGCTGGGTAGTTCGGCAAAACCCAGAAAACGAACATAGACCAGCACGCCCCAGATGATGGTAAAGATCATGACGCTTAGCTTGGCCGTCTCCAGCAACGCGTCTTTAAGTTCGGACCAGCGCATGCCCTGGTAAAGCGCCATCAGAAAGACAACGAAGGCACCGATTGCGCCACCCTCGGTTGGCGTGCCCCAAGCATCGCCTCCAAATGGGTTGTAGACAAAGAAGATAATCGTCACGACGACAAACAAGATAGGCAATGCAGGCGGAAGAGACATGAAACGCTCTTTCCATGTAAAGCCTGAGACTGGGGGGCCAAAGTCTTTGATCACAACAGCCATGCCAATGATCAGCAAGCCATAGATCAAAGCAGAGAACATGCCCGGAATGAAACCGGCTAAAAGCAGTTTGCCCACGTCTTGCTCCACGATGATCGCGTAGATGACCAGAATAGCCGAGGGAGGGATGAGCGACGCCAATGTGCCGCCTGCAGCGACGACACCTGCAGCAAAGCGCTTGTCGTAGCCGATCTTCAGCATCTCGGGGATGGCGATGCGGGCGAAAACGGCGGATGTGGCAACCGAGGCTCCGGAAACCGCAGCGAACCCGGCGGTGGCAAAGACGGTCGACACCGCCAGCCCGCCAGGAACCCATGCCAGCCATCGCTTGGCGGCCTCGAACAGTGCTTTGGTCAGGCCCGCGTAGTAGGCGAGGTAGCCAATCAGGATGAAGGTCGGGATAAGGCTCAGCGCCTGGCTCGAAATCTTGGAATGCGGCACCTGCCCCGCTGTTTTGACGGCCACAGTCACAGCCTTGCCGAACCGCGCCGGGTCGTACCCAAACTTGGCCCAGAAGATCCAGATCAGGCCAACCATTCCGGCCGTTGCGGCAGCAAAAGCCACACGCATACCCAGCACCACAAGAACAAGCATTCCGCCCGAGACGATCAGACCAATTTCAATGGGTTCCATCAGAATTTACCTCAGTTGTCGTGGCCCGAGACATGCTCGGCTTCCATTGCAGCCTGGGTGGCGGCATCGGGAATCAACGGGACGGCGATAGGCGGCTGGTCAGGATGGCGAATCGCACGACCGTAGGCACAGAGCTGCAGAAAGAGCCTTATGCAAAGCACGCTGAAGGCGACGGGTGCCAACAGCTTGGCGGGCCACAGCGGGATACTGATGTCAATGGAACTGTCGCGGCTCCACAGTGGGGCACCATAGTCGAAACTGCGCGCGAAGTGCGCCCAGCTCCCCCAGATCAGCAAGACGATCAGCGCCAGAATGACGGCGGTTGTCACGAATTCAACGATATAGAGCGTTCGGCCTTTAAGTGCACCAACGAACATGTCCATTCGGATGTGGCCGCCATCGCGCTGCGCATAAGATATCCCCATGAAGGCAATCAACGGCATGGCCTGTTCAATCCAGTCGACATACCCGGGAAGCGGCGCATTGGCGATGTTCCGACCACCGACGGAGACAACGGCCATGACCATCAGAGAGAAAACCGCAAGACCGCTGATCAAAGCCAGAAAGCTCTCCAGTTTGTAGAGATGTTGATCGAGAATGCTGAGACGGCTGTCGTCGGACAGCACCAGGGATGACCCGGCCATCGTTGTGCTCCGCTATCAGGGGAATAGGCACCCGACGCCAGCTTGGCCGACGTCGGGTGGTGAGTGGATTAGCTACCGTTGGCGATCTTGCCGGTCACGAGGTCATAGAGCTCTTGCGCCGGAAGACCGCGTTCGGTGTTTTCCGCAATCCAGGCTTCTGCTGCGGGTGCGGCGGCGGCCTCTTTGAATGCCGCGATTTCTTCATCGCTGAACGTGACCCGTTCGATGCCGCGTTGATCCAGCTCGGGGCCCCAAGCTTCCATCGTTTTGGTCTGGTATTGGGAAACGTAGTGATCCAGCGCTTCGTCTATCGACCCCAGCAGAGCTTTACGATGTTCATCGGACAGATCTTCCAGTGCCAGAGTATTCACGACGACCGGGCAGTTGACTGTTCCGGGGTTCAGGTTCGTCGTCCACCACGTACCGTTCTCAATAGTGCCAAAGGACATATGGGCGTGTGGTGCAAAGCTGACGGCTTTGACGATGCCGCTGTCCATTGCCTGACGTACTTCGGATGCGGACATCGAAGTCGGAACTGCGCCGACCGTCTCCATCGCTTTACCGATACCGCCGGTGGCGCGCACACTCAGACCTTCAAAATCGGTCAGAGATTTCGGCGCGTCACCTACCCCGACAAGGTTGTACTGCGGTAGCGGAGACGGCATCAGCAGAGTCGCGTCCCAGCGGGCCAGATCCTCGACAACGGCTGGATGTTGATAAACGGCCATCGACAGGTCAATTTCCTGTTCAAGGGATGTCACGCCCAGAAACGGCAGTTCCAAGACAGTGATCGAGGGGTTCTTGTCGCGGTGATAGCCAGCGCAGAACTGGGCCATTTCAAACGCACCAATCGAAATACCATCGAGGTTTTCTTTGTTCTTCGACAGGCCACCATAACTGACGTTCAGGGTAAACTCACCGTTGGTCTTTTCGTTCACCAGTTCAGCCAGCTTTTCGACATGCTCTGTGAAAGCACGACGCTTGCCCCACAGGGATACATTCCATTCGACGGCCAGTGCTTCGGATGCAACGGTCAGCGACAAGGCGGCAATGGCCGCCCGGTTAAGGTGTTTGCGCATAGTGGCTCCTCCCAGATCATGCAATTCGTTTGGGCGGAGTATTCAGAATGCGCGGCGTCCTGACTATGAAGGAAAATGCGCGCGTTTTCCCGGGCGCCCTGCGGATTTCCGCAGAGCTGTTTTCGCCTACAACAGAGCCTCTTTATCGAGACCAAGTTTGACGATCTTTTCGTTGAGCGTCCGGCGGCCAATCCCAAGCGCTTCGGCGGCGGCATCCATGCGGCCTTTATGCGCCTTGACGGCTTTGCCGATGAGCTCGCGTTCAAAAGCAGCAACCGCTTCGCGTAGCGTATCCGGCACATCGTCGAAATGCTGATCGCTTTGGATCGCCTGCGCCACTGACCCTCCTCCGCGCCGGGCCGCCAAAATGCGCCGTTCGCAGACATGGCGCAATTCACGCACATTGCCGGGCCAATCATGTGCAAGCAGAGCAGCCAAATCGTCCTGATCGAGTTCTGGTGCGTCTATCTCATAAATCTGCGCGTATTCGTTCAAGAAATGCGTTGCCAACAGAACCAGATCATCCCGTCTTTGACGTAGCGGAGGTAAAGACAGGACAACAGTATTCAGTCGAAACAAAAGGTCCTTACGCAGGCGGCCTTCCTCGGCTGCCAATACAATGTCCTCGTTGGTTGCTGACACGACCCTGAAGCTTACTGGCACTGGCGACACAGCCCCCACCGGCAGCACCTGCTGATCTTCGATGACCCTTAACAGCTTGGCCTGCGCCGCTGGTGGGCACGAGCAGATTTCATCCAGAAACAAGGTCCCACCCGATGCCGCCACAAGCCTTCCGTCGGATTCACCCGCGACGCCGAACATTTCCGCTTCAAACGTATCGGCAGACAATGCGGCGCAATTCAACGCCAGAAACGGTGCCTCCGGCGAGCGACCCAAATCATGTAAAGCATGGGCAACCAGCTCTTTCCCGGTGCCGGTATCCCCCTGCAACAAAACCGCAACCGAAGTATCAGCAAGATCAAGTACATCTTGTCGCAAGTCTGTAATGGCGTCTGTTTGTCCCAGCAGGATGCGGTCAAGGCCTGACAGTTTGAACAGCCGGTCTTTGAGGCGGGCATTGCTTTTTCGCATTCGGTTTTGTTCAGCCGCGTGCCTCAGCACCGTAAGCAATCGCCGTGGTTCATATGGCTTTTCGATGAACCCATACGCCCCGTCCTGTATGGCCTGAACGGCCATCGGGATGTCACCATGCGCCGAAATCAGTACGACCGGAGGCGCCACATGCCTGTCCAGGCTGGCCAGCAATTCAAGTCCCGACATGCCGGGCATACGCACATCGGACAGAATGACATCGGGCGAGGCGTTAGCCAGATGCTCCGTCACCTGAGTCGCACGTGGCAAGGCGCTGACAGTCCAGTCGGCGGCTTCGAGCAACTCAACAAGAGACTGTCGCATTGATTTGTCATCATCAACGACCAGAACTTTGAAGGGTTGCTGCAGGTTCATTCGTCCGTTTCTTCAGTATTTGAGGCTATCGGGAAGGTGACACGGAAAATTGTTCCGCCGCCATTTCGATTTCGGGCCGTCATTGTGCCATCGTGATCTTTGACAATGCTGGTGGAAATGGCCAGTCCCAAGCCCATGCCTCTCCCGCTCTCTCTTGTGGTTACAAATGGCTCTTGCAACTCTGCCAGCGTTGCCTCGCCCAACCCGTGACCGTTGTCCTGAATTTCCAACACGACCTCATCATCAGAAGCCATGACAGCGATATGGATTTCAGGCGCATCCGCTTCATCCGTAGCATCTATGGCATTGCGCAAAAGATTTGTGATGACCTGTTCGATCCGCAGGGCACTGCCCCGGATAAACGCCGGACCAGTCGACGCATCAATTGAGATTTTCACCTTGCCCTGTTCGATGTTTGGGGCAACCAGAGCCAACGCGGCATTAACCGAAGTGCATAAGTCTACGTCGTCGAACGCCTCACTCTCCGACCGTGCAAAAAACCGTAACTGGCGTGTGATCCCTTCCATTCTGTCAACCAGGTTGCCGATTTTTTGTGGCAGCTTGGTTTCACCGGAAGATGAAATCTCTGCAGCCACCAGATGATTGCGCATCGCCGCGATGGGCTGGCCCAGCTCATGCGTGACCGACGCGGATAGTTGCCCAAGAGCGGCCAGTCGGCTTGCGCGCTCCAACTCGCCCTGGGTGCGTTTGAGGCTCCGCTCGGCGGTTTTGCGGTCGTCGATTTCGATGGCAAGCCTTTCATTTGCTTCGCGCAGCATTGCTTCTTCCTCTTCGGACCGCGCCAAGGCAGCGCTTACACGTCTCGCACGTTGTATCTGGAAGAAGATAAATGTGAGCCCCGCCAAGAGGACAAAAACTACAGTTACAAGCCAACTGCGCGCTACAGCCTGATCGTCACTTGCAAAATAGTGAAGCGACCAGCCATGAGGCAAATCCGTTGCTGCAAGATGCAAGCGCTTCGTCCCCGCAATTCTGGCCTGATCTCCCGGCAACTCAACCCAATCCAACGCATCTAAGGCTTGCCCCGGAAACTGCCGGGCGTTTCGAATTCGCTCTCGCTGTGGTTCTGACAATGGCGTCAACGCGCGATATTGCCAATCCGAGTTCGAAGAAAGCAGAACGACACCGTCTTCATTGGCCAAAAGAACCTGTTCGCCCGAGTTTTTCCAACTATCCTGAAGATTAGAGAAATCGATCTTAATCGCTATGACGCCAGTTGAATCTCCCTGGTCGTCAAGCACTGCGTTGGCGATGAAGTATCCTGGCAGACCAGTCGTCGCCCCGATGGCATAGAAGCGGCCCTGTTTGCCAGAAATGGCACTTTGGAAATACGGGCGGAAAGCGTAGTTCTGGCCAACAAAGCTCTCTGTGTTGCGGTAGTTCGATGCGGAAATCGTGATCCCGTCTTCGTCCATCAGGTAGATAGCATCCAGCTCCGCCCGCTCCGCAAAATCCTCAAGGCGTCGGTTTAAAGCTCCGGTGCCGTCTCCTTCGGCTGTTCCAATTACAAAGGAATCCTGTGACAGCACATATGTGAGGTGGGAAAATCGTTCGAGTTCGCTGTTTACCGAACTTTGGTAGAGAGAGAGCCGGCCCTGAGCTTTCGAAAGCTCCTCCGAAACGAAGTACTGGTAAGAAACCAAATAAAGGCCAATGCTGGCGGCAATGGCTACCAAAATACCTACAATATACGAAGCTGATCGCATTGAATGCCCATGAACTGCGACAGCATAGGATCACAGTAGGTATTAGCCGTCCATCCCAAGAGTTCTAATCCGATATTTGGATGTTCAGGCCAAACAAGAATGACTGAGTAATTTGAGAACGCGAAGCAATGAACGAACCCGCCGAAACAACTATGTGCATTGCGCAAGCAGACTCGGCCCAGAGCCGACATCCAGCAGCCAACCGACATGCTGCGGTCGCAGCCCGCATTCCGGACATTCACGGGACACGCTGAGAGCACAGGTCGGTCTAAGGTGTGAAGAACGGAGTTGCCGACCAAAAACCAAAGATCAAGATCAAGATCAAGATCAAGATCGGCTTATAAGGTTTTGGTTCTGGATCCTGTTGCATCCGCTTGAGTGACCCCATCAAGAATCCAGCCTATAGCAAGCATGAACCGTTCGCCGCCGTCTCTGGTTGCATAGGTTTGCATGTTCTTTTGTAATATCGGGGTATCCTCGGGCGCGAGTTGCTTGCCCAACTCCTCACGTATCTGCGGTGGCCGGGTGAGATCGTTGGCGATCGATCCGATGAGTAGCATGGTAATTGCGTCACTCGCTTCGGCGATGGCCCTACCGCTGAATCCACCCGCCCTGAGACATTCAAACATCAGCTCTGTCGTGGTAGCGGTTCCGGGGCCGATGATAGCCTGGCGGACAAAGATCATGCCCGCACCAGGTGTTTCCAATAGCCGCTTTCGAACCTCCTCCAAAAAATCGAGTAAGCGGTCTCTCCAATCTTCCCCTATTCGCAGACCCTGCGCGGCTGCAAGAAAGAGGCTATCAACTGCGAGGGTGGCGAGTTGGTTCTTGTCGTCGATATGATGATAGATCGCCATGGCTGAAACACCGCATTCTTCTGCCACGCGCCGCATTGTAAGTGCGGATGGGTCGCTTGACTTCAAAACGACAAGGGACGCTTCAACAATTTTGTCCACCGTTAAGTCACGGCGTTTGTTTGTTTTTTTTGATCGCTTAGTGGGTTTGTGCATTTCTTTATTTTACATTGTATAATTAAATATACAACGTAAAGTTATGTGGATTCGACTTGGGAGGAATGCATGAGTCTGGAAGGTTTGCAAGTTGGAGTGATCGGTGGCAGCATCGCAGGCTGCGCCGCAGCAACAGCGTTGACCCGAGCTGGCTGCAATGTGGACGTGTTCGAACGATCCTCAAAAGGGCTGATGGACCGCGGGTCCGGCATCGGCATTCCGGGCCCTCTACGCGCCACGCTTATGGACAAGGGATATCTTCCTAAGAATTTCCCAAGTTGCGAGATGAAATCGCGTTGGTGGCAGTTTCCCGATGGAAGTCGTGACGGAAAGCGCTTGTGGACCCAAGCGACCCCCGCCTTCGCCAATAACTGGGGGAACCTGTGGCGTGCGCTGCGGGAAACAGTCTCCGATGACATCTATCACGAGGGCAAGATGCTCTTGGATTTCGCAGAGACTGCAAATGGAGTCACAGTGACCTTCCAGGACGGTGAGACGCGTGACTTTGATCTTCTCATAGGCGCGGATGGATACAACTCTGCGGTGCGCCAAAAGATGCATCCCCACATCGAAACGGACTACGCAGGCTATGTGCTGTGGCGCGGGAACTATCCTGAGGCAGAGTGTGCCGACACCCATTTGATTGAGGCGATCGACAAAGAGACGGCCTGGTTGACTGTCCCTTTTTCGGGCGGACACGGAGTCCTTTACATGATCCCGAATTTTGACGGCAGCGCCGCGACCGGGCAACGCCGTGTGAATTGGGCGGTGTACGCATCCTGTCCTGAAGCACAACCGTTGAACGGCGTCGAATCTATTCCTCCAGGCAGTGTCACGATGGCGGCGTTCGCCGAGCTTCAGATGCTGTTGAACGATCACTTTCCTCCCGCCATTCGCAGCCTCCTCGCCCAAACCCGCCACAAAGACGTGTCGATACAGCCGATCTATGACAGCATCGTCGATACCTATGTCAGCAAAAGAACGCTGCTGATTGGCGATGCAGGAACAATGACCCGCCCGCACACCGCAAGCGGGGCTACAAAGGCATTAGAAGACGCGCTGGCGCTGGAAATGCTTGCGGGCGCAGCCAAAGATTTACCTGACCTGCTCAAAAGCTACGACGCCCAACGATGCGGACAAGCAAAAACCCTCAGTCAAATTGGCCAACGTATTGGCCAGATGCAGGTCGTTGAAACGCCTAATTGGGGGGATATGTCGCCAAAGGATTTTGAGGATCTGCACTTTGCGATCCTGTCAGGTGAAAAGCTCTATCTCTACGGTGAGGAAGCGTGAGCCGAAGTGACGGGCATGACTGGTCCAATTTTGAGCAGCCTTAGAAACTTGATACAGCGGATCTTCTTAAGCGTCTATCGCCCATAATCCACAAAGCGGGCGACCTCTCTTCGATGATGTCTGGACAGTCTAGGCTTCTTGCAGCCCCCGGTGTCGCCGCAGCATATTAGCGGCGAGGACTATGCGCGCGGATCACGGCCCTTTCCGGACATACAGTATACGATAACGATACTGCGGTCGCAGCCCGCATTTCTGCCGTTCGCTTCAGGCGCAAAACCCACTACATTGCCGCCGACAATCAAACGATTTCTTGGCATGGCTTTTGGACCCTGCTTATTGTTACCTAAACCACAAAACGCCCTGATTTGCAGGGTACT